>NZ_VJON01000015.1 GCF_007556685.1 Tepidimonas charontis | reverse complement strand
CGATCCTGCTCCAGCCACCCCCAGCGCCGTCGATGACAAGACGCTCAATGCGCGGGTGGATGACATCCTCAAAGCGCGCCAAGTCAAACAGCCATGGTGTCCCGGCCCTGAGCACCCCTGGCGTCGTCTCTTCAGCGCTCCGCCCTCATGGGCTGGCCCATGGGCCAGCCCATGAGGACATACCTTCGGCGTCAAACCGGACATTTCTAACTTGCTCAGAGGGCGGACATTTCTACTTTGCCTTGACAGCTGCAAGACGGGCGCGACTACGCATTGCGCTGAGCTGCGGCAGCAAGCCAGATGCGCCGCGACGCGATCGCTGCCGACGAACCCGTTCACGCCGACAAACCGGCACCCGCTCGCCACCATCGGCGAGCATGGATGCATACCAACGCCTGCACACCCTGACGTTTGCCGTCCGGCCCGCCGAAAAGCCGACCGAGGACGGCCCGCTGCGCTTCGAGGGCGTGGCCTACTCCGGCGGCGTGGTGCCGGCCTACGGCTGGCACGGCGACGTGGTGATCGACCTCGCTGGCCTGAAGAACGCCGACGGCGAGGAGCTGCCGGTGCTGGTCGATCACCAGGCCAGCGTCGGCGCCATCGCGGGCAAGGGGCGCATCTATCGCTTCCGCCAGCCTGACGGCGCTCAGGGCCTGCGCATCGAAGGCGAGGTGCTCTCGGCCACCGACGCCGGCCGGCAGATCGCGGCGCTCTTGCAGGCCGACTTCCCGCTGCAGATGTCGGTGGGCATGAATGCCAACTTCCGCGAGGTCACCGAGCCGCTCGTGGTCAACGGCCGCGAAGTGCGCGTCTCGGGCGTCTTCGAGCAGCCGCACATCCGTGAAGTGTCTTTCGTGCCGGTTGGCGCGGACCCGGCCACGTCGGCCGCGGCGCTGCGCTTTGCCTTCGACCCCGTTTCTCAACCCAGCCCAGCAAAGGAGCAAGCCACCATGTCTCGCACTGCCGAAGACGAAGCCCTGATTGCAGGGCTGCAAGAGCAGGTCAAGAACCTGCAGGCCGAGCTGGAGCGCGCGCGCACGGAGCGCCGCGTCGAAAGCCTCTCGGCCCTGTTTGAAGAGGTGGGCCGCGACGCGCCGCAAGGCGACGCGATCAAGCCATACCTGGAGATGAGCGACGCGGCCTTCGCCGCGTTCGCCGCCGACCTGCGGGCGGTGGCCAAGCGGCCGCAGGCCAACCCGGCGCTGTTTTCGTCGCAGGCGCTCAGCCGCGCCGCCTCGACGGTCCAGGATGAGCCGCAAGACCGCCTCAAGGCGCTGCTGGCCGCTGTGGATCGCGTCAGCGCCAGCGCGCAGACCGTGAACAACATCTGATAGGAGCATCGCCATGCCGACCATGACCAAGACCATCGGTGACTTCCTGAAGTACGAAGCCCCGCACGGCTACAGCCGCGAAGATGTGACTGTGGCCTCCGGCCAGACGCTGGTGCCGGGCCAGGTGGTTGGCCGCATCACGGCCAGCGGCAAGATCGCCGCCTTCAACCCAGCCGCCTCCGACGGCACGCAAAACGCCGTTGGCATCGCCTTCGACGCCGTGGATGCCACCAGCGGCGACAAGCCCGGCGTGATCATCGCGCGCCACGCCATCGTGGTGGACCGCGACAACCTCGTTTTCGCCGGCAGCCCCACCAACGCGCAAAAGGATGCGGCGGTGGCGCAACTGAAAGCGCTGGGCATCCTGGCCCGCAAGACTGTCTGACCTGGAGGGCAACATGAACATCAATGATTTCACCGTCGGCGAGCTGACCGCTGCCATCAACAAAATCCCGCGCCGCTGGGGCCGCATCGGCGAACTGGGCATCTTCAGCAGCCGCCCGCTGGCTACGCGCGACGTGGTGATCGAAGAGCAGTCCTCAGGTCTGGCACTGCTGCCCGATCACGAGTGGGGCGGCGAAGGCACCAAGGCGGGCGCCTCCACCCGCCGCACGCTGTCCTTCCGCATCAAGCAGACGGTGCACGAGGACTTCCTGCACCCGTCTGACGTGATGGGCATCCGCGCGTTCGGACAGGACGCCGGCATGTCTTCCGTGAACGACGGTATCGCGCTGAAGCTGCAGCGCATGCGCGCCAAGCACGACCAGACGCTTGAGTGGAAGCGCTTCAGCGCCATCAAGGGCGTGGTGACGGATGGCGCCGGGACCGTGCTCTACGACCTCTATCAGCACTTTGGAGTGACGCAAGCCAGCGTCGATTTCACGCTCGGCACCAGCACCACGAACATTCGCGCCAAGTGTGAGGCCGTTGTCAACCAGATTGAAGACAACCTCATGGGCGACACGATGACCGGCGTGCGCGTGTTCGTCTCGCCCGAGTTCTGGCACAAGCTGGTGGCGCATCCGGCCGTGGTGGACTACATCAAGAACACCCCCAGCGCCCGCGCGTTCATGCAGTCCTCTTTCAACGAGATCGAGGTCTTCGGCGTGGTGTTCGAGCAGTACCGCGCCAGCGTCAACGGCCAGCGCTTCATCGCCGCCAACGAAGGCCATGCGATCCCTGTTGGCACGACCGACACGTTCGCCACCTACTTCGCCCCGGCGGACTTCAACGAGACCGTCAACACCGTGGCGTTGCCGTTCTACGCCAAGACCTGGCCGCAGGAAGGCGACCGCGGCTACGTGCTGCACACGCAGAGCAACAGCCTGCCGCTGTGCCACCAGCCGGCCGCGCTGGTCAAGGTCTTCACCAGCAACTGATGGGAGCCGTCATGCGTGTGCTGATCCTGCAGCAGGCGGTTCTGGCCGGGCAGATGCTCGTCCCCGGCGTCGTGGTCGATGTGGACGACGCTACTGCCGCCTGGCTGATCGAGGCGGGAGCCGCGCAGGCGCTGGATCAGCCTGCGCCTGAGTCGCAGCCGCGCAAGCGCGCCAAGACGCAGGAGTGACGCGCCATGCCGATCCTCACCAGAGCGGAGCTGGAAGCGCGCATCGGCTCGGACGACATCGTGCGTCTGGCCGACCGCGACGCTCCGGCTGGCGAGGATGCGGGCGCGGTGCAGGCTGCGATCGACGACGCCGAGCACGAGGTGCTGGCCTACGTGCGCAAGGCAACGTCCGCGCCGATCCCTGATCCGGCCCCGCCGGTGCTCAAGCGCCTGGTGGCCGTGATCGCGCGCTACAACCTGTGGCGGCGCGACGTGCCGGTGGAGCACCCGGCCTATGTCGCCTACAAGGACGCCATCCGCGAGCTGCAGGCGATTGCCGCAGGCCAGGTGGCGCTGCCGTTCGATGATGGCGGATCGCCTGTGGTGAGCCTGGGCGCTGGCATCGGCTGGGCGCCGCCGCGCGTCATGACGGACGCTGCACTGGCGGGGATGGGGCCATGATCACCGTCACCCTCGACGACCGGGCGCTGAAGGTCGCCATCGATGGGCTGCAGGGGCGCATCGCCAACATGCGCCCGGCGCTGGCGGCGGCCGCGCAGGTGCTGCGCGAGGCGGCCATGCAGGCGTTCGACGAGAGCCGCTCGCCTGACGGCAAGGCATGGCCGCGCCTGAAGCCCGCCAGCATCGTCTCGCGCGCGCGGCGGCACTCGCCCAAGGGCTACGTCAAGAACCGCGCACGCACGCTGGCGCGCTTTGCCGACGCCAAGCCGCTGCTGGACACCGGCCAGCTGCGCAACAGCATCCAGGTGTACAGCGTCACCGACACCGAGGCCGTGGTCGGCACCAAGCTGCCGCACGCGGCCATTCACCAGTTCGGGGGCCGGGCCGGGCGCGGGCGGCGCGTCAGCATCCCGGCGCGGCCATTCCTTGGGCTGTCTGAGCAGGCCAAGAGCGAGATCGAGGACATCATCCGCCGCCACGTCGCAGGCGGTGTGGGGGGCGCGTGATGCCAATCCTCGCCGCCCTCGCCTCCCTCAAAGACCGCATCGCCGCGGCCGTGCCGGGCGCGGCCGTGGTGGCCGTGCACGCCGAAGACCTCTCCGGACGCAAGGTCAGCGAGTGGCGCATCAAGCTGCCCGGCATCTACGTCACCTGCGAAGGCGTTGATGTCAAGGCCCGCGAGGCCACGCTGCGCTTGCGCGTCTACGTGCTGGCGCGGCTCGCTGACCTGCGCCGGGTGCCCGCCGAGGCGGGCTGGGCGATGGCCGAGGTGGCGCTGGCGGTGGTGGCCGCCGACCCGCTGGTGACCGATGCGCGCCTCATCTACCGCGACGAGGCGGGGCTGGATCAGCCCGGCATCGGCCTGTGGGAGATCGAGGCCAGCCGGCGCTACGAGCTTGCGCCCGTCGATCCGGCGGCGCTGCCATCGTGCCTGCTGCACCAGCGCTACGAGGCGCTGTATTCGAGCTGGGCGCCGTGGATCGGCGCGGCCCACGAGCCCCAATACGAACGTGTTCAGGGCGACGCGCCCAGCGTGGGCGAGCAGGATATCGGCGAGCTGCTGCCATGACTATCACGCCTGACACCCTCACGCTGGAGGCCGCCGACTGGGGCCGCGGCGGCGCGGTGCGGCTTGGCACCGTGACCGACTTCGACGCGCAGCGCTGCCGCGCGCGCGTGCGCATCGCGGGCGAAGGCGAGACGTCCGTGCGCACCGGCTGGCTGCCGTGGGCGACATGGGCGGCCGGCCATCTGCGCGTGTGGCAGGCGCCCGCCATCGGCGAGCAGTGCCTGGTGCTGGCGCCATCGGGCGACATGGCGCAGGCGGTGGCGCTGCCGGCGGTTTTTCAGCAGCAGCGGCCTGGCTTTGCCGCGCCGTCAGACAAGCCGGAGCACACGCTTCTGGCCTGGGACGATGGCGGCTACATTCGCTACGAGCGCGACACGCACCGGCTGATCCTGCACGCCTCGTGCGTGGTGCGCATCGAGGGGGACTTATTGGTCACCGGCGATGTGTATGCCGGAGGCGTGAGCTTGCGCAAGCATCGGCACACTGGCGTGCGCCGCGGCGATAGCACAAGCGACGGCCCGACGGGCGGGGAGGCGCCGGCATGTCAGTGATCGACCTGTCGCGCCTGCCCGCGCCTGCCGTCGTCGAGACGCTGGACTTCGAGGCCATCCTGTCCGCGCTCAAGGCCGACCTAACGGCGCGCGCGCCGGAACTGGCGCCCGTGCTGGCGCTGGAGTCCGAGCCGCTGGTCAAGTTGCTAGAGGTGGCCGCGTGGCGCGAGACGGTGCTGCGCCAGCGGGTCAACGACGCAACCAAGGCCGTGATGCTGCCGTGGGCCACCGGCGCCGACCTCGACAACCTGGCCGCCCGCTACGACCTTGCCCGCCTGCCGGGCGAGGATGATGAGCGGTTCCGCCGCCGCGTGCTCATCGGCTACCACGCGCTGTCGGCGGCTGGCAGCCGCCAGAGTTGGATGCTGCGCGCGCTGTCGGTCTCGACCGACATCCGTCAGGTGGACGTGTGGGCGGATCGGCCGGGGCGCGCCAAGATCGCTGTGCTTGCGCGCGTGGCGGCCCCGCTGCATGCCGTGACCGCCGAGCAGGCCGCCATCGGCGAGGCGCTCTTTGGCCGCCACCCGCAGCACGACGCAGCCACGCCCATGCGCTGGCGCGCGGCGACGGCAGCGGACGCCATCGTCGCGCAGGTGGCCGCCGCGCTGCTCGCGGAGGACGTGCGCCCGCTGTCGGTGGAGGTGGACGTGACGACCGCCACCGTCAAGCCGGTGACGGTGACTGCCACGCTGATCCACCCGCCAGGGCCGGACGGCGCGCTGCTGGCGGCTCAGGCGCGCGCACGGCTCATGGCGCTGGCCGCGCAGATGCGCTTCCGCGTGGATCTGACGCGCGCGCAGATCACCGCTGCGCTCATGGGCGACGGTGTGCGCGATGTGATCCTGACGCAGCCGACGGCGGATGTGTCCGTGGGGCAAGGCGAGATCGCCGCCATCACTGCCGTGACGATCACCACGGAGGCGCGTCATGACTGAGCGCGCCGACCTGCTGCCGCTGGCCGCCACCGGGACCGAGCGCGCCATCAGCCGAGCCATCGGCCCCTGGACGCCCGGCGCGGAGGTGCTCTCCACGCTGGCCGACCCGCAGCGCATCCCGGCCGCGCTGCTGCCGCACCTGGGCGCGGGCGAGGACCTGCCGCCCGTGTGGCCGGCGGATGAGGCCGGCCGGCGCGCCCTGATCCAGTACAGCCCACGGCTGCACGCGCTCATCGGCACCCCGAAGGGCCTGCGCGAGCTGGCAAGGCTGGCCGGTGCGCGCATCGCCCGGCTGGAGATGCCGCCCGCGAAAACCTTCCTCGGCTTCTGGGACGAGGCGAGCCGCCGCCAGTGGCTGGATGCACACCCGCAGATGCGCATCCGCACGCAGCGCCAGCGCAGCGCCAGCGAGGGCCTGATGCTGGGCCGCGCCTTCGTCGGCCATCCGTCAGAGCCGCCAACGCGCACTGCCGCGATGGCGCGCTCAGCGATCGAGGCCGAGATTGTCTGGCCCGATGGGCGCACGGAGGCGCTCACCAGCCACGGCTGGACGACGCTGGACAGCGAGGCCAGCGGCACCGTGGACCTGGCGCGCCGCGCCGTGGCCGTGGGGCAGGTGATCGGCGATCCGCTAGCCGGTCAGGTCAGCCGCGCCGATGCGAGCGCCAGGCTGTGGCGCATCGCGCGCGTCGCCTACCGCGAGCGCGTGCACCTGCTGACGCTGCGCCAGACCGCACCGTCGCTGTCGCCGCTGTCGCCGGACGTGGAGCTGGTGGCCGAGCGGGCACAGCGCGCGGGCGTGCTCGCATTCGGCGCGACGCTGGGTGGCGCGCACACCGTGCGCTCGGACGCCACGGCGCGGCTGTACCACCGCATCCGGCTGCACGATCCTGACGTGGCCGCGCGCCCGAAGCACGGGCCGACCTATCTGGGCTTTACGCGCCTGACTAGCCCGCCGTTCGTGGCGCTGGCGCACGTGCGTATGCCGCCCAGGCGGCTGCCGATGGCCATTGCCTCCACCGCCATGCGTGCGGCGCTGTCGATGGGCGACGCACGCGAGCGTATCGCGCCGGTGCTGGATGCCATGGACTGGGCGCGCGCCGTGCACGACAAGGTGCTGGTGCGCACCCGGCTGCATGCCCGCGCGCGCGCCTCCCGCATCCACAAGGCTGGCGCTGTGCTGGCCGGACAAATCACCATCAGGAGCTGATCTGTGGAAAAGCAAGTCATCTACCGCGACCGGCAGGAGCTGCAAGCCGCCGACCTGAACAACACCCAGACCTGGGCCGACGAGGCGCAGCGCCATCTGGTGACGGATGCCATCACGCCCGAGCGGCAGTTCGTGGGGCTGACGGTCAGCGCGCGCAGCGCAACCGAAATCGAAGTGTCTCCGGGCCGCCTGTACGACGGCCAAAGCGGCAAGGTCTATGCCATCGAGGCGGCGCAGGTGCACAGCGTGTTTGCCATGCTGCCGCTGCAGGATCAGAAGTGGTTGGCGGTGTCGGCCTTCGGGCAGGAGGAGGACACCGACATCCAGCCCCGTGATTTTCTGATCGATCTGCAGACCCGTGAGGTGGAGCCCGAGGCGGTGGCGATGCAGCGCCGCCGGGTGGCGGTGGTCCACATCGCCCAGGGGCTGGAAAGCCCCACGCCAGAGCGACCCGAGCCGCCGACCGGCTACACGCTGCTGGCGCATGTGCGGCTGTCGCCAACCGGTGTGCAAGAAGTCGTGCTCGCAACGACTCGACAACTGCCCAACCTTTTTGCCGTGGACCAGCGCCTTCGCACTGCCGAGGGCTGGATCACCCGCGCCGAGCCGCGCATCGCCCACATCATGAGCGACATCGCAGGTCTTGGGCAAAAAATCGCGCAAACCGCGACCACTGAGCAGATGTTGCAATTGGCTCAGGATATGGCCCGCGTGAAGGAGCGGCTTGAGATGCCCGACGACTACGCTTTTTACGGGGCCGACCACTTCCTGGGCAACGACGAAAGCGACACCGCGCACCCAGACTACAGCGCCCGCGCCGAAGAGGGCATCCGTCCGCCCATCGTGGGGACACAATCGTCGGCGCTGGCGCTGCTCAACCCCATCGACCCAGACGCCAGCGTATCGGCCGGCGGGCTTTTGCTGCCGGCTTACGATGAGGTGGCGCGGTTGCGCATGGAGACGCGCCGCGGCGAGATCACCATCAACCAGTATCAGTACCAGACCACCAGCATGGTGCAGCGCACCCTATCGCGGCAGCGCATCCGCTATGGGGAGACGCGCACGTATTGCACCAACACTGGGTTTTGGCGGCAGGGCGCTTTCGACCCCATCACGCGCATCTATCGACGTGGTGATGAGACCTGGGAGATCGACCCATCCGACGTGCAAAACATGCTCAGCCAAAGCGGCACCGTTCGTGGCACGCGCTTCTGGCTGGACAACTACACAGAAACGTACTGGGAAGCGGTCACCAACACCCACACCATCCAGGGGTCGCTGTTGGCGCAGACGATCTTGATGGCACAAACCGGCTGGCTGACCAGCATCGAGCTGTACTTCACATCGGTGTCACCTTCCGGCGGCCTGACCGTGCTGCTGTGCGACGCCCCGCTTGGGGTGCCGGATGAATCGCGCGTGATCGCCCGCGCTAACCTCTCGGCTTCCGCGCTGACAGGCGGATGGCTGCGCATCCCGTTCACCGACCCCGTGATGGTCGAGTCTGGCCGCCGCTATGCCATCGTCCTGTCCAGCGGCGCACCGCATCGGGTTGGCTTCACCGATGGCACTGAGTACACTCAGGGCATCTTGCTCTATCGACAGGATGGTCAGTGGCTGTCCGAAGGCAGCGCAGACCGCGACCTAATGATGCGGCTGAACTTCGCGCGCTTCCGCTCGCCGCGTACCGTCATTCAGATGCAGCCGCTGCAACTGGCAGGCGGCATCGCCGACATCGACATGCTTTTCGATGGAGTGACGCCGGATCCCACGAGCCTCGTGTTTGAGTATCAGACGGGCGGAGTCTGGCGGCCTATCACCGCAGACCGCGATCCAGTGTTCGGTGGAGCGGCCATCTTGCCCATCAGGGCGGTTTTCATCGGCACCAGCGACCTGATGCCGGCGGTGCGGCTGACAGGCTCGCAGGTGCGCGTAGCACGCACCGGCACCGGTTTCGTGCACATCAGCACCCAGCGCACGCTCAGCTATGCGTCGAGCAACATCCGCGTCCGCCTGTTGCTGGAAGACTTCGACCCGGCAGCCGGGCACACCGTCGCGTGTCAGATCCTTGCTGGCAGCACCGCCATCAACCCGTCCACCACGCGCGACGATATCGTCGATGGCCGCAGCCGCTGGCGCGAATATCGCTTTGCGCCCGCCACGCCACTGAGCAGCTACCGCATCCGCATCAGCGGCAACGGCGTCACGGCCACCGCTCCATGGCATGTGGCCGAGCGCTACGACCTGGCACTGTGACGGGAGACTGAGCGATGCCCGTGCGCTTTCCCGCCTACCGCATGCGCGATGGCATCACGCCGCTGGCGGAGGATTATTTCAACCCGGTGCTGGCCGACATCGACGCGCGTATCGCGCAGCTCGAAGACCAGCGCGCCAGTCTTCAAGGCGTGATCGATGATCTCACCGCCTTTGGCCTGCAGCGCATCGACGTGCTGGTCGGGCCGGCCATCGCCCAGACGCAGGCCACGCTCGATGCGCTGCAAGAGCTGCGTGCCGACCTGGAAGCCGCCATCGGCAACGTCGGCAACCTGGCCACGCAGGCGCAGCTTGATGCGGCCATCGCCACAGAGCAGGCTGCGCGGCAGGCCGCCATCGCCGCCGAGCAGACGGCGCGGCAGGCGCTGGCTGACCGAATCAGCACCATCGAAACCCTGGTGTTTGCAGCCCTGTAAGGAGTCGCCATGAGTTATACCCAGTTTCGCAACAATTACCTGACTGAGGCGGAAAACCGTCTCGCGGCGGTCAATATCAGTACCGCCACCACCAACGAGCTGCTCGCCGCCGGGGCGCTGTACAAAATGGCGGCCGCCATCGCCGAGGCCGACCTGATCGGCCCATCGGCGCTGCGGCTGCTCGAATTGATGAGCGGCGGGCAGCTACAGACCTGGCTGCAGGACGCCGCCAACCGCGAAACCTTCGAGCGCATCCTGTCCAGCCCCGAGGCGATGCGGGCTGTGGCAGCCAGCAGCACGGCGATGCAGGCTGTGGCAGCCAGCAGCACGGCGATGCAGGCGGTGGCGGCCAGCAGCACGGCGATGAGTGCGTTGCTGGCGAACAGCGCAGCGTGGAACACGGTCGTGGCCAGCAGCACGGCGATGACGGCGGTGGCGGCCAGCAGCACGGCGATGCAGGCGGTGGCGGCCAGCAGCACGGCGATGAGTGCGTTGCTGGCGAACAGCGCAGCGTGGAACACGGTCGTGGCCAGCAGCACGGCGATGCAGGCGGTGGCGGCCAGCAGCACGGCGATGCAGGCGGTGGCGGCCAGCAGCACGGCGATGAGTGCGTTGCTGGCGAACAGCGCAGCGTGGAACACGGTCGTGGCCAGCAGCACGGCGATGCAGGCGGTGGCGGCCAGCAGCACGGCGATGCAGGCGGTGGCGGCCAGCAGCACGGCGATGACGGCGGTGGCGGCCAGCAGCACGGCGATGCAGGCGGTGGTGGCCAGCAGCACGGCGATGCAGGCGGTGGCGGCCAGCAGCACGGCGATGACGGCGGTGGCGGCCAGCAGCACGGCGATGCAGGCGGTGGTGGCCAGCCAAACCGCGCTGGCGGCGATCCGCCAGTCCTCGACCGCCATCAGCGCGATCAACGCCAACGCGCAGGCGCTGGACATCCTCTACGCCGCAGCCACCAAGTTCACCTACTCCGGCGGCAGCTGGAGCACCAACCCGGCTACGCTGGTCACGGGCAACTTCCTGCTGGTGCGCATCCGGCAGACCGCCAACCAGGCCGGCTGGGGCGACGGCACGACCAACGGCCAATACATCCGCATCGGCGGCAGCAGCTGGACGGCCACCAATGGGCAATCGACAAACAACCTTATCAACAGAACCACGCTGCCGCACGTCTACGACAACGCGCTGCGACCGGTGAATAACACCACGATCCAGTACTACCTGCACAACAGCTACGAAATCGCCTATCTGGCGGCTTAAGGGGGTGAGCAATGAAGCTGATTTTCGACGAAGCCACACGCGCCTGCATCGGCGCGGTCGAGGGGCCGTGGCATGGCGGCGGCCTGGTGGTGGAGGTGGATGCCTTGCCGGATGACCTGTCCATCCTGTCGCTCTCGGATGAGGGCGAGATCGTGGCCGATGAAACCGTGGCGCTAGCCCGCGCCAAGACCGCCCGCATTGCCGAGATCAAGCGCCAAGCAGCTGGGCTGATCGCCGCCCTGCAATGGCGCATCGAGCGCGCCGAGGAGCGCGACCGGCTGGGGCTGCCCGGCGAGACCGTCGAAGAGGTGTTTCTGGAGCGCGAGGCGATTCGCCGCGCGTCGAACCGCTGCGAGGCCGAGGTCGAGGCCGCGCTGGACGTGCAGGCGGTGCAGGCGGTGCAGTTTGCCGTGACCGAGGCTGACCGCGCCATCCCGCAGCGCCTGACACGGCTGGAGTTCCTGCGCCGCTTCACGGACGAGGAGATGCAGTCTATCGTCGCGGCGGCAGACACCTCGCCTGCACTCAAAGCCGCGCTGCTCAAGTGGCAGACCGCCGAAGGCATCGTGCTGACCGACCCGGCCACCGTGGCTGGCGTCCAGGCGCTGGAGATTGCTGGGTTGATCGCGCCGGGCCGCGCCGAAGCCATCCTCACCCCACCCAACCCCACCTGACCAGGAGGACACATCATGCCTACCGCCTTTCACCACGGCGTCGAGGTCATCGAGATCGACGACGGTTTGCGACCCATTCAGACGGCTCGATTCAGCGTCATCGGGCTGGTCGGCACAGCGCCCGACGCGCAAGCGTCGGTGTTTCCGCTCAACACGCCGGTGCTGGTCGCCACCCCGCGCAGCGCCGCCGGCCTAGGCAATACCGGTACGCTGCCGCAGGCGATCAAAGCCATCCACGCGCAGGGCTACGCCCCGCCCATCGTCGTCATCCGCGTGCCCGATGTGGCCGACAATCCATCCACCGCGACTGTCGACGAGCGCCTGGCCGCCGTCGTCGGCGGCATCGACACCGGCAGCGGCGCACGCACCGGCATCGCCGCGCTGGAGACCGCGCGCTCGGTGCTGGGCGTGGTGCCGCGCGTGCTGCTGGTGCCGGGCTTCACGCAGTACAAGCTGGTGGCTGACGCTCTGATCGCACAGGCGGAAAAACTCCGCGCCGTGGCGCTGATCGACGGGCCGAACAGCACGACGGCCGCCGCGATCGCCTACCGCGCGCAGTTCGACTCCAGCCGCGCCTACCTCATCGACCCCTGGGCGGTGGCCGATGGCGACGTGGTGCCGGTCAGCCCCCATGTGGCCGGGCTGATCGCCAAGATCGACAACGAGCGCGGGTTCTGGCACTCGCCATCGAACAACCCGCTCTTGGGCATCGAGCGCCCGGCGCGGCCGATCGACTTTGGCCTCGGGCGCGTGGACTCCGAAGCGAACCTGCTCAACGAACCCGGCGTGGCCACACTCATCACCGAGCAGGGCATCCGCCTGTGGGGCAACCGCACCTGCTCGTCCGACCCGAAGTGGGCGTTTCTGTCGGTGCGGCGCACCGCCGACATGATCCACGAGTCGCTGCTGCAGGCCCACCTGTGGGCGGTGGACCGCGCCATCGGTAAGGCCTATGTGCGCGATGTGCAAGAGTCGGTCAACGCCTACCTGCGGCACTTGAAGAGCGTGGGCGCCATCCTGGGCGGGCGCTGCTGGCTGGATGATGAGCTCAACAGCCCGGCCAACATCGCCGCCGGGCGCGTGTACTTCGACTTCGATTTCACGCCGCCCGCGCCCGCCGAGCGCGTGACCTTCCGCTCGCACCTGGTGGCCGACTACGCCGCCGAGCTCTTTGCCGCCTGATAGGAGACGATCATGGCCATCCAGCACATTCTCGCCAACCTCAACGCCTTCGTGGCTGGCAAAGGCTACCTGGGCCGCGTGACGGAGTTCACCCCGCCCAAACTCGCCCCCATCGTGCGCGAGTACAAGGCGGGCGGCATGGGGGCAGAAGTCGCCGTCCCAATGGGCGCGGTGGAAAAGCTGGAATGCTCCTTCACCCTTACCGGCTACGACCCCGACGTGCTGGCGCAGTTTGCCGTGGTGCCCGGGCGGCTGGTGCAGCTGCGCTTTACCGGCGCGCTGGTTGACTACGACGGCACCTGCCGCCCGATCGAGATCACCCTGCGCGCGGTGCTGGCCTTCGAGCCGGACGCGTGGAAGCCCACCGAGGCCTCCGACCTCAAGATCACGGCCATGTGCCACTACTACAAGCTGGACATCGAAGGCCGCACGCTGCACGAGCTCGACCCGGTCAACATGGTGGCCGTGATCAACGGGCAGGATCAGCTGCAGGCCGTGCGCGCCGCGCTGGGGGTGTGACATGGACACCGTGACCGTCACCGTGCTGGTGGGCGGCTGGTGGCTGCCGGGCCGCCACCTCGCCGCTGGCGACACCCTCACGCTCGATGCCGCCACCGCCGAGGCCCTGGCCCGGCGCGGCATCGTGCGACTGCCCGATGCGGTCACCGGCGCCAGCCAGCCTGATGAAGTCGTCGCCTCGAATGCGAACAAACCGGCCCGCAAACGGGCGAAAAAGGAGGATTGAATGGATCAACAACCTGCAACCATGGCACCGCAAACCGTGCGCGTGCAGCTCTCAAGCCCCATCGAAATCAATGGGGCGAAGGTCGGCTACATCACCATGCGCGAGCCGGTGTGGGACGACATCATTGCAGCCCGGCGCAACCGCACGGCGGACGAGGCCGAGCGCGATGTGCTGCTGTTTGCCTCGCTCACCGAGACCCCGCCCGAGGTGATCCGCCGTCTGCCACTGCGGGATGTGAAGCGGCTGCAAAAGGCGTTCGATGAGCTGTCGGGTGAGGATTTTTTGCCTTGAGCGAGCAGGCCGCGCGCGAGGTCGTGCTGTGGCTGTGCCAGCAGTGCCGCCTGAGTCTGCCGCAAGCACTGGCGATGCCGCTGGCGGAGTCGGCGCGCTGGCTCAAGGCCGCGCGCGCGGTGGCCGAGCGGCAATCAGCCGCCACAGCTCGATGATTGGCTCCAGCACGATGGAGGCGGCCATGAGCGCGGCGCTGGCCATGCGCAGCGCCAGCCACAGGGCGGAGAACACCGGCACAAGCAGGATGGATGCCAGCAGGATGAAGGCCGCCGTCCATAGCAGGGCCTGCTCCCACCACGCCCCCGGCATCGGCTCGCCGAAGGCGATGGCGATGGCCAGCGCGAGCAAGGCACTGAGCGTCCACGCCGCCCCGAGTAGCCGCTCGGGGCTGATGACCGCGTTGTCGATGCGATAGACCAGCCGGGACAGGGCCATGGATACCTCCGTCAAAATCGTTCTGAGTGCCGTCGGGGCCGGGGCGGTATCGGGTGCGATCAAGTCGATTGCCAGCGAGGCCGACCGATCCTATCGCATCTTGCAGCGCCGACAGGATGAGGTCAAATCCAAGTATCGCACGCTGGCCGACAGCGTGAGCTGGTTTGGCCGCCGTGCGCAGTCGGCCACCGACATGACCATCCGGCGCATGGCCGTGCTGCGCCGGCAGGTTGAGGGGGTGCGCGCCGAAATGCGCAAGCTCGCCATGCAAGACTTGCAGTCGCGCTGGACCGACCTGGTGGCCGCAGGCGGCAGCCTCATGGCCGCACGCGGCGTGGTGGCGGCCCAGGCGCGCTCGGAAGCGGCGCTGCGCGACATCGCCATCACCGTGGGGGTGGCGCGCACGACGGATGAGGCACGGCTTGGCTCCATCGTGGAGCAGACGGCGCGCCAGACCCGGTTGTCGCTGGAGGAGGTGCGCACCGGCATGGCGCGGCTGGCGGCCGGCGGAGTGTCGGATGTGGCCGAGTTCGGCCGCATGATGCCGGAAGTGGCCCGTGCGGCCAAGGCGTGGCGCGCCACCACCGAGGACATGGCCGCGCTGGCACTGGTGGCTCGCGACACGCTGGGTATCGCGGACGCGCGGCGCGCGTTCAACATCGTGGGCACCGGCGGCAAGCTGGGCGAGTTCGAAATCCCCGACATGACCCGCTACCTGCCTTCGCTGGCCCCGCAGCTGGCCGCCATCGGCTTGCGCGGCGAGAAGGGCCTGGCCCAGGGCGTGGGCTATTTGCAGGCTTCGCGCCGTGGCGCGGGCACCGCCGAGGAGGCCGCTACCAACTTCGCCAACTTCCTCGCCAAGGTCACCAGCCGGGAGTTTGCCGACCGCTGGAAAGACCTGACCGGCCGCAATCTGGCGCACGATCAGGCGCGGCTCGTAGCCAAGGGCTATGACGCCGTCGGGGCCACCCTGAAGCTGATCGAGACCTACATGAAGCGTCAGGGCAAAGGCGAGCTCATGACCAAGCTGGCCAAGGGGACGGACGCCGATGCGCAAGCCGCCATCGCCGAGCTGCAACAGGCGCACGGCCTGGGCGAGCT
Source organism: Tepidimonas charontis (assembly GCF_007556685.1). Classification (GTDB taxonomy): domain Bacteria; phylum Pseudomonadota; class Gammaproteobacteria; order Burkholderiales; family Burkholderiaceae_C; genus Tepidimonas; species Tepidimonas charontis. The sequence continues at coordinate 38,637 of NZ_VJON01000015.1, read as the reverse complement.
CTTTACCGACATGCAGGCGGCCAAGTTCATCCGCGCTGCGCTCATGTACCGCGAGTTGCAGCAGAAGGTGACCCGCGAAGCGCTCCAAGGCAACCCGCTCGACGAGGACTTCGCCCACGCCATCGACACCACCGAATCGGCCACCAAGCGGCTGGCGGTGGCTTGGGAAGGACTCACCTCGCGCATCGGGCGCGCTATCAAGCCAGTGACCGACGCGCTGCTCGGCGCGGGTGCAGTCACGCTCGAGTGGGTGAGCGGCCTCATGGACGCCTTCCCGCGCGCAACGCAAGTACTGGTCACCCTAGGGGCTGCCGCGGCCGGCTATTTCACCGCCATGCGCGCGTTTAGCGTCGCCTCGGCTGCCGCCCGCGTGATGGGGCTCTCGCTGTCGTTTGGCAAGGTCACGATGGCGGTGACGCTGTTGAAGACGGCGGTCGGCAGGGCCACGGCGGCGCTGGGTAGCATGGCCGCTGGCGCGCTGGCGCGCGTCATCAGCATGGGCGGCGTGCTTGCCGCCGGGGGCAGCAAGCTTGCGGTGATGGCGGGCGCGGTCGGCTCGGCAATTGCCTCGGCCGCCGGGGTGGCGGGCCGGGCTATTCTGTGGCTTGGGCGCGCCGTGCTCCTCAACCCCATTGGCCTCACGCTCACCGCCATCGCCGGGGCGGCGTATCTGGTCTGGCGCAACTGGGAGACCATTGGCCCGAAGCTCGCCGCCGTGTGGGGGACGGTCAAGGGCGCATTTTCCTCGGCCTGGCAGTGGATCAGCGCGATGCCTGGCCAGATGCTCGCCATTGGCCGCCAGATCATCGACGGGCTACTCGCCGGTATGCGAGAGCGCTGGGCGGCCCTCAAAGAGGGCGTGAGCAACATCGGCAGCAACATTGCCGACTGGTTCAAGGACAAGCTCGGCATCCGCTCGCCGTCCCGTGTCTTTGCCGAGCTTGGCGGCCACCTGATGGGTGGCCTGCAGCTTGGCATCGAGCGCTCGTCCGGCCGGCCTCTGGCGGCCATGCGCACGGTGGCCAGCGCGCTTGCGGTGCCGATGGCGGCCGGCGCGCTTGCGGTGCCGATGGCGGCCGGCGCGCTTGCGGTGCCGATGGCGGCCGGCGCGATGGCGCTTGGCTCAGCAGGCGCTGCAACTGCTGGCGGCATGCCCGCTGCGCCGATCCAAATCACCGTCAACCTCAACGGCCCGGCCAGCCCCGAAGCCGCGCAGGACGTCGCCGCCGCCGTGCGCCGCGAGGTCGAGCGGGCACTGGCCGAGGCTGGCCGCCGCGAGCAGCTCGCCCGCCGCGCCGCGCTCATTGATGGAGGAATGGCCTGATGGATGTGCTCATGACGCTTGGCGACGGCGCGCAGGTGTTCCGCTTCGCCGTTGACACCGCCGCCTACCAGTCGCTCTCGCGCCGCACTGAGTGGCGCTGGCCGGCGCAGGATCGGCTGTGGAGCGAGCCGGCGCGCCAGTTCACCGGGCGCGGCACTGACGAGATCACGATAGAAGGCGTCATCCTGCCGGCCTTTCGCGGCGGCCTGCAGCAGATGAAGGCCATGCGAGAGCTGGCCGATGCCGCGCTCAAAGACGGCAGCGCCGCGCGCCCGCTGATGCTGACCACCGGCTACGGCGACGTGCTGGGCGAGTGGGTCATCACCGGCCTGGAGGAAGAGCAGCCGGTCATCGGCCCATCCGGCGCGCCGCTGGAGCAGCGCTTTCGCCTCACGCTGGCCGCCTACGCGAGGGACACCGCATGATGCCCACCTACACCGTCAAGCGCGACGGCGAGCGCCTCGACCTCATCTGCTATCGCTGGTATGGCACGCTCGCAGGCCGCGCCGTCGAGCGCGTGCTGGAGGCCAATCCTGGCCTGGCCGCGCGCGACCCGGTCAACCTGCCGGCGCGCACGTCCATCGCCATGCCGCCCGCGCCTGCGCGCGCAACGCCTGCGCCGAGGATCATCTGATGCGCCCGGTGTTCTACCTCTTCAGCGTGGACGGCGCCGACCTCACCGACACGCTGATGGATCGCGTGACACGGCTGACCGTCGTGGACGCCGAAGGGCTGGCCAGCGACACGCTGGAAGTCGAGCTCGACGACCGCGGCCAGCGCATCCAGCTGCCGGCATCTGGCGACCGGCTGCGCCTGCTGCTGGGGTATCTGGAGCGCCCGCCCGTGCCCACCATCGGCGACTTCGTGGTGGACGAAGTGCGTCTGTCCGGGCCGCCGCTGACCATCTCGTTTTCCGCTAAGGGCGCGGACATGGTGCGCACATCGGTCAAAGCCCCGCGCATCGATGCCGGCGACGACGACACGCTGGACAAGCTTGCGCGGCGCATCGCCGAGCGCCAGGGTCTCGAGCCCCACATCCATCCGGACGCGGCCCACATCCCCATCGGCCATATCGACCAGCAGGGTGAGAGCGACATGGCGCTGCTCACGCGCGTGGCTAGGGCGCGCGACTGGGTGCTGCGGCTGGACGGCGAGCGCCTGACGCTGCGCCCACACGCGGGCAACCTGCCACCGGCGCGCGAGCCGCAGCCATGGCGCCCGGCGCTGCACCGGCTGGATGCGCGGCAGATCACGCGCTACGACTACACCAGCAACAGCCGCAGCCAGTACAGCAAGGTCAGGAGCCACTACTACGACCCGGACACCGGCCGGCGCGTGCCGGTGGAAGTCGGCGACGGCCAGCACCCGGATGCGCCCGTCATGGAGGTGCGCCACGACGCCAAAGACGAGCGCGCCGCACGCGATGCCGCCGCCGCCCGCCTGCGCCAGCTGCGGCGCTCAAGCGGCAGCCTGACGCTTGAGTTGCCGGGCGACACACGCCTGCTGGCGGGTCATCACGTGCTCGTGACTGGGCTATCCGATCCTGTCGGCGGGCAGTGGGTCGTTCAGCGCGCCGAGCACACGCTGGATGCGTCAGGCCTGCGCACGCGCATCGAGTGCGTGCCGCCGTCCGAAGGCGGCCGCGCCAGTCAAGACCTGATCGACGAGATCATTGAGGAAGTGCAGTGAGCGACATCAGCCTGATCGACATCCTCCCGCGGCGGGCGCCGAATATCGCCGCGCTCAAACGCTGGATCGGCCTGTCAGCGCGAAGCGCGCGGCCCATCGACGGCATCGACCATCTGCGCCAGTCGATCCTCGACATCGTCACCACCTACCCTGGCGAGCGCATCATGCGCCCGGAATACGGCAGCCGCCTGCGCGACCTGATCGACCGACCGGTCAACGCGCAGTGGCTGGCCGATCTGTACTTCGAGGTGGCCTACGCCATCCAGCGCTGGGAGCCGCGCGTGCGCGTGCTGCGCGTGGCAGCCACGATGGACACGCCAGGCCACGTCACGCTCGACCTGACGCTGCGCCTCGGCGCGCAGGAGCAGCCGCAGACGCTGCGCGTGGAGGTGTGACGATGGGCGTCCAGCAGCGCATCATCAACGTCCTGATCGCGCTCGATCAGCTTGCGTGGGTGCTGCTGACGCTCGGGCGCGGGCATCCTGATGAGACCATCAGCGCGGCCGCCTGGCGCATGGAGCAGCAGGGCAAAATCGCTGGCAGGGTTTTTAGACCGCTAGTTGATTTGCTGTTCCGACCGATTGAAAAAGACCACTGCTACAAAGCGTGGCTTTCAGAGGTTCAGCGGGCGCAGTTGCCGAGCGTTTATAGAGGATGATTATGGTCGATCCTGATGATTTGCACTCCATCGCCAAACAAGCCGATGAAGTCGTTCGTTTTGAACGAATAACGCATCACATCCAGCGAATCCGTGAGGACCAGCACGCTATGCGCGCGGCCATTGAACGGATGAGTGAAGCTGTGACTCGGCTAGCTCTCGTAGAGGAAAGACAGGCTGCGGCGTCTACCGCTATAGATCGCATCGCGCAATCGCTGGAAAAGCTCGACGAGCGCTTGCGCCGTCTGGAGGTGGCCGAGCCGATGCAGGCCAAAGCGACGGAGTGGGTTCAATCTGCATTGTGGGCGCTTGCTACGGCAGCGGTTATGTTTGTGGCCGGTAAAGCGGGGGTGTTCTGATGAGGCTTTCCGCGCGTCAATGGGGGGTTATCGGCGTCACCGCAGACGCGCTTGCTGCTATCGCCGGTTACGAGGGGTATCGTGAGCGCAGCTACGATGACGGCACCGGAGTTCAGACGGTAGGGTTTGGTACCACCAGGATGCCAGATGGTCGCCCTGTACAAAAAGGTGATCGGCTCGATCCTGTTAGGGCTTTGGTTGTTCTACAAGCTGATGCGAATCGCATTGCGCGTGAGCTGGCAGCGTGTATCGGCGATGTGCCGCTGACAAAAGGCGAATGGGACGCATACGTTTCATGGGCATACAACGTCGGTATTGGTGCAGCGTGCAAGTCAACACTGGTGAAAAAGCTCAAGCAACAACCGCCCGACTATGCTGGAGCGTGCGCAGAGTTGTTGAAGTGGACACGTGCAGGCGGGCGCGAATTGCCTGGACTTGTGAAGCGCAGACAAGCGGAGTGCCGGACGTGTATGGGAGAGACGCCGTGATGATGGTGTTGTGGCCGGTGTTGTTCTGGATGATTGTTTTCGGCCCGTGGGTTGATCTGTGGCGCGCGTCGTCGTAAATTGTTTGGTAGTGGCGGTTGCGCTGCCTGTTGTGGCGCTGTTGTTTGTGTGGCTTGGCGTTCTGCGGTTTCTGTACCTTGCCTATGAGCACTGGAATTGATTATGTTGGTGAACAGTGGCTGGATGACGACTGTGCTAAGCCGGGTGGCTGTGACGGCTCTTGCCTGCGCGGCCGTGGGTGTGCTGGCCTACCGGACTGGACGCGCGACCGGCGAAGCGGCCGTGACCGCCGAATGGCACCGCGAGCGAGTGGAGGTCGCTCGCGCGACATCGAGGGCCCTGGAGCGCCGCATCGAGGTCGAGACGAAGATGAGGGAAACGATTGATGCTGACCGCACCGCATACCGCGCGCGCCTGGCGGCTGTCGCCGCTGATCGTGACCGCCTGGCTGACAGCCTGCGCCACCGCCCCGAGCGCCCCGCCAGTGGCGCACACCTGCCCGATTCCGCCAGCGCTGGAGCTGGACTTGCCGCCTGCACCGGCGCAAGGCTATACCGAGATGATGCGGAAGTTCTTGTCCGGATCGCTGCCGACGCTGACCGACTACGCGCTGCCGTCGAGCGATGTACGGCTGCCTACGATGCGGTAAGGCGCGAGTTGATGAACTTGTCTGCGCACTCGGATTGATCGCTTGCGGCTTGTCCTGTGCCGCCCGGCTAAGCGCTTGCGCTAGCCGGGCTTTTCTTTTTCTTAGCCGCTGTGGCCCAGTGCTACCAAAAATGCTACCGCAGTGCGGTTTTACGACTGGCGCGACGCATTGAACTACGGCGGGTCACGCAGTCCGAATTATCACCCACCCGCTGTCCGTGACAGGCGCGGCCGTTGTCGCGGTCCATGCATCCGCAGGGGGCTGCGTTCACGGCGGCACTCAATCGTAGCGGCGCTGGTAGAGCAGTTCCACGCCTTGCTCGTCGCCCGCGCGGGCGCGCAATGTCAGATGGCGGGAGAGGTCGTACAGCACCGACACCGTACCCACCAAACCAAAAACACTGCGCTGGTAGCCAAGGTAAAGCCGATCGGAGAGGCGTTTTCCCAGCGATACCGATGCCGCGCGCACGCTGCCATCACCCTGGGGACCACCGGTGTCGACGCTGAGCTCGTCGAGCCCCAGGCGGGCTGGGAGTGAGGGACTTCCACCCTGACGGGCACTCAGCAGTGCCAAGGCGGCACGCTGCACGAGCGCGGCCTCGACGCCGGCGCCGCTCAGGGGGCGGCCCAATATCAGCCAGGCCAGGATGTCGGTCTCGGGCAGGGCTGGATCGGCGTACAGGCGCACACGCGGTACCTGCGCCGTGCCCGTGACGGCGACGCCCACGGTTTGCTGGGATGCGGTTCGGGTTGCCAACAGGTCCAGCGCGGGGTTGTCGATGGCACCATTGAAACGCAATACCCCGTGCGTCAGGGTCAAACGCTGGCCGTAGATGCGGTAGTGCCCGTCCACGGTGCGCACTTCACCGACCAGTTGTGGGGCCAGGTCGTCGCGCTGCCGCCAGTGCAGCGTTCCGCGTAAACCGGTGTCCAGCCCACGGCCACTGATACGGGCATCGGCGCCGAGATCGATGCCGAGGTCCACGGACCCGGTCCATCCAGCGGGCCATAGGGACGGCATGGCGGATGGCGTGCGCCCGCGCACCACGACGTCGGCGCTCAATGTCGGCGTGTCCTCGCTCGGTAGCAGCCAGCGCAGCGTATCCAGCCGCAGCTGACCACCGAGGTCGAGGTGACGTTGCTGCGCACGCATGTCGAGCATGCCGCTCAGAACGACTCTTCGGTCGACACGTGCCAGTGGGCGCCAGCGATCCGCGCGCGCGGTCAGCGCAACGCGCGGTGTACGGGTTTCGGCATCCCATTGCGCCCAGCCGCTGAGCTGTAGCGTGCCGCCGATATCATCGGCTGGGTCGTTGGCAGCCGTGCGCAGCGTCAGCGCCTGCAGGGTCAACCGGTGGTCGGCCACAGTGGCGCGCAGGGGGCTGACACGCCAGTCGATGCCATCGGCTCGTTGGGTCAGACGTATGTCGTCACCGGTGAGGGCGCCACTCCAATCGGGCTCGCTCCAGCTACCGCTGATGGCGACGTTGGCTTGGAGCTGGCCATCGATACGCCAGCCGGGGGGCAACCAAGGGGTCAATACCGCCAGGGGCGGTGTGCGCAGGCGTGCCGTGCCGCGCACGGCCGCATCAGGCGGCGGCAGCCAGGGCAGGGTAGCCATCGTCGCCTGGTGGGAGGCAGGCCAGTTCAGCGTCAGCTGAATGTCGGCGTCACCGCCCAGGCGGCTATCCCAGCGCAGCCGGGCCTGGGCTGTGGCGCCGTCCCAGCGTAGGTGCGCGAAGGCCTCGCGCAAGCCTGCCGCGGGTGCCGGCTCGACTTCGGTCAGCGCGCGCAGCCACACATCCCCATGGTTTCGTTGCAAGGTCACGGCCAGATGCGGGCGGGTCCGTCGTGCCGCCTCTGCGGTCAGCGGCAGGGTCACGTCCCATTGCGCCCCTAAGGCAAAGGACGCATCGGGCTGCAGGGCGGCATCTGCGGGTGGTTCGAACCCCAGGGCGGCCAGCCATGGGGTCAGCGGCAGGGAGCCGGTTTGTCCCGCAAGCTGCACCACGCCGGCTTCCCACACCAGATGCTGTAGCCTCAGCTGCGCCGAGGCGTCGCCGGCATGCACGAGCAGCGGCACGTCGTTGGCCCAAACGCGGGCCGTGTGCGGGTTTTCGCCGCTCCACGCAACGGTGGCGTCGGGCAGCGCCAGTCGCAGTGTGCGTGGCGTCCGCGGTAGCGTGGCGCTGGCGCGGAGGTGAGCGCGGTGGCCCTCGCCAGTGGCTTCGAACCGCATCGTTTGCACACGCAGCGGGCGGTCGCGGGTGTCACCCATAGGGGGCCACTGCAGTCGGTGGCTGCTCAACATCAGCCGCCAGGGGTCGGCGCCGCGAGCGTCGCGCAGCGGCAGCCGCGAACCCCAGTGCGCCTGCACCATCACATCGCCGTCGGGCACGGCATCGGCGGCGCGGGCGATGCGTTGCGCCAGCTCCGGCGCGATGGCGGACGCGCGCGCAGCACCGTCCTGCAGCCAGCGCCGCAGGTGGCTAAGGTCATCGCCGCGCAGCGCGAGCTGGCCCCCGTGCGGCAAGGCGAGCAGGCGCTGGCCCAAGGGCAGCGCTCCCTCGGCCTCGAGCCGCGCGCCGGGCACGGTGGCCGCCAGCGTGCCCGTGACCTGCTGGCCAGGGTACCAACGGCCGCGCGCGTGTGCGTGCAGCGTTGCACCCCAACGTAACGAGGCGTCGAATGTCGCTGGGACGGCCGCAGAATGCCGTGCCGTGTTGCCTCGCTGCCATTGCAGCACGGCTTGTAACGGGGTGGCATCCAGTCCTGCCCACACCCGCGCAGGGTCGAGGTCGTGTAGCGTCAGGCTTAGGGTATGGACGGCGTCCACGGTGAGCCTGCCCTCGGCTGGCGGGACGGCGTTGGCGCGCGCGGTCAGTTGGCCCTGGGCCAGGCGCGCTTGCAGCGCTTCGATAATGAGGGTCGAACCATCGTGGCGCAGGATCAAGTCGGCGCTGTCCAGCGGCAGTCCGCCACGGTTCCAGGGGGCTGAGCGGGCGTTGCGCAGGGAGGCGCGTAGTCGTCCGCTTGTCCCGTCGGCAGCGTCGGCATCGGGTTGCCACCGTGCGGTGCCGCTCAGATGGGTGTGTGGTGCCCCCGGCCACAGTAGGGCCAGGTCCAGCGCCTGCGTATCGAGTGTCAAGGCGCGCACCGGCCACGCCGCCCAGGGCGCAACGGTTAGATCGGCACTCAGCGTCATGGCGGGGGCATTACCGCTGCGTTCGGCGTGCCAGGTCAGCGCCGCACGCAAGGCCGCGTCGGTGCGCAGGGGGCCATCGAGGCGCAGCTGCATCGGTCCAGCCTGTGCAGGCCATCCGATGCGTTGACCGGACCACTGCCCCTTTGCATCGAAGGCGACCGTTACCTGTGACCCTGCCTGTAGCGCCAGTGTGGCATGGCCGCGCCAGCGCAACTGTCCGCTGGGGTGTGTCAGGCGCACCGTCGCAGTTTCGATGACCAGGGTGTGGCTGACCGTGGTGGCATCGTTCGCTGCTCGCACGGCGCTATGGTTTTGCGCCGTGGGCGCAAGGGACGAGGCATCTGCGTGCGCCGAAGCAGGGGGCGTCGGGTCGGCAGCAGCGCCGTTGCTGCCGACGTAGCGATATTCGGCCTGCAGCTGCTCGACGGTGACCCCGTCGCTGTCGAGCCGGGTAAGGTGTATTGGAACCTGGAGAGCGGCGAGCCAGGGCAGCCGCAGTGCGCGGGCCTCGGGCGGCGGTGGCAAACCAGTGGTATCAGGGTGGACGCGCTCGCGCCGTAAAGTGACGATCCGGGCCCCTAGGGTCTGCAAGGCCACGCGTCGCTCACGCCACAGGCGCGGCCAGAAGTCGGCCGCCCAGCGCCAGTGCAGGCCCTCCACGTGCAGGCTGAAGCTTGGGCCATCCAGACGCAACGTGTCGATCTCGCCGCCTACCGCCAAGGGACCCCGTGCGCCGCTCCAGGTCAACTGCCACTCGGGGCCCAGCCAGCGTTGGCCCCAGGTCAGGGCCTGTGGTAGTGAGGTGTCCTGTCGCAGCCAGGTCAGGGCGGCGATCAGCAGCGCCAGGAGCAGTCCGGCCAAGGCGCCAGCAGCCGCCAGTATCCCCACTGCCAGTCGGCGCAGGCGGCCGCGCATCCAAAAGTGGCCGCGGGCGTTGCCTAGATCGACATTTCGCGCTGGTATCGGCTCAGCGGCGTCGGACGGGGTCGAACCGGTGATGTGCATCATCAGAATACGAAACCGACGCCCAGATGCAGCCGCCAGCGGCGATCCCGTACCGCGTAGGCGAGGTCGGCGCGCAGTGGCCCCACCGGGCTGCGATAACGCAATCCGGCACCCACGCCCAATGCGCTCTCCCGCGCCGACCAGCGATCGCCAGCCGTCGCGCCGTCCACGAACAGCGCCAGTTCCCACGGGGTGAGGGCGCCGTCGTGGCGCCAGGGACGCTGCCATTCCAGGCTGGCCAGTGCCAGCAGTCGGGCCGCCTGTGGCGCGCCGCCGTCGCCGGGGGCGCCGATGCTGCGGGGGGCGTAGCCGCGCACACTGCCGTCGCCGCCGGCCCAAAAACGCAGGCTGGCCGGCACGCGGGCGCCGGCTGCTGCCCACACGGCGCCGCCCTCCAGCGTCAACGCCAGCCGTTGCCCCCGGCTGTCGTCTGCCGGCGACCACAGCAGCAGAGCGCGCGCTCGTGCGCGCGCGTAGGGGCGTTGCTCGGGGGTTCGGGTCCAGCCGGCACCCAGTTCGGCTACTAAGCCGTAGCCGTGTCGCGGGTCGTCCAGATCGTCGAATGCGCGACGGGTCCATGTCCATCCCGCGCCCAGGCCACTGGCACGTTCAGGGGCGGCACCGGCACGGCGTTCGGTCGAGGTGTCCCACTGCACGAATAGGGCACGGTCCAGCCGCAGGCCCGGTTGTTCGCGCGTCCAGCGCCATTGCTGCGTCCGCGTGCGCGGCTCGTCGCGTTGCGCTTCGGCTTGCCAGCCCAGACGCTGGCGCCACCCTTGGCCGTCGAGCGGGCTGATACCTTCGAGGCCAACGATCGTGTCCTTTTGCGTCCAGCGCAGCCGCGTATCCAGCCGCCAGTCCAAGCCGGGCAGCCGAAGGTGGGTGTACTCGGCACTCAGCCGCACGCCGCTGTCGGTGCTCAGCCCCAGTCCGATTTGAAGACGCTGGCGTGGCGCCTCGCGCACCTGTACACGCACCGGCAGCGCATCGGGCGGACCGTCGTCGGCCAACAGGACGAAGGCGCTGTCGTACAGGCCACTTTGCGTGAGTTGCCGTTGGGCGGCCAGCAGCAGCGTCTCATCGTAGGGCAGGCCAGCACGCAACCCGGCGCGCTCGGCCCAGCGCAGCGCTTGTTCGTCGGGGTAGCGCTGTGCCCCTTCTACCTGCGCCGGACCAAGCCGGATGGCGGGTCCGCTGTCCCAATGTAGGTGCAACGTGGCGCGAGCGCGTTCGGGGTCGATGTCGGCGCGGCTGGCGACCAGACGGGCCCGCGCGAAGTCGCGCTGCTGCAGAGTCCGAAGTGCTTCCCGTTTGGCTTCATCCCAAGCCGCCTGAGTGAAGTATGCGCCCTCCGGTAGGCGCCACTGGCGGCGTACTTCGGTCACGAGGCGTTCGGTCCGTTCAGGATCGGGTCCGTCCAGTCGCAGGTCCACCGCCTCGATGGTAGTGCGCGGTCCTGGCTGCACCTGCAGGTGCAGCCGTGGCGGCTGTATCTCCGGCGGGCTGAGCGCCACTTGGATCAGGGGACTGAAATAGCCTTGGGTGGCCAGCAAATCACGCGCTTGTGTCGGCAGTGTCGTTTCGATGCGCAGTAACTCGCTGCGGGTGAGGTCGGGTACGGCGCGCAAGCGCTGCGCGTCGAGGTGTTGCTGCAGCAGCGCGGCCAGCGCAGGCGGGGCATCGATGTCGAGCGTGAAGGCGCTGGGGCTCGGTTCAGGAGGGGCGGCGTCGGCGCTGGGGGCACTCGCGCAACCGGCCAAGGCGGCACTCAACAGAACGGCCCATACAGCCCGGTACCAGTCCATACCAGTGGGCCAGCACCCGCGCGTCACCGCTTGCGCGGGGGCCGCCATGGGCCGTCGAACGCTGGGCGGTACCCGCGACCGCGGGTGCCGCTCGGCAGCACTCATTTGGACAGCAGCCGCATCGCCTCCTCCAGACCCTTGAGGGTGAGGGGAAACATGCGTCCGCCCATGAGTTGCTGGATGATGGCGATGCTTTGGCGGTAGGCCCACAGACCCTGCGGCTCGGGGTTGATCCAGACGTGGTGCGGAAAGGCGTGGGTGAGGCGCTGCAGCCACTCGGCTCCTGGCTCCGCGTTGTTGTACTCGACGCTGCCGCCGGGTTGCAAAATCTCATGGGGGCTCATGGTCGCGTCGCCGACGAAGATCAGCTTGTAGTCTTTGTTGTAGCGGCGGATCACGTCCCAGGTCGGGAACTTCTCGGCGTAGCGGCGGCGGTTGTTTTTCCACAGATAGTCGTAGACGCAGTTGTGGAAGTAATAAAACTCCAGGTGCTTGAATTCGGCCCGTGCCGCCGAAAAGAGTTCCTCGACGCGTTGGACGTGCTCGTCCATCGTGCCGCCGACGTCCATCAGCAGCAGGACTTTGACGTGGTTGTGCCGCTCGGGCACCATCTTGAGGTCCAGGTAGCCGGCGTTGGCGGCGGTGGCACGGATGGTGTCGGGCAGGTCCAGCTCCAGTTCTGAGCCCTCGCGCGCAAAGCGCCGCAGCCGGCGCAGCGCCATCTTGAGGTTGCGCGTGCCCAGCTCCTGTGAGTCGTCGTAGTCGCGGTACAGGCGCTGGTCCCACACCTTGACGGCGCTGCGGTTGCCGCCTTTGCCGCCGATGCGGATGCCCTGCGGGTTGTGGCCGCCGTGGCCAAATGGCGAGGTGCCGCCGGTGCCGATCCACTTGCTGCCGCCCTCGTGGCGTTCCTTCTGTTCTTCCAGGCGCTTGCGCAGCTCCTCAAGCAAGGCGTCCCATTCCAGATGCGGCGCGTTGGCCTTCTGCTCCTCGGACAGCAGGCGCTGCAGCGTCTGGCGCAGCCAGTCGGCGGGGATCTCTTGCGTGAAATCGGCGATCTGCTCCACACCACGAAAGTACGCCGCAAAGGCCCGGTCGAATTTGTCGTAATGCTTTTCGTCCTTGACCAGCGTGGCGCGCGCCAGGTAGTAGAAATCGTCGATCGAGCACGCTTCGGGGTTGAGGGGGCCGACCACGCCGGCCTGCAGCGCCTCCAGCATCGTCAGGTACTCCTTCACCGACACCGGCAGCCGGGCCGCGCGCAGAGTGTAGAAGAAGTCGATCAGCATGGGGCACCGTGGGCCGCGTCAGCGGTTACGCTGGTTCATGAAGACGAGTTTTTCGAATAGGACCAGGTCTTGCTCGTTTTTGAGCAGCGCGCCCACCAGCGGCGGCACCGCCAGCTTGCCATCGTCGGAGGGCAAGGCCTTGGGGTCGATGTCCTCGGCGGCGAGCAGCTTGAGCCAGTCCAGCAGCTCCGACGTGGAGGGTTTCTTCTTCAGGCCGGGCAGTTGTCGGATATCGAAGAACACCCGCAGGGCGGCACCGACGAGCTCGTCCTTCAACCCGGGAAAGTGCGCGTCCACGATTTGCTTCATCGTGGCCGGCTCGGGGAAGCGGATGTAGTGAAAGAAGCAGCGCCGCAAGAAGGCGTCGGGCAGCTCTTTTTCGTTGTTGGAGGTGATGAACACCAGGGGCCGATGGCGGGCCCGGATCAGCTCGCGCGTCTCGTAGCAATAAAACTCCATGCGGTCGAGCTCGCGCAGCAGGTCGTTTGGGAACTCGATGTCGGCCTTGTCGATTTCGTCGATCAGCAGCGCCACGGGCCGCTCGGCCTCGAAGGCCTGCCACAGCACACCCTTGACGATGTAGTGGCGGATGTCCTTGACGCGGTCGTCGCCGAGTTGGCTGTCGCGCAGTCGGCTGACCGCGTCGTACTCGTAAAGCCCCTGCTGGGCCTTGGTGGTGGATTTGATGTGCCACTGCAGCAGCGGCATGTCCAGCGCCTTGGCCACCTCCTCGGCCAGCATGGTTTTGCCGGTGCCTGGCTCGCCCTTGAGCAGCAGAGGGCGTTGCAAGCGAATGGCGGCGTTGACGGCCAGCAACAAGTCGGGGGTGGCGACGTAGGAAGCGGATCCAGTAAAACGCATGATGTGGGGACTCGGCGGTAGAGACGGGCTAGGGAAGACCCCGACCGGGGACCATCGGGGGAGTCTATATAATCTGTCGTTGATTTTTGTCAAACGTCCCTTCGATTGTGCTTGCAACATGAACCGAATGAAGATCTTGCTCCTCCACACCGTTGTCGCAAGCGCGACGCTGGCCGTTGCCGCCCATGCCCAGGGCGTGACCGGCGACGCCAAGGCCGGCGAGTCGAAGGCGGCGATGTGCATCGGCTGTCATGGTATTCCGGGCTACCAAAACAGCTTTCCCGAGATCCATAAAGTACCGATGATCTCGGGGCAATCCGCCGGATACATCAGTGCAGCGTTGCAAGCCTACCGCAAGGGCGATCGCAAACATCCGACCATGCGCGGGATCGCTGGTTCCCTGAGTGACCAGGATATCGCCGATCTGGCGGCGTTTTACAGCGGCCACAACGCCGGTGTCACGGCGCCCGCTCAGCCCCGTGCTGCATCGGCTGCGGTGGCGGCGCTGCTGGAGAAGGGCGCCTGTGCGTCGTGCCATGGCGCCAACTTCAGCCAGCCCATCGATCCGAGCTACCCCAAGATCGCGGGCCAGCATGCCGACTATCTCTACGTGGCGCTGAAGTCCTACGCCGTGCAAGGCAATCCGCACATCGGGCGTGCCAACCCTATCATGGGCGGCATCGTGCAGCAGTTTTCGTTGAGCGAACTCAAGCAATTGGCCAACTACCTGGCCACGGTGCAGGGCGAGCTGGCGACCAAGCCGCAGCCGCGCTTTCGTTGAGGCGGCGCTGCGCTCGGTGTGTGCGCCGAGCGTGGTGAGATCGCTATGAGCGGGCGGCCGATGGGCCGCCTTTTCATTTGGAAGCGGCGATCGACGCCGCCTCACTGCTTGGCCAGCGCTCGCCGGCGGGTTGCGGCGACTGCGCCTCGCGCGCTGGCCCGTTCTTCGCCGCTGGCATCGGAAGCGTCTCACCGCTGTGCTGTGTGGGTAGCCAGAACACATCGGGCGGCCGCGACTGCGGTAGAATAGTTGGCTTTTCGTCCAGGCCGCTTCGGTCTGGTGGTTTCACACGATTGGATGGGGGATTGGGCCATGCAAGGGCTTCATCTGACGGCTGATCTGTACGACTGCCGAGGGGCCGACGGTCTGCTGACCGATGCGGCGGCGCTAGCGCAGCTGTGCCGGCGCCACACGATCGACGTGGGGCTGACCTTGGTCGACGAAAAGTGGTATCCGTTTCCGCCCTACAACGGGCAGCCCGGTGGCGTCACCGGTATGTTGCTGCTGGCCGAGTCGCACCTGGCGGTGCACACGTGGCCCGAGCGGCGCGCGGTCACCTTGGACGTTTACGTCTGCAACTTCACCACCGACAATTCGGCCAAGGCCGAAGCGCTGCTGCGCGAGATCGTCGCCGCGTTCGAGCCCGGGCGCAGCGAAATCCACCGCCTGCAGCGCGGCGGCGAACAGCGTCCGCCCGCCGAGATGATTCTGGAGTCGCTCAACGACGCCGGCGATGCGGTCTATGGCTACACCAGCCAAGAGCGTGTGCTGGCGCGCCGCAGTCCGTACCAGACCATCGAACTGATGCGCACCCCCCGTTTTGGGTTGACCCTGCGCATCGACGGCCACTTCATGACCTCCGAGCGCGAGGAGTTTTTCTACCACGAATGCCTGGTGCATCCGGCGGCGGTGGCGCACGGCGCGCCGCGCCACGTGCTCATCATCGGCGGCGGTGACGGTGGAGCGGCTGAGGAGGTGCTCAAGCACCGCAGCGTCGAGCGGGTGGTGATGGCCGAGCTCGATGCCGCGGTGGTCGAGGTGGCCAAGACGCATCTGCACGCGGTACACCGTGGCGTCTTCGACGACCCGCGCCTGCAGGTGCGCATCGGCGATGGCTTGGCCTATGTGGCCGAGACGAGCGATCGGTTCGATTTGATCCTGCTCGATCTGACCGATCCGGAGACGCCGGCGGGTTCACTCTACACCGAGGCGTTTTTCCGTTCGCTGGCACGCATCATGAATCCGGGCGCGGCGATCGTGTTGCACACGGGCACCCCGGTGTTCGAGCCCGAGCAGGTACGCGACATCGTGGCTCAGCTGCGCCGCGTGTTCGCCCAGGTGCACCCGTTCGGGCTCTACATTCCGCTGTACGGCGCCTACTGGGGCTTTGCCATCGCGTCGCAGTCGCTGCAGCCGCGGGCGCTGGATGCGGTGACGCTGGAGCAGCGGGTGGCGGCGCTGCCCGATCTGCGCTACTACAACGCCGAGGTGCACCACGCTCTGTTTGCGCTGCCCAACTACTACCGCGAGTTGGTGCAGCCGACTGTGTGCGCGACGCCCCCGCTGTGTGCCGAAGCGGCTTTGACCTGAGCCGCTCTGCAAAGGTGCCTGTGACTGGGGCGCGTTTTTCTGCACCGACCTTGCTGCGCGCCTAAGCGGCGTCTGAAGACGCGCCTACGCCCGCTGTCCGGCGTGCTTAGCCCGCCAGTCCCAGGCGCTGGCGGTGGCGCTGGAGCTGGCGCTGCACTTGCGCCGGGGCGGTGCCGCCTAAGGTGTTGCGCGCCTGCAAGCTGCCGCGCAGCGTCAGCGCTTCGAACACGTCCGGCCCGATGGCGGGGTGAAACTGTTGCAGCTCGACCAATGGCAGCTCAGCCAGGTCGCAGCCGCGCGCGCTGGCGCTGCGCACTGCTGCCGCTACCGTTTCGTGCGCGTCGCGAAACGGCACGCCTTTTTTCACCAGATAGTCGGCCAAATCGGTGGCGGTGGCAAAGCCACGCCGGGCGGCGGCCTCCATCGCCTCGCGGTTGACGCCAAGGCCGCCGGACTTCTCGCCCGTGGCCGGGTCGCGCTCGCCGCCGATCATGTCGATGAAAATGCGCAGCGTGTCGCGCAGCGTATCGACGGTGTCGAACAGCGGCTCCTTGTCCTCCTGGTTGTCCTTGTTGTAGGCCAGGGGCTGTCCCTTCATCAGCATCAGCAGCGCCATCAGGTGCCCCACCACGCGCCCGGTTTTGCCGCGCGCCAGCTCCGGCACATCGGGGTTTTTCTTCTGCGGCATGATGGAGCTGCCGGTGGTGAAGCGGTCGGCAATGCGGATGAAGCCAAAGTTCTGGCTCATCCACAGGATCAGTTCTTCGCTCAGGCGGCTGATGTGCACCATGATGAGCGAGGCCGCCGCCATAAACTCGATCGCAAAGTCGCGGTCGCTGACCGCGTCCAGGCTGTTGAGGCACAGTTGGGGCGCACCGTGCTCGTCCACCATGCCCAGCGTGCGCGCCACGCGCTCGCGGTCCAGCGGGTAGGTGGTGCCGGCCAGCGCCGCGCTGCCCAGCGGCAGCCGGTTGGTGCGCCGGCGCACGTCGCGCAGGCGTTCTTCGTCGCGTGCGAACATCTCCACGTAGGCCAGCAGGTGATGCGCAAAACTCACCGGCTGCGCCACCTGCAGGTGGGTAAAGCCCGGCAGGATGGAATCCACGTGCTGCTCGGCCACTTCCAGCAGCGCGCGTTGCAGGTCGCGCAACAGCGCCAGCAGCCCGTCGATTTCATCGCGCAGCCACAGACGCACGTCGGTGGCCACCTGGTCGTTGCGGCTGCGGCCGGTGTGTAGCCGTTTGCCGGCGTCGCCCACCAACTGCGTCAGGCGCGCCTCGATGTTCAGGTGCACGTCCTCCAGCGCCAACTTCCACTCGAAGGTGCCAGATTCGATCTCGTGCGCGATCTGCTGCAGCCCGCGCTGGATGTCGGCCCAGTCCTGAGCGCTGATGATGCCTTGGGCGGCCAGCATTTCGGCGTGCGCCAGCGAACCCTGGATATCGGCCTTCCACAGCCGGCGGTCGAAAAAGACGCTGGCGGTGTAGCGCTGCACCAGCTCACTTATCGGTTCGGAAAACAGGGCGGACCAGGCTTGGGACTTGGCGTCGAGCTGGTTGGGCGACATGGTGCAGGGCGGTGTGATGAGACAAGCCAATGACACGACGGGCAGCGCTACCGAGAGGGGGTGGCGCGCCCGGATGCCGGCAGACGGCGAACGCGGGTAGACGAGCCGACGCCGGCGTCGTATAACATCGACCAAGCGGGATGCGGATAGGGCGATTCTAGCCGGCGGTCCGGTAGGGCGTCCCGACCAGGGCGGGGAGAGCAGCGATGGCCTTGCGCGTTTTGGTGGTCGATGACGAGGCACTGGCGCGGCAGCGCCTGCGCGACATGCTGGCGCAGCTGACGCCCGAAGTCGAGGTGGGCGAGGCGGCCGACGCGCGCAGCGCCTACGCCCGGCTGCTCAGCGAGGTCTGGGACGTGGTGTTGCTGGATGTGCAGATGCCGGGCATGGACGGCTTGGCGCTGGCGCAGTTGGTGCGTCAGCGCAACCCCGCGCCCGCGGTGGTGTTCGTGACGGCGCATGCCGAGCATGCACTGCACGCGTTCGAGCTCGACGCAGTCGATTATCTGACCAAGCCGGTGCGTCGGCAGCGTCTGCAGCAGGCGCTGGACAAGGCGCAGCGTTGGCGCCCAGCGTCGGCATCGGTCGGCGGTGCGGAGCGTGACGCGGGTGCAGCGCAGGCGCCAGCGGGCGCTGCGGCTGCCGCGCTCATCATTCACGAGCGTGGCCGCACCGAGCGCGTGCCCCTGGACGATGTGATTTATCTGAAGGCGGAGTGGAAGTACGTGACCGTGCGCACGGCCGCGCGTAGCTACATCTACGACGGCTCGCTGCACCAGTTCGAGCGCAGCCAGCCGCAGCGTTGGTTGCGCATTCACCGCAACGCATTGGTGGCGCGTGATCGGGTGCGCGCGCTCGAGCGTGTGCACGAGATGCCACAGGGCGCCGATGAGGCATTCGATGGCTGGGTGGTGCGGCTCGATGGGGTCGCGGAGCGGCTTCAGGTCTCGCGCCGCCAGTTGCCGCACGTGCGCGAGGCGCTGCTGGGGTCGCGGCTACCGTGCTAGCATCGCCGTCATGTCCGCCCCCGCATCCAGTGCGTGCGCCGAGCCAGCCGCCACCCGCCCTGCCCCGTTGCCCTTGATCATCGCCACCCGCGAAAGCCGCCTGGCCTTGTGGCAGGCTGAGCACGTGCGCGCACGGCTGCAGCAGCGCGGCCACCCGGTGCAGCTACTCGGCATGACCACGCGCGGCGATCAGATTCTCGATCGGGCGCTGTCTCAGGTCGGTGGCAAGGGCCTGTTCGTCAAAGAGCTGGAGGTGGCGCTGGAGCAGGGGCGCGCGGATTTGGCGGTGCACTCGCTCAAAGACGTGCCGATGGAGCTGCCCGCCGGCTTTGCACTGGCCTGTGTGCTGGAGCGGGAAGACCCGCGCGATGCCTGGGTGTCGGCCGTGGCCGGCGAGCCGGCCGCGTTGCCGACGGGCGCGGTGGTGGGCACCTCCAGCCTGCGCCGCATGGCGCAGCTGCGCGCCTGGCTGGATCGTCTCGGGCGCGACGACGTGCGCATCGAGCCACTGCGTGGCAACCTCGATACCCGGCTGCGCAAGCTCGACGAAGGGCAGTTTCACGCCATCGTGTTGGCCGCTGCCGGGCTGCGTCGGCTGGGGTTGGGCGAGCGCATTCGGCGGGTGTTCGAACCGCACGAGATGTTGCCTGCCGCTGGGCAGGGGGCACTGGGCATCGAAATCCGGGCCGAACGCACCGACGTCGCCCTGGCGCTGGCGCCGCTGGCGCACTGGGCTACCTGGGCGGCGGTGGCGGCCGAGCGCGCCGTCTCGCGCGCCTTGGGCGGCAGCTGCACCGTGCCGCTGGCAGCGCACGCCACCTGGGTCGGGCCCGCGCCCGGTGAGGCCGGGCAGCCGGCGGGCATGCGCGTGCAAGCCGTCTGGGCCGAGGCCGACGGGTCGGCAGCGCTGCTGCACGCCCAGGTCGAAGGCATGGTGGCCGATCTGGTTGCAGCCGAGCGGCTGGGTCAGCAAGCGGCGCACGCGCTCATCGCGCAAGGAGCGCGCGTGGCTCGACCAACCGTATGAAGGCAGCTGCGGCCGCCTCGCCAGCTCGGCCCACGGTGGTGGTGACGCGCCCTGCCGAGCAGGCCCAGAACTGGATCACCGAGCTGCAGGCCGCGGGTTGGCCGGTGTTGGCTTTGCCACTCATCGCCATCGAGTCCATCGCCGACGGCGCGCGCTGGCGCGCCGTCATTGGCGACGGCACGGGCTGGGACGCCCTGTGGTTTGCCAGTCCGGCCGCGGTGCAGGTGGTGCGCGCCGCCGGTGTACCGGCGCCGAGCGGCTGCCGCTGCTGGGCGCCGGGGGCCGGCACCGCTGATGCACTGCGCGACTGGGGGGTGGCAGCGCCGTACATCGACGCGCCGCCGCCGCAGGCACCACAGATGGACTCCGAGGCTTTGTGGGAGGTGGTGGCGCCCCGGCTGCGCTCGGGCATGCGGGTGCTGGCGGTGCGTGGACAGTCGGCCGATGGCCGCACCGGCCGTGACTGGCTGGCCCGGCGCTGTCAAGAGGCAGGTGTGCACGTGCATACCCTGGTGGTGTACCGGCGCGTGGCGCCGCCCTGGCAGGCCGCGCAGCGCACGCGCGCCCAGCAGGCGGCGCGCGATGGCTCCATTTGGCTGTTCAGCAGCAGCGAGGCGCTGGCGCATCTGCGCGCCCTGTTGCCTGCCGAGTGCTGGCAGGGCGCGCGGGCGCTAGCCACCCATGCGCGCATCGCACAGGCCGCACGCGCCGCTGGGTTTGGTACCGTCGTCGAGACCCGGCCCACCTTGGCCGATGTGCAGCAGGCTCTAGAATCGTTGCTGTGAATGACTCAGCCTCTTTGCCTGCGCCACAACCAGCGCCCGGCCCCGTTCCTTCGCCATCGCACCGCGCCGGTGGCGGGCCGGGGCGTTGGTGGGCAACCAGCGCGGTGCTGGTGGCATTGAGCGCGCTCGTTGGCGTGGGCCTACTGTGGCAACGTTTGTCGTTGACGCAGCAGGAGCTGGCGCGGCGCAGCGCCGAGTGGCAGGCCGACGTCGCCGCTGCGCGCGCGCTGGCTGAGCAGGCGCAAGCCAGCGCCAGTGAGCTGCAGGCACGCCTGGGGGTGGCCGAGCTGAAACTGTCCGAGGTGGTCCTGCAGCGCAGCCAGCTCGAGGAACTGATGCTGGCCGTGTCGCGTTCACGCGACGATGCGTT
This sequence comes from Tepidimonas charontis, assembly GCF_007556685.1. Lineage (GTDB taxonomy): Bacteria > Pseudomonadota > Gammaproteobacteria > Burkholderiales > Burkholderiaceae_C > Tepidimonas > Tepidimonas charontis. The sequence goes on along the minus strand of NZ_VJON01000015.1, from coordinate 18,161 downwards.
GGTGCAGGAGCTGGAGGCGACGCTGCGACTGGCCATTCAGCAAAGCCAGCTCACCGGCAGTGTTCAGCCCCTGGTCATCGCGTTGCAGGCCGCTCAGCAGCGCCTCGAACGCGCCGCGCAACCCCGCCTCAATCCGGTGCAGCGCGCCATCGCACGCGATTTGGCGCGTGTACAATCCGCGGCCGTGCTGGACGTGCCGGCCTTGATTGGCCGGCTCGACGAACTGGCGCGGCAGGTCGATGAATGGCCCTTGAAAGCCGATGCGTCCCCGCCGCGGACCGAACAGCCCAAAAAGAACGCGCTGCGCCCGGCCCGTGCGGCGCCCCCCACCTCCAGCCCGGCCAGCGAGGCGACCAGCGGATCACCGTGGCAGCGTGTGCACGACTGGGCGGAGCTGGCGTTACAACAGGGTTGGGAGCGTATCCAGGCCAGCCTGCGCGATTTGGTTCGCCTGCGCCGCATCGACTCGCCCGAGGCGGTGCTGCTGGCGCCCGAGCAGACGTATTTTCTGCGCGAACACGTTCGCCTGCTGTTGTTGAATGCGCGCTTAGGGGTGCTGGCGCGCCAATTCGACAGCGCGCGTGCGGACGTGCGCGCGGTACAGCGTCATCTGCAGCGTTATTTCGACACCGAGCAGCCGCGCGTGCAGGTTACCATGCAGACGCTGGAGGAGCTGTTGCGCGATCTGCGCCACGAGGGCTTGCCACGGCCCGACGAAACCTTGGCGGCCTTGGCTGCAGCGGCGGAGGGGCGCTGAAGATGAGGGCATCGGGGGTGCGGCGACCCGTCGGCGGGCAGGGAGGGTGAGCGTGAAAGCCATCGTCGGCTGGCTGTTCTGGGTGGCGTTGGCGGTGATGGCAGCGCTGCTGATGGGAGACAACCCGGCCACCGTCACGCTGTTTTGGCCACCCTGGCGGCTCGATGTCTCCTTCAACCTGGTGTTGATCTCGGTGGTGGCGCTGTTCGTGCTGGGTTACGCGGCCTGGCGCGGTGTGGCCGCTTTGCGTGCCTTGCCGGCGCGCGCCAGTCGCTGGCGCGCACGGCAGCACGAGCGGGCCACCGTCGGCTTGGTGCTGCAAGCTTGGGGGTATGGGTTGGGTGGGCGTTTCGTGCGCGCACAGACCGCCGCTCGCGAGGCGATCGCGCGGCTGCAGGCCGACGGCGCCGGCGATCTGCCCTATGCCGATACGCTGTGGGTGCTGGCGCATTTGATCGCCGCCGAGTCGGCCCAGCAGTTGGGCCAACGCGATTGGCGCGACACCTGGATCGCCGCTGCCACCGATGCGAAGCGCGCGCACACCGCGCCCGAGGCCCGTGAGGGCGCGCTGCTGCGGGCAGCCGAGTGGGCGCTGCAAGCCGGCGACGCCGAGCAGGCCGCGCGCTGGTTGGGCGAGCTGCCGCAGGGGGCAGCGCGGCGCATCCAAGCGGTGCGGCTGCGCCTGCGGCTGGCGCAGCTGCGTCGCGACCGCCGCGAGGCACTCGAACTGGCGCGTCTGCTGGCCAAGCATCGCGCGTTTTCCGAAGACGCGGCGGATACCGTCCTGCGTGGCATCTGGCTCGATGCCCTGCGCGAAGCGCGTGATGTGGCCGCGCTGGCCGCGGTCTGGCGCAGCCTACAGGGGGTCCAGCGGCGTGACGCTGCGCGGGCGCTGGCGTTGCTCGAACAGGCCCAGCGCTTGCTCGACGACGGAGCTCTGCCCGCCGACGGCCCGCTGCCCGAGGTGCTGGATGAGGCCATTCGGGTGGCCTGGGCGGGCTATGCGACGCTGTCACCGATGCAGCGCTGCCGTGCCGTGGCAGCGGTGGAGCCCTGGTTGTCGCGGCTCGACGCCCCGTGGCTGTCGCGGCTGGAGGAGGCACAGCAGCGCGACCCAGCGGATGCCGCCTTGCAGTATTTGGCGGCGCAGGCCTATCGTGCGCACGGCCTGTGGGGTAAAGCGCAGAGTCTGTTGCAACAAGCGGTGCGGGCGCTGCCCGACCGTGTCTTGCGGCGACGTGCGTGGTGTGCACTGGCGGAATTGGCCGAGCAGCGGGGGGACGAGAAGACGGCCTGCGCTGCCTGGCGCGAAGCGGCCCGTGTCTGATTCAGCCGCCGCAGCGTGGCTTCAGCGCGGCACCGGTGGGCGCCGGCTTCCATCCAGGCCACGCGCGCGGCGCCGGCGTCGCGCCAGTCGCACCTTCCCAATCCACACCGCATTGATCACGACATAGACGGCAATGCCACCTGCCGTGGCCACGATGGCCAGACCCACCACCAGCGGCTTGCCGACGCTGCCCAACCAGGTCCACAGATCGCGCCACCACGCCCACCAGGGACGGTCGTCGGCACCGTCGGTTACGGCTGGCCCCTGGGTGGCCGCCAGAATCACGGCCTCGGGGGTGCTGGCCTCGTCGTCGGTACCGTTGATCACCCAAGCACCCAATTTGTACGCCCCGTAGTAAACCGGCCCAAAGGTGACCGGATTGGTGACCAAGGTACTGGCCACCGCGGCAGGCAGATGGGCGCGCAGCAGCACCGCGGCCGTACCGGACAGCGGAATTTGCGCCACCGGAATCAGCAAGCCGAAAAACACGCCCAGCGCCACCCCGAGCGCCAAGCCCTTGCGGTTCAGATGCCACAGGCGTGGGTGATTTAAATGGGGGGCGAGCCAGCGCAGCCAGCGCATGCGGTACAGGCGCTCACGGCTGGGCAACAGGGACTGCACGCGTGCTTTCATCGTCGGGGTACGTTGCGTTTGCCTCGATTGTCGCTCAAGCGGCATGTCCGAGCCGGCTATGCTTGTTCACCATGCGATGGGAAGATGTACTCTACACCCAGGGGTTTGGCAGTCGGCGCCAGTGCCGCGCCCTGGTGCTGGCCGGCGCCGTGGCAGCGGGCGATCCGCCCCAGGCCGTCACCGATCCAGCGGCTCCCGTTGCGCTGGCGCCGGGGGACGTGTTCTGGGTGCACGGGCAGGGCTGGCCCTATCAACCCAAAGCCTATCTGATGCTGCACAAGCCGGCTGGCACCGAATGCTCGCAGCGTCCCTCGGCCTGGCCCAGCGTATATACGCTGCTGCCGGCGCCGCTGCGCCTGCGCCCCACGGGTGGTACGCCGGGTGTACAGGCGGTGGGGCGGCTGGATCAGGACACCACCGGATTGCTGTTGCTCACCGACGACGGGGCTTTGATTCACCGCCTGGCCTCGCCGCGCCATCATGTGCCCAAAGTCTACGAGGTGACCTGTGTACACCCGGTCGATGAAGCCCTGTGTGCGCGTTTGCGCGCCGGGGTGGTGCTGCGCGACGATCCGCAGGCCGTGCGGCCGGCTGCCGTGCAGCCCCTCGATGCGCACCGTTTGTGCTTGACGTTGACCGAAGGCCGTTACCACCAGGTCAAGCGCATGGTGGCCGCCGCGGGTAACCGGGTGCGGCAGCTGCATCGCAGCGCCTTCGGGCCCGTGCGGCTGCCGGATGACTTGCCGCCTGGGCAATGGCGCTGGTTGTACCCCGATGAAGTCGCGCGGCTGTGGGCAGCGGCCGGGCGCCACGACGCGTCAGCCGCGGTATGCTAGGCGCCATGCGTCTGCTCCTGGGTTCTTTTTGGCGTGCCGTCGCCTACTGCGTGCACCCGCGCGTCATTGGCCTGTCGCTGCTACCGCTGTTGCTGATGGTGGCGGGCGCCTTTGCGTTGGGCTATTTTTTCTGGGACCGGGCGGTGGACGCGGTGCTGGCGTGGCTGCAGAGTTGGGCGGCGGTGGAGTTCGCGCTGAGCTGGCTGGACAGCGTGGGTCTGGGGGCGTTGGGGGTGGTGGTCGCGCCCCTGCTGGTGCTGGCGCTGGCCACGCCGCTGATCGTCGTGTCGGCCTTGTTGCTGGTGGCGTTCTCGATGACGCCGGCACTGGTGGAGCTGGTGGCACTGCGCCGCTACCCCGACCTCGAGCGTCGCCGTGGCGGCGGTGTGTTGGGCAGCGTGCTGTGGTCGCTGTGGTCGGCCCTGCTGGCGCTGCTGCTGCTGGCGCTGTCGGTGCCGCTGTGGCTCATTCCGCCGTTGGCGCTGGTCTTGCCGCCGCTGATCTGGGGCTGGCTGACCTATCGCGTGTTCGCTTATGACGTGCTCGCGTCGCATGCCTCGGCTGACGAGCGGCGCGCCTTGTTGCAGCAACACCGCCTGCCGCTACTCGCCATGGGGGTGTTGGTGGGCTTGTTGGGTGCCGCGCCCAGTGTGGTGTGGGTCTCGGGAGCCATGTTCATTGCCTTGGCGCCGCTGCTGGTGCCGCTGGCCATCTGGATTTATGCTCTCATCTTTGCGTTTGCCGCGCTGTGGTTTGCGCACTATCTGCTCACGGCACTGCAGCACTTGCGGGCGGGCGAGGCCGGTGGTGATGCCGCAGGAGCCGGGCCTGCGGCGACCGGCGTGGCCCACGTCGCGGGCAAGCTGGCGCGCCCCGCTGCCAGCGACATCGTGGATGTCGAGGCGCGCCCAGGGCCAGCCGCCGCGCCGGCGTCGGCAGCGGCTGCGCCCTCGGCGTTGCCGCCGGCAAACGGGTCAGCGGCGCCATGATGGGGATGCGCCATGCACGTGTGGCGGCAGGCGACGCGGCTGGCCAGGGCTGGACACGCTTGCCGCCGAAACGCAGGCGGGCAGCAAACCCGGCCGCCGTGGTGTGATGCCAGCTTTTTTTTTCGTGACGATCACCTCGATTGATGAACCATTTCGCCTCATCTTCCGCCGCGCACGCTCCCATGGCGGTGCGCTTTGGCCTCATCATTGTCGGCGACGAAATCCTGTCCGGTAAACGGCAAGACAAACACCTGGCGCGGGTGATCGAGCTGCTCGGCGCGCGCGGGCTGCGCTTGAGTTGGGCGCGTTACGTCGGCGACGATCGGTCCGCCCTCATCGACGTGCTGCGCCAAGCGTTCGCCAGTGCCGACGTGGTGTTTTCCACCGGCGGGATCGGCGCCACGCCGGACGACCACACGCGCCAAGCCGCGGCCGCAGCGCTGGGCGTGCCCTTGGTGCTGCATCCGCAAGCGCGCGCCCTCATCGAGGAGCGCATGCGCGAAATCGCGGCCGAACAGGGTGTACCCTACGACCCCGAACGTCCGGAGAACCGGCAACGGCTGCAGATGGGCGTTTTTCCGCAAGGCGCGCGCCTCATTCCCAATCCGTACAACCGCATCCCTGGCTTTAGCTGCGACGGCCCGGGTGGCGGCACGATTCACTTCGTACCCGGCTTTCCGGTCATGGCTTGGCCCATGATCGAGTGGGTGTTGGACACCCACTACCGTGTCCTGTTCGGTCAGGGGCGCCACAGCGAACGCTCCGTCATCGTCTTCGGCGCCATCGAAGCGGTGCTGACGCCCTTGATGGAACGCATCGAGGCCGAGTATCCGGATGTGCGCGTCTTTAGCCTGCCCAGTGTCGATCATCCCGAACACGGCCGCCACGTCGAATTGGGTGTCAAGGGGCCGGTTGCCGCCGTGCCGCCGGCGTATGACGCGCTGTTGGCGGGTCTGCGTGCCATGGGGCTGCCGCTGGGCCCCGAGTTGGTGCGCGAATAGATGTTTGCACCAACAATGGTCATAATGCACAAAAAAAGTGCGTCGCCGCGATGTCATGTGCCGATGGATAATCGGTGCTGCGGCCAGCCGGGGCAGCCCTGGGCGGCGCCCCAGCGAACGTGTTGTATCTGGCACGGATTCTGCTTCACAAGAGCCGCTTCGCAAGCTGCTCAAGGCATTGTTCGACCCAACCCTCAGGAGTACACCGATGGCCAAGTCCGTCGCCGACGTGATGAACATGATCAAGGAAAACGACGTCAAGTTCGTCGATTTCCGCTTCACCGACACCCGTGGCAAAGAACAACACGTGACCGTGCCCGTTTCCGCCTTCAGCGAGGACAAGTTCACGTCGGGTCATGCGTTCGACGGTTCGTCCATTGCGGGTTGGAAGGGGATCGAGGCGTCGGACATGCTGCTCATGCCCGACCCCAACACCGCCAACCTCGACCCGTTCTTCGAAGAGACCACGCTGTTTTTGCAATGCGACGTCATCGAGCCCAGCGACGGCAAGGCCTACGACCGCGACCCGCGCTCCATCGCCAAGCGCGCCGAGGCCTACCTGAAGGCGTCTGGCCTGGGTGATACCGCCTACTTCGGCCCCGAGCCCGAGTTCTTCCTGTTCGACGGCGTGCGCTGGAGCACCAACCCGGGCAACTGCTTCTACGAAATCGAGGAATACGAAGCGCCCTGGAACACCGGCACCAAATTCGAAAACGGCAACCGCGGCCACCGTCCGCGCACCAAGGGCGGCTACTTCCCCGTGCCGCCGGTGGACAGCACACACGACATGCGCGCCGAGATGGTGTTGATCCTGGAGTCGCTGGGCATTCCGGTGGAAGTGTTCCACCACGAAGTGGCGGGTGCCGGCCAGTGCGAAATCGGCACCAAGTTCAGCACCCTGGTGGAGCGTGCCGACTGGACGCAGACGCTGAAATACGTGATCTGGAACGTGGCCAACAGCTACGGCAAGACGGCCACCTTCATGCCCAAGCCCTACCACGGCGACAACGGCAGCGGCATGCACGTGCACCAGTCGGTGTGGAAGGACGGCAAAAACCTGTTCGCCGGTGACGGCTACGCGGGCTTGAGCGACTTCGCGCTGTACTACATCGGCGGCATCATCAAGCACGCCCGTGCGCTCAACGCCATCACCAACCCCACCACCAACAGCTACAAGCGCCTGGTGCCGCACTTCGAAGCGCCGGTGAAGCTGGCCTACTCGGCGAAAAACCGCTCTGCCTCCATCCGCATCCCCTACGTGGCCAACCCGAAGGCGCGTCGGGTCGAGGCGCGCTTTCCCGATCCGATGGCCAACCCCTACCTGTGCTTTGCTGCGCTGCTGATGGCGGGCCTGGACGGCGTCGAGAACAAAATCCACCCGGGCGAAGCGGCGACCAAGGACCTGTACCACCTGCCGCCGGAGGAAGACAAGCTGGTGCCTACCGTCTGCCACAGCCTGGATCAGGCGCTGGAGTACCTGGACAAGGACCGTGCCTTCCTGACCAAGGGCGGCGTGTTTACCGATTCCATGCTCGACGCCTACATCGAGCTGAAGATGCAAGAAGTCACGCGCGCTCGCGTCGAAGTCACGCCGACCGAGTACGACATGTACTTCAGCCTGTGACGCGGGCAAGCCGCCGGGACTCGGCAGGCACCCGTCTCACACCAGGGCGGCCTCGTGCCGCCCTTTTCGTCTTTGGTTTACGGCGCGCAGGGCTTCGTTGTCCTGCCGAGCGCGGGCGTGCGGCGCCGTCGCGGTAGCGCTTTCGGCGTTCCGGTCCGTTTTGCCGGATACTCTACGCGTTGCATCAAGGCAGGATTGGCATGGTGTCGCACGACCGAATCGACGCGCAGCACAGACGGGGGACAGGGGGCATGTGGGGCTGGTTTACCACCAGCCTGCTTGGTGTGTTGTGCCTGACCCTTGCCCCAGCCGCCGCGGCACAGGGTGGTGCCATCTGGCGCTGTGGTAACGAGTACACCAACCAACCCGGACCCAACCCTGCCGCGCGAGGCTGCCGCGAGGTCCAGGGGGGGAACGTGACCATCGTCGAGGGTACGCGTCCCGGCGGTGGCCAAAGTGGCGACAAGCCAGCCAACGCGCCCGTGCCTGCGCGCGCGGTTGCCAGCGGCGCGCGGGCACCCAGCGAGCGTGTCGAGCCAGAGCAGCAGCGCCAGCGTGATGCCGAAGCGCGCCGCATCCTGGAGCAGGAATTACGCCGTGCCGAGGAGCGGCTGCAGCGCGCGCGCGCCGACTACGCCGACGGCCGACCACCGCCGCTGGCTACCGAAAACGCCGACACCGCGGCCTACCAAGCGCGCGTGCAGGAGCTGCGCGCCCGGGTCGAGCGGGCCGAGGCCGATGTGGCCGCCATCCGCCGCGAGATGGGACGACTGGGTGGCGCCGATGGGCGCTGACCGCCGCACGCTGGCCGCCGACGGGCCGCCGACTGACGACGCGTTGCTGGCGGCGCTCGATCTGTTGGCGACGCTGGTGGCAGTGGTGGACCCGCACGGCGTCATACGCTATGCCAACCACGCGCTGGAAGATGCAGTGGGCCTGTCGCGCCGCAATTTGCGCGGCGTGGCGCTGACCGACTGGCTGACACAACCCGCGTTGTTGCAAAATGCACTGCAAGGCATGCGCGGCCACGAGTATGCCGTCATCCGCTACGACACCCACCTCAAACGCCTGTTGCGCGAGCCTCTGCCCGTGCATCTGGTGCTGGCGGCCACCGAGTCACCGCAGCAGCGCATCGTCGAGATGCTGCCGCTGGAGCAGCAAACGCGCCAGGAGCGCGAGCAGCGCTTGCTCGAACAGGCTCGGGCGAACAAAGAGCTGATTCGCAATCTGGCGCACGAGATCAAAAACCCGCTGGGCGGCATACGGGGTGCTGCGCAGCTGCTGCAAATGGAGCTGGCCGGGCGAGACGATCTGGTCGAATACACGGCGGTCATCGTGCACGAGGCCGACCGGCTGCAGTCGCTGGTGGACCGGCTGCTGGCGCCCCATCGGCGTGCCCCGGTCATGGCCGACGTCAACATCCACGAGGTGTGCGAGCGCGTGCGCGCCATCATCCTGGCCGAGTTCCCGCGTGGCCTCAGCGTCGTGCGTGACTACGACACCTCGATTCCCGAGTTGCGCGGCGACCGCGAGCTGCTCATCCAGGCGCTGCTCAACCTGGTGCACAACGCCGCGCATGCGCTCAAAGACCGTATCGCGGCAGGGGACGCCCGCATCACCCTGCGCACGCGCGTGCAGCGGCAAGTGACCTTTGGCAAGCAGCGTTTTCGGCTGGCATTGGAATTGCATGTCATCGATAACGGGCCGGGCGTGCCGGACGAGATCAAAGACCGCATCTTCTACCCGCTGGTGTCGGGGCGCGATGGTGGCTCTGGGCTGGGGCTGACCTTGGCGCAGACCTTCATCCAGCAGCACAACGGTCTGATCGAGTGCGACAGCCGACCGGGCCACACCGATTTCAAGATCCTCATACCGCTGCCGTAGCATCGGCCGCGGGGGCAGACCGCAAGCGAGTGCCGCGCATGAAACCGATCTGGATTGCCGATGACGACCCCTCCATCCGTTTCGTGCTGGAGAAGGCGCTGGCGCGGGAGGCGCTGCCGACGCGCAGTTTCGACAGCCCCAAGGCCGTGCTGGACGCTCTGGCCGACGGCGCAGACGAAGGCCCGCAGGTGCTCGTCAGCGATATCCGCATGCCGGGTGGATCGGGGTTGGAGCTGCTCGAGAGGGTCAAGCGTCAGTATCCTGCCCTGCCGGTCATCATCATGACGGCATACTCCGACCTGGACAGCGCGGTGGCCGCTTTTCAAGGTGGGGCGTTCGAATATCTGCCCAAGCCGTTCGACTTGCCCAAAGCCGTCGAGCTCATTCGCCGTGCGGCGCAGGAAAGCCTGCGCGAGGAAGCCGCTGCCGAGGACGTGTTGGGCAGTGCCCCCGAGATGCTCGGGCAGGCCCCGGCGATGCAAGACGTCTTTCGTGCCATCGGGCGGCTCAGCCACAGTCACGTCACGGTGCTGATCACGGGCGAGTCTGGCGCCGGCAAAGAGTTGGTGGCGCGCGCGCTGCACAAACACTCCCCCCGTGCCAAAGGGCCATTCATCGCCATCAACACCGCCGCCATACCGAAAGACCTGCTGGAGTCCGAGCTGTTTGGGCACGAGCGCGGGGCCTTCACGGGAGCACAGACCCTGCGTCGCGGCCGTTTTGAGCAAGCCGAAGGCGGCACGCTGTTTCTGGACGAAATCGGCGACATGCCGCTGGAGCTGCAAACGCGGCTGCTGCGCGTGCTCTCGGACGGCCACTACTACCGCGTGGGCGGGCATACACCGCTCAAAGCGAACGTCCGCGTCATCGCTGCCACCCACCAAGATCTGGAGCGGCGCGTCAAGGAAGGCGCCTTTCGCGAAGACCTCTATCACCGCCTCAACGTCATTCGCCTGCGCCTGCCTGCGCTGCGCCAGCGGCGCGAGGACATCCCCCTGCTGGCGCGCTTCTTTTTGCAGCAAAGTGCGCGCCAGCTCGAAGTCGAGCCCAAGCGCTTGTCGGATGACGCGCTGGCGGCGTTGATGGCCTACGACTTCCCCGGCAATGTCCGACAGCTGGAAAACCTGTGTCACTGGTTGACGGTGATGGCGCCCGCGCAGGTCGTGCAGGTGAAAGATCTGCCGCCAGAAGTGCTGGCGAGCATCTCCACCACAGCAAACGCCGAGGCTGGTTCAGTCGCCGTATCCACGGCAGCCGGGGGCGAATGGTCTGAAGCCCCGTCGCCCGCGGCGGCAGCCGCCGGTCCCCTGGAGCGCGCACAGGCCATGCTGAGCGGTTATGCTGCAGCGACTATGCCTCGGGACACGCAGCGCCCCACCGGCCGGGACGTCGCGGGCGGTAGCCCCGTACCGGCTGTCGCAGAAACCGGGGTGACTGCCGCCGGCGACTGGGAAGCCGCCCTGCAGGCCGAAGCAACGCGCTTGCTGATGGCCGGGCGTGACGACGTCTGGGATACCGTTGTGCGGCGTGTCGAGACACGGCTCATCGAGGCGGCATTGCACGTCACCCGCGGGCGCCGTGTCGAAGCCGCGCAACGTCTGGGCATCGGCCGCAACACCATCACACGCAAGATGCAGGAGCTGGGCATGGACGCGCCCGATCCGTGACGGGTTTCAGAAGTGCGAATGGCGCCACCAGGTTCGCGCCATCCGGACTGGGCCTCCGCGCGGGCACCGATGCCCGCCACGGTTGACGCCCGAGCGTTGAGCGCGCGCCAAGTCTTCACGCCAGCGCCGGGTCGGCCGCCCCGTGATCGCGCTTGGCCGCGGCATCGGGCGCGGCGTGGTCATCCAGCGTCAAGACCACCGGCGCATGGTCACTGGGTTGCTTCCATTTACGGGGGGCACGGTCGATGTGACAGGCCCGCGCCAGCGGCTTCAAAGCGTCGCTGATCCAGATATGGTCGATGCGCAGACCTTGGTTTTTGGGAAACGCCAACTGGCGATAGTCCCACCACGTAAAGCTGCGTGGCGGCTGGGGAAACAGGCGAAATGCATCGTGCAGCCCCAGCTCGGCCAGCGCCTGCAGCGCCGCACGCTCGGCGCCGGTGCAGTGAATCGTTTCCCGCAGCCCCTCCGGATCCCAGACGTCCGCGTCGTCCACGGTGATGTTGAAGTCGCCCATCAGCACCAAGCGCGGGTGGCGGGCCAGCTCCAGCGCCAGCCAGTCGCGCAAGGCCTGCAGCCAGCGCAGCTTATAGGCAAATTTGTCGCTACCCGGCGCCTGTCCATTGGGAAAATAGGCGCTGATCACGCGCAGCGGCTCGGCGCCCGTCGCCGGTAGCACGGTGGCTGCGATCACGCGCGCCTGCCCATCGTCGAAGCCCGGGATATTGCGCTGGACTTGAGCGATCGCGCCGGGTAAGCGCACCAGCAGGGCCACGCCGTTATACGTCTTCTGGCCAAACCAGGCGGCGGTATAGCCGGCCCGCGCCAACGCGTCGGCCGGAAACTTGTCGTCCGTGAGCTTGAGCTCCTGCAGCGCCAACACGTCCACCGGGTGCGCGGCCAGCCAATCGAGCACCTGCGGCAGCCGCACGGACAGCGAATTGACGTTCCAAGTGGCGAGGTGCATCACCAGCACCCCGATGCCGCGGCGGTACGTACGCCGGCTTGATTGATCGCCAACGTGCCACAGCCGTCGGGCACTTGCGACCCAATCGGCACCGCCTGAATCGTGTACGTCGTCGCAGTGGGGCCACTACCGAAAGAAAATGTATAGCGACTCGACAAATCGTTGCGACAGGCCAATGCTGGCAACGCAGCACCGCTATAGGTCATATTCGCACCATAGTACCGCTCCATCCATGTAGACAACTCCGTCAGGCAGGACTGTGCCGCTGTGCGGTGACTTTTGAGCACGTATCGTTGATAGCTAGGATAAGCAATTGCAGTCAATATACCGACGATCGCGACTACGATCATCACCTCGATCAATGTGAAACCGCGTGTGTTCATCGTCTCATTCCCTCACGATTTCTCGCCATGAAATGCGTCCCGTGCTACGCTGACCGAAATTAACCCTGATATTTGTGGTGTCGGCGTCGCTGCCACCACTAAGGATCCGATTGCCAAGAAGGACGGGGTCTGTGGGCATGCTGGCGGTACCAATCGCACCGATGTAATGACTGCCAACTTTGTCATCGGCGAAATTGTCGTTATCATTAGCATCGAAAATTCCAAAACCAATACGCCCGCCTGTGAATGGATCGATGGCATTGATGAAGCCAGTTCCACCGGGTAGGCAAACATCCGTCGACGGAATGATCGACGTTGCGACCAGCGTGGGACGGATGAGAGGTAGCACCATGGCGCCGTAAATGAATCGCTCCCGTGGACGGGTCGTAAAATCCAAGAACCAGCCGCTTTTACCGACCATATCCAATGGCGTCACTCCGCTAAAAATCCGAACGTCTGTGCCGCCAAATGTGGTCTCACTAACGATTGTTCGACTCACCAGAACCGTTCGATTAAGAATCGGAACGCCGTTGTCGATGAGTCCATATAACGTTTGAGTTTGTGGGTCGGCAGGATCGGTTGACCGAAAATAGCTGCCGGTACCGAAAAAGACGAACCGCTTGCCGTAATTGGGATCACCGTATACATTATTGATAACGGATACGATGGGCGCAGTGATCGGCTGGGTGTTACCGCCGCTATCCTTTGCGACAAAAAAAGGCTGTGGCGTAGTCCCTAACTTGAATGCGAAATCCCACGAAGAAGGGTTACTTGAGCCGATATCGATCTTCCAGACATTTCCTTTGAGATCGCCGACGTAAAGAAGATCGGCATCACCATCGCCATCGGTGTCGACGGCGCTGGGGCTGCCCATACCGTTGTCACCGCCAACCAATGTGTCGAATTTCCTCAATATTGCGCCGTCACTGACGCGAATCACATACAAAACCGCCTTGCCCGATGTCGAATTATATCCGTTACCGACGATGACAGCGACCTCGCCGTTATTGAGTTTGGTCAATACGGGTTTGCCAAGCATATAACCAAGATCCGGGTCAGATCCGTCGAGTCGCTCCCAGGTATGGTATGGATTGAACGCGTTCGGATTGGTGACGTTGAGGGCAAACAGCCCTTTGCCACCGCGTCCCAATGTGGCGACCAATATATTCGAACCGGGCGTCAAGGTATGATTGGTTACGACGATCTCGCCATCGACGAAATACTCGTGCGTATAAGTCGGTGACGCGAGATTTCGAAGTCTGTGCAACAGCGTGCTGGGAATGTACGCAAATATCTCGACCCCTGTATTTGCGTTGAATGCGTGCAGCATTCCGTCATTACTGCCGACATAGACCGTTTGCGTATCACCGACATAAACCGGAGATGAGTGAACGATGTCGCCGATAACGTTGGCGATCGGGCGGTTCCGGTAGATACCGCCGTTCTGTATCTCCTGAGCGCGCACGCCGCGCAGATAATCGATGATCTGTGGTGAGCCGAAGTGGCTTCGATCCGCAGGCGTTAGATTGCCCCATAGCAGTTCGACTGGCGTGCCGGCAGAGTTGCGGGTGTAGATTTTCCGCGCTGCGGGCGCCGGCATGGCGGAAGCAGCACTCCACGCAGGGGTAGTGCCCGGCCCAGATGGCGTCATGGGATAGGCGCGCACGTCCCCGCTCCAGTATTGGGACTCGAACTGCGCGGTATAGATGCGAGTGCCGGCCGTGATCGAAGTCGAGTTGGCAGTAACCCGCGTCAGGCTCGCGGTTCGCGCGACAATGCTCTCGAGCGTCCGCCGAAGCTGATCGCGCAACTTGGCGGGGTTCTGCACGAGAAAGTAGGTGTCGGGCACGCCGTCACCGTTCTCATCCCACTCGACGCTGAGATCGGGAATACCGTTTCCGTTTCGATCCTCGAAGCCGCCCCACTTCGCCGCGTACCACAGCGGATCAGGCAACAGTGTGGCTGCCGGCGTCGAGGTGTTCGCGGTGAATGTTCGCGTCGCCGTCGCGAAGCTTGGTGAGCCGCCCAGATAGGGAAGAAGATCGCATTCGGGCTTGCCCGATGAGGGATCGCAATGACCGGGGAGTTTCCCGGGAGGCGTGTTTAAAAAGTAGGGCACCGTATCGGCCTCGTCTTGTACTTCAAGGTAGATACCGTCGGCCGTCGTACCGGTGATGACGTAGCCAATGCGGTGCTGTATTCCGCCGGCTTGATATACGGGGGTGACCTTCACCGTTACCGTGTTATCAGAATTCAAGTGAACGGCGTAGATGGCAATGGCATCCATATCGTGGTCAGCGCCTTGCTCGACATCCTCGAAGTTGATGACGAACTCTGCGTAATAACGACCTCCGTTGACACTCGGGTCGGCGTCCGCCGGGCCAGAATTCGCAATACGGTTGACGTAGAAATCGACGATCTGGTTGGTCGGCTGATATTGGCCTTTGGCAGGGTTGATCCCACCACCGCCTACGGATTTGGCAAATGGAACCAACGTGATCTTGCGGCCACCGGGTATCGGGACTTCGATACGCGGCAGCGGAGACGCCAGGGCAACCGAGAAAGTCATTGCGCTTTGTTTACCAGGCAGAGACGGCCGCAGGTCGGTGCGATGCGCGTAGCGCGCGACGCCGGCGGCGTAATAGCTACCTTGCTTGGTCGGCTCTTCCGGCGCGAGCCCGCGAATATTGCCCAGACCGGGCACGACTTCTTTGGGCGTGGGCGCCGAGTCATACAAGGCGCCTGCCTGGCCGATGAAGCGCCGTCCGACTACGCCCTCGGCAGCACCGATCGCATTGGTTTCGGCGGCTGCGTTGAAGCCGGGTAAATCGCCCGGGATCCCAGGGCCAAAATTGCTATCGACGCCGGGCAATTGATCGGAGTCGTAGGAGATGTTGACGTCGGAAAAAACCATCAGATTGGCGCGCGAGCAATACGGTCGCCCGCTATACGGATCGTCCCATGCGACCGTGCCCAGTCCGACCTCTGTATCGATTGCGGTACTTCCCATGAATGCCAAAGTCGGTGTACCCTTGCCAGCCAGGTAGCGTACTGCCTCGTACATGGCTTCACCGATCGGGTTGCCCCAGTCGGGAAATTCACCCGGCAGCGGCGGGCGGGTGGTTATCCAACCGCTGCGGTAATAGCTGGCTGTCACCCCGTTGTTGAAGTCGCGGATACGCAGGTTGTTGAATGTCCGAACGATTGCGGCTGCAGCGGTAAACTGTCCGGTCGTCGGATTGACTTCGTTGGTAAAAGACGAAATGACCTTGCGTAAGCGCCCGCCTGCGACGCTTTGATCATAGCTACCGGTCAGCAGGCCGAACAACATGGACTCGGACTCTCCGTACTCGTGCAGCAGGCCGGTCGGCTTATAGGTACCATTGGGGTAGCGCTTACAACCGTTGTTGAATGTCGCGGTGCACACCTGAACCCGCACGACATAGTCGGTGAGTGTGCCACCATGGGTGTTGTCAAGCACCGGTCTCTCTTTCGATGCCCACTCCCAAACGCGCTTGGTCGAATTTTGGACCACCGCTAAGATCGGGGGTAATGCATCGCTGCAAGAATTCAAGGATGCGCAGTTAGTACTCGCATTGCGCGTTAGGTTGCCAAAAAAGTGGCGGCGTCCCGCGCTTGGAGAAGCAAGCGGAGTATATTCGGCGATATTGTACCCGTCAATAGCTGGAGATGTGTATTCTTTAGCCCAAGAGTGGGCGTCTTGCGGTATATACGCGCGCCGTAAGACGGTTTCGGTTGGGCTATCGACTTCACGCATGCCGCCGTAGAGAATTTTGCGGAGTGCGTCGATGCGGGACGTCGTGATGTAATTTAACCAGTTGCCTGACCATTGCCCGCTACACTTGCGCAGAGGACCGCTCGCAGCACTTGCAGGTTCGAATCTTTGGGCGGCAGGCCTATACACATAGCAGACGTTGGAATCGAATAAACCCACGTATTCGATGGTGGGCTTGAAACGGGTATCAATTACACCATCGCCGTCGATGTCACCGGCGTCATTGTAAGCTTCATAAAATAAACGGTGATCTCGGCCGGCGACGAGCAGCGTCAGCGGTTTGACCGCAGTTGCGGCGGCAATTGGTGGGACATTTGGAATGACAGCGCCATGGCAGAAGGATGCGGCGCAGACGCTCATCAACGCGACGATGAACGGCTTCATGATGAAGATCCTCACTCACTGGCGTAGACGGATTGTAAGATGACGACACTGCGATCGGCACTCGGGATGCTGCGCGCGGTTATCCGATAGCGCTTGCAATTTCTCGGATCGGACGGGCCGCCGTCACTGCACGGGAAATTGAGTCCGATAAATTCGACAAAGTACTGCGGCGTACCGATGACG
The DNA here is from genome assembly GCF_007556685.1 of Tepidimonas charontis. GTDB lineage: Bacteria > Pseudomonadota > Gammaproteobacteria > Burkholderiales > Burkholderiaceae_C > Tepidimonas > Tepidimonas charontis. Next base: position 1,730 of record NZ_VJON01000015.1, on the reverse strand, counting down.
CCCCCAAGCGGCGTTGCGTTGACCCAGCCGGTGAAGGCAGAGTCCAGCCAGCGCGGTGGGCAATCGGGATCGGGAGGTTCGCACAAGCCGGCTGCACACGGAGTCGGTGTGCAACCGTTGCCACCGGTGACTGTAGACAGTCCTTGTGCTGGAAAGCCAATATTGACGGGGCTGGCCATGGCCTGTGCAGAAGCCACCGTCTCACCGAAGCGCAGGGCTGTTTCCGCGGCTGCAAACGCCAAACTGCGATCTTGTGTGGCGTTGGCGGCTTTTTGCTCGATGGTGGCGGTACGCAAGGTGGCGGCGCCGACGATGGTCATCGCAGCGAGCATGACGAGTGCGACGATCAGCGCCATTCCACGCTCGGAAGCGGTATGCGAACATTGCCGGGAGTGCCGAGTGCTGCGTTTGACCTGGTCATTGGGTATCATGGCAAATACTCGCGTGCACGGATACTGAACAAGGCAAACGATTGGCGCTGTATCGCGTTGCCACTGGCGTCAACCCTTTCGGCGCTCTGCAGGGTCAGCGCTACGCGTACGCCGACAACGCGGTTCCAATCGGTTATGGCCGCTGCCGGGCGAAACTGGTTGTCGAGATTCGGAGGATTCGCGCCGTCGGACGTCAGATAGCTCAATTGCATGTTATGAATTCCAGGTAACATTTCTTCTGCTATGACATTGCCCTGGTTCATACGTAGCCGGTATAGGGATCGACCGTTTCGGTTGTTGTGTCCGATATACCATAATTCGGCATCGAGGCGGGTGATTTGGGCGCCAGCAGGAAATTGTTTTGGTGGGCCACCGCTGGTGCCACCGCAAGACTCGTTTAGCCGATCGGTACAATTGCCTGGCGGCCCGCCGCCGGCCGCGTGGGTAATGGTCGTTGCGGTGGGCACGCCGTTGATTTGAAAAAGTGTCGCCTGCATGCCATCGCAAATCGCCACGACGTCGCCTACTTGCAGTCTATGTGAACTATTAGTCGTCAGAATTGGTGGAGAGCCGGATGGATTGTGGCCGATGACGATTGCGGGTTCCTGTTGTGCAGCGCCGAGTACGTACAGGGCGTCTGTGCCGTTGACGCGATCGGTCGGGTTGGTTCCAAAGGCGCGCGGTGCGGCGTCGCTACCGCTGTAGCCGCGTATGCGGCTACCAGCCCAATTGCTCCACCATTGCGTGGTTGAATTATTGAGTACGTTATATACCGGCACGCGACCACACACAATGCCCTCCGTTGCCCGTACGCTACGACCCAGCAATTCAAAAGCCACACGGGCGTCGTCTTGCATGCGCGCTAGATTTTCCGTTATACGGTAAGTTTCCTTGTTGGCGATGAATAGACTGAACACCGCGCCCGAAACGACCAGCCCGATGGTCAGCGCGACCATGAGCTCTATCAGCGAAAACCCAGTATCGCACTTCCTGGTATTGCGCCAGGAGGAAGTGATACGTGACCCGGAGTTGAAGTGGCTCATAGGGGTGACCGCAACTCGACCATCGTATTTGAAGTGCCATCGGTTCCGCGACTGTCGTCCCAATATACACGAACGCGGCAGTCGGTCGACGAACACGTTATTTCGTCGCCCCTGAAATATTCATAACATCATGATTTTTCTTGTGTTATTGTCTGTTTGCGAGTACAATTTCCCCCAGATTTGATGGTCTGATGCGCCGTTTTCTGGGAGTTTTTCGATGTTTGCCTGCCCCGCCACCGAGGACTTCTTCCGCTTG
>NZ_VJON01000014.1 GCF_007556685.1 Tepidimonas charontis | reverse complement strand
GCCATTTCTGCCTTCTGTCCGTTCGTGTGGCGACGCCCCCAGAAATTCGCTCATCTCGCCTTCCAGAACTTCCTGCAGCGCTTCCTTCAGCAGCGCCCTCATCAGGTCGCGGTCCCCCGCAACGGCTTCCACTGCCGACAACTTCGTCTTATGCTTGCTCGTGGTCATGGTTTGCCCTCCTTCAGGGTTCAAGGTCGATCTCGCAATCAACCTCTTACCATGACCACCCGCCCGCTTACTACCCCAGGCGATTTTGCACACAAGTCAGCACACTACCCCGACCGGCTGATCGACCGCCCACGCCCCCATGTGGCAGCGGTGCCGGCCGGAGTGGCCGCTGCCGGTGACGTCGGCCGCGCGCCGTAATCCCACAGCAGCGTCTGTGCAGAGCGCCGAGCACTGGAGCGGCCGCAGGGTCGCCGCCAGCGCTCGATGCAGCGGTGTGGCCCCGGCGTGTTGGGCCGCTGCGGGGCTGGGGTCGGCTGGGCTACGTGCGCCGTCCCGCCCGGGCCCGTGCCAGCAGTACCAGGCACAATGAGGCCACCCCGATCAGCAGGGCGGCAAACCCCAGGCGCGGCGCCCATTGCAGCGCGGCACCCGCCAGCGACGGGGCCAGCACCCCGCCCAGCGTGTAGGCCATCACCAGCACCGCGGTGCTGTTGACCAGGGTCACGCCGCGCTCGCGCGCCCCGATGTCGATCATCGCCAGCGTATAAAGACAGCCGCCCGCGCCGCCCCACAGAAACGCCACCGGCCACGCCAGCCAGGGCGTCGCGGCCACCCACGGGATGGCCAACGTGGCCAGCCACGTGATCGCAGCGCACACGCGCATCAGACGCAAGCGCGCGCCGGCAGCGCCGCCGCGCCGCTCGCTGCGGCGGCCCAGCCGATCGGCCAGCCACCCCGCCGGCAGCATCAGGGCGGCGCTGCCCAGTCCGCTGGCCGACACCAGTAGCGCCGCTGCGGCGGCACTCAGCCCCAGCGCCAGCCCATACAGCGGCAGGATGGACGTCAGGCCGCTTTCGAAGAAGCCGCCGCAGAACCCCGCCGCCATGATCACCGGGTGTGCGCGCAGCGCCTGCCACACGCCGCGCCAACCGACGATGGCCGTGTGCGCGTCGGCGGCGGGGGGTGGTTCGGGGACGGCCAGCAACCACAGCAGGCCAAGGGCCATCAAACCCACCGCCAGCATCCAGGCGCTGGAGCTGGCTGGCCCGACGGCCGCCAGCAAGGCCGGGCCGATCACGAACGTCGCACCCACCATGGTCTCGAAGAGGCCGACGGCGCGCCCGCGCAGATGCGCCGGTGCGAACTCGGCCACCAGCGCTTCGGCCAGGATCCAGCGCAGACCCGACGCCATCCCGGCCAGCAGCTTCAAGGCGAACCACAGCGGCAACGCCGCCTCGGTGGGCAGGGGCAGCGCGTAACCCAGGCCGGCCAACACCGGCACCGCGCCGGACAGCCACAGCGTTCGCTGGCGCCCCAACGCGCGCGTCAGCGCCGAGGCAAACGGCGTCACCACCAAAATCCCCACCCAGGCGCTGGCGGCAAACAGCCCAATCAGCGCCGTCGGCGCCCCCAGCGTCGTCAGCCGCAGCACCAGCCACGGCGTCAGCATGAAATAGCCGACCAGCTCGAAAAAGGTGGCGCCGAAGATGGCCCACAGGCCACGCACCGGCAGAGAAACGGACATTGCGCTCATCAGGGGGGCAGCATAGCGCGTTCGCGCATCGGGGCCGCGGGCAGGCGCGGCCGCCGTCAGCGCTGCGCGATCGTGCTCGCCTTCGAGGGGCGCGCTGCAAGTGGTTTTGGTTGTACAATTGCAGGTTCCGCGGAAAAGCCCGTGCCGGGGCGGTTGGGTGTCTGCCCAGATCGTCGAGGCGCGGGTTGGCGCGGGAGCCTGTCCCTTTTCGATGAGGAAACCTATGTACGCGGTCATAAAAACCGGCGGCAAGCAGTATCGCGTTGCTGCCGGCGAAAAAATCAAGGTAGAACAGATCGCTGCGGACGTAGGCCAAGAGATCGTGATCGACCAGGTGTTGGCCGTGGGCAACGGCGCCGACATCCGGGTGGGCACCCCCTTGGTCAGCGGCGCAACGGTCACGGCCACCGTCGTGGCGCATGGTCGGGGTGAGAAGGTGCGCATCTTCAAGCTGCGGCGCCGCAAGCACTACCAAAAGCGCCAGGGCCACCGGCAAAACTACACCGAGCTGCAGATCGGCTCGATCAACGTCTGACGAGGTGATCCACCATGGCACAGAAAAAAGGCGGCGGCTCCACGCGTAACGGCCGCGACTCCAAGCCCAAGATGCTGGGCGTGAAGGTCTTCGGCGGCCAAGACGTCAACGCCGGCGCGATCATCGTGCGCCAGCGTGGCACCCAATTCCACCCAGGTACCGGCGCCGGTATCGGTAAAGACCACACCATCTACGCCACCGTCGCGGGCAAGGTGCAGTTCGCCGTCAAAGGCGCGCTCAACCGCAAGGTGGTCAACGTCATTCCGGCGTAACGCCCGTCGTTTGGCGGGGGCTTCGCCCCCGGGCCCGCGGCTGGCACGCACGCTCCGTCTGCCTTGGGCCCGCCCGTGCGGGCCCAAGGCGTTTGGTACGCCTCAAGGCAGGAGCCGTCCGATGAAATTCGTCGATGAAGCCTGGATCGACGTCGCCGCGGGCGACGGCGGCAACGGCTGCGCCTCGTTCCGGCACGAGAAGTTCAAGGAGTTCGGCGGCCCGGACGGGGGCGACGGTGGCCGTGGCGGCCACGTGTGGGCGCTGGCCGACGAAAACCTCAACACCCTGGTGGACTACCGCTACACACGCCGCTTCGAGGCACAGCGCGGCGAACACGGGCGCGGCTCCGACCAGTATGGCGCCAAGGGTCAGGATGTGGTGTTGCGCATGCCGGTGGGCACGGTGATCAGCGACGCCGACACCGGCGAGGTGCTGTGCGAGCTGTTGCACCCGGGCCAGAAGGTGCTGATCGCCCGCGGCGGCGAGGGCGGCCGCGGCAACCTGCACTTCAAGAGCTCGACCAACCGCGCACCGCGCCAGAAAACCCCGGGCCAACCGGGCGAGCGCCGGCGCCTGAAGCTCGAGCTCAAGCTGCTGGCCGACGTCGGTCTGCTGGGTATGCCCAACGCGGGCAAATCGACGCTGATCGCTGCGGTGTCCAACGCCCGCCCGAAAATTGCCGACTATCCCTTCACCACGCTGCACCCCAATCTGGGGGTGGTGCGCGTCGGGCCGGAGAAGAGCTTCGTCATCGCCGACGTGCCGGGGCTGATCGAAGGCGCCGCCGAGGGCGCCGGCTTGGGCCACCAGTTCCTGCGCCATCTGCAGCGCACCCGCTTGCTGCTGCACATCGTCGATGCGGCACCGTTCGACGACAGTGTCGATCCGGTGGCGCAGGCGCGCGCCATCGTCGCCGAGCTGAAAAAATACGACCCCGCGCTGGCCGCCAAGCCGCGCTGGTTGGTGCTCAACAAGGTCGATATGTTGCCGCCTGAGCAGCGGGCGCAGCGCGTGCGCGATATCGTGCGCCGGCTGCGTTTCAAGGGCCCGGTGTTCGAAATATCGGCCTTGACGCGCGAGGGCTGCGAGCGCTTGATGCAGCAGGTCTACGAATACGTGGCGCGCGAGCGTGCGGCGGCGGCGCCTGCGCCCGTCGATCCGCGTTTCGACCCAGCCGCCTTGCCCGGGACAGCGCCCACCGCTGGTTGAGCGTAGCCACGCCGCGGCTGCCCGTGCGCGGCCCCGTGCCCGTCGAGCCGACTCTCATCGCATCGACCATCGCCCCCTGTCTCTTTTTTTCTCGGTCACTCCCATGCGTTCCGCCGCTGCCACTGCCGACTCCACATCTGCCGCCGACCAAGCCGCGCTCGACCCCGCCACCGGCTTGGCATCCCCCAGCCGCGCGCCGGCGCAGGTGTTGCGCGCGGCGCGGCGCATCGTCGTCAAGGTGGGCTCCAGCCTGGTGACCAACGAGGGGCGCGGTCTGGATGAGGGCGCCATCGGCCAGTGGAGCCGCCAGCTCGCGGCCCTGGTGCGCGAGGGGTGCGAGGTCATCATGGTCAGCAGCGGCGCCATCGCCGAGGGCATGAAGCGCCTGGGCTGGCACACGCGCCCCAAGGAATTGCACGAGTTGCAGGCCGCCGCCGCCGTTGGGCAGATGGGACTGGCGCAGATGTACGAGACCAAGTTGCGCGAGCAGGGGGTGGGCAGTGCGCAGGTGTTGCTGACGCACGCCGATCTGGCCGACCGCGAGCGCTATTTGAACGCCCGCTCGACCCTGTTGACCTTGCTGGCGCTGGGGGTGGTGCCGGTCATCAACGAAAACGACACCGTCGTCAACGACGAGATCAAATTCGGCGACAACGATACGCTCGCCGCCTTGGTGGCCAATTTGGTCGAGGCCGACCTGCTGGTGATTCTGACCGACCAGCGCGGCCTGTACACCGCCGATCCGCGCAAGGTGCCCGACGCCGCGTTCGTGCACGTGGCGCGCGCCGGCGATCCGCGGCTGGAAGCCATGGCCGGCGGCGCCGGCAGCCGCGTCGGCACCGGTGGCATGATCACCAAGGTCCTGGCGGCCAAGCGCGCGGCGGGTTCCGGTGCCTCCACGGTGATCGCCTGGGGGCGCGAGCCCGACGTATTGCTGCGGCTGGCGCAGGGCGAGCCGATCGGTACCTGCTTGGTGGCCGATGCGCCCAAGCTGCAGGCGCGCAAGCGCTGGATGACGAGCCAGTTGCAACTGCGCGGCGCGGTGACGGTGGACGCGGGGGCGGTGGACAAGCTGCTGCGCGAGGGCAAGAGCCTGCTGCCCATCGGCATGGTGGCGGTGGAGGGCGACTTTCAGCGTGGCGACGTGATTGCCGTGCGCGCACCCGACGGGCGCGAAGTGGCGCGTGGGTTGGCCAACTATGCCGCCGCCGAGGCGCGCCTGTTGTGCCGTCGCGCCTCGGCCGAGATCGAGCGTCTGCTGGGCTACGCCGCCGAGCCCGAAATGATCCACCGCGACAACCTGGTGGTGACGGCGAGCTGACGCCGGCCGACGCGCTCAGTCCGCGACGCGGCCCGCGCGCAGCGCGCGCAACATGTCGCGCGGCTGTCCGTTGGGGGTGGCGCCGTCGCACAAGCCCCCGCGCGCCAAGGCCACCGCCGGGCGCGAGGCGAATTCGCCACCCAAGGCGCGCCATGTCGGCTGCGGGTGGTGTTGCCACTGTCCCGGCGGCCCGGGGTTCCAGTGGGCGTAGGTCTTGACCTGTGCGGTGGCGCAGCGCAAGCCCTCGTACCACGCATTGAGCGCACCGCTGGCGCTGCGCGCCACGATCACGTAGCGAATCACGCCATCGGGCCCCAGCGTCAGCGAATCGGGGTCGAGTCCAAAGCGTAACTCGCTGGCCACCGACGGGGAAAAGGGCACCAGTCCCTCGGTGCGCAGGGTCGGCGGGGGCGCCGGTGCTTCGGCTTCCTGCCAATCGCGGTTGGGATCCGTCAACAGTTGCGCGTGCGCCGTCAGCGCCAGCGCAGCCAGCAGGCCGGAAATCAGAGGATGCCAACGCATGCGCGGCCTTTCACGTCGAGGGCGCCGAGGTCGGCGGCGAGGCGGGTTCGGTGCCGGCGGACGCGTCGGCGTCGTCGTTGCCTGCGCGGGGCGTCCCGCTGGCGCCCCAGCGCCGGGGCAGGGCGTCGGGGTGGGGGTCGAAGCTGCCGCCCGGTGGCAGCTCCAGATGAGGCGGGGCCGCCAGATGGGCCGGCAGCGACCGCCAGCGTGGGCTGCCCCGGTCGCTCGCGTGGGCGGCGGGCGCAAGCTGCGACGGATTATCCCCACCCGGCTGCGGCGATCGACTGCGGGTGCCCCCGGTTGTCGGCGCCTCATCCGGGCGGCGCTCGCGCCGCTCGCCGCGCAAATAGCGGTTGCGTGCCTCGCGCCGCCGTCCGTCCTCGCCCTGCAAGGGCGGCAGATAGCGGGCCAGTTCGCGCAGTGCGCGCAGATACACGTCGCGCTTGAACTCGATCACCAAGTCCAGCGGCACCCAGTAATCGTTCCAGCGCCAGGCGTCGAACTCGGGGTGGTCGGTGGCGCGCAGGTTCAGATTCCAGTCGCCGCCGATGAGACGCAGTAAAAACCAGATTTGCTTTTGCCCGCGGTAGTGTCCGCGCGACTCGCGGCGGATGTAGCGGTCCGGCACCTCGTAGCGCAACCAGTTTCGCGTGCGGGCGATGAGCTCCACATGTTCCGGGCGCAGGCCGATTTCCTCGTGCAGTTCCCGGTACATGGCCTGTTCCGGGGTCTCGCCGCGGTCGATGCCGCCTTGCGGAAACTGCCAGGAGTGGGTGCGGATGCGCTTGCCCCAGAACACCTGGTTCTTGTGGTTGAGCAGGATGATGCCGACATTCGGCCGAAAGCCGTCTCTGTCAAGCATAATCAACCCCAAATTCGAAAACTGCATCGATTATGCATCGTCGGCCCGCGCTTGGGTAGGTGGCTCGGATCGGTTCCGGCCTAAGGCCGCAAGCGGCGCTGCGGTGTGTGGTCGAGCCCCACCGTCCATGAGAGCATCCCAATTTCACATCGCCACCCTCAAAGAAGCCCCGGCCGACGCCGAAGTCGTCAGCCACCGTCTGATGCTGCGCGCCGGCATGATCAAAAAGCTCAGCGCCGGCATCTACACCTATATGCCCATGGGGCTGCGCGTCATCCAAAAGGTCGAGCGCATCGTGCGCGAGGAAATGAACCGCGCCGGCGCCATCGAGTTGACGATGCCGATCGTGCAGCCGGCCGAACTCTGGCAGGAGACCGGGCGCTTCGACAAGATGGGGCCGGAGCTGCTGCGCATCCGCGACCGGCACCAGCGCGACTTCGTCATCCAGCCCACCAGCGAGGAGGTCATCACCGACATCGCGCGCCAGGATCTGCGCAGCTACAAGCAGTTGCCGAAAAATTTTTACCAGATCCAGACCAAGTTTCGTGACGAGCGGCGGCCACGCTTTGGCTTGATGCGCGGGCGCGAGTTCATCATGAAGGACGCCTACAGCTTCGACCGCGACGCCGCCGGCGCCCAGCGCAGCTACCAGATCATGGCGCAGGCGTACCGGCGCATCTTCGATCGCTTCGGGTTGCGCTACCGCGCCGTGGCAGCCGACAGCGGCGCCATCGGCGGCGACCTGAGCGAGGAGTTTCAGGTCATCGCCGCCACCGGCGAAGACGCCATCGTCTACTGCCCCACCAGTGACTACGCGGCCAACCTCGAAAAAGCCGAGGCGCTGCCGCCGGCTGGGCCGCGCCCGGCGCCCACGCAGCCGCTGACCAAGACGCCGACCCCGGGCCGCAGCACCTGTGCCGAGGTGGCCGAACTGCTCGGAGTGCCGCTGTCGCGCACGGTCAAGTCGATCGTGCTGGCCACCGATGAGATCAACGAACGCGACGAAATCGTCGCCACCCGCCTGTGGCTGCTGCTGCTGCGTGGCGACCACGATATGAACGAGGTCAAGGTGGGCAAGCTGCCCGGCTTGGAGCTGGGTTTTCGCTTCGCCACCGAAGCCGAAATCCTCGAACACTTCGGCTGCCGCCCGGGCTACCTGGGGCCGGTGGGCCTGCGCCGGCCGGTGACCGTGGTGGCCGACCGCGAGGTGGCGGTGATGGCCGACTGGATCTGCGGCGCCAACGAGGTCGATCACCACTACACCGGCGTCAACTGGGGGCGCGACCTGCCCGAGCCAGATCGGGTGGCCGACATCCGCAACGTCGTCGCCGGCGACCCCTCGCCCGACGGCAAGGGGATGCTGGCCATCGAGCGTGGCATCGAAGTCGGCCATGTGTTTTACCTGGGCACCAAATACAGCCGGGCCATGAACGCCACCTTCCTGGACGAGGACGGCAAGCCCAAGCCGTTCGAGATGGGTTGCTACGGCATTGGCATCACCCGGCTGCCGGCGGCGGCCATCGAGCAGAACCACGACGAGCGCGGCATCATCTGGCCGGACGCGATCGCGCCGTTCACGGTGGTGATCTGCCCGATTGGCATGGACCGCAGCGCAGCGGTGCGCGAAGCCGCCGAGCGGCTGCACGACGAACTGGCGGCGCAAGGGGTGGACGTCATCCTGGACGATCGCGGTGAGCGCCCGGGGGCGATGTTCGCCGATTGGGAGCTGATCGGCGTGCCGCACCGCGTCACGTTGGGCGAACGTGGCTTGAAAGACGGCTTGGTGGAGTACCAGCACCGGCGCGATACCCAGGCCACGCCGGTGCCGCTGGCTAACATCGTGGCGTGGTTGCGCGAGCGCATTCAGGCGTGACGGTGGCGCCCCTGAAGGTGGCGCGGTGGCCGTGCATGCGAGCCTTGGCCGCCCCGACGCGCAGCGCTGGCCCCCACGGTGCCCGCGCGGGCGGCGCAACGCGGCACGGGCCGGACGGCGGGCTGCGGATGGCGCGTCGCACCTGGCTGGTGCACGCGGCACGCGCGCTACTGGCCACGCCGGCGCTGGTGGGCGGCGTCGGCCGTGTCCACGCGGGCGCGCAGATCGAGGAACCGCTGTCGGATGCGGTGCGCCACGCCCTGCGTGCCGCCGTCGAGCAGCTCGACCCTCCCGAGCCGGTGTTCGACAGCGCCGCCCAGCGCGTGGACTATCTGCGCTGGCTGGCCCAGATGAGCTGGCGCCTGCGCCGGCGCCAACCCGAGTTGCAGGCGCGCACCGACTTTTTGCAAACCGTGTGGTATGAGAGCCGCCGTGCCGGCCTGGACACGGCCTTGGTGCTCGGACTCATCGAGGTGGAGAGCGGTTTTCGCAAGTACGCCATCTCGCGCGCCGGGGCGCGCGGCTATATGCAGGTGATGCCGTTTTGGACGCGCCTGATCGGCGACGGCGACGCCGACAAGCTGTTTCATTTGCAGACCAATCTGCGCTACGGCTGCGTGATCCTGCGCCACTACCTGGACCGCGAGCGCGGCGACCTTTTTTTGGCTTTGGGGCGCTACAACGGCAGCCGGGGCCGCGCCGAATATCCGAACGCGGTCTTCGCGGCGCGCCGCCGCTGGCAGTGGCCGCTCGCCGAGCGCTGAACGCGCACGGCGGGGGCGAGCGCAGCGGCCCGGCCGGCGTTCGCCGCACAGGCAGCCAGCCCTAGGTCAAAAAGCCGATGCGCGTGTGCTTGGACGAAGCGCTGGGCAGATCCTCGACGCTGAGCGCGTCGCGTCCGGCCAGCCGCGCGTTGCCAAATGCCGTCATCAGCGCACGGCGCATCTCGCGCGGAGCCAGGTTGGCCAGGCGGTCGAGCACGTCGTCGCTGGGTTGCTCGTCGAACAACCGTCCCCAGTCGTGTCCGTCGCGTAGGCGCTGATACAGGCGCAGCGCGATGCGGCGTGCCTGCTCCGGCGTCGGCGGCGCGATCTCGAACACGTTCATGCGGTTGAGGATCGGCTCCGGAATGCCGCGCTCGTCGTTGGCGGTGGTGATCCAGATCACCTGGCTGGCATCGATCGGCACCTCGGCGAATTCATCGACGAAGCGCTGCGCGGTTTGCGGCTCCAGCAACCCATACAAAGCCCCGAGCGGGTCGTACTGCGCGTCGCTGGCCTTGTCGATCTCATCGACGACGATCACCGGATTGGCGTAGTTGCCCTCCACCAGGGCCTCGAAGACCTTGCCCGGCTTGGCTCCCTTCCACTGCGACGATGAGCCCGACAGCAGCCAGCCGGCGGTCATCGAACTCATCGGCACCAGCGTCATTTCGGTGGCCAGCAGCTCCGCCAGCTGCTGCGCGAAATGGGTTTTGCCCACGCCGGGCGGACCCAGCAGCAGCAAGGGCGTGATCTCCAGGCTGTCGCTGCTGGCTTGCGCCAGCGCCACGTGGCGCTTGACGTCGTCGAGCACCTCGTGGAAGTTGGGCAGCTGGTCGTACAGCGGTGCCATGTCGGGCACGCCCGAGGGTTTGACCGCGAAGCGCTCGGGCCCGCGATCGAGCATGCGTTCGTAGGTCTGGGCCAGGGCAGCGTGTTCGCGCTCGTTGCTCTGGGCTTTCAAGCGGCGCAGCCGCTGATGCACATCCTCGGGATTGAAGACGGTGCGCACGCGCGCAATCGGCAGGCCGCGCGGCGCGGCGATGGCGGGAACAGCATCGGCGTCCATGACAGACCTCCTTCCGGGGTATCCGCAAACGGTGTCGCTTTCATTGAAGCACACCGCGTGCCAGCGACCCCATCCGGGATTGCCCGGATGATGCGCCTGCGCCACATGCCGCGCCGCAGGCGCCGGGTCAGTTCGTTGGAGTCGCCAGCCGCTGCTGCAGTTCACCCGACTCGTACATCTCCATCATGATGTCGGAGCCGCCGATGAACTCGCCGCGAATGTAGAGCTGGGGGATGGTCGGCCAGTTGCTGTACTCCTTGATGCCTTGGCGGATCTCCGGGTCGTCCAGCACGTTGACGGTGACGATGTGCTTCGGATCGACGCCGCAGGCTTTGAGGATCTGCACCGCACGGCCCGAGAAGCCGCACATGGGAAAGCTGGCGGTGCCTTTCATGAACAGCACGATGTCGTGCGATTTGACGAGTTGGTCGATGCGTTGTTGGACGTCGCTCATGGCGCGGATGCTCGAAGGTGGTATGGGATGATGCGGCAATTATCGCCCGCTCTTGGTGGGCGTGTGGGGCGTGCACGGGTGCGGCCCCGGCGGGCTTGCGGCTTTCGGATCGGCCAGCCAGCGCCCGCCGGCACAGCGCCACTGTCCGCCCAGATCGCGCCGCCGTGCCACGTCGGCAAAGCCGCGCGCGCGCAGCCGCTCGGTTACGGCTTCGCTCTGGTCCCAACCATGCTCCAGCAACAGCCAGCCACGGTGGCGCAGATGCGCTGGGGACCCATCGACCAAGGTGCGCAGGTCGCGCAGACCATCGGGGCCGGCCACCAGCGCCAGGCGCGGCTCATGGCGCAGCGCCACCAGGTGCGGATCGTCGTCGCGCACGTAGGGCGGGTTGCTCAGGATCAGGTCGAATCGTGTCGGCGCGGGCTGGGTGTGCCCCCACGGGCGCCAGTCGTCCCACCAGTGGCCGTGCAGCCAGCGCACGGGCAGGCCCAGACGCTGGCCATTGGCCGCCGCCACCGCCAAGGCGTCGGTGCTGACGTCCAGCGCCCACACCTGGGCGTCGGGTCGCGCTCGTGCCAGCGCCAGCGCGATGGCGCCGCTGCCCGTGCCCAGATCGAGCACGGTCGGCGCCGCCATGTCCCGCATGACTTCCAGCGCCCAGTCGACCAGGATTTCGGTGTCGGGCCGCGGGTCGAGCACGCGCGCGTCCACCTGCAGCGTCACGCCGTAAAAGCCGCGTTCGCCCGTGATGTAGGCCAGCGGTTCACCGGCGGCGTGGCGCCGGCAGGCGGCGCGAAAGCGTGCCCAGGCTTCGTCTGTCAGTGGTGCGTCGTCGTGCGCCAGCAGCCAGGCGCGCTGCTCGGGCGGGCGCTGCAAGGCGTGCAACAGCAGCCACTGCGCGCTCAGGCGCGGCAGCCCCAGCGCCTCGGCCCAACGCAGCGCGGCGGCCAGGTTCGGCGGCACGGCCTCAGGCATGGCTGGCGCTGGCCTCCAGCTCGGCCATTTGTTGCGCGCCGCGCGCCAGTTGCAGGGCGTGGATCAATTCGTCGAGCTCGCCTTCCAGCACCGCCGGCAGCTTGTACAGCGTCAGGTTGATGCGGTGGTCGGTGACGCGGCCCTGCGGGAAATTGTAGGTGCGGATGCGGTCGCTGCGGTCGCCGCTGCCGATGAGGTCTTTGCGCGTGGCCGCGGTGCGCGCCTCGCGCTCGCGGCGTTCGCGCTCCTGCAGCCGTGCCAACAACACCTGCAGCGCCTTGGCGCGGTTGCGGTGTTGGCTGCGGTCGTCCTGGCATTCGGCCACCAGCCCGGTGGGCAGGTGGGTGACGCGTACCGCCGAGTCGGTGCGATTGACGTGCTGGCCGCCCGCGCCGCTGGCGCGAAAGGTGTCGATGCGCAGCTCGACGGGGTTGAGCTGCACCGCTTGCGCCTCGTCTGGCTCGGGCAACACCGCCACCGTGCAGGCACTGGTGTGAATACGGCCTTGCGATTCGGTGGCGGGCACACGCTGCACACGGTGGCCGCCCGACTCGAAGCGCAGCCGCCCGTAGGCACCATTGCCGATGATGCGCAGCACCGCCTCGCGCACGCCGCCCAGGTCGCTGGCCGACTCGCTGATGCGCTCGACGCGCCAGCCTTGCGTTTCTGCGTAGCGTGTGTACATGCGCGCCAGCTCGGCGGCAAACAGGGCCGCTTCCTCGCCGCCGGTGCCGGCGCGGATTTCGACGAAGGCGTTGCGTGCGTCGTCGGGGTCGCGCGGCAGCAACAGGGTCTGCAGCTCGGCCTCCAGTGCGGCGCACTGCGCTTGCAGCGCGGTGGCCTCATCGCGCGCCAGCGCGGCCAGCGCGTCGTCACCGCTGTGCTCGGCCTCTTCGGCCATGGTCTGGGCCACAGCGGCGTCGGCTTCGCAGCGCAAATAGCGCAGATAAGGCTGCACGATGGCGTCGGTGTCGGCGTGCTCGCGCGTCAAGGCGCGAAAACGCTCCAAATCGGCGGTGGCGTCGGGCGCGCCGAGCTGGGCGTCGAGTTCGTGCAGACGCAGACGCAGGCGCTCCAGCGCCGCGCGGACGAAGGGCTTCATGGGCGAGCGGCAGGGGGGGCGTCGGCACCGCCGGCATGGGGGGCGCGGCCACGCAGGAACAGGCGTGCCACCAGTTCCGCGGTCTGCCGCCGGCTGTCGTCGTCGCCGCTGTGCAGTTCGGCCAGGGCGCCGTGCAGCATCTTTTGGGTCAGACCACGCGCCAAGCCGTCCAGTACCGCCTCGATGTCGTCACCACGCGCCAGCCGTCGGCGCGCCCGCGCGACTTCGGCGGCACGCCAGGCATCGGCTTGCACCTGGAGGTCGCGAATCAACCCCACCACGCCGGCGTGTGGATCGCGCTGGCGCAGCCAATGCATGAAACTTTGCACCCCGGCGTCGATGATGGCTTCGGCCTGCGCCACCGCGGCCTGGCGGCTGTCCTTGCCGGCCTGCACCACGGCGGCCAGGTCATCGACCGTGTAGAGATAAACGTCGTCGAGCCCCTTGACCTCGGCCTCGATGTCGCGCGGCACCGCCAGGTCCACCATGAAGATGGGGCGGTGCCGGCGCTGGCGCAGCGCGCGCTCCACCATGCCCAAGCCGATCAGCGGCAGGGTGCTGGCGGTGCAGCTGACGACGGCATCGAATTCGTGCAGGCGCTCGGGCACGTCGGCCAAGCGCATGACCTCGGCGCCGAAGCGCGCGGCCAGCCGTTCGCCGCGCTCGAGCGTGCGGTTGGCAATGGCCATGTGGCGCGGTTGGCGCGCGGCGAAATGGGTGGCAGCCAGTTCGATCATCTCACCGGCGCCGATGAACAGGATGCGGATCGTGCGCAGATCTTCGAACAGTTGGCTGGCCAGGCGCACGGCGGCGGCGGCCATGCTGATCGAATGGGCACCGATATCGGTGCTGGTGCGCACCTGCTTGGCCACCGCAAACGAGCGCTGAAACAGTTGATGCAGCGTGGTGCCCAGGGCGCCGGCCTGATCGGCGGCGCGCACCGCGTCTTTGAGTTGCCCGAGGATTTGCGCCTCCCCAAGCACCATGCTGTCCAATCCGCTGGCGACGCGAAACGCATGCCGCGCCGCTTCGTCCTCGCGCAGCACGTAGGCGTGGCGCAGCAGTACGTCGGGCGGCACGCCGGCGGTGTCGGCCAGCCAGTGCGCGGTGGGCTCGATCAGTGGCTCGTCGCTGGCGCAGTAGAGTTCGGTGCGGTTGCAGGTGGACAACAGCGCAGCCTCGGGCTGGCGCGCCAGGCTGGCGCGCAGGCGCCGCAGGGCGGGCGGAATTTGCTCGAGCGTGAACGCAAACCGTCCCCGCACATCGAGCGGAGCGGTTTGGTGGTTGATGCCCAGCGCCCAGACTGCCATGACGGAATTATAAAATTGCCCGATTTGTGAGCGCTGTGGCCGTCTTCATGCATGCCATTGATTTGTTGCTGCCGGCTTGGGGGCTGGCGGTGCTGCTGGCGCCGTGGGCGGCGGGTCGGCGCCGCGCCGCCCCGTGGGGCGCGCAGGCCGCCGCGTGGGGGCGGGTCGTGCTCGTGCTGGGCGCGCTGGGCTCGGCGGTGTTGCTCGCCGGGCTGTGGTGGAGCGGGCGCGATGGGCGTATGGCCACCTATGCCGCGCTGGTGACGGTGGTGGGTACGGTCGCCGGGTTGTGGCGCGCGCGGCGTCGCTGACCCTCACGCCGGGTCGGCCTCTTGCGCTGCGCTAACATCGACGGCCCGGTTTGTCGGTCGCTGCGGCGACGCCCTGGTTCCGTCTCATGAACGCACCCACCCCCGTCCAGCATCTGCTCGAAGCGGCGCCCGAGGCGCCGCGCCTGCGCGAGATTCCGTACAACTACACGTCGTTTTCCGATCGTGAGATCGTGTTGCGTCTGCTGGGCGCACGCGCCTGGGACGTGTTGCAGCGGCTGCGCAGCGAACGCGCCACGGGGCGCTCCGCGCGTATGCTCTACGAGGTATTGGGCGACATCTGGGTGGTGCAGCGCAACCCTTACTTGCAAGACGATCTGTTGGCCAACCCCAAGCGACGCGCGGCGCTGATCGGAGCGCTGCACCACCGTCTGTCCGAAATCGAAAGACGCCGCCGGCCCCAGGAAGACCCGCAGCGCGACCATCTGGTCGGCGAGCTGCTGGAGCACGCGCGGCGCGCCGTGCAGGCGTTTGCCGATGCCTTCGATGAAATGGCAGCGCTGCGGCAGCGTGCGCTCAAGGTGTTGCGGCGCCACACACACAAGGACAACATCAAGTTCGATGGCTTGAGCCGCGTCAGCCACGTCACGGACGCCACCGACTGGCGCGTCGAATATCCCTTCGTCGTGTTGACGCCCGACAGCGAGGCCGAGATCGCCGGCCTGGTGCAAGGCTGCATCGAATTGGGGCTGACCATCATCCCGCGCGGCGGCGGCACCGGCTACACCGGTGGCGCCGTGCCGCTGACCTGGAAGAGCGCGGTCATCAACACCGAAAAGCTGGAGGCGATGACCGAAGTCGAGCACGTGGCGCTGCCGGGGCTTGAGCAACCGGTGCCCACCATCTGGACCGAGGCCGGCGTGGTCACGCAGCGCGTGGCCGACGCTGCCGAGCGCGCCGGCTACGTCTTCGCGGTCGATCCGACCTCGGCCGAGGCGTCGTGCATCGGCGGCAACATCGCCATGAACGCCGGTGGCAAAAAGGCGGTGCTGTGGGGCACGGCGCTGGACAATCTGGCCAGCTGGCGCATGGTCACGCCCGACGCCCAGTGGCTGGAGGTGCTCCGCATCGGCCACAACCTGGGCAAGATTCACGACGCCGAGCTGGCGCAGTTCGAGCTGCGTTACTTCGCCGCCGACGGCACGACGCTGCTGCGCACCGAGCGGCTCGACATCCCGGGGCAGGCCTTTCGCAAGGCCGGGTTGGGCAAGGATGTCACCGACAAATTTTTGAGCGGCTTGCCCGGCGTGCAAAAAGAAGGCTGTGACGGCATCATCACCAGCGCGCGCTGGGTGGTGCACCGGATGCCTGCGCACACGCGCACCGTTTGCCTGGAGTTTTTCGGTAACCCGAAGGATGCGGTGCCGGCCATCGTCGAGATCAAGGACTATCTGTTTGCCGAGCAAAAGCGCAGCGGCACACTGCTGGCCGGCCTGGAGCATCTGGACGACCGTTATCTGAAGGCGGTGGGCTACAGCACCAAGAGCAAACGCGGCACGCTGCCCAAGATGGTGCTGATCGGCGACATCGTCGGTGACGATGCGGACGCCGTGGCGCGGGCCGCCAGCGAAGTGGTGCGGCTGGCCAATGCGCGCTCGGGCGAAGGGTTCGTGGCCGTCAGCGCCGAGGCGCGCAAAAAGTTTTGGGCCGACCGCAAGCGCACCGCGGCCATCAGCCGCCACACCAACGCCTTCAAGATCAACGAAGACGTGGTGATTCCGCTGGAGCGCATGGGCGAGTACACGCTCGGGGTGGAGCGCATCAACATCGAGCTGAGCCTGCGCAACAAGATTCGCCTGTGCGACGAGTTGGAGTGCTTCTTTGCCCGCGGCGCGCTGCCGCTGGGCAAAGCCGAAGACCCCGCCGACAGTCCCAGCGCCGAGCTGCTGGCCGAGCGCTGCGCGCAAGCGCTGGAGGTGGTGCGTGCAGCGCGCGCGCAGTGGCTGGGTTGGCTGCAGGGGCTCGACGCCCCGGGCGAAGGGGGGCGCACGGTCTTCGAGCTGCTGCAAGACCACACCTGGCGTGCCAGCTGGAAGCGCCAGATCCGCCAACCGCTGCGCGACCTGTTCACCGGCGCCGTCTTCGCCCCTGTGCTGGCCGAGTGCGACGCCATCCACCGCCGCGTGCTCAAGGGGCGGGTGTGGGTGGCGCTGCACATGCACGCCGGCGACGGCAACGTCCACACCAACATCCCCGTCAACAGCGACGACTACGACATGCTGCGCACCGCACACGAGGCGGTGGATCGCATCATGGCACTGGCGCGCAGCCTGGGCGGGGTCATCTCGGGTGAACACGGCATCGGCATCACCAAGCTGGAATACCTCACCGACGAGGAGCTGGCGCCGTTTGCCGCGTACAAGCGCCGCATCGACCCGCAGGGCCACTTCAACCGCGGCAAGTTGCTGCGCACGCCCGATGCGCCCGACGTGCGTGCCGCCGACCTGCGCGACGCCTACACGCCCAGCTTCGGGCTGATGGCGCACGAGTCGCTCATCATGCAGCAAAGCGACATCGGGGCCATCGCCGACAGCATCAAAGACTGTCTGCGCTGCGGCAAATGCAAGCCGGTGTGCAGCACCCACGTGCCGCGCGCCAACCTGCTGTACAGCCCGCGCAACAAGATCCTGGCCACCAGCCTCTTGATCGAAGCCTTCCTGTACGAGGAGCAGACGCGCCGTGGCGTCTCGATCCAGCACTGGCAGGAGTTCGAGGACGTGGCCGACCACTGCACCGTCTGCCACAAATGCCTGTCGCCCTGTCCGGTCAAGATCGACTTCGGCGACGTGTCGATGAACATGCGCAACCTGCTGCGCAAGATGGGGCAGAAATCGTGGCGGCCCGGCAACGCGCTGGCCATGGCCTTCCTCAACGCCACCCAGCCCGAAACCATCAAGCTGATGCGCACGCTGATGGTGGACGTGGGCTTCAAGGTGCAGCGCCTGGCCAACGAGGTGCTCAAACGCGCGGCCCGCCGCCAGACGGCAGCCCCGCCGGCGACGGTGGGCCCGGCGCCGGTGCGCGAGCAGGTCATCCACTTCATCAACAAGAAGATGCCGGGCGGCTTGCCCAAGAAGACCGCGCGCGCGCTGCTGGACATCGAGGACAAGGCCTACGTACCCATCATTCGCGACCCTCAGCGCACCAGCGCCGATGCCGAGGCGGTGTTTTACTTTCCCGGCTGCGGCTCGGAGCGGCTGTTCAGCCAGGTCGGCCTGGCCACCCAGGCCATGCTGTGGCACGTCGGCGTGCAAACCGTGCTGCCCCCGGGCTATCTGTGTTGTGGCTACCCGCAACGCGGCTCGGGCCAGTTCGACAAGGCCGAGAAGATCATTACCGACAATCGGGTGCTGTTTCACCGCGTGGCCAACACCCTCAACTACCTCGACATCAAAACCGTGGTGGTCAGCTGTGGCACCTGCTACGACCAGCTGCAGGGCTATCGCTTCGAGGAAATCTTTCCCGGCTGCCGCATCATCGACATCCACGAGTTTTTGCTCGAGAAGGGTGTCCGGCTCGAGGGCAAAGAGGCCTACCTCTACCACGACCCCTGCCACAGCCCGATGAAGCTGCAGGACCCGCTCAAGACCGTCAAGGCCCTGGTGGGCGAGACCGTGCTGGCCAGCGACCGCTGCTGTGGCGAGTCGGGCACGCTCGGCGTCACCCGACCCGACATCTCCACCCAGGTGCGCTATCGCAAGGAACACGAGCTGCGCAAAAACGCCGCCCAGTTGGCCGAGCTGGCCGAGCGCAATGGGGCCGCCACCCCGACTGGCAAGACCAAGATCCTGACCTCGTGCCCGAGCTGCCTGCAGGGCCTCAGCCGCTACGGCGAGGACCTCGACAATGGCCTACTCGAGGCCGACTATATCGTGGTCGAGATCGCGCGCCAGATCCTGGGCGAAAACTGGCTGCCGGAGTATGTGGCGCGCGCCAACGCGGGTGGCATCGAGCGGGTGCTGGTATGAGCGCCGCCGCAGCCCCCTGTGCGCTGTGCCGCGACGACGGCGGGCTGCTGCTGTGGCGCGACGGCGCCTGGCGCGTGGTGCGCGCGCTGGGCGCGGAAGTGGCGGGTGCGCCGGCGTGGTACCGCGTCATCGCCAGCGCCCACGTGGCCGAATGGTCGGACCTCGACGAGGCAGCGCGTGCGCGTGCCATGGCACTGGTCGTCACCGTCGAGCGCTGCCTGCGCCAAACCCTGGCGCCGACCAAGGTCAACCTGGCGGCGCTCGGCAACCTGGTGCCGCACCTGCACTGGCACGTCATCGCCCGCTTCGATTGGGACCCTCATTTCCCGGCGCCGGTGTGGGCGCCGCCGCAGCGCGCCGCCGATCCCGAGCGGCTGGCGGCCGTCCATGCCGAGCTGGCGCGCTGCGACGCCGCCATCGTCGCCGCTCTGTCCGCACCGGGCTAGCGGTCGAAGGAGGATCCTGTGCCGGTTCTGCGCCGCGTGCGGGCGCCGTCCTGTCAACCGCCACCTCACCCCTTCTCAGGAGAGTCCACCATGGCTGCCTCGACCTCTGCTCCCATCCCCGAGGCCATCACTGTGCACGGGGCCTCGCGCGTGCTGGAAGTGCGCTTCAGCGACGGGGCGCACTTTCGCATTCCCTTCGAGCTGATGCGTGTGTACTCGCCCTCGGCCGAAGTGCAGGGCCACGGGCCGGGACAGGCCGTGCTGCAAACCGGCAAGCGCCATGTGGACATCGTGGCCCTGGAGCCGGTGGGCAACTACGCCGTGCAGCCCACGTTCTCCGACGGCCACGACAGCGGCATCTTCACCTGGGAGTACCTGTACTTTCTGGGGTCGCGGCAAGACGAGCTGTGGGCCGACTACGAGCGGCGGCTGGCGCAGGCGGGGCTGGACCGCGACGCGCCCATGCCGGCGCCGGGCGGCCATGGCTGCGCGCACCATTGACGGACACCCGAGCAGGGGCGCTGCCGCTGCCCTGTGCACGGTTCGCCTGGTGGAGTGGACATGCGCGTGCGGCGGCAGGGCGCGCCGCGCCTGCATTTGGGCTACGATAGCGCCCATGAGCCAAACCCACTTCGGTTTTCAGACCGTGGACGAGCGGGAAAAGGCGCAGCGGGTGCGCGCCGTGTTCGACTCGGTCGCGCCGCGCTACGACCTGATGAACGACCTGATGTCGGCCGGCTTGCACCGCTGGTGGAAGGCCTACGCCGTGCTGGTAGCGGATGTGCAGCCGGGGCAGCGTGTGCTCGACATCGCCGGCGGCACCGGCGATCTGGCGCTGGCGTTGGCGCCCAAAGTACAGCCCGGCGGCCTGGTGGTGCACACCGACATCAACGAAACCATGTTGCGCGTCGGGCGCGACCGGCTGCTCGACCACGGCTGGGCCTTGCCCACCGTGGTGTGCGACGCCGAGCGGCTGCCCTTTGCTGACGCTCATTTCGACCGCGTAACCGTGGCGTTTGGCCTGCGCAATATGACGCACAAGGAACTTGCGCTGCGCGAAATGAATCGGGTTCTCAGGGTGGGGGGCAAGCTGCTGGTGCTCGAATTCTCCACAGTCGCGCCGCCGCTGCGCCCCGCCTACGACTGGTACAGCTTTCATGTGCTGCCGCGCCTGGGTCGCTGGATCGCCAACGACGAGGCCAGTTATCGCTATCTGGCCGAGTCGATTCGGATGCACCCCGACCAAGAAACGCTGCGGGGGATGATGCACGAAGCCGGTTTCGGCCACGTCGATGTGCACAACCTGACCGCTGGCGTGGTGGCGTTGCACGTGGGCATCAAGACATGACGCACGACGGGCCGCGCGGTCCGAACGGAAAGGTGACGATGAAAACAACGACATGGGGAACGTGGGTACTGGCAGCGGCGTTGGTGCTGGGCGGGGCCGATGCCTGGGCCAAGCGGCTGGGTGGTGGCGGCTCCATTGGTAAACAATCCAGTAACGTGGTGCAACGCAGCGCCCCGGCGCCGCAGCCGCCGGCGCCAGCTCCGGCACAGCGCCAGCCGCAGCCCGGCCAGCAGGCCCAGCCGGGCGCACAGCCAGCGCCGGCGGCGGCGCCGGCGCGGCCCTGGGGCGCCATGCTCGGCGGCTTGGCTGCCGGGTTGGGCTTAGCGTGGCTGGCCTCGGCCCTTGGCTTTGGGGAGGCATTTGCCCAGTTCTTGCTCATCGTCTTGCTGGCGGCGCTGGTGCTGGTGGCGTTTGCATGGTTGCGCCGCGGGCGCGCAGCCGCCCGGCGCGCGCCGCTGGCGCTGCAAGGGGCGGCTGCGTCGCCACTGACGCCGCGCGGCTACGAGCCCTCCAAGGTTGGCAACGACGCCTCGGCCCGGCCCTGGGAGCGCACCCAATTCGCCGAAGCGCCGGGTGCCGCGGGCGCTGGTACCCTGATCGGCAGTGCCTTGGCTGGACCACCCAGTTGGCGCATTCCGGCGGATTTCGACGTCGATGGCTTTTTGCGCGCCTCCAAGGATCATTTCGTTCGCCTGCAGGCGGCGTGGGATCGGGGTGACGTGGCCACGCTGCGTGCCCTGATGACCGACGAGATGTTGGCTCAGATCGAGCAGCAACTTGCCGAGCGCGAGGCCGCCTCGGCGGGTACGCCCAACGTCACCGAGGTCGTGTCGCTGGATGCGCAGTTGCTGGGTATCGAGGATCTGGGCGACGAATATATGGCCAGCGTCGAGTTTTCCGGCCTGATTCGCGAAAACCCCGCCGAGGGGCCGGCGCCATTTCGCGAAGTCTGGAATATCACCCGCCCGAAGCAGGGGCGCACGGGCTGGCTGGTGGCCGGCGTGCAGGCGCTGCAGTGAGCGCGGCCGCACTGGTCGCAGGGCCGCGGTCAATTCCGGCAGAATCGGGGGCATGAAGCAGCCCCCGTTTTTTTTCCCCCGCGACGCACACGGGCGCTGGCGCCTGCCGGCGGCGCCGACGTGGTTACAGGATGAACTGCGCAACCGGGTGGTGCTGCTGCTCAACCACGTGCTGCAGCAGGAACCCGCCGCCATGGAGCGCCTGCGTCGCCATGCAGGCAAAGTGGTGCAGGTGCGCGTGGTGCCTGGGGCGCTGGGGCCGTTGGCCTTGCCGGCGCTGCAGTGGCCGGTGCGCCTGAGTCCGGCGGGTTTGCTGCAGCTCGACGCCGGGGCGGAAAGAGATTCGGCGCGTCCGGCGGATTTGACGCTGACCATCGACGAGCCCGTGCCGCTGGCCTTGCTGCAACGCTTGGTCGCCGGTGAACGCCCGAAGGTCGCGATCGAGGGCGACGTGCAGCTGGCGGCCGAAGTGGCGTGGCTGGTGGACAACGTGCGCTGGGATATCGAAGACGACCTGGCGCGCCTGCTCGGCGACGCGCTGGCGCACGCCCTGGTGCAGCAAGCGCGAGCGTTGGCGCTGGCCCTGCGCCGTACAGTGGCGCCGGTGTTGGCTACGGCTGGCGAACGTGCTGCGGCTTGGGCGGCGCGCCGGCGCCCAGGGGCTGGCACCGACGCTGCCGCTGGGGCGGCACCATGAGGCAGTGGCTGCGCGGCTGGGTCATCGCCTGGGTCGTGCTGCGCTACGGCCTGGATGAGCTGGTGCTGTCGCACTTCGAGCACCCAGTGCTCGCGGCCCTGCGTCGTTTACTCACCTTCGGACGCGATTTGTCGGCGCCGCGCGGGCAGCGCTTGCGCCAGGCGCTCGAGCGGCTGGGGCCGATCTTCGTCAAATTCGGGCAGGTGCTCTCCACGCGGCGTGATCTGCTGCCGCCCGACATCGCCGACGAATTGGCGCTTCTGCAAGACCGCGTGCCGCCGTTTCCGTCCGAGGTGGCGGTGGCCACCATCGAACGGGCCTTCGGCCAGCCGCTGGAGGCAGTGTTTGCCCACTTCGAGCGCGAGCCGGTGGCCAGCGCCTCCATCGCCCAGGTGCATTTCGCCGTGCTGCGCGACGGGCGCGAGGTGGCGGTGAAGGTGCTGCGGCCCAACATGCTGCCCGTCATCGAAAAAGATTTGGCCCTGATGCGCACCATGGCCGCCTGGGTGGAACGCGTGTCGCGCGACGGCCGGCGCCTGAAACCGCGCGAGGTGGTGGCGGAGTTCGACAAATATCTGCACGACGAGCTGGACCTGATGCGCGAGGCGGCCAACGCGGCGCAGCTGCGGCGCAACATGGCCGGGCTGGACTTGGTGCTGATCCCCGAGATGATCTGGGAGTACTGCCGCAGCGATGTGCTGGTGATGCAGCGCATGCACGGTGTGCCGATCAACCAGGTGCAGCGTCTGCGCGATGCGGGCGTCGATATCAAGCAGCTGGCACGCGATGGCGTGACGATTTTTTTCACCCAGGTGTTTCGCGACGGCTTCTTTCACGCCGACATGCACCCGGGCAACATCCAGGTCAGCTTGGAGCCGCAGACCTTCGGGCGCTATATCTCGCTGGACTTCGGCATCGTCGGCACCCTCACCGAGACCGACAAGGAATATCTGGCGCAAAATTTCACGGCCTTCTTCCGGCGCGACTACAAGCGCGTGGCCGAGCTGCACATCGAGTCTGGCTGGGTGCCGCGCCAGACCCGTGTCGATGAGCTGGAGGCGGCCATCCGCGCGGTGTGCGAGCCGTATTTCGACCGGCCGCTGAAAGAGATCTCGCTGGGCGTGGTGCTGATGCGTCTGTTTCAAACCTCGCGTCGCTTCAACGTCGAAATCCAGCCGCAGCTCGTGCTGCTGCAAAAAACCCTGCTCAACATCGAGGGGCTGGGGCGCGAGCTCGACCCCGACCTGGATCTGTGGAGCACCGCCAAGCCGTTTCTGGAGCGCTGGATGGTGGAGCAGGTGGGCCCCAAACGCTTCTGGAACCAGCTCAAGGCCGAAGCGCCGCATTACGCCAAGCTCATTCCCGAGCTGCCGCGTCTGTTGCACGACTACTTGCGCCAGCGCCCCACCGATCTGCGCGCCGAGATCGACCGGCTGGTGCAGGAGCAGCGCCGCACCCAGCGGCTGCTGATGATGGTGATCTATGTGCTGTTCGGCTTCGTGGCCGGGTTGATGGCCATGCAGTGGTGGCTGCGTCTGCGGCTGTGGTAGGTCAGCCCCCGTTCGAGTCGCCTTGACGAGCGGCACTGGCGCGGCCGAAAGCGGCGTCTCTTGAAAGCGATGCCGCCCGCCCTCATCCTATAATCATCAGCTTTTCAGAGCGTTGGCATCGTTCAACCATTTACGTCGAGCAGGTGTTGCCATGCCCATTTACGCGTACAAGTGTGATTCCTGCGGCCACGCCAAGGATGTGCTGCAGAAGGTGTCCGACGAGCCGCTGAGCGTGTGCCCGGCCTGTGGCGCCGGCACCTTTCGCAAGCAGGTCACGGCGGCGGGTTTTCAGCTCAAGGGCACCGGGTGGTACGTGACCGACTTCCGCGGTGGCGGCGGCGCGGCGGCGGGTGCGGCTGCGTCCAAGAGCGACGACGTCGCCAAGGGCAGCGACAGCAGTGCTGCCAAAGACAGCGGTGGCGCGAGTACCCCGTGCGGGGCGTCCTGTGCCTGTCATTGAGCGCGCGCGCATCGCGGCGGCCCTGCGGCGCTGGCTCGTCGCCGGCCTGCTTGTGCTGGCACCACTGATCGTCACCCTATGGGTGCTGGACTGGGTGCTCTCTACCCTGGACCAGACCCTCAACATCCTGCCCGAGGCGTGGCAGCCGGAGCGCTGGCTGGGCATGCGGCCGCCCGGGCTGGGGGTGCTGCTGGCGCTGGCCATCGTGCTGGGTATCGGTGCCTTCGCGTCTAACTATGTGGGCAACCAGCTCATCGGCTGGTGGCACGCGCTGCTACAGCGCATTCCGGTGGTGCGCTCGATTTATTCCGGCGTCAAGCAGGTGTCGGACACCTTGTTGTCCGAAAAAGGCAACGCCTTTCGGCAGGCGCTGCTGGTGCAGTGGCCGCGCGATGGCATGTGGACGATCGCCTTTCTGACCGGCGCGCCCGGCGGCGACGTGGCGCGCCACCTGCCGCCGCAAGACTACCTGAGCGTGTACGTGCCGACGACGCCCAACCCGACGGGGGGATACTTCGTCATGGTGCACCGGCGCGACGTCGTGCCGTTGGCCATGTCGGTCGACGAGGCGCTCACCTACGTCATTTCGATGGGGGTCATCGTGCCCGGGCAGCGGCGCGGCATTGCGTCGCCCGAGGCGCCCTGACCCCCGTTTTTTTCGTATTCCAATGAGGCAGTTTTCCATGCAGATGCGCACCACCTACTGCGGCCTGGTCACCGAAGCCCTCACCGGGCAGACCGTCACCTTGTGTGGCTGGGTCAACCGCCGGCGCGACCACGGCGGCGTCATCTTCATCGACCTGCGCGATCGCGAGGGCACGGTGCAGGTGGTGTGCGACCCCGACCGGCCCGAGATGTTTGCCACCGCCGAGGGGCTGCGCAACGAGTACTGCATCCAGGTGCAAGGGGTGGTGCGCGCCCGGCCCGAGGGCACCGTCAACCCCTCGATCCGCAGCGGTCGGGTCGAGGTGCTGTGTCACCACATCACCGTGCTCAACCCATCGGTGACGCCGCCGTTCCAGCTCGACGACGAGCATCTGTCCGAGACCACGCGCCTGACGCACCGGGTGCTCGACCTGCGGCGCCCGTACATGCAAAAGAACCTGATGCTGCGCTACCGCGTAGCGATGGAGGCACGCAAGTTTCTGGATGCGCATGGGTTCATCGACATCGAAACCCCGATGCTGACCAAGAGCACGCCCGAGGGCGCGCGCGACTACCTGGTGCCCAGCCGCGTGCACGACGGCATGTTTTACGCGCTGCCGCAGTCGCCGCAGCTGTTCAAGCAGCTGCTGATGGTGGCCGGTTTCGACCGCTACTACCAGATCACCAAGTGCTTCCGTGACGAGGACCTGCGCGCCGACCGTCAGCCCGAATTCACCCAGATCGATATCGAGACGTCGTTTCTGACTGAGCAGGAAATCCGCGACCTGTTCCAGGCGATGATCAAGACGGTGTTTGCCAACACCATCGGCGTGGACCTGGGTGAATTTCCGGTCATGCCCTATGCCGAGGCGATGGCGCGCTTCGGTTCGGACAAACCCGACTTGCGCGTCAAGCTCGAGTTCACCGAGCTCACCGACGTCATGAAGGACGTCGATTTCAAGGTCTTCAGCGGCCCGGCCAACCAGCCCGGCGGCCGTGTGGTGGCGCTGCGCATTCCCGGTGGCGGGGCGTTCACGCGCAGTGAAATCGACGCCTACACCGACTTCGTCAAAATCTACGGTGCCAAGGGCTTGGCCTGGATCAAGGTCAACGACGTGGCCGCCGGGCGCGAGGGTCTGCAGTCGCCGATCGTCAAAAATCTGCACGATGCGGCGCTCGACGCCATCCTGCAGCGCACGGGCGCGCAAAACGGGGATCTGATTTTCTTCGGTGCCGACAAGGCCAGAATCGTCAACGACGCCATCGGGGCGCTGCGTGTGAAGATCGGCCACAGCGAGTTCGGCAAGAAGCACGGCCTCTTCGAAGACCGCTGGGCACCGCTGTGGGTGGTGGACTTCCCGATGTTCGAGTACGACGAGGAGGAGCAGCGCTGGGTGGCCGTGCACCACCCCTTCACCGCGCCCAAGGACGGCCACGAAGACTGGATGGAGACCAATCCCGGCGCGTGCCTGGCCAAGGCCTATGACATGGTGCTCAATGGCTGGGAGCTGGGCGGCGGCTCGGTGCGGATCCACCGCGCCGACGTGCAGAGCAAGGTGTTTGCGGCGCTGCGCATCGGCCCGGAGGAGGCGCGCGCCAAGTTCGGCTTTTTGCTCGATGCGCTGCAGTACGGCGCGCCGCCCCATGGCGGGCTGGCGTTCGGGTTGGACCGGCTGGTCACGCTGATGACCGGGGCCGAATCGATCCGCGACGTGATTGCCTTCCCGAAGACACAGCGCGCCCAGTGCCTGCTCACCCATGCGCCCAGCCCGGTGGATGAAAAGCAGCTGCGTGAGCTGCACATCCGGCTGCGCAACCCGCAACCCGCGTGATATAGTGGACCGAGCGTTCCGTTGATCAACCTTGGAGGATGTCATGACCGACAACACACTGCAACCCAAAGACAAACTGGTGGCCGATTTGAAGGTGGTCGTGGCCGACGCCGAGGAGCTGTTGGCGGCCACCGCGCAGTCCACCGGTGAAAAGGTGGCTGAACTGCGCGAGCGTCTGCAGGAAAACCTGCGCAATGCGCGCTACCGTTTGGCCGATGCCGAGGCGGCGCTGCGCGAGCGCACGCGCGAAGTGGCCAAGGCCACCGACCACTACGTGCACGAGCACCCCTGGAAGGCGATCGGGGTGGCGGCCGGCGTTGGTTTGCTGGTGGGTTTGCTGATCGGGCGGCGCTGAGCGCGCTGCGCCGTGCCGTCGCGCGCCATGTCCCGCATGCGCGAGTCATCCGACGCCGCCGCGGCGGCGCCGCCCGCTGCGGAGTCGCTGCTACAAGGTGTGCGCGGCGGCTTGCGTGACGCGGTCGAGCTGCTGCGCGTGCGCTTGGCCCTGCTGGGCACGGAAGCTGCCGCGCATGCGCTCGACGTCGCCCAAGCGCTGGCCTGGGCGGTCGCCGCGGCCGTACTGCTGGCGCTGGGGCTGGGTTTTTTGGCGGTGCTGCTCACGGTGGCCCTGTGGGACAGCCACCGCTTGTTGGCGCTGGCGGTTTTCAGCACGCTGTTTCTGGGCGGTGGCGCGGCGGCGCTGTGGTTGGCGCGCCGCACGCTGGGCAGCGTGCATTGGTTCGAGGCCAGCGTGACGGAACTGGCGCGCGATGGAGAGCGCTTGCGTGGCCAGCCCTGAAGCGCACGCGTTGGCCGTCGTGTCGCTGCGTGAGCGGCTGCGCCAGCGGCAGGCGGCGCTGGTGCACCGCTCCAGCGTGCTGCGTGAACGCCTGGCGGGGCATGCCCAGGCACTGGCACCCCTGTGGGATGGGGCCGAGTCGGCTCGGCGCGCCTGGCGCTGGGTGCGCGCCCACCCCTGGGTCGTCGGGGCGGCCACGGTGGCCTTGCTGCTGCATCGCCCCCGGCGCGCCTGGGCGGCCATGTTGCTTGGCTGGCGCGCCTGGCGGCTGTGGCGCCGCTGGGGTGCGCCGTTGGCACGGTGGGCCGCCTCTGGTGACGCCCGTGGTCGCGCCACGTAAAACGGTGCGTCGTCATGTTCGGGTTGGCCCTGCCGATACAATGACTTGACTGCCTGACAGGATCCGCGCTCCATGTTCGTCATCGTCGGCTGGCTCATCGCGATTGCCTGCATCTTTGGTGTCTTCATCATCCACGGTGGCAACATCGGGGTGATCCTGAAGGCGCTGCCGTTCGAGATGACCACCATCTTCGGGGCGGCCATCGGGGCCTTCGTCGCCGGTAATGCGATGAAGGTACTCAAGGGCGTGGGCCGGGGCTTGGGGGCGTGCTTCAAGGGCTCCAAATACACCAAGGCACGCTTCATGGATCTGCTGGCATTGCTGTATGACATCTTGCAGAAAGCGCGCAAGGAAGGGCTGATGGCGATCGAAGGTGACGTCGAAAATCCAGACGCCTCGCCGCTGTTTCAGAAATACCCCACCATCGCCAGTGACCACCACACGGTGGAGTTCATCACCGACTACCTGCGCCTGATGGTCTCGGGCAACCTCAACGCGCACGAAATCGAATCGATCATGGACGCCGAGCTGGAAACCCACCACGCCGAGGAACACGCGGCGGTGGCGGCGTTGCAGCGGCTGGCCGGGGCGCTGCCGGCCTTCGGTATCGTGGCCGCGGTGCTTGGGGTGGTCAACACCATGGGCTCGGTGGGTCAGCCACCGGCGGTCTTGGGTGGCATGATCGGCTCGGCCCTGGTGGGCACGTTCCTGGGTATCTTGTTGTCGTACGCCTTCGCCGAGCCGCTGGCCAGCCTGCTGGAGCAAAAGGTCGAAGAAGCCAGCAAAGAGTTCCAGTGCATCAAAACCGTTCTGCTGGCCAGCATGCAGGGCTACGCGCCGATGACCGCCATCGAGTTCGGGCGCAAGGTGCTGTTTTCCACTGAACGGCCGGCCTTCAACGAGCTCGAGGCGCACGTCAAGAAAAAATGACCGTTTCTTGTCCTGCCTGAGCGCTGCGCCCCGACACCGCCATGGCCACCAACGGCAAGCCCCTGCAGCCCATCATCATCAAGCGCGTCAAAAAAGGCGGGCATGGTGCGCACGGCGGTGCCTGGAAGATCGCCTACGCCGACTTCGTGACGGCGATGATGGCGTTTTTCTTGCTGATGTGGCTGCTGGGCTCCACCACCGAGGGCGACCGCAAGGGCATCGCGGAATATTTCAACCAGCCGCTGAAGGTCATGTTGTTCGGCGGGCCGGGCTCGGGCGGGGCCACCAGTATTCTTCAAGGGGGTGGCGACGATTTGACCAAAAGCGTCGGCGAGGTGGCCAGTGGCGACATCGAAGAGAAGGTGCGCGAGCTCGGTGCCCAATTGGCCCGGGCGGAGATGATCCGGCAGGACCGGCAGCGCATCGCCACCCTGCGCGAAAAGCTCGACGGCATCCTGAAGGCCAATCCGCAGCTGGCCGATCTGCAAAATCAGATCCGCATGGAGATGGTGCAGGATGGCCTCTACATCCAGATCGTCGATGAGCAGAACCGGCCGATGTTCGATGCGGGCAGCGCGCTGGTGCGCCCGCACATGCGCGATATCCTGCGCGCCATTGCACAGGTTCTCACCGAAGTGGACAACCGCGTCGAGCTGGCCGGCCACACCGACGCCACGCCCTATGGGACGGGCGAGCGCGCGTACAGTAACTGGGAGTTGTCGGCCGACCGCGCCAACGCCACTCGGCGCGAGCTGGTGGCGGCCGGCCTGCCGGAGGGCAAGCTGGCACGCGTGGTGGGCATGGCCGACAAACGCCTGTTGTTTCCCGACAATCCCACCGATCCGCGCAACCGGCGCATCAGTATCTTGGTGTTGACGCGCGAGGCCGAAGAGCGCATGCTGCAGTCGCTCGAAGCGGCGCCGGCGGATGCGGGCACCCCCGAGGTGCCGGCGTCGGCTCCCAATGGCGCTGCCGTTGCACCCGCCGGGCGGTCGAACCCGTAAACTACAGGCCTTGCGCTTGGAGCACTCCATGGCCGATATTCGATTTTTGATCGTTGACGATTTCTCCACGATGCGCCGCATCGTTCGCAATCTGCTCAAGGAACTCGGGCATGCCGACGCCGACGAGGCGGAGGACGGCGCCGCCGCCCTGCACAAGCTGCGCAACGGCCGGTTCGACATGGTCATCACCGACATCAACATGCCCAATATGAACGGCTTTGAGCTGCTGACACAGATCAAGTCGGATGAAAAGCTCAAGCACATTCCGGTGCTGATGGTCACTGCCGAGGCGCGCAAGGAAGACATCATCGCCGCCGCCCAGGGTGGCGCCGCCGGCTATATCGTCAAGCCGTTCACCAAGGCGACGCTGGAAGAGAAGTTGACCAATATCTTCCGCAAGATGGGCTGGGCCTGAGCGGCGTCCGTCCACACGAGCACGACCGAGGGGGAGTCCATGTCCGACCACGCGACGCCGACGCCGGGCGCAGACCCGAAGGCCGATATCTATCAACGCCTGGGCGAGATCACGCGCGAGTTGCACGAGGCGCTGAAGGCGCTCGGCTACATGCCGGCGCTCAAAGACGCCGTGGGAGAACTGCCCGATGCGCGCAGTCGCCTGGAGTATATTGCCCGCCTGACCGGCGAAGCCGCCGAGAAGGTGCTCAACCGGGTGGACGAGGCCAAGGCCGAGCAGCAAAAAGTCATCGACAGCAGCCGCCAATTGGTGCAAACGATCGGTGGCGTGCCGGGGCTGAAGTGGGCCATGCCGGAATTGCTGGAGTGGTCCAGCCAAATCCAGCAGGCGGCTGAGCGTACCGACCATCACCTGACCGAAATCATGATGGCCCAGGATTTCCACGACCTCACGGGCCAGGTGATCAAAAAGGTGGTGGCGCTGGCGGGCACGCTGGAGCAGCAGTTGGTGCAGCTGCTGGTGGAAACCGCGCCCTACACCGGACATACGCCGGCGGTCGAGGTCGCCGCGCCGGCGCCGGCGGCCTCCGCCGAGGCACCGGCGGTGCGCGATCGCAGCCTCTCGGGTCCGGTAGTCAATCCCGAAGGGCGCAACGACGTCGTCACCAGCCAGCAGCAAGTGGACGATTTGCTCGCCAGCCTGGGTTTTTGAGCGCTACGGCGCGGGCCGCTCGCCACCGGGGCAACGATCCATGTCGGTTTGGGCGGTTGATCGCCCGCTATTTCCCCTTTAGACGCGGCGAGCGGCGTCTGACAATGCGGTTGACGCATACCCGTCAGCCGCCATGGAATCGACCCAGGACAAAAGCCAACCCGCAACGCCGCGGCGCCTGCAAAAGGCGCGCGAGGAGGGGCAAGTACCGCGCTCGCGCGACTTGACCCACTTGGCGGTGCTGGGCGTCGGGTTGACCCTGCTGTGGGTGACCTTGCCGCTGGCCTATGAGCGCATGCGCGCCGTCATGCGCATGGGGCTGCGCTTCGACGCCCCGAGCGTGCAGGAGCCGCGCCTGATGCTGGAGCGTCTGGCCGATGGCCTGTGGCTGGCGTTGGGCTACTATCTGCCTTTGGGCCTGGCGGTGGCGGCGGCGGTGGTGTTGGCCCTGCTGGCCGCCGGGTCCTACGCGTTCAGCGCCAAGCCCTTGATGCCCGAATGGTCCAAGGTCGGTCTGCTCAGCGGGCTCAAGCGCCTGTTTTCGCGCCAGCAGTTGTTCGAGGTGCTCAAGTTGTTGGCCATCACGGCCTTGCTGGCCGTCATCGGCGCGCTGTATGTGGCCTCGCACATGAATGGCTTTGCCGCCCTGTTGCTACGCCCGCTGGACGCCGCCCTTGCTCAGGCCGGCGACTGGTTGTTTTTGGGGGTGGCGTCGCTGCTGGCGGTGGTGCTGCTGGTGGCGGCGGTGGACGTGCCGCTGCAGCAGTACCTGTACCGGCACCGGCTGCGCATGTCGCTGCAAGAAGTCAAGGACGAGCACAAGGAAACCGAGGGCAACCCCCTGGTCAAGAGCAAGCGCCGCCAGCGCGCGCGCGAGATCGCGTACGGTCAGAGCATTCGCCGTGTACCCGAGGCGGACGTGGTGGTGATGAACCCGACCCACTACGCGGTGGCGTTGCGCTACGACGAGCGCACCATGACCGCGCCACACGTCATCGCCAAGGGGGCGGATCTGCTGGCGCTGCGCATCCGTGACACGGCGCGCGAGGCGCAGGTGCCGGTGTTGCAGGCGCCGATGCTGGCGCGCGCGCTGTATGCCCACACCGAGCTCGACGAGCCGGTGCCGGTGGCGCTGTACACCGCGGTGGCGCAGGTGCTGGCCTATGTGTACCGGTTGCGCGCTGCGCTGCGCGGGCAGGGGCCGATGCCCACACCGCCGCAGCCCAGTGTGCCGCCCGAGCTCGACCCCTTGCATGGGCGCACCGCGCACCCGTGATGTCGTGAGTGAACTGCAGCCATGAACGCCGTCTTGCAATCCTTTCAACAGCGCTTGAGCCTGCTGCGCGGTCACGGCCAGGCGCTGGCCGCGCCAGCGCTGGTGATGCTGGTGTTGGCGATGTTGGTGCTGCCGCTGCCACCGTGGTTGCTCGACACCTTCTTCACCCTCAACATTGCCATTGCGTTGACGGTGATGATGGTGGCCGCCTACATGCGGCGCGCGCTGGACTTCGCGGTTTTTCCCACCGTGCTGTTGTTGACGACCTTGCTGCGCTTGTCACTCAACGTCGCCTCCACCCGCGTGGTATTGATGGAAGGGCACACGGGCCCCGGTGCAGCGGGTGCCGTGATCGAGGCCTTCGGCACCTTCCTCATCGGCGGCAATTTCGCCGTCGGCCTGATCGTGTTCCTGATCCTGGTGGTGATCAACTTCGTCGTCATCACCAAAGGCGCCGAGCGTATCGCCGAGGTGGGGGCACGCTTCACGCTGGATGCCATGCCCGGCAAGCAAATGGCCATCGACGCCGACCTCAATGCCGGTCTGATCGATCAGGCTGAGGCCAAGCGCCGCCGCGCCGAGGTGGCCGAGGAAGCCGACTTCTTCGGCAATATGGACGGTGCTTCCAAGTTCGTGCGCGGGGACGCCATCGCTGGCATCTTGATTTTGCTGATCAACATCATCGGCGGCTTCGCCATCGGGCTGCTGCAGCACGATTTGACCCTGGAGCAGGCGGCGCACAGTTACATCACGCTGTCGGTGGGCGATGCGCTGGTGGCGCAGGTGCCGGGGCTGTTGATTTCGGTGGCGGCCGCGATGGTGGTGTCGCGTGTGGGCAAGGAGGAGGATCTGGGCCAGCAAATCGTGGCTCAGGTGTTCGACTCGCCGAAGGTGCTGGGGGTGACGGCTGGCGTGCTGACCCTGTTGGGTCTGATTCCCGGCATGCCCAACCTGGTGTTCCTGACCTTTGCCGTGTTGATTGGCTCGATCGCCTACTGGCTGGCGCGTGAGCGCGCCAAGCCCTCGCCGCAGGAGCTGGCGGCGCAGCAAGCGGCGCAGGCGCCCGCCGAGACCGAAGCGAGCTGGGATGACCTGCAGCCGGTGGACCTGCTCGGCCTGGAGTTGGGCTATCGGCTGATTGCCCTGGTCGATCGCACGCGCCGTGGCGACTTGCTCACCCGCATCAAGGGCGTGCGCAAGAAGTTCGCACAGGAGGTGGGCTTTTTGCCGCCCCCCGTGCATGTGCGCGACAACCTGGAGCTCAAGCCGACCAGCTACCGCATCACGCTGCGCGGCGTCGTCGTCGGCGAGGGCGAGGTGATCCCAGGCCAGTTCCTGGCCATCAACCCGGGGCACTTGCGCACACCGCTGATTGGCCAGGCCACCCGTGACCCCGCGTTTGGGCTGCCTGCCACCTGGATCGCCGAGCACCAGCGTGAAAACGCGCAAATGGCAGGCTATACCGTGGTTGATGCCGAGACCGTGCTGGCCACCCATTTGTCACACTTGATGCAGGTCCACGCCGCACGGTTGCTCAGCCGTACCGAGGTCCAGGAGCTCGTCGAGCACGTCCGCAAGATCGCGCCCAAGCTGATCGACGAGGTGATCCCCAGCCCGGTGTCCATTGGCGTGTTCCAGAAAGTGCTGCAACTGCTGCTGGAGGAAGGCGTGCACATCCGTGACATCCGCACCATCGTCGAGACGCTGGCCGAGCATGCGCCGCAGACCACCGATCCGGTGGAGTTGGCGCGCCGGGTACGCCAAGCCTTGGCGCCGGCCATCGTGCAGCAAATCTACGGCCCGGTGCAGGAGCTGGAAGTCATCGCCATCGAGCCGGGGCTGGAGCGACTGTTGACCCAGGCCCTGAGCGGCCAGGGGGGTGGTGCGCTGGACCCCGGCATCGCCGACATGCTCACACAGTCGGCGGCGCAGGTGGCCTCCCGTCAGGAGGAAAGTGGCGTGCCGGCCGTGCTGCTGGTGCCCGACGCCATCCGTCAAGCGGTGGCGCGTCTGCTCAGACGCGCCGCGCCGCGCCTGCAGGTGCTGGCGCACAGCGAGATTCCTGACACCCACACCATCCGCATCGGCCCGATCATTGGAGAGCCCGCATGAACGCGCAACGTTTCGTCGCCCCGAACTCGCGTGAGGCCATGGCGCTGGCGCGCGCCGCCTTTGGCGAGCAGGCCGTCATTCTCTCGTCTCGCTCCACCGAGCAGGGGTTCGAAGTGGTGGCTACCTCCGAAGAGCAGCTGGCCGCGCTCGCCACCCCGGCGGCGCCGAGTGCAGCGGTGCGCAGCGCGTTGCCAACGCCTCCCTCGGGCCGCAGCGAGCGGGCTGCGCGTGGGCTGCAGCAACGCGCCGCCGCCCAGTTGCCGCCAGTGTCGCCCGACAGCAGCGTGGCGCAAGACACCGAGACGCTGGCGATGAGCACGCTGTCGTTTCAGGAATACGTGCGCGAGCGCATGTTGCGCAAGCGCCGCGAAGCCATGCAGGCGGGTATGAGCGCTGCGGCGCCAGCGGCGCCCCGTGACGTGGCGGCGCGTCCCGATGGCGCCGACGCGATGGCCTTGCCGTTTGCGGCCGAAGCCGCAGCGCGCAGTGCTGCGCGTGCGGCCGTGCGACCGGCTCCCGCTGTGGGCACGCAGACCGCTGCAGGGACGACGCGCGCCACGGCGCGCCCGGCCGCCCCGGCGCCCGGCAGCGCGCCGTCGGGCACGGCCGAGGCACAGGCTGCGGCCTTGGCCCAACAGCTCGACGCGCTCAAGGCGCTGATGGAGGAGCGCTTCCAGACCCTGGCTTGGCTGGGACAGTCGCGGCTGAACCCCATCCAGTCGCAGCTGATGCACAAATTCGTGCGAGCGGGCTACTCGCCCACGGTGGCACGCGCGGTGTTGGAGCGGCTGCCGGCGCATCTAGGCGCTGCCGAGGCGTGGCGTTGGACGCTGGAGGTGCTCACGCGCAACCTGCGCGTGGCGCGCGAGCCCGGCCTGTTGTGCGACGAGGGTGGCGTCTTTGCGCTGATCGGCTCCACCGGCGTGGGCAAAACCACCACTGCGGCCAAGCTGGCGGCGCAGTGTGTCAAGACCTATGGCGCCAACAGTGTGGGCCTGATCACGCTCGACACCTACCGCGTGGCCGGTTATGAGCAGCTGCGCGCCTATGGCCGCATGTTGGGGGTGGTGGCGCACCTGGCGCACGACCGCGCCGCGCTGCAGGATTTGCTGGAGCTGCTGGCCAACAAGCGCATGGTGATCATCGACACCGCTGGTCTCGGACAGAAAGACCCGCGCATCCAGGAAATGATGGCGTTGCTGGATGCTGCGCCGATCAAAAAATTGTTGGTGGTCAACGCCGGCAGCCACGGCGACACACTCGACGATGTCTTTGCTGCGTACCGCGGCACGCCGCTGCACGGCGTGATCTTGTCCAAGGTGGACGAGGCGGCCAAGCTGGGGCCGGCAGTGGACACGCTGATCCGTCACCAGGTGGTGGTGCGCGGGCTCAGCACTGGGCAGCGCGTACCCGAGGACTGGCAACGCCCGGATGCCGCGACCCTGGTGCGCCTGTCGATGGGCGGCGGACGCGGCAAGTCCGCGTTCGAGCCCAGCAGCGCCGAATTGCCCTTCTTCTTTGCCGACCCGATGGCGTCGGGGTGGCAGCCGGAGGGCGCCCATGCTTGAGCCGATTCGCGACCAAGCGGCTGGCCTGTGTGCATGGCATTGGCGCGCGCCGCTGCGCGTGTTGGCGGTGGTGGCCAGCGAGCGCACCGATGCCGCGCTCGAACTGCTGTGGTGGCTGCGGCGCGGATACGCCGACTGGGGGCTGGACAGCCGGGTGATTGAGGGTGCGCCCGAGCGGTGGGGCGAAGATGCCGAGCTGGCCGATGTCTGGTTGTGGCACGCGCCGGCGGCGGCGGTGGCCGCGTGGTGGCCAGCGGCGGGAGGACATCCGCTGGTGGCGCTGCGTGCCGAACCGGCCGCTCTCGTCGATGGCTACCGCAGCCTCAAGCACTTGCGCCGGGCCGGCTTTGCGCCCATCGCGGTGGCTTTGTCTGCGCCCGCTTCCCATGTTGAGGGCCCCGACCCGGCGCTGGCGGCGGCCTGCGCCGCCTTGGCGCGCACCTGCCAGCGACATCTGCAGTGGGCGCCTGCCATCTGGACGCTGGGGTATGATGATGCAGTTGGTGCGACCCCTACCGAGGCGGTGTTGGCACGGTTGTTGGATGCTGCGTGGACGCTGGACCTGACTGGCGACGAGGAGGCAGCGGCGCCATCATGCTGATGACCACAGCTGCCGCGGTGGCGCGGTCGTCGCGCCCGCTGGAATTTGCCATGTACACGCCCAAGGGCACGCTCGATCGAGAGGCTTTGCTGCGCCAATACGCACCATTGGTGCACCGGTTGGCGCATCTGATGATTGCGCGCCTGCCCGCCAGCGTCGAGCTGGATGACTTGATTCAGGTGGGCATGATCGGCCTCAACGAGGCGCTGTCGCGCTACGAGCCCTCGATGGGGGTGCAGTTCGAGACCTTTGCCAGCCAGCGTATCCGCGGTGCCATGCTCGATGAGCTGCGTGGGGCCGACTGGATGAGCCGCGGCGAGCGCAAGCTGCAAAAAGACATTGAAGGCGCCATCCAACGCCTGGAACAGCGCTTGCAGCGCCCGCCGCGCGAGTCCGAAATCGCCCAGGAGCTGGGGCTGACGCTGGCCGACTACCAGGAGCTGCTGTCGCGCATGCGCGGCACGCAGCTGGTCTATCTGGAGGACTTGGGCGGGCGTGGCGAGGACGACGATGCATTCTTGGAGCGCTATCTACCCAGTGACGACGCCAGTGACCCGGAGCGCATCCTGGCCGATCAGCGCATGCGCGCGGCGCTGGTGGAGGCGATAGCCAAGCTGCCCGAGCGTGAGCAGTACGTGATGAGCATGTACTACGAGCACGACATGAATCTCAAAGAGATCGCGGCCGTGCTTGGCGTTACCGAGTCGCGGGTCAGTCAGCTGCACTCCCAAGCGGTGGCGCGCCTGCGTGCCAAGCTGCGCGCGCATTGACCGGATCGGCCCTGCGGGTCGGCTGGTTCTGGCGTCGTCCGGCTCGATGCCATCGCACGGTGGGGGGGCGCCGTCTCCACCCCGGTGACGCGCCACCGCACACGCGAGGCGAGCGCGCTGCGCCGGTGCGTATCACCGATACGCACCGCTGCGTGCCGAGCGCCCCAGACGGGCGTAGGCCTGCAGGGTATCTTGCGGCAGCAGCTGCGACAGCGCCTGGCGGTTGGCCGCCTCCAGCCGGGTGTGCAGCTCCAGCAAGGTCTGCATGCGTGTGCCGATGTCGGACAGCAAGCGCGCGGTGGTATCGTCGTGCCGAATGTTGCCCGCCTGCGTCAGCCACGGGCGCAATTCAGATGCGGTCCGTGCCAAGGCCGCGCAGGCATCGACCCAAGCCTGTGCATCGGCTGCGCCGCCCGCATGTTGGGCGGCCAAGGCCAGCGCGTCATCGAGCTGCGCACGCAAGCGCTTCATCAGAGCAGACACGTCGGCCGTTGCGGTCATCGTGACTCAGTATCACCCCGGGCGCCGGGCCCCGCCCGCGGCGACCCCGAGCAGTTCCCGCGCTTGGCTGAGCATCTTGTCGGCAATCGCCTCGGCATTGATCGAGAAGCTGCCGTTTTGGATCGCGGTGCGTACCGCTTCTACCTTGGCGGCGTCGAAACTGTCGGTGGCCGCTCGTGCCACACCGTTGGTCATGGTTTGTGTGACGGGTGACAGCCGCACACGGGCGCCGTCGGTCTGGGCCGCACGGGCGGTGTCAGCAACGGCCGCACTCGCCCCCTCCGCGGTACGCTTGGTCACCGGAGTCGTCAGGCCAAACTTGGATTCAGGCGAGTTGTTGACTTTCATGGCACTCTCCAGACCCCGATGGCGGGATCGTCTGAGAGCGATATCGGCACATCGAAGCCGGACTTTACCCCTTTTTTGGGGTTTATGCAGTACCCCCTCCGCCGGGCTGCGCAGCGCCACCGGAAGCCATGCCGTCACAGGGCGATGGCGACGGTCTGGGCGTCCACCACCGTGCCCAGCAGCACGCGCCGGTTGGGCAGGCGTACGCGCACCGTCTCACCCACGCGCCCCGCGGCCATCGCTTCGCCGGTGGCCGTGAGCTCGAAGCCGGGTCCGTGCAATCGCAGGCGTACCGTCTGTCCTGCCTCGAGTACCTGTGGCGCGCGCACCACGCTGGGGCGCAGCACCTGTCCCGCTGCCAAGCTGCGCGTCGCTTGCCGCCCCAGCCAGTCTTCGGGCCGCACCAGCACGCCGTCGCGGTACGCGGTCCAGTCCACTTGCGTCGCCTCGACGTGGGCGGCGGTGAGCGTCTCGCCGGCGGGCACCGGGCGCTTGAGCACCCAGGCCGGCCCCCACACCTGTACCTGCACCGGTAGAAAGACACTCCATGCCACCGGTCCCTGTGCGCAGCGCAGCCCGATCCGGGTTGGGCCCCACAGGCGGGTGCCGGGCGGCAGGAAAGGTTCCACGCGTGCGCACGGAGCCAGCTGTAGCCGGCTATCCAACCGACCGACGATGATGCGCGGACGCAGGAGCATGGCGTTGCTGTCGCCCGCCTCGGAACCGCGCAATTGGGCGTGGGCCAGCGCATCCAGCCAAGCCTCGATGCCTTGCTGCCACGCCGCAGAGCCAAGTGGTGCAGGGCTGTCGACGTCGCCCTGGGTGGCCGCCGGTGTGGCCTGGGCCGCAGCGGCGGCGAGTGCGACCCCCAGCGCACCAGCGCGCAGCCAGCGCCGCAGACCGCAGGCTGCGTGGCGGGTGAAGGGGGAGGGCAGGTGGTTCACGCCATCACTGTACGCGCTGGGCCGGCGCCGCAAAAGCGCGAACAGCACCGGTGGCGGCGCGTTATTTCGCCCTTTGTCGGCCCTCAAGTTTTTCAACAATGCCTGCCATGGGATGTCGGCGGCAAGGCGGGGTTGTCGACGTTGAATCCGGTCGAACGATTCCCGCCAGCGCGTCCCGCCGTTTACCGCACGAGGCCCACCATGTTGAACCGCATGACCGAACGCATGGACCTGCTGGGGCAGGTGCTGCAGCTGCGCGCTTACCGCCAGCAGGTCATCGCCAGCAACATCGCCAATGCCGACACCCCCGGCTACGTCGCGCGCGACTTCGATTTCAAGAGCGCGCTGGCGCGGGTGCAAGGGCTGGGCGGCTCCGCTGTGACGGCAGCGGTGCCTGCCGGGCAATCGGCGCCGGCGCACGCTCGCGTGCCCTCGGCAGCCGAGGGCTTGGCGGGCACCGATGCGCGCCACCTGCGCACCGTGCACAGCGCCGCCGGGGTGGTGGAGCGGGTGCGGCCGGTCTATACCGTCCAGACCCAGCCGGCGCTGGATCAAAACAGCGTGGATTTGGATCAGCAGCGCGCCAACTTCGTCGACAACGCGGTGCAGTACGAAGCGACGCTGCGCTTCATCAACGGCCACGTCAAGACGATGCTGGCCGCGATCCAGGGACAGTGAGGAGGCTGAGCCATGTCCATGATGCGCATCTTCGACGTCTCGGGCAGCGCGGTCAGCGCCCAGGCCCAGCGGCTCAACACCGTGGCCAGCAACCTGGCCAACGCCGATGCGGTGGCCGGCCCCGACGGGCAGGCCTACAAAGCGCGGCAGGTGATTTTCCAGACCGTGCCGATGGGCGAACCCGCCTCGGCGGGGGTCAAGGTGCAAACCGTCGTCGAGAGCAATGCACCCAACCGGCGCGTCTTCAATCCCCACCACCCCAGCGCCGATGCGCAGGGTTACGTGACGTACTCCAACGTCAACCCGGTGGAGGAGATGGTCAACATGATCGCCACCGCGCGCTCCTATCAAAACAACGTCGAGGTGATGAATACCGCCAAGACGCTGTTGCTGAAGACCCTGCAGATGGGCCAATGAGCCTTGCGATGTAACGGAGCACAGCCATGTTCATGACCCCCTTGAGCGCCAGCGAAATCGACGCCTACAACGCGCGCGGCGGCGCGCAGGCCGACGCCGCGGATCCGAAGGCGGCGCAAGAGCGTTTTCTCAAGCTGTTCGTGGCGCAGCTGAACAACCAGGACCCCCTCAACCCGCTCGACAACGCGCAGATGACCACCCAGATGGCGCAAATCAACCAGGTGGTGGGCTTGCAGCAGGTCAATGAAACGCTCAAGAGCCTGGCCAGCCAATTCAACCGGGTCAGCACGCTGCAGGGCGCCCATTTGGTGGGGCGCGATGTCGCCAGTGAAGGTAACGGCCTGGTGGTGGATGGGACGACGGCGCGCGGCGCGTTTAGCCTGTCCGCAGCGGCCGATGCCGTCACGGTCGAGGTGCTGGGACCGGCAGGTGAGGTACTGGGCAGTGTCAACTTGGGCGCGCGCGCGGCCGGCTTGCAAACCTTTGACTGGGCGATCGGGGCAGGGGTGGATCCAGCCCGGGTCCACGGCATCCGCGTCAGCGCCACCAGCGGTGGGCAGTCGGTGGCGGCGCAGCCGCTGGCGCTACACCGCGTGCAGTCGGTGGGCTTGGTGGAGGGCGACCTGCGCCTGCGCACCGACGGCGGCACCCTGGCCTACGACCAGGTATTGGCTTTCTTCTGAAGACCGCCCGCCATTCACCGCCACTTTCACGCTTGGCATTTTCCATCGCCCCCGTTTGAACACAGGAGAGCACCATGAGCTTCGGAACCGGTTTGTCGGGCCTGAACGCCGCTAGCAAAAACTTGGATGTCATCGGCCACAACATCGCCAACGCCAACACCACCGGCATGAAAGCCGGGCGCGCGGAATTCGCCGAGATGTACGCCGCTTCGCTGGGGGCAGCAGGCGGTAGCAACGGCGGCATCGGGGTCAGCGTGGCGGCGGTGGCGCAAATGTTCACCCAAGGCAACATCAAGATCACCGGCAACAACCTGGACATGGCCATCAACGGCGAGGGTTTTTTCAAGGTGACGTTGACCGATGGCTCGACCGCGTATACGCGCAACGGCGAATTCAAGCTCGATCGCGATGGCTATATCGTCACCAACAACGGCGCACGCTTGCAGGGTTTTCCGACCGACACCAAGGGGGCGCCGACTTCGGTGGTGTCCACCGACTTGCAACTGCCCACCGGGGGCATCATCGCGCCGCGCGCCACGGGCACCAACCCCGCAATGACGTCAGACGAAGGAGTTTTCATCACCGCCAATCTCGATGCCAATGCCCCTGGACAAAACGCAGGGGTGCCGACCTCGCCCATCGCCAGCACACTCAAAACGTATGGTACCGCCCTCAACGTTTATGACGAGCAGGGGGTGGCGATTCCGGTGCAAATCTACTTCGTAAAAGATAGCTCTACGCCACAAACGTGGCACGTGGTGGTCGAGATGACGCCTGCCGCTGGGGGGCCGGCGATCGGTTTGGGTAGCGGTACCATCACATTCGGTACCGATGGTCTGCCGACTGCGCCGCCAGCGATTAATTTTACCATCGCTGCCGGTAGCTTCGCCACGGGTATACCATCAGCTGCTCTCACCAATATTCCCATCAAAATGGGTGATGGATCGGCTGCTTACCCATATACGCTGACGCAGTATGGGGCCAAGTTTTCGGTGTACGATCTGCGCCAGGATGGCTATGCCGCGGGTGAGTTGACCTCCATCAACGTCGAAGAAAATGGCGTCATCACCGCGCGCTATTCGAACGGCGTCAGTCAAGCCAATGGCATGGTGATGCTCACGCGTTTTCGCAATGTGCAAGGCTTGCAACCCATCAACGGCGGCTACTGGCAAAAGACCCAGGCGTCTGGTGATCCGATCGAGGGACAGCCGACCACCGGGCGCTTCGGCCTGATTCGTTCCGGCGCGCTGGAGGAATCCAACGTCGATTTGACCCAGGAGCTGGTCAATATGATCGTCGCGCAACGCCACTACCAAGCCAATGCGCAGACCATCAAGACGCAGGATCAGGTGCAGCAGACCCTGGTCAACCTGCGTTGAGGCGGGGGCCGTAAGCCATGGACCGCGTCATCTTCACTGCGGCCTCGGGGGCGCAGGCGGCGATGTACCGCCACCAGGTCGTCGCGCACAACCTGGCCAACGTCACCACCACCGGGTTTCGCGCCGAGTTGTCCACCTTTCGCGCCGTGCCGCTGCAAGGCGAAGGCACGACGACGCGCGTGCATGCCTTGGAGGCCACGCCGGGCTATCTGGACAAGCCCGGTCCCTTGCAGAGCACCGGACGTGCGCTGGACGTGGCGGCGGTGGGGCGCGCGTTCTTTGCCATCCAGGCGCTCGACGGCACCGAGGCCTACACCCGCGCCGGGGCCCTGCAGGTCAACGCGCAGGGCAACTTGGTGGGCTTCAACGGGTTGCCGATGCTGGGCGCTGGCGGCGCGCCGATCCAGGTGCCGGCGGACGCGCAGGTCCACATCGGGCGCGATGGCACGGTGACGGCGCGCGTGGGGCAGGAGCCGCCCCAGGTACTGGGGCGTCTGAAGCTCGTCACCCCGCCGGAGGGCCAGCGGCTGGTCCGCGGCCCCGACGGGCTGTTTCGCGCCGCCGATGGCCAACCGCTGCCCGCGGACGACGCCGCCACCTTGGTCGACGGCATGTTGGAGGGCTCCAACGTCGATCCGATC
The DNA here is from genome assembly GCF_007556685.1 of Tepidimonas charontis. Taxonomy (GTDB): domain Bacteria; phylum Pseudomonadota; class Gammaproteobacteria; order Burkholderiales; family Burkholderiaceae_C; genus Tepidimonas; species Tepidimonas charontis. Next base: position 13,429 of record NZ_VJON01000014.1, on the reverse strand, counting down.
GCCGCCATGGTGGACATGATCGCGGCCACCCGCCAGTACGAGCTGCAGATGCGCATGGTGCAAAACGCCGAGAAAAACGACCAGACCGCGGCGCAGCTGCTCAGTCTCAACGCCTGATCGTCCCCCGCTGGAGATCCGTCATGATCAACTCGCTCCAAATCGCCAAGACCGGCATGCAAGCCCAGCAAACCCAGCTGGACGTGATTTCGCACAACCTGGCCAATGTGGCCACGGCGGGCTTCAAGCGCGGCACGGCGCTGTTCGAGGATCTGATCTACCAGAACCTGCGCCAAGTGGGGGGCAATACCGCCGACAATGCCGAGCTGCCCACCGGCTTGCAAATCGGCCTGGGCGTGCGCACGGTGGCCACCGCGCGCTCCTACAGCCAGGGCAATTTGCAGCAAACCGACAACAACCTCGACATCGCCATCAATGGCAACGGATTTTTCCGCGTGCAGCTGCCCGACGGCAGCATCGCCTACACGCGCGATGGCAGCTTCAAGCTCAACGCCCAGGGGCAAGTGGTCACCAACCAGGGCTATTTGTTGGTCGACGGCATCACCGTGCCGGAAAACGCCCGCAGCCTGACCATCGGCAAGGACGGCGTGGTATCGGCGCTGGTGGGCAACGCCGCCCAGCCCCAGGTCATCGGCCAAATCACACTGGCCAATTTCATCAACCCCGCTGGGCTGGAACCGCTCGGGCAAAACCTGTTTTTGGAGTCGGCGGCCTCGGGCGCGCCGGCGCAGGGTAATCCGGGGGCGGAGGGGTTCGGCCAGACCTTGCAAGGGTTTCTGGAGAGCTCCAACGTCAACGTGGTGCAGGAACTGGTCAACATGATCCAGACCCAGCGCGCCTACGAGCTCAATTCGAAAGCGGTCACCACCTCGGATCAGATGCTGCAGCGCCTGACGCAGTTGTGACGCCAGGCGTCGGTTCGCCACCGTCCACCGCTCATTCGGAGTCCCCGCCATGACCCCCCGCCTCTGCCTGGCCACCGTGTGGTCGTCTCTGTGGCTCGCCGGCTGCAATACGCTGTCGCAAATCCCCGACGTCGATCTGGCCAAGCCGCCGGAGGAGCTGGTGTATCCGCAGCAGCGCGCTGCCGTGCCGCAGGCACCGACCGGGTCGCTCTACACGCCCGCCAGCTACCGCCCCGGCTTCGAGGACTATCGCGCGCGCATGGTCGGCGACGTGCTCACCATTCAAATCACCGAGCAGCTGTCGGCCTCGCAGACCGCCAAGACCGATGTGAAGCGCAGCAGCGAAATCAGCGCGGGGGTGTCGGCGTTTCCGTTCGTGGGCGCTGGCACCCTGGGCAAGCTTGCCACGGGGGCCGAGAGCAGCAACACCTTCAAGGGCGATGGCAAGACGGAAGCCAAGAATACCTTCAGCGGCTCCATCACCGCCGTCGTCACCGAAGTGCTGCCCAACGGCCACTTGGTGGTCATCGGTGAAAAGCAAATCGGCGTCAACCAGGCGGTCGATGTGCTGCAATTCAGCGGTACGGTGGACCCACGCGCCATCCGCCCTGGCAATGTGGTGCCGTCCACCCAGGTGGCCAACGTGCGCGTGCTCTCACGCGGGCGCGGAGCGCCGGCCGATGCGCAAACATTTGGCTGGTTGGCGCGCTTCTTTTTGACGCTTTTGCCGTTCTAAAGTTTTTCCACAATCGGTTCACGAGGTGATCCACGATGAACCGATGGTTGCACGACGATACGCGCCCCCGGGCGCCGCGCTGGCAGGCTGGCGCCGCGGCGCTGGCGTTGGCCTTGACCGCTGGCGGGCTGGCCGATACCGCACTGGCCCAAGCCAGCTCGCCCCGTGCGCCCGGCGCTGCCAACGGCGCCCAAGCGCTGACGGCGTCGGTTGCGCCCACGCCGGCGCAACGCATCAAGGATGTGGCGGCGGTGCAGGGCGTGCGCGCCAACCAGCTCTCCGGCTACGGGCTGGTGGTGGGCTTGGATGGCACGGGTGACGGCAACAACGCCTACACCAGCCAGAGTCTGGCCAATTTCATGCGCGAGATGGGGCTGGCGCTGCCGCCCGGCGTCAATGTTCAGCCCAAGAATGTGGCGGCGGTGTTGGTAACGGCCGAGCTGCCACCCTTCGCCCGGCCCGGACAAACCATCGACGTCACCGTCTCGTCGGTGGGCAGCGCCAAGTCGCTGCGCGGCGGCACCCTCATCCAGACCCCGCTGCGCGGCGCCGACGGCCAGATCTACGCGTTGGCGCAAGGCAATCTGGTGGTGGCGGGGGCTGGGGCGTCGGCCGGTGGCAGCAGTGTCACCGTCAACCACCTCAATGCCGGGCGCATCCCCAATGGTGCACTGGTCGAGCGCAGCGTGCCCACCCCGCTGCTGCTGGGCGAGGCGGTCGAGCTCACCGTGCGCAGTCAGGACTTTCAGACCGCCACGCGCGTGGCGCAGACCATCAACCAAGCCCTGGGTGACGGCACCGCCCAGGCGCTGGATGGCCGCGTGGTGCGCGTGCGCGCGCCCACCGACCCCAATGAACGCGTGGCGTTTTTGGCCAGCATCGAGGAGCTGCCGCTGGAGCTGCCAGCGCCGGCGGCCAAGGTGATATTGAACGCGCGCACCGGCTCCATCGTGCTGAACCAGGCGGTGCGACTGGGGCCAGCGGCCATCGCGCACGGCAATTTGTCGATCAGCATCACTGCCACGCCGCAGGTCAGCCAGCCCGGGCCACTGGCGCCGCCGGGCGCGCAGACCGTGGTCACCGAAAAGGCCGACATCCAGGTGCAGCAAGAGGGCGGTCGGCTGATCGAGGTCGAATCCTCGGCACTGCTGGCCGACGTGGTGCGCGCCCTCAATAAGCTGGGCGCCACGCCCCAGGATCTGTTGGCCATTTTGCAGGCGATGAAAGCCGCTGGCGCCTTGAAGGCCGAAATCGAGGTGTTGTGAGATGGTGGCCACCGCTTCGACTTCGACCACGACGCTGCCGCCTGGGGCGCAGCGCGGGCTGGCAGCCGACGCCAAGGCGCTCGACGGGCTCAACGCGCTGGCCGGGCGCGACCCGCAGGCGGCGCTGAAGGAAACCGCTCGTCAGTTCGAGGCACTGTTCATGCGCGAGCTGCTCAAGTCCATGCGCGAAGCGACGATGAAGAGTGGCTTGCTGGACAACGAGGGCACGGCGCTGGGCGACGACCTGCTCGACGAGCAGTGGGCGATGAAGCTGACCGGGTTGCCCGGGGGACTGGCGGAGATGATCGAGCGGCAACTGCAGCAACTGACGCAGCGCGGCAACGGCAGCCCATCCGTGGTCGGCGCGCCGGCGGCCGACGCCGCAAGCAGCGTGGCCACCGCGGCGCCGCAGCCCACCGCGCCGCAGGCGGCTTTCATCGAGCGCCACCGGGTGGCTGCGCAACAGGTGGCGGCGCAAACCGGTATCCCGGCGGCCTACCTGATCGGCCAAGCCGCCCACGAAACCGGCTGGGGTCGCAGCGAAATCCGCATGGCCGACGGCTCGCCTTCGCACAACCTGTTTGGCATCAAGGCCGGTCCCAACTGGCGCGGCAAAGTGGCCGAAATCACCACCACCGAATACGTCAACGGCCAGCCGCACAAAGTGCGCGCGCGGTTTCGCGCCTACGACAGCTACGCCGAGGCCTTTCGCGACTACGCTCAGCTCATCACGCGCAGCCCGCGCTATCAGGCGGTGGTGCAAAACCTGCACTCGCCGCACGCCTTCGCGCAGCAGCTGCAGCGCGCCGGCTACGCCACCGATCCGCAGTACGCGGCCAAGCTCAGCCGCGCCATCAACCACACGCTGCAATGGCAGCGGGCGCTGGCGTGAAGGGAGGCTAAGACATGAGCGCCCTCAATATCGCGACCCGCGCGCTGACCACCAACCAGGCGGTATTACAGGTCATCGGCCACAACATCGCCAATGCCAATACCGCAGGCTACACGCGCCAACGCGCCGAGCTGCAGGCCGTGCCAGGGCAATTCATGGGCGGCGCCTACTTCGGCAAGGGGGTGCAGATTGACGAGGTGACGCGGGTGGGCTATGACGCGTTCCTCACGCGCGAGTCGAATTTAGCGCGTTCCCAGGCCGCCGGGGATGAGACGCGCCTTCAGTTTCTGCGCAATGTCGAATCACTGTTTCCCTTGGGTGATGAAGGGCTGGGGTCGGTGATTGGGCAAGCCTTGAGCAGCTGGGCCGACGTGATGGCCGCGCCCAACGATACTGCGGCACGCCAGGTCGTTCTCGATCGGTATGACGCCTTCGCTACCCGTGTGCGCGATGTCGCCAGCCAATTGGAAGATATCGTCGGCGGAGCGCGGTTGCAGGCGCAAGAAGTGGTGAACCAAATAAATCAACTCGCGCAAAGCATTGCAAAACTCAATGGATCGATCGGTGTGGCGCGTGGCACTGGTGCGCCTCCCAACGATTTGCTCGATCAGCGCGATCAGCTGCTGGCCAAGCTCAACGAACTGGTCCAAGTCAGCACCGTAGCGGCCGATGATGGCACGTTGTCGGTGTTCGTGGGGGGCAGTCTGCCTTTGGTCCTAGGCAATCAGGCCACGGCGCTGCGTGTGCAACGTGCCGATCTGGACGGTGATCGAAAGGTACAGCTGCAGTTCGTGCAAGGTGGTGTCGCCCAAGACGTTCCTGATTCTGCAGTCAGAACGGGCAAGCTCCAAGCACTGCTTGAATTTATCAATCGCGACAGCGTCGTCATCGCTGCCCAGGCCGGCCGTTTGGCTCTGGCACTGGCGCAGGTGAGCAATCAGCAGCATCGCAGTGGTTTGCGTATCGACGGCACGGGTGGTGGGGATTTGCTCGACTACGGTGCCCCCTTGGCAGCGCGTCCGGCGGCAAGCAATACAGGCACCGGCGCGATCAGCCTCACGGTTACCGATGCCAGTGCCCTGCGCGCCGACGACTATGAGATCGATATGACGTCGGCCACGGCGGGCCAGATTCGCCGCAGCAGTGACGGCTGGTATTGGAACGGGTCGAGCTGGCAGGCGACTGCGCCGTCCCCCCTGACTCTGGCACCCAACTATGCGATTGAAGGGTTGCAGCTGACATTCACTGGAACACCGGCAGCCGGCGATCGCTTTGTGTTGAGCCCTGCCGCTGATGCCGCCAAAACGATGCGGCTGGCGCTGGCGCAGCCGGCGGAACTCGCGGTCGCCAGCCGCTTGACCCTGAGTTCCCAGACCAGCAACGCCGGAGACGCGGTGGTCGAAGGGATCGAGGCGACCGTTTTGGCTGGCGTCTGGGCCGCGCCCTCTTTGCCGGCCAACCTGACCTTCACCGCCCCCAATACCTTCAGTCTGGCCGGTTTCACGCCGGCTTCGGTAACGTATACCCCGGGTCAGCCCATGGTTTTTCAATACACCAGCGGCGGCAACCAAATCGAAGTACGGGTGACGCTGCGCGGGCAGCCAGCGCCGAGCGATACCTTCGTCGTCGGCGATGCGACGTCGTTGTCTCCAGCTGCGCGCGCCATCGACGGCGGCAATGCGCGTGCCATGCAGGCCCTGCGGGACAAAACGCTGTTCGATGGTTATGTCAAGCTGAGCGAAGGCTACCTGACCGCCTTCTCGGATCTGGCGTCCAAGATCGATGCGGCGCAGACACGCGCCACTTTTTCCAAGGCACAGGCCGATGACGCCGAACAGCGGCGCGCCAATCTGGCGGGCGTCAACCTCGACGAAGAGGCAGCGCAACTGTTGCAGTATCAGCAAGCGTACCAAGCCTCGGCCAAATATTTGCAGGCCGTGCAGTCCATTTTTGATACCTTGCTGAGCACCTTGCGCTAAACCGATGGGAGCTGAACGATGACGGTCTTTCGGGTGGCTACGGCCAACACCTTCGATCGCACGATCGATCGGCTGCAACAGCGCCAAGCGGAGCTGGCTCAGCAGCAAGAGCGTTTGTCCTCGGGCAAGCGTGTGCAGCGTATCAGCGACGACCCAGCGGCCGCAGCGCTGGCAGAACGCGAGCGCGCTCGCCTGCAACGCGTGCAAAGCGATCAGCGTGCCTTACAGGCGTCACGCCGCAACCTCGAATTGGCCGAAAGCACGCTGGGCACCGTCAACGATTTGCTGCACCGAGCCAAGGAACTGTTGGTGCAGGGCGGCAACGGCGCGCTCAACGGCAGCGATCGACGGTCGATCGCCAGTGAGCTCGCCGGCATTCGAGAGCGTTTGTTGGCCCTGGCCAACACCACCGATACCGCTGGACGTCCGCTGTTTGCGGGGCTGGGGTTGAATGGCGCTAGCGCACAGCCATTTGTCGAAACCTTGACGAGTCCGGCATCGACCACCTATGGCCCCGACGGTCGCACGGTGCAAAAAAACCAGCTACGTGGCCAAGAAGCGGCCACCGAGACGAGTTTGCCCAGTCTCGTCGATGGTTACCGCATCTTCGCCGGCCGCTTGCCCGAGGGCAGCGCTGCCATTGCCAGCGCCGGCGCTGGGAACACCGGGACGGTTGTGCCGATCCAGGCGGTCATTCTCGATCCCAACGTTGCCTACACCTCACCCACCCCCTTTCCGCTCGACGATGCGCAGGTACCAGGCAACTATGTGCTCACCTTCAACGCCGGCTCATGGAGCGTGACAGCTGGGGTGGATGGCAATGGCAACTCGATCAGCCCATTGCCCGCAGTCACAGCGACGACCGTGGGCGATGAAACCCAGCTCGACTTCGCGGGCCTGCGGGTGAAACTGCGTGGCACGCCGGCCAACGGCGATACGGTTCGCGTGGATGCTGTGTCCGACCTCGATATTTGGGAGATGTTTGACCGCGCGATCGGCGCGCTCAACAACGAAAGCGGCCACGACTTGACGCAGGAACTGGCGGCCGTGCATGGCAACCTGGGGCAACGTTTGGACCGCATCTTGAGCGCCCGGGCCATGCTGGGCGACTGGCTCAACCGCGCCGACCAGATGGATGTCGCCTTCCAGGCGCGTGAAAACTATCATGTCGAACAGGAGTCGCGATTGACCGATCTCGATATGTTGGAGGCGATTTCGCGCTTTCAGACCCTGCAACTGGGCTACCAGGCGGGGCTGTCGTCGTATGCGCAGGTGCAGCGGCAGTCGCTGTTTCAATATCTGGCGTGACGCGCGACGGTGAACAGCGTCACACCCTCAGGGCGTTCTCTTGCGTGGGCAGCCTTCAGGCCATGACGTTGAGCCGCGTGCCCAGCGGGCCCTGGGTGGCCAGCGGCAGCTCGCCATTGGGCGCGGGCTGAGGCAGTGCCTGCAGCAGCGCTAGCGCCCCCTGCTGTTCGACTTGCAGGGCTTTGCGCAAGGCCAAGATCTGCGCCGCCGTCGGCGTCTCGGCCACCGAGGTGGCCGCCTGCGAGATCAGCGATGGGGTCAGTGACATGCCTGCGTTCATGTCGTCATGCTAGCGGCGAACGGCTGCGCACGCAAGTGGGGGCATAGGCATCGCCCCCTCTGCCACGCCAACGGATCGTGGCGGCTAAATGATGGGGGTGCAAAAAAATGCAAGGCTTGCGCGCCACGCACGCAAGCCTTGCTGTCGAAGCTAGTATGGCTCCCCGACCTGGGCTCGAACCAGGGACCTACGGATTAACAGTCCGGCGCTCTACCGACTGAGCTATCGGGGAACGAAACCAAGCGGATTATACCCCGAAAGGGAGGGGCTGGCCGTGCGCTGCATGGGCCGTCGCGCAGGCCGCCAGTAGGTCACCGAGTCGACAGGCCAGGGTGGCGTCATCGGCCTGCCGTGCGCACAATTGCAGCCACAACGGGGGATTCCGGATGGATGTGCGACTGACGCCACAAGAGCAAGCTTTTCGCGACGAGGTGCGCGCCTTTTTGCAGGAGCGCCTGCCGCCAGCGCTGGCGCGCAAGGTGCGCGAGGGCCTGCGTCTGACGCGCGAGGACATGGCTGGCTGGCATGCGATCTTGGCCGAGCGCGGCTGGCTGGCCATCCACTGGCCGCGCGAGTGGGGCGGTCCGGGCTGGGGGCCGGTGCAGCGTTTTTTGTTCGAAAACGAATGCGCGTTGGCCGGTGCGCCGCGCATCGTGCCATTTGGCGTCAACATGTTGGGGCCGGTGCTGATCAAATACGGTACCGAGGCGCAAAAGCGCCACTGGTTGCCCCGCATACTCGACGGCAGCGACTGGTGGTGCCAAGGGTATTCCGAGCCGGGCGCCGGCTCGGATCTGGCGTCGTTGAAGACGCGGGCGGTGCGCGACGGCGACCACTACATCGTCAACGGCCAAAAAACCTGGACCACCTTGGGCCACTATGCCAACCGCATGTTTTGCCTGGTGCGTACCAACCCCCAGGGCAAGCCGCAGGAAGGCATCAGCTTTCTTCTCATCGACTTGGACAGCCCGGGCGTGCAGGTGCGCCCGATCATCACGCTCGATGGCGAGCACGAGGTCAACGAGGTCTTCCTGACCGATGTGCGGGTGCCGATCGATCGCCTCGTCGGCGCAGAAAACCAGGGCTGGACGATCGCCAAATATCTGCTCACCTACGAGCGCACCAATATCGCCGGGGTGGGCTTTGCGGTTGCGGCACTGGAGCGCCTGAAGACGATTGCCCGCATCGTGCACAAAGGGGGCCGACCGCTGATCGAGGATCCGCTGTTTGCCGCCCGCGTGGCGCGGGTCGAAATCGACCTCGAAAACCTCAAGACCACCAATCTGCGGGTGCTGGCGACCGTGGCGGGGGGCGGGGCGCCCGGGCCGCACAGCTCGCTGCTGAAGGTGCTGGGCACGCAGATTCGGCAGGAGATCCTGAGCCTGACACGACGCGCCGTGGGCCCGTATGCGTTGCCGTGGATCACACAGGCGTTGATGCTGGAAGGAGCCGATCAGGCCGTTGGCCCACCCGGTGCGGCCAGCGCGGCGGCGCAGTATTTCAACCATCGCAAGCTGTCGATTTTCGGCGGCTCCAACGAGATTCAAAAAAACATCATCGCCAAAGAGATTTTGGGCTTGTGAGGGCGGGGTGCGGGTCTGACCGCCGGCATCGGAGCGGCGGATTGCAGGGTCTCGGCACCCGGCGCGCGCGGCGTTCTCAGCGGCGAAACAGGAGATGACGATGGACTTCGAGTTGACGGCCGAGCAGCGGATGCTGGCCGAATCCTTGGACCGCTACCTGGCCCAGCGCTACCCGATCCAGCGGCGCCATATGGCCGCGGCCAGCCCCTTGGGGTACGACGCCCAGATATGGGGCGAACTGGTGGAGCTGGGCGCGGTGGCCGCCCTGCTGCCCGCATCGGCGGGCGGCCTGGGCGGCGGCTTCGATATCGCCACCGTCTTCGAGTGCGCGGGCCGGGCGCTGCTGATCGAGCCTTTGCTGGGCGCGCTGGTGGTGGGGCAGATACTGCAGCGCGCCGATGCCCCCGACGACTGGGCGCCGTGGCTGCAGCGCATCGCCGCTGGCGTGGTCGTCGCGCTGGCCCACCAAGAGCCGGACGCCCACTACGAAGCCAGCCATGTGGCCACCATCGCCCAGCGCGACGCCGCTGGCTGGGTGCTCGATGGGCACAAGGCGGTGGTGCGCCATGGCGGGCAGGCCGAGGGATGGCTGGTGTCGGCGCGCTTGTCCGGTGCTGTGCGCGACCCGGACGGCATCGCGCTGTTTTGGGTGCCGCACGACAGCCCCGGGGTGACGGTGCGCTCCTACCCGTGCATCGATGGCGGCGCGGCGGCCGAGCTGACGTTGGCGGCAGCGCGCGTGCCGCCGGAAGCGCTGGTGGTGGGGCCCGCGCGGGCGGCGGCGGTGCTGGCGCACGGTCTGGCCTGCGGCACATTGGCCTTGTGCGCCGAAGCGCTGGGGGCGATGACCGTAGCTTTCACCCACACCCGTGACTACCTGCAGACGCGCCACCAATTTGGCGGTCCAATCGGCCGCTTTCAGGCCCTGCAGCATCGTCTCGTCGATCTGTGGATGGCGGTGGAGCAAACCCGCTCGGCCGTCATCAACGCCGCCGCCGCCTTGGATGGCGACGACCCCGGGGAGCGCGACCGCCTGGTCAGCGCGGCCAAGGCGACGGTGGGCCGCTATGCCATCCAGCTGGCCGAAGAAGCGATCCAACTGCACGGCGGCATTGGCATGACGTGGGAGCTGCCACTGTCGCACTACGCCAAGCGGCTGGTGATGATCGACCACGAATTCGGTGATGAGGATCATCATCTGGCCCGCTTCATCGCGCTGAGCCGCCCGCGCACCGCGCTGGTATGAGCGGCCATGAGCCGCGCTGGGGCGGAACCTGCACCGGCGCGGCGCCGTCCGGGGCGGGTGCATCGTCAGACGACGCCGCGCATTGAACGCGGCAGGCTGAATGCGCTTTGTCGTGCGCAGGGCGTAAAAAAACCTGCCGAGTCGCCTCGGCAGGTTTTTCAGTGAGGGCGTCGGATGATGCCGTCAGCGCTGCATCACATATCCATGCCCATGCCGCCCATGCCGCCGCCGGCCGGCGCCGGGGTTTCCGGCTTCGGCGCTTCGGCCACCATGCACTCGGTGGTCAGCATCAGGCCGGCCACCGAAGCGGCATTTTGCAGCGCGGTGCGGGTCACCTTGGTCGGGTCCAGGATACCCATTTCGATCATGTCGCCATAGGTGTCGTTGGCGGCGTTGAAGCCAAAGTTGCCCTTGCCTTCGAGCACCTTGTTGATCACGACCGAGGGCTCGCCACCGGCGTTGGCCACGATCTCGCGCAGCGGCGCTTCGACCGCCTTCATCACCAGCTGGATGCCGGCGTCTTGGTCGGGGTTGGCGCCCTTGAGCGTGCCCACCGCTTGACGCGCACGCAGCAGCGCCACGCCACCGCCGGGCACGATGCCTTCTTCGACCGCGGCACGGGTAGCGTGCAGCGCGTCTTCGACCCGCGCCTTCTTCTCTTTCATTTCGACTTCGGTGGCCGCGCCGACCTTGATCACCGCCACGCCGCCGGCCAGCTTGGCCACGCGCTCTTGCAGCTTCTCACGGTCGTAGTCGCTGGTGGCCTCTTCGATTTGCACGCGGATTTGCTTGACGCGCGCTTCGATGTCCTCGGCCTTGCCAGCGCCGTCGATGATGGTGGTATTTTCCTTGGCCACTTCGACGCGCTTGGCTTGACCCAGGTCGGCCAGCGTCACCTTCTCCAGCGTCAGGCCCACTTCCTCGGCGATGACCTTGCCACCGGTCAGGATCGCGATGTCTTCCAGCATGGCCTTGCGGCGGTCGCCAAAGCCCGGCGCCTTGACCGCGCACACCTTCAGGATGCCGCGGATGGTGTTGACCACCAGCGTGGCCAGCGCTTCGCCTTCCACGTCCTCGGCGATGATCAGCAGCGGCCGACCGGCCTTGGCCACTTGCTCCAGCGCCGGCAGCAGGTCGCGAATGTTGCTGATCTTCTTGTCGTGCAGCAGAACGTAGGGGTTCTCCAGCACGCAGACCTGCTTGTCGGGGTTGTTGATGAAGTAGGGCGACAGGTAGCCGCGGTCGAATTGCATGCCTTCGACCACATCCAGCTCGTTTTGCAGGCTCTTGCCGTCTTCGACGGTGATCACGCCTTCCTTGCCCACTTTGTCCATCGCATCGGCGATGATCTGGCCGATCGACTCGTCGCTGTTGGCCGAGATGGCACCCACTTGGGCGATTTCCTTGCTGGTGGTGGTGGGCTTGCTGATCTTCTTGAGCTCCGCCACCAGGGCCTCGACCGCCTTGTCGATGCCGCGCTTCAGATCCATCGGGTTCATGCCGGCGGCCACGTACTTCATGCCTTCGCGCACGATGGCCTGGGCCAGCACGGTGGCGGTGGTGGTACCGTCACCGGCGTTGTCGCTGGTCTTGGACGCCACTTCCTTGACCATTTGGGCGCCCATGTTCATGAGCTTGTCTTTCAGCTCGATTTCCTTGGCCACGGACACACCGTCCTTGGTCACGGTGGGGGCGCCGAAGCTGCGCTCCAGCACCACGTTGCGGCCCTTCGGACCCAGGGTCACCTTGACCGCGTTGGCCAGGATGTTCACGCCTTCGACCATACGGGCGCGGGCGTCCGCGCCGAAAACGACGTCTTTAGCTGCCATGGTTCAAATTCCTTTACTGTGGCTGATGACTAACGGGATTGGTGCGTTGCGGGTCGAGTCGATCCAGCGCCGCCGCTCACTTCTCGATGACGGCGAACAGATCGTCTTCCTTCATCACCAGCAACTCTTCGCCGTCCACCTTGACGGTCTGGCCGCTGTACTTGCCGAACAGCACACGGTCACCGACCTTGACGCTCAGCGGCTTGGTTTCGCCCTTGTCGTTGGTCTTGCCGGGACCGACGGCCAGCACTTCGCCTTGATCGGGCTTCTCAGCGGCGTTGTCCGGGATCACGATGCCCGAGGCGGTCTTGGTTTCGTTTTCCAGACGCTTGATGATCACGCGATCGGCGAGAGGACGAAGTTTCATGCGATCTCCTGTCAAAGGACGATGAGTGAGAGAAAAGACGCAGCGGGGTGTTGTTAGCACTCACCGCCGACGAGTGCTAATGATACGGGCGTTCGGCGCGGTTTTCAAGGGGGTGGGCCGACAGGGGCATCGTCTGCTGGGCGTGGGGCGTGGGCTGGCCGATCCAGCTTGTGTACCGCCCCCAATTGATTGGACACAGATTTGCAGCTCATGCGGCCTTCCGGGTGGCATAAGACTGCCGGGCTTCGAGGGGTGACATGAAGCCCAGTTTTTCGAGACGCCAATGACGATTGTAACGATCCCTGAACTCGGTCACGGCCTGCCGCACTTCTTCGAGGTTGTGGAAGGTGCGGCCATGGATGGCCTTCCTTTCAGCGTCCGGTTGAAGCGCTCGGCCACGCCGTTGGTCTGGGGCTCGGCAACGAAGGCGAAACTCCTGTCGATACCCAGAACGCGATTCTCTTCAGGAAGTCGTCGGCAGTGTATTGCGTACCGTGGTCCATGCGCAGCACAAGCCCCTTGCCGGCGTTGGCACCGGTGGTGCCGAACTCGGCCTGGAGCCCTTGGGCAATCGGCTGCAAGGCAGCGAAACGATTGCCGATCTTGACGGCATGGATGCCGACGCAGCAGGCGTCGAAATGATCGACCGCCGAGAACACCCACACCCAGCCGTCTTCAACGGTCTGGATGCGGATACCGTCGGTGCCCCACATTTGGTTCGGTGCTTTAGTCTGAATCGAGCCATCATGCAGCACAGGGGTGCCCTGCCGCACCCGATGGGGCGACAGCAAGGCGTTTTCCCGCATCAGACGGCAGACGCGATCTTTGGAGACGCGGATGTCGGAGAGGATGCGCAGCCGCGCCCAGACCTTGCGGTGACCCTCGCCGGTAAAGGGCGAGGCTTGCAGATCGGCGCGGATCGCCGCGAGCAGATCGGCATCCGACACCTTGGGCTTCGGTCCGCGTCGCTTCGGCTGCAAGGGCACCACCTTGGCGCTCTCCCTGGCCTGCTGGGCGTAAA
>NZ_VJON01000013.1 GCF_007556685.1 Tepidimonas charontis | reverse complement strand
CGATCCTGCTCCAGCCACCCCCAGCGCCGTCGATGACAAGACGCTCAATGCGCGGGTGGATGACATCCTCAAAGCGCGCCAAGTCAAACAGCCATGGTGTCCCGGCCCTGAGCACCCCTGGCGTCGTATCTTCAGCGCTCCGCCCTCATGGGCTGGCCCATGGGCCAGCCCATGAGGACATACCTTCGGCGTCAAACCGGACATTTCTAACTTGCTCAGAGGGCGGACATTTCTACTTTGCCTTGACACCCTTTCGGGGGGGGTTGCCAACGCCCGCGCGCACAGGTAAAGTGCGTGGTACGAACGTTGCGCCAATTTGCATGAAATTTAGGGAACCTCTGCACTACCCCGCCCACTCGTTCGTGGCGACGAGTTGAGGGTCAATATCGTTTCACATGACGGGATCGAAGCAGATGCTGAGCCGTCTTTTGGCTCCAGCAAGCCCCTTGATGGGCCCTCTGCAGCCTCATCCGGCCCCAGTGAGCCCACTGCGGGCGCACTTATCCCGTCGCAGCCAGCAAGGCTTTGCGCGCCAGCCACAGATTGACCAGCGCAAACAGGACGTTGAGCTGCGCGCCGTTCTTGGCCAAGCCTCGATAGGGCGTCTTGCGGTAGCCAAACTGGCATTTGAGTACCCGAAACGGATGCTCACCCTTGGCACGAATGCGCGCCTTGGTGCGTTCCAAGGCATCCATCACCTGGCCAAGAAAAGTGCTCTTGTCCAATGCCCGGCGCTTGCCCGGCCCCGCATGGCCACGTGCCAAGCGACTTGCTTGCCCTGGTTTTCCGCTCGCTTGTCCACTCCCTGATAGCCCGCATCGGCAAAGACGTCCGTCTCTTGCCCGTGCAACAGCCGATGCGCTTGCGTCACATCAGCCACATTGGCAGCCGTAGCCACCACCGTGTGCACCAGGCCTGAGGCGGCGTCCACCCCCACATGCGCCTTCATCCCGAAGTACCACTGATTGCCCTTCTTCGTCTGGTGCATCTCAGGATCGCGCTGGCCGCTCGCGTTCTTGGTCGAGCTGGGCGCGGCTATGAGCGTGGCGTCCACGATGGTGCCACTTTTGAGCATGAGGCCACGCTCGGTCAGGATGCGATTGACCGTCTCGAGGATGCGCGCGCTCAGGCCGTGTTGCTCCAGCAGGTGTCGAAAGCGCAGGATGGTGCTCTCATCCGGCACCACATCCACCCCCAGGTCCAACCCAACAAACCGGGCCAGCAGCGGCGTGTCATACAGGGCTTCCTCCACCGCCGGGTCCGACAGACCAAACCACTGCTGCAAAAAATGAATCCTCAGCAGCTTCTCTACCGCAAAGGGTGGCCGCCCACCCTTGGGACCCGCCTTCGGCGCATACGGCTCGATGAGTGCGACCAACTCTGCCCACGGCACCACACGGTCCATCTGCTCCAAAAACGCACGCTTGCGGGTGCGCTTGGTGCGCAGCTCAAAGCCCGTATACATCGGCGCCTCCAGACTCATCTGCTTCATGTCGCTATTGTCCCATCCCGGCAGTCTGGCAGGAAGGTTTTGCAGACCTTCCTTAGTACTGTACAAACATCCAGTCAATGCCTGGAAACGCAGGCTGGGCGCGGCTTTACGCCCGATCGAGCCGCCGGTGTTAGGGAGACAGCCGTCGGTGTTATGCAGCAGTTTTGCTCCCTATAACACGTTAGCAGCTTATCCCGCTGGCCACGCCAGCACCGTTTGATGAAGGAGTGTGATGAACAAAGCACGTTTTGCAGCAGCCTTGCTGGCCTTGGGCGCAGCATCGGCCCATGCTGATTTACCCCTCACCGTTGAAGACCTGATCACCGACAAAGGCAAGGTCAAGCTCGATGTGTCACTGGCCTACGCCAACAGCGACCGCCAAGGCGTCTCCACGGCTGAGCCCATCACCGTGCAAACGGGGGCAACCTCGTTTGTCACCCTGCCCACGCTGATTGGTGAAAGCCGTGGCAACAGCGATTCAGTGGTGGGCACTTTGGGCTTGCGCTACGGCTTAACGGGCAAAGCCGAAATCTTCGCCCGCACCTCTTACCTGCACAGCAGCAGCCGCGCCAGCGATGTGTCGGGCACCAGTAGCCACAGCGAAAACCGCTTTGCCGATGCCTGGGCGGGCATCAACTACCAGTTCAAGAAAGACGACGACACGCCAGCCTTGCTGGGTTTTACCGAAATCGCACTGCGCGAGAAGCACGAGAAAAGCAGCAGCTCTTTCAAGTCTGCACTGGTGGGCTGACCACCTACAAAGCCATCGACCCCGTGGTGTTCTCGCTCACCACCGCCTACCGCTTCAACCAAAGCCGTAAAGACGGCGAAGCCAACTACAAGCCTGGCAACCTGTTGTTACTCAACCCCAGCATCGCCTTTGCGGTGAACGACCGCGTCACGCTCACCACCGGCATGCAGTGGAGCAACCGCCAAGCGGACACATGGGACGGCAAAGCACAAGGCTTCAGGCGCACCAGCAGTGATTTGTTGCTGGGCGTGGGTTACGGCATTTCGAAGGAGAGCACCCTCAACCTCACCTTCAAATCGAATGTTTCAGGTTCCAACGGGGCAGACCTGAGGCTCAATTGGTTGCATACGTTTTGAGGATAAGCCCAAGCGTAAAAATGCGATCAATTGTAAAATTGCCCTGATTTTTGTACTATCTCATCAAGGAGTTTGATATGAAATTGAAATCGACTTTGTTTGCAGGTGTGCTGGCGGCCAGTCTGTCCGTGCCAGCGTTTGCCAATGAGGGAACAGTGGCTACGCCACTGCCGCAGTTCACCGCTGCGGATACACAGATGCTGTTTGAGCAAGATGCCAAGCCGATGCGGCTCGCTGTGCTGTCTCAGCAGGAGATGAAAGAGACTGAGGGGGCATTCTTGAATTTTGCTATTGGTGGTGCTGCAGGTTTTGGGTTTTATGCTGCAAGCAATTGGTATAACAACCGACCAATTACTTGGCAAGGCTCACTTTATTCAATAGGAACAGGAGCCCTAACCGGTGGCGTTGGTGGAGCTTTAATCCGCGCATCTGGCGGCGGGATTGCAGGGAACGTTGCTTGGCGCCCAAATATTCTGGCGTCGAATTTCGGATTTTCTCAATATCGTAGCTATCGCGGCTGGTAATTGAATATACACGGCAAGGTGGAGTGCAAATTCCATCTTGCTGCTAGTGGAGGCTATATGAGTTTAATTGTTGAAATTGCGGGCATGCTTGGCGGGATGATGGCTGAGTATGCTCATTCAAAAAAATGGAGCAAGATCAAGACATTTTTTACGGCGAGTGCCGGCTTTTTCGCGCTCTTCGCGACTTACGTCCTGTTATTTCCATCCGACAGAGGGGTATTTATTGGCATTATAGTTGCGATATGCTTGGGTACAGTTCTTGGTCTGTGCTGTATCGGACTCATGCATTACTATGAGAAATACAAGAAGTGAAATGGTTATTGCCTCGTGTGCCAACATGGCTTCTAGAGTATTTGTCTTGGTTGGTATTTGTCACTTCAATATTGCTTTTTCTTCTGAGTTGGCCTCTCATTCAGAAACGAAATATATCGCTAAAAGTATGCTTTTCTTGAACAGCCCAACCGCTCACATCCGCATTCCCATCCAAAGCTGGAAAACCCAACGCGACTCTCGCATCGTCAAGCAAGACCTCGATTACTCATGCAGCGCTGCATCATTGGCGACTTTGCTCAATGAGTTTTACGGCCAATCGGTCACCGAAGAAGCCTTGCTCAAAGCCATGGACAAAGGTGATTTGCGCGCCTCGTTTGAAGACATGAAAAAAGCCCTGCCGCAGTTTGGCTTTAAGGCGCAAGGCTTTGCCGCCAGTTACGAGCAACTGATGCGGCTCAAAGCGCCAGTGGTGGTGTATTTGAAGCACCGCAAGGACGATCATTTTTCAGTGCTGCGCGGCATTGACGAAAACACTGTTTGGTTGGCAGACCCCAGCCTTGGAAATCGCACCTACAGCAAAGCCCAGTTTCTTGAAATGTGGCAAACACGCGGCGATAAAGACAATGCGGAACTGGCGGGCAAGTTTTTGGCTGTATTGCCCAATCAAGAAGGCATTACCGCAGGCAATGACTTCTTCACCAAAACCCCGCACCGCCAAAGCGCACAAGCCACCCAGCAATTGGGTTTTAGGAACATTCCATAAAATCAAACACGCTGCTAACCAATCATTCCAGCGGACGGCTTTCAGCCGCCGCTGAATTCAAACGTTAGATTTCAAAGACGAGGTCAGTCGATGTCATACGAATGGAAAGCGGAATACCGCGTGCTCGCTAGGCAGTTCCTCCAGCAGCACTTTGGCGGGACGAGCGGCCTAACTTCGACATTCCTATGCATGCGGGATGATTACCCTTGGGGCGACCATAGGCCCGATGTCGTGGACTCCCGGATTCCGGCGAAGAACAACACCGAGTACCACGGGCTCGAACGCTACGCGAACCAATACCACGCGACCGCGCAATACGAATTTGCGTATCAGCACTGGTTCATGGCCGCGTACTGGCGGACAGTTGACGCCGAGTCAAACAACTTCCTAGATGCAACCCACTCGAAGGCGGTTGAGTATTGTTTGAAACAAGCGCAATACAACAAGAGCCTTGCCGAATGGCAAGACCACCCGGTAGGTCCAGCGCCGGAGCCAGAGAAGTTCAACTTGTCTAGCGGTGATCTTGGCAAAAAAGAGCTTCTTGCGTTCGCTCAGCTTGAGGCCGCCCAGGCGAAGTGGTCATGAAATCTAACTGGTCGCTGCAGCGGACGGCTACGCCGACCGCTGAGCTTCAACGTTAGGCCACGCACCTTTAGCTATCGTGTCGTACATCAACTGCTTCATACGCGGCGTGCCCTACAGCCGCAACAAGAGCCGCGGCAAGATCGGGGCGGCCGATGAATGGTCTGTCCAAGTCAGAGAGCAGACCGCTTCACTTCCCCGTGTCAAAGAGGCGTGCACGCTGAAGGTCACGTTTCTCCTACCACCCGACAAGTTCCCTACCGACTTCCCGTACGGCCCGGATCTCGACAATCTTCTCAAGCGCTTCATGGACGCGCTGAATCACACAATCTTCTCAGACACGCATGGCGGTGATTCCTGCGTCATCATGCTCACCGTCATGAAGACCAAGGTCGCGTCATCTGAGGACTCAGGGGTTCATCTTGAAGTCTTGCCCGTCAGCGTGGCCTAACCCTTCGCTCCACCTGACGTTCGCCAGCCGGCTTCGCCGTCTGTCGCCCGCAGGTGAGCTCAAACGTTAGGGGCTCTATGCCGTTTTGTGTGGAAACGCTTCGCGTCATGTCGGCATGGCTGGCGCGAACGGACTGGCCGGCAGGTGCTTGAGCTTGGACATGCGTAGCTAGTCGGCCCTGTAAAATTCATCTCGCGGCGCCGACGAGAAGCGCCGGACGTGCAAGAGTAGCGAGTCGACTCGCCGACGCTGCGAGCGCTGACAGCAGCCAAAGCGAGCGCAAAAAGGCTGGAGCAATGCCCCGCCGGGCGATGGCACGCAGCAGCCAGCGGATGTTGAAGCCGGCTGCGCACAACACCGCATGCAGCGCGTCACCCTCAGCGCCCTTGAGCCAGCAGCGCTTCATGCCGTGATCGTGCTTTGCATGCCTGATGGCCGGCTCGACCGCCTGACGCCGCTTCAGCCAGCGCCGCTGGCTGCGCGTGAGCGAGCGGCTCTTGCCGCGATGGATCAATGTCACCCCGCCAATGTCGGCATCCGCCCCCCGGTAGCCCAGGTCGACGATGGCCGTGTGCGGCTTGACGCCCAGGTCCTGCAGCAAGACGGTGGTCTGCTCCAGTTGCTCGGCCAGCGTGTGGCCGTCGTAGGGGTTGCCCGGCAGGCTGCGCGCACCGACCATCAAGCCCTGTTTGGCTGTGACGGCCACGCTGACCTTCACGCCGAACTCGTAGGGCTGGCGGGCCTTGCCCTTGCCGATGCACTCGACCTGCGGCGCATGCAGCGCGTACAGCTTGTGCTTGTCCTTGGGGCGCTGCGAGCGGATGCGCTCGGCGCGCTCCAGCCATGGCTGCAGGCGATCACGCACGTCTTGCGGCGCTGCCAGCAGGCGGCGCTGCACGTCGCGCAGCACGCGCCCGAGCACGGTGCGCTGGCGCTTGAGCACCCGGCGCAGCCGCTTGAACTGCTTGGCGTGCGCATAGCCGCCGGCACGCCGGCGCAGGCTGCGGCCCTCGCGCTCGAAGGTCTGCTTCAGCCGCAGCCCGGCACGCTGCGCCAGTTGCACCACCTTGGCCCGCGCCACTTCCAGCAGCCGGCTGTCGGCGGGATAGGCCACCGCCTTCTCCTGCACCGTGGTGTCCACGATCACACGCTGCAGTTCGCTCTTGCGCACCGCCTGCATCTGCACGGCCGCCTCGATCGTCTTGGCCAGCAACTCCTCCACGCCGGCCTCGCCCAGCACCCGCCTGAAGCGCCCGATCTGCGTGGCATCGCACGGCAGGCGTGGCTCGTAGTACTCCTGCCCGCTGAAGAACTGCCACACCACGTTCTCGGCCCAGCGCTCGACCACGGCCTCGTCGCTCAGGCCATAGGCATGCTTCAGGTACAGCAGCGACACCATCAAGCGGATCGCCAGGCGCGGGCGGCCTGCCGCGCTCACGCCTGCGCCGACCACCTGCACCGTGGGGCCGAACAGGTCTGCACCTTCGATGCTGCGCCCGCGCCGGTCCTTGCGCGCCAGCAGCGGCGCCACGCTCGCTTCGATCTGCTGCCACGGCATGCGTGTGGCCAGCACCGCCAGCGGGTGGCGCAGGTCGATCATCTGGTCCAGTCGGGCGCGGAAAAAGTCCGGCGTGCTCATCGAAATCCCTCTCCAAACTCCCAGAAATTCGCATCGAGCCGATTCATCTTCGGGAGTTCCAACCCCGCAACATCACCTCACCAACTCAGTGTCCATGCGGCTTCAGGGCGTTTTGCAGGGCTGACGAATTCCACTGCATGTCGGCTGGGGCGGACGCTCGGGTCGGCAAACCGGTGTTCGATGCGCGTCACCGTGCCCTCGGGCTGGATGTCGAACGTGGCCACATCGTGCAGCAGCCGGTTGTAACGCGCCAGCCGCTGCAGGGCTGTGCCCAGATCGGCGCCGTGCGCACCGCATAGTCCAACACCTGGAACATCCCGGGACGGATCGCGGCGGCCACATGCAGACCGAAAGCCGGGTCTGCGCTGCGCTGCGCCGCCTCGTCCCATAGGCGCGTCTCGACCGTCAGCGGTATGCGCGCGTCGGGGTCGTGCAGCCAGGCGGGGTCGAAGCCGGCCGCAGCCATGAGCCCGTCGGCTGCCGCACCGCGCGCCGCAGCTGCGGCCACGATCATGGCGCCCATGCGGGCAGACACCGTTGCAGAGGGGGACGCCGCGGTCGCGGCGGAATGCTTCATGATTGAAAATCGACCACGGCGAAAGCAAAGAACCCCATCCGGCAGCGCCAGCCGGCAGGAATCTATCGTTATGACACCTCATCTCCCAGGTCCGACCAGTGCGGCCGTTGTTGCCGCACATGTTCCACCCCGCACCCAGCCATCGCTCTATCCGCCACCGTTTGCGGCCCGCATGGCCGGCCGGGTCAAGCGCGCGCTGGGCGATGTGTTCGGGCTCAGGCGGTTTGGTGTCAACCTTACCGAACTGGCGCCTGGTGCGCTGTCGTCGCTGCGTCACGCGCACAGCCATCAGGACGAGTTCATCTACATTTTGCAAGGCTACCCCGTGCTGCGCACCGACGCTGGCGACACGCCGCTGGCTCCCGGCATGTGCGCCGGTTTTGCCGCGGGGCGTGGCGATGCGCACCAGCTCTTCAACCCGACGGCCGAGACGGTGATCTATCTGGAGGTCGGCGATCGAACCCCGCAGGATACGGTGTACTACCCCGACGATGACCTACGAGCCGTGCACATCGACGGGCGCTGGGTTTTTACCCACAAGGACGGCCGACCCTACTGAGGTCGTGTGCCGATCCCCCGTGACCCCGAAAGCGTTTCATGCCCACCATCACCCATCCCCGTGATTTCACCGCCGAGCGCGCTTGGGGGGCCCTCCAGATCGCCCAGCTCGACGGCGTCACCGTGCGTCTGCACTGGACCGATGCACCCTACCACTGGCACGTCAATGACGGTTCAGAGGTGTTCACCGTGCTCGACGGTCGTGTCGAGATGCGTTGGCGCGAGGCCGGCCAGGAGCGCTGCACGCTGCTCGCGCCGGGCGATATTTTCTTTGCCGAGACGGGCTGTGAGCACGTGGCCCATCCGCAGGGGCCAGCGCGCATTCTGGTCGTGGAGCGGGCCGGGTCGGTATAAGCGCCGAGACGATCGGATCGTCAGGGCCAGCGTCACCGAATCGGGTAGCGGGTCAGCGCACGGCGTACGCTGCCGCGCCCACCACCACCAGCGCCACGATGGCCCAGCCGACGCGGTCGATATGCCGCCGCAGTTGTGCCTCCATCCGCGCGCCGCCCCAGCGCAACAGGGCCGCCACCAGGAAGAAGCGCGCCCCACGTCCGACCAGCGAGGCCAGCGTGAACGGTAGCACCGCCATCGACAGCGCGCCGGCCGCGATGGTGAATACCTTGTAGGGTATGGGCGAGAAGCCGGCCACGAACACCGCCCACACGCCCCACTGGCCGAACCAGGCCACCGCCTGTTGGTACGCGGCCGCGTAGCGACTGGCCAGCAGCCATGGCTCGATGGCGGTGAAGGCAAGCGCCCCGATGCCGTAGCCGATCAGGCCGCCCAGCACCGAGGTCCACGTCGTCAGCCAAGCCAGCCGCCAGGCTGCCTGCGGCTGCGCCAGCACCATCGGCGCCAGCATGACGTCGGGCGGCACCGGAAAAAACGACGACTCGGCGACGCTGATCGCGGCCAGGTAGCGCGGCGCGTGCCGGTGCCGTGCCCAGCCCAGCGCGCGGTCGTATAGCTGCCGAAACATTGATGCCATAAAACGCTCACCAACAAGAGGCCATTCCTGCGCGCCTTCACGCGTGGCCGTGAAAAACCAGCCCCGCGTGCTCGCGCATCGCGTGGAAGCGGATCTTGGGCCAGTTGCTCTCCACCGCCCGCAGCGTGGCAGCGTGATCGAGCAAGATGGCCGGCGCCTCCACCGCATCCCAGGCCATGCGGTGGACGTTGGCGTCGATGAAGCGCTTGAGTTCCGCCTCGCCGCCGTTTTCCGGCGGGCAGGTCACCCAGCGCACCACGTGGTAGGGGCTGGCGCCGATACGCGCCTTGACGCCGTACTCCGTCTCCAGCCGGTGCTGCACCACCTCGAACTGCAGCTGCCCCACCGCGCCCAGCAGCAGAACCGACCCTGCCATCGGCCGAAACACCTGGATCGCGCCTTCCTCGCCCAGTTGCTGCAGCCCCGCCTTGAGCTGCTTGGTGCGCAGCGGGTCGGCCACCTCCACGCTGCGGATGATCTCTGGGGCGAAAAAGGGCAAGCCCGTGAACTGCAGGGTTTCGCCCTCGGTGAGCGTGTCGCCCAACTGCAGCAAGCCATGGTTGGGAATGCCGATGATGTCGCCTGCGTAGGCCTCCTCCAGCAGTTCGCGCCGTTGCGACAGGAACGACACCACGGTGTTGGGCTTGAACTCCTTGCTCGTGCGTGTGATGCGCAGCTTCATGCCGCGCTCGAAGCGCCCGCTGGCCACCCGCACGAAGGCGATGCGGTCGCGGTGTGCCGGGTCCATGTTGGCCTGAATCTTGAACACCACGCCACTGAATTTGGGCTCGGTCGGCGCCACCTCGCGCTGCAGCGCCGGTTTGGGCCCAGGCGGCGGCGCCAGCTCCACCAACGCGTCCAGCACCTCCTTGACGCCGAAGTTGTTGATCGCCGAGCCGAAGAACATCGGCGTCTGCGTGCCGGCCAGAAACGCCGCGTGCTCGAACGGCGGGGTGGCGCCTTCCACCAGCTCCAGCTCCTCCTGCGCCTGTTGCCACTCGGCGCCGAAGCGCTGCGCGATGGCGGGATTGTCCCGGCCGGCCAGGATCTCCTCGTCGCCGCCGCGACGGTCCTCACCCGCCGTGAAGACGCGCATTTGATCGGCGCGCCGGTCCCACACGCCGTGGAAGCGCTTGCCCATGCCCACTGGCCAGGTGAACGGCACCACCGTCATGCCCAGCTCGCGTTCGATCTCATCGAGCAGGTCCAGCGGCGCCTTGACCTCGCGGTCCATCTTGTTGATGAAGGTCAGGATCGGCGTGTTGCGCGCGCGGCAGACCTGCAGCAGCCGCCGCGTCTGCGGCTCCACGCCGTTGCCAGCATCGATCACCATCAGCGCTGCGTCCACCGCGGTGAGCACACGGTAGGTATCTTCGGAAAAATCCTGGTGGCCGGGGGTGTCGAGCAGATTGATCACGCAGTCGCGGTACTCCATCTGCATCACCGAACTGGCCACCGAGATGCCACGCTGCTTCTCGATCTCCATCCAGTCGCTGGTGGCATAGCGCGCGGCCTTGCGCGCCTTCACACTGCCGGCGATGTGGATGGCCCCGGAAAACAACAGCAGCTTTTCGGTCAGCGTGGTCTTGCCCGCGTCGGGGTGCGAGATGATGGCAAACGTGCGCCGGCGGCGCACCTCAGCGGCGATATCGGACATGGGGCGCGATTATCCGGCAACCCATCCGGGCCGCGGCTAGCGGCGCGACGATCCATCGGGGACAATCCACGGCATGAACCGTTCGACGCGAGCATCCCGTGCTGGACCCGCTGGCCGCCCGCACGGTCGTGACACCGCACCGGCAGGGGCCAAGGGGCTGGAGCTGGCCGCGCGGCTGTTGCAGCAAAGCCTGCACTTCCGCCAGCCGCCCGACGCCTTGCTGGCGCAAGCCCTGCGTGGGCCGCAGCGGCTGGGCGTGCGCGGGCGCGCCGCCGTCGGCGATGCGCTGTTTGCCGCCCTGCGCGATTTGCCGCGCTGGCACCACCTGCGCGCGCGCGTGCGCGGCGATGCACCGACGCCGCTGGACGTGCAGCGCCTGCGTGAGGACATCGACGCCTGTGGCGACATCGTGGCCTTGGCCTGGCCCGACGACGCCGTGCCGGTGTGGGGCAGCGACGATGCACCGCAAGCTCAGCGCGCGCTGGCCCTGCGCGCCGCGGCTGCCGCGCTGGCCGCAGCACCGCTGCCCGACGGCGTGCGCTTCGGGCTGCCCGATTGGCTGTATCAACGTCTGCGCGCCGTGGTGGGGGAGGCGCTGCCTGCGTTGGCCGATGCCCTGCGTGCCCCGGCGCCGCTGGACCTGCGCGTCAACGCCCTGCGTGCCAAGCGCGAGGCCGTGCTGTCCGAATGGTGCGCGGCTGGTTTGCCGGCCGTCGCCACCCCCTACGCGCCCTGGGGCATACGGCTGCCAGCGCGCACGCCGCTGCAGACGCAGCCCGCGTGGGTCTGGGGACATGTGGAGGTGCAAGACGAGGGCTCACAGCTCATCGCGGCCCTGGTGGGCGCGCGCCGCGGCGAGACGGTGGTGGACTTTTGCGCCGGCGCGGGCGGCAAAACCCTGGCGCTGGGCGCCGAAATGCGCAACACCGGACGACTGTATGCCTTCGATACGGTGGCCGCGCGCCTGCAACGGCTGCAAGAGCGCGTGCAGCGCGCCGGCCTGACCCACGTCCACCCGATGGCCTTGAGCGATGAGAGCGACCCCCGCCTGCAGCGCCTGGCCGGCAAAATCGACCGGGTGCTGGTGGACGCCCCGTGCAGCGGTTTGGGAACCCTGCGGCGCCACCCGGAACTGAAGTGGCGCCACGATCCGAGCACCATCGCGCAAGCGGCCGCCCTGCAGCAGCGCATCTTGCAAGCGGCGGCGCGCCTGGTGCGCCCCGGCGGACGGCTCGTGTACGCCACCTGCAGCTTGTTGCCCGAAGAAAACGAGGCCGTGGCGCAGGCGTTCACCGAGTCCACCCGCGGCCGCTTCGAACCGCTGGATGCGTGCACCCTGCTCACACAGGCGCGCGTGACTGACGCACACAGTCTCACCGAGCAGGGTGCGCTGCGCCTGTGGCCGCACGTACACGGTACCGATGGCTTTTATGCGGTGGCTTGGCAGCGCCGTTGAACCACGCAGCGGTGCCATCGGTTGGAGGAGTCGGTCGGAATCGGTCGGCGCTGCCACGCGGCAGTGGTGTCTGCACCTTGGCGGCGCCCCGCATCGTCTGCTGCGCGTGGTCTGCACGTCCGCCAGACGTCGGTGGTGGCGCGAGGTCGGCGGTGGTGCGAGTGGCGGGACTCGAACCCGCACGGCTTGCGCCCCAGGATTTTAAGTCCTGTATGTCTACCGGTTCCATCACACTCGCAACGCAGCCGGCCATTCTAATAGGGCGGCGCGCGCGGGCGCTGCCGTCCGCTACCCCCAACGCGTACAATGCGGCTTTTTGCGACGGATCCCGACCATGAGCCACGACAACCCTCCGTTCGAGATCCACGTGCACGGCGACATTCCTTTGCGCGACGACGTGGACTACCACCACAT
The DNA here is from genome assembly GCF_007556685.1 of Tepidimonas charontis. Classification (GTDB taxonomy): domain Bacteria; phylum Pseudomonadota; class Gammaproteobacteria; order Burkholderiales; family Burkholderiaceae_C; genus Tepidimonas; species Tepidimonas charontis. The sequence continues at coordinate 46,478 of NZ_VJON01000013.1, read as the reverse complement.
TCAGGAGGCGCTGCGGCCGCTGTGGAGCTACGTCGGTGCCCGCTCGCTCATCGATGCGGCCGCCAGCGCTTACGAAGAAGAGCCCGGCATCCGCTTCGACCCCAAAGAGCATGTCCTGCACCTGTGCTGGACCATCGAAGGGGCCGACGATTTCCGCCTGGCCATCGAAGAGGCGTGCATGGGACTCAACGACATCGCCGCGGCGGGCGCGGCCATCGAAGTCTCGTTCTACGACCTGGAATTCGATGAAGAGGAAGCGCCGCCCGACGCGGAAGCGCGCGATGATTTTCTCATGTGCTTCGTCGGGCCGACGCCAGCGGCCATCATGCAGGTGCAGCGCGACCTACTGGTGCAGGACGTGGTGCAACTGATGGAGCGGCATTTCGACGCCTCCGAGTTGGGCGGCGTGGTGCAGGCCATCGATCAGCTGTTCGCCAGCCGCTTCGACGCGATGGTCAACTCGCTACAGCTGGGTAAACCACCTCGCAGTGGCAGCGGTGGCCACGGCGGGCCGCGCAAGCCCCGCCACTTGCACTGAAGAGCGGGCTCGTTGCCTCCTGAGCCGCCCCCGACCCCGCCCGGCGCGGGGTCGAGTGGCGGTCATCACGCCACGGTCAGCGCAATCCCCTTGAACTCGCCGCTGGCAATGCGCTGGCGCCACTCGGCCGGACCGCTTTCGTGCACGCTGGTGCCGGTGGCATCCACAGCCACCGTCACCGGCATGTCGCGCACCTCGAACTCGTAGATGGCCTCCATGCCAAGATCTTCGAAAGCCACCACACGCGCGGCCTTGATCGCTTTGGCGACCAGATACGCCGCGCCGCCCACGGCCATCAGGTAGGCGCTGCGGTTGTCGCGGATCGCCTCGATCGCCACCGGGCCCCGTTCGGACTTACCGATCATGGCGATCAGCCCGGTCTGCTCCAACATCATGCGGGTGAACTTGTCCATCCGCGTGGCCGTCGTCGGACCGGCTGGGCCGACCACTTCGTCGCGCACCGGGTCCACCGGACCGACGTAGTAGATGACGCGGTTGGTGAAGTCCACCGGCAGCTTCTCACCCTTGGCCAACAGGTCGGCGATGCGCTTGTGGGCGGCGTCGCGCCCGGTGAGCATCTTGCCGTTGAGCAACAGCTTCTCACCCACCCGCCACGTGGCCACTTCCTCCTTGGTCAAGGTGTCCAGGTTGACGCGCCGCGCATTTTTCGTATCCGGCGTCCAGGTCACGGCGGGCCAGTCTTCCAAGCGCGGTGGCTCCAGCCGGGCCGGCCCGCTGCCGTCCAGGTGAAAGTGCACGTGGCGCGTGGCCGCGCAGTTCGGGATCATCGCCACCGGCAGGCTGGCGGCGTGCGTCGGGTAGTCCAGAATCTTGACGTCCACCACCGTCGTCAAACCGCCCAGGCCCTGCGCGCCGATGCCCAGCGCGTTGACCTTTTCGTACAGTTCCAGCCGCAGCGCCTCCACGCTCGTGAGCGCAGCGCCGGCTGCTTTCTTGTCGATCAGCGTGTGGATGTCCACGGGCGCCATCAGCGCCTCTTTGGCCAGTAACATGGCTTTTTCGGGTGTGCCCCCGATGCCAATGCCCAAAATGCCGGGCGGACACCACCCGGCGCCCATCGTCGGCACGGTTTTGAGCACCCAATCGACGATAGAGTCCGACGGATTGAGCATCGCCAGCTTGGACTTGTTTTCCGAGCCGCCGCCCTTGGCCGCGCAGATGACCTCGATGCTGTCACCCGGCACGATTTCGTAGTGCACCACGGCCGGGGTGTTGTCGCGGGTATTGCGGCGCGCGCCGGCCGGGTCGGCCAGCACCGAGGCCCGCAGCGGGTTGTCGGGGTGGGTGTAAGCGCGTCGCACGCCCTCATTGACCATCTCCTGCACGCTCATCGTGGCGTCGGGCCAGGTCACGTTCATGCCCACTTTCAAAAACACCACGGCGATGCCGGTGTCCTGGCAGATCGGGCGGTGCCCCTCGGCGCTCAGGCGCGAGTTGGTCAGAATCTGCGCGATGGCATCCTTGGCCGCCGGGCTTTGTTCGCGCTCGTAGGCCTTGCCCAGCGCTTGGATGTAGTCCACCGGATGGTAGTAGCTGATGTACTGGAAGGCATCGGCGATGGACTGGATCAGATCTTCCTGGCGAATGGCGGTCATGGTCGGCTTTCCGTGTGGCGGGACGTCGGGCCCTCAGTGCGTGTCTGCCTTATCGTTTGCGGGGTGGTGAATCAGGCGCTCGGTCAGCGCGATGGCCAGCGCACTCAACAAAAAGATGCCGTGGATGACGGTTTGCCACAACAGCACCTTCTCGGTGTAGTTGGCCGCATTGATGAAGGTTTTGAGCAAGTGAATGGAGCTGATGCCGATGATGGCCGTGGCCAGCTTGACCTTGAGCACACCGGCGTTGACGTGGTTGAGCCACTCGGGCTGGTCCGGGTGGCCTTCCAGCCGCAGACGGCTGACGAAGGTCTCGTAGCCGCCGACGATGACCATGATGAGCAGGTTGCTGATCATCACCACATCGATCAGCGCCAACACCACCAGCATGATGATGGTCTCATTCAGGCCATCGAGCGGCTTGTCCGGCACGTAGCCGATGCTTGTCACCAGCTTGTCCAACGCGGCGGTGTTGCCAAACGCCGCTTCGATCAGATGCACCAGCTCGACCCAGAAGTGGTAGACATAGACCGCTTGCGCCACGATCAGCCCGATGTACAGTGGCAGCTGCAGCCAGCGGCTGGCAAAGATCAGTTTGGGCAGCGGAGCAATGGGTTTGTGGATGGTCGACATGGCAGGCAGCGATCAATCGGTGACGGACAGCCTGCGAATTGTAGAGTCGTCTCCCGTAAGACCCTTGTCAGACGTTGCCTGCACAGTGTTTGGCTGTCCTAGATCCGTTTATCGTTTATCTTGTCCTGAGGAGACCTGAACATGGCTGAACCGTCCGCTGCCATCGCGTCCATGCTGGTGGAAAACCGCGTTTTCGAACCCAACCCGGCGCTGGTGGCCCAGGCGCGTGTGTCCGGCATGCAGGCCTACCACGCCCTGTGTGCCGAGGCCGAGCAAGATTTCGAAGGGTTCTGGGCCCGCCGCGCGCGTGAGCTGCTGGTGTGGCACAAGCCCTTCACCCAGGTGCTGGACGAGTCGAACAAACCGTTCTACAAGTGGTTCGCCGACGGCGAGCTCAACGCCTCGTACAACTGTCTGGACCGGCACCTTGGCACCCCGGTCGAAAACAAGACCGCCATCATCTTCGAGGCCGACGACGGTGCCGTCACCCGCGTCACCTACAAAGAGCTGCTGGCGCGCGTGAGCCAGTTCGCCAATGCGCTGAAGTCGCTCGGCGTCAAAAAAGGCGACCGCGTCGTCATCTACATGCCGATGACGATCGAGGGCATCGTGGCCATGCAGGCGTGCGCGCGCATCGGCGCCACCCACAGCGTGGTGTTCGGCGGCTTTTCGGCTGGCGCCCTGAAGGACCGCATCCAGGATGCCGGGGCGGTGGTCGTCATCACCGCCAACTTCCAGATGCGCGGCGGCAAGGAGCTGCCGCTGAAGGCCATCGTCGATGAGGCCATCGGCCTGGGCGGCTGTGAGTCGGTGCGAAACGTGGTGGTGTTCCAGCGCACCGGCAGCGCCTGCAACATGGTGGCCGGGCGTGACGTCTGGATGCACGAGCTGCTGGCGGGGCAGTCCACCGAATGCGCGCCCGAAATGGTCGGTGCCGAGCATCCGCTGTTCATTCTGTACACCTCCGGCTCCACCGGCAAGCCCAAGGGCGTGCAGCACAGCACCGGCGGCTATCTGCTGTGGGCCAAGCAGACCATGCTGTGGACCTTCGACCTGAAGGACAGCGATGTCTTTTGGTGCACCGCCGACATCGGCTGGATCACCGGCCACACCTACGTGGCCTACGGGCCATTGGCGGCCGGCGCCACGCAAATCGTCTTCGAGGGCGTGCCCACCTACCCGAACGCCGGGCGCTTCTGGCAGATGATCGAAAAGCACGGCTGTACCATCTTCTACACCGCGCCCACGGCCATTCGCTCGCTGATCAAAGCCTCCGACACCGACGAGCGGGTCCATCCGAAAAACTGGAATCTGTCGACGCTGCGTATCCTGGGCTCGGTGGGCGAGCCGATCAACCCCGAAGCCTGGATGTGGTACTACAAGCACGTCGGCGGTGAGCGCTGCCCGATCGTCGACACCTTCTGGCAGACCGAGACCGGCGGGCACATGATCACCCCGCTGCCCGGCGCCACGCCGCTGGTGCCCGGCTCCTGCACGCTGCCGCTGCCGGGCATCTTCGCCGCCATCGTGGACGAGCAGGGCAACGACATGCCCAATGGCCAGGGCGGGATCCTGGTCATCAAGAAGCCCTGGCCGTCGATGATCCGCACCATTTGGGGCGATCCGCAGCGCTTCAAGAAGAGCTACTTCCCCGAGGAGCTCAAGGGCTACTACCTGGCGGGTGACGGCGCGGTGCGCTCCGAAGATCGGGGCTACTTCCGTATCACCGGGCGCATCGACGATGTGCTCAACGTCTCCGGCCACCGCATGGGCACGATGGAGATCGAGTCGGCCCTGGTGGCCAAGACCGATCTGGTGGCCGAAGCCGCCGTGGTGGGGCGGCCGGACGAGCTCACCGGCGAGGCTATCGTCGCCTTCGTGGTGCTCAAGCGTCCGCTGCCGCAGGGCGACGAGGCTAAGGCGATTGCCAACGAGCTGCGCAACTGGGTGGCCAAGGAAATCGGCCCCATCGCCAAGCCGAAAGAAATCCGCTTTGGCGAAAACCTGCCCAAGACGCGCTCGGGCAAGATCATGCGCCGCCTGCTGCGCGCCATCGCCAAGGGCGAGGCCATCACGCAGGATATCTCGACGCTGGAAAACCCACACATCCTCGAGCAGCTTGCCCGCAACAACTAACGAGCGCCGCGACCCGGCCCTGGAGCCCACCCGTGCGCGGGCTCCGTTGTGCCGAGCGCACCCACCGAGTCAGGGGGCGCTCCTGGCTCAGCGCCCACACGGCCCGTTGCTGCGCAGCACTCGGCCTGCGAGGCGCAAAAAAACCACGCCGACAGGCGTGGTTTTTGTGTTGAGCCGGCGTGGCCTTACTTCAGGCTCAGCACCCACGCCGCCAGCTTGTTCGCCTCTGCGTCGCTGACCTGCGGGTTGGCCGGCATCGGAACGGCGCCCCACACGCCCGAGCTGCCCTTTTGAATCTTGGTGGCCAGCATGTCGGCCGCCTTGGCATCACCGGCGTACTTCTTGGCGATATCCTTGTACGCCGGGCCGACGAGCTTTTTGTCCACCGCATGGCAGGCCGTGCAATTTTTCGCCTTGGCCAAGGCTTCGTCGGCCAACGCGGGGCCGCTGACGACAGCCAGCGCCGCCATGGTGAGAAGAACGCGTTTCATCGTGTGAGCCTCCTGGTAAATGAGAGAAAACGACGCATCGTCGAGCGGGATTATAAAAGACCGTCGATTGCGGGCACAATGGTCGCTTACAGCTTGTTGCAATCGATACAGACAGGTGCGTGCGGCGAGACCGCGCGACACGTGGGGTGAGCGTCCCGGATGCGAGGGCGTCTGCGCGTCCGCTGGCCGCGTGCCCTGTCGCTGCGCAGGAGGCGTGAAGATGGCCTTTTTGCTGGTGGGCGTGGTTCTGCTGGCCCTCAAATGGGGCGGCGTCGAGCCGGTCGCGGGGCTGGATTGGGGCTGGGTGGCGGCGCCATTCGGCGCGGCCGTGCTTTGGTGGTGGTGGGCGGACTGGTCGGGCTACACCCAACGCAAGGCGATGGAGAAAGAGGCGGCCCGCAAGGCCAAACGCGAGGCCAAGGCGCGGCGTGCGTTGCGGCTGCCGCCCTCTCGGGTTTGAAGTAAGGCCGCCAGCCATCGCCCCCCAGCCGGCGCGGCTGGGTGACAGCGGGGCGTCGTGTTTCCATCACGCGGCCGTGGCGGCGGATGTCGTTGCTGGCACAATCGTGCGCGTGCGTACCCCATAGCGGGGTGCGCCGCCCGAACGCGGCGCGTGTGCCGTCCCGCGCGCCGACTGGCAGCGGCGGGTGTCCCATCTGTGCGCCCCTCGCCGTGCATCGTCTTCCCGCGTTTCTTTGGTCGATCTGCTGCTCATCATGCCTACCTATCGTTCCCGCACTACCACCCAGGGCCGCAACATGGCCGGCGCGCGCGCGCTCTGGCGCGCCACCGGCATGAAAGACGGCGATTTCGACAAGCCCATCATCGCCGTGGCTAACTCGTTTACCCAGTTCGTGCCGGGCCATGTGCACTTGAAGGATCTGGGGCAACTCGTGGCGCGCGAGATCGAGGCCGCCGGCGGCGTGGCCAAGGAGTTCAACACCATCGCGGTGGATGATGGCATCGCCATGGGGCACGACGGCATGCTGTACTCGCTGCCCAGCCGCGAGCTCATCGCCGACAGCGTCGAGTACATGGTCAATGCCCACTGCGCCGATGCGCTGGTGTGCATTTCCAACTGCGACAAGATCACGCCAGGCATGTTGATGGCCGCGATGCGCCTCAACATCCCGGTCGTGTTCGTCTCCGGCGGGCCGATGGAGGCGGGCAAGGTGCGGCTGGCGGTGCCGGGTGAGCAGGCGGTACAGATCAAGAAGCTCGATCTGGTGGACGCCATGGTGATGGCGGCCGACCCCACGGTCGACGATGCCACCGTGGCCGAAGTCGAGCGCTCGGCCTGCCCAACCTGTGGGTCGTGCTCGGGTATGTTCACCGCCAACTCGATGAACTGCCTGACCGAAGCGCTCGGCCTGAGCCTGCCGGGCAACGGCACGTTGCTGGCCACGCATGCCGACCGCGAGCAGCTGTTCAAACGCGCCGGGCGCCTCATCGTCGAGCTGGCGCGGCGCTACTACGAGCAGGGTGACGATCGCGTGCTGCCCCGCGCCGTCGGCTTCAAAGCCTTCGAAAACGCGATGGCGCTGGACATCGCGATGGGTGGCTCCACCAACACCATCTTGCACCTGTTGGCCGTGGCCAAAGAGGCCGCAATTCCCTTCACGATGGCCGACATCGACCGCCTGTCGCGCCGCATCCCGCAGTTGTGCAAGGTGGCACCGAACACCAACCGATACCACATCGAGGACGTGCACCGTGCCGGCGGCATCATGGGCATTTTGGGTGAGCTCGACCGCGCCGGCTTGCTGCACACCGATGTGCCCACGGTACACAGCCCGACCCTGAAGGACGCGCTGGACGCCTGGGACATCATGCGCCAGCCCTCCGAGGCGGTGCAGACCTTCTACCGCGCCGGCCCGGCGGGCATTCCCACCCAGACGCCCTTCAGCCAGGCCACGCGCTGGCCGTCACTGGACACCGACCGTCGCGCGGGTTGTATCCGCAGCGTCGAGCACGCCTACTCGCGTGACGGCGGCCTGGCGGTGCTCACCGGCAACCTGGCGCCCAACGGCTGCGTGGTCAAAACGGCCGGGGTCGATGAAAGCATTTTGGTGTTCGAAGGCCCGGCACACGTGGTCGAATCGCAGGAGGAAGCGGTGGCGCACATCCTGGGCGACCGGGTGCAGCCAGGCGAGGTGGTGGTGGTGCGCTACGAGGGGCCGCGTGGCGGCCCCGGTATGCAGGAAATGCTGTATCCGACGTCCTACCTGAAATCCAAGGGGCTGGGCAAGGTCTGTGCGCTGCTCACCGATGGGCGCTTCTCCGGCGGCACCTCGGGCCTGTCGATCGGACATGTTTCGCCCGAGGCCGCAGCGGGTGGTCCGATCGGCCTGGTGCGCGATGGCGACCGCATCCGCATCGACATTCCGAACCGGCGCATCGAGCTGCTGGTGGGCGAAGCCGAATTGGCGCGCCGCCGCGCCGAACAAGACGCGCGCGGCTGGCAGCCGGCGGCGCCGCGCCCACGCCAGGTGTCGTCGGCATTGAAGGCCTATGCGCTGCTGGCCACCTCCGCCGATCAGGGCGCGGTGCGTGATTTGGGGTCGCTTGGGTCCCGGCAAGGCGGTGCGTGAGGGCGGCACCTCAATCGACGATGGCGGTGCGCCGGTTGCGCAGCCGCCACGCTGTTTGCAACGCCGGCACCAACACCAAGATCTCTTCGCGCGACAGATAGGGAAAATGCTCGCGCAACACGAGGGGGACGTGGTGGACCAAGGCTTGCCCGCCAATGCCCTGCTGCGGGTCCAAAAACGGCGCGGCCAACGTATAAGCACGTTCGAAAATGGCGCGGATGCCCAGATGTTGACGGCGCTCGACGAACTCGTTCACGGTGGCCTCTTGATGGGTCGGGGTTGAAATGATGACAATGATGTGTATTGTCCGTGAAGGTGCTGTGGTCTGGCAAGCCCGGCTCATGGAGGGGGCGCCATGCTGATGCACCCGGGTTTCGACCCCGTGGCGCTGCGCGTCGGGCCACTGGCCGTGCATTGGTACGGCTTGATGTATCTGGTTGGGTTCGCGTTGTTTTGGTGGCTCGGACAGCGTCGCTTGCGTCACGAGCCCTACCGGAGGCTGGGCTGGCAGCCGCGTGACGTCGAGGACATGCTCTTTTGGGGCGTGCTGGGCGTGATCGTGGGCGGCCGCTTGGGCTACGTGCTGTTCTACCAACCCCTGACCTACCTGGGGCAACCCTGGCGCGTGTTGGCCGTCTGGGAAGGCGGCATGAGCTTTCACGGCGGCCTGTTGGGGGTGCTGGTGGCCATGTGGCTGTGGGCACGGCGCCAACGGCGCCCGTGGTTGCAGGTGATGGATTTCGTGGCCCCATGCGTGCCGGCGGGGCTGGCCGCCGGGCGCATCGGCAACTTCATCAACGGCGAGCTGTGGGGCCGCGTGGCCGACCCCTCGTTGCCGTGGGCGATGGTGTTTCCCGCCGCTGGGCCGCTGCCACGTCATCCATCGCAGTTGTACCAGGCGCTGCTGGAGGGGCTGACGTTGTTCGTGCTGCTGTGGCTGTTTGCGCGTCGGCCGCGCCGCATCGGGGAGGTGTCGGCGGCTTTCCTGGTTGGCTACGGGGTGTTTCGCTTCGTGGCGGAGTTTTTCCGCGAGCCGGATGCGCACTTGGGGCTGCTGGCGCTGAATCTGAGCATGGGCCAATGGCTGAGCATGCCACTGATCGTCGCTGGCCTGGCGCTGTGGGGCTGGGCGTGGCGGCAGACGTCGAACCGCCCCCAGGAGTGAGACCATGACCGACACCGCTTCGACCGCCAATCTGTACGACGCACTGCGCGCGGCCTTCCCCGCAGCGCTGGACGCCTGGGCCATCGAGACCGACACTGGCTTCGTCTATACCTGGCGCGACCTCGATCGCGGCAGTGCGATGCTCGCCAACGAGCTGATCGGCCGTGGGCTCGTGCCCGGCGCACGGTTGGTGGCGCAGGTGGACAAGTCGGTGGAAGCCTTGATGCTGTACCTGGCCGCGCTGCGCGCCGGGCTGGTGTACGTGCCGCTCAATACCGCCTACCAACCCGCCGAGGTCGCCTATTTCATCGATAACGCCGAGCCGGCGGCCGTGGTCTGCACGCCCGATCGCTTCGGCTGGGTGAGCAAGCTGGCCTTTCGCGCCGGTGCGCAGGCGGTGTACACGCTTGGCCCCGACCGGCAGGGAACCCTGCTGGAGCGCGCCGCCCACCGAGCGGATACCCAGACCCCCGTGCCCGTGGGGCGAGATGCGTTGGCCTCCATCATTTACACCAGCGGCACCACCGGCCGCAGCAAAGGCGCGATGCTGACGCACGGCAACCTGCTGGCCAACGCGCAGACGCTGCGGACCTACTGGGGCTGGCAGCCCCAGGACGTCTTGATCCACGTGCTGCCGATCTTTCACGTACATGGGCTGTTCGTGGCAGTGCATGGGGCCTTGCTCAACGGCAGCCCCATGCTGTGGGCGGCCAAATTCGATCCCCGCCTCGTGCTTGACTGGCTGCCGCGCGCCACCGTCTTCATGGGCGTGCCGACGCTCTACACCCGGCTGTTGAGCGAATCCGACCTCACCCCCGAGCGCTGCGCGCACATGCGCCTGTTCATCTCGGGGTCGGCGCCGCTGCTCATCGAGACCTTTCGCGCCTGGCAGCAGCGCACGGGACACACCATCTTGGAGCGCTACGGCATGAGCGAGACGATCATGCTCACCTCCAACCCGTATGGGCCGGACGATCGCTTTGGCGGCCAAAGCGAGCGGCGCGGCGGCACCGTGGGGTTCCCGCTGCCGGGGGTGGAGGTGCGCATTGCCGACGCCCAGGATCGCCCCCTGCCCACGGGCGAAGTCGGCGGCGTGCAGGTGCGCGGCCCCAGCGTCTTTCAAGGCTACTGGCGTATGCCGGAGAAAACGGCCGAGGACTTCACCGCCGACGGCTGGTTTCGCACTGGCGACGTCGGCTTCATCGACGCGCGCGGCTACCTGACCTTGGTCGGGCGCAGCAAAGACGTCCTGATCAGCGGCGGCTACAACGTCTATCCGGCCGAAGTCGAAGGGGCGATCAACGAACTCCCCGGCGTCGCGGAGAGCGCGGTCATCGGCGTGCCGCACCCCGAGTGGGGCGAAGTCGGCTTGGCGCTGGTGATTGCGCAGCCCGGCGCCACGCTCGACCCCGATGCGCTGTTGGCCGCCCTGCGCGGGCGGCTGGCCGGCTACAAAATCCCCAAGCGCTGTGTGCTGGTGGACGAGCTGCCACGCAATGCCATGGGCAAGGTGCAGAAAAACCTGCTGCGCGAGCGTTGGCGCGGCATGGATCTGTCCGCCGCCTGAGTCTGGGCCGCGGTGGCGGTCTGTGTCGCCGTCGCTGGGCCCCCGACGTTCCCCCGTCGCGCTCACTCCAGGGGCCGTTCAGTGCCCCCTATTCACCGCGCCCTGTATGCAGGCGACAGCCCCGGCTGCGGACGATGCGCGCGAAAGACACGCATCGTTTAGCGCAGCACCAACACCGGGACGTGGGCGTGCGTGAGCACCTGTTGCGTCTCGCTGCCCAGCAACAGGCGCTTGAGCCCGCGCCGTCCGTGCGAGGCCATCACGATCAGGTCGCATTTGTGGCGCTTGGCCGCCGCCACGATGGCCTCGGCGATCAGGTCGGACTTCACCGTCAACGGCTTGACCTTGACCTGACGCTGTTGGCCGAGTGTTTTGACGGCCTGTACGGTTTGCCGGGCTTCGTCCGCCCATTGCTGCTCGATACGCCGAACCTCATCGGTGCCCGGCGCGATGCCGCCTTCGTAAAAGGTTTGCGGGTAGCGTGGTACCACGCGCAGCGCCACCACCTCGGCGCCCGTGAGGTCGGCCAGGGCCAAGGCATGCTCGACGGCGCGCTCGGACAACGGCGAACCGTCGGTGGCCACCAGAATGCGCTGATACATCGATAATCCCTCCACGGATGGGTGCGGTGTGTGGCCAGTGCCCACGACGCGACCCGGCCCCGTCAGACCGTCAGACTATCACTCCACTGGCCGTGGCACTTGACCTAGGTCAAGCCTTCATCGGTTGGAATCGGTTACGGTTACACGATGGCCGAAAAATACGTGTCGTCCCCCGGTGTCAGCGCGGCTGAGTCAGCCCGGCGCGCGGACACCAACGACGTGGCCGCGCCGTGGGGCCCACACCGCGGTCCGCTGACGGTGGACGACGACTTCAGCGTGCTCGATGACCCGCTGGAGCAGCGCGACTTCACCCAGACGGTGGACGGACCCGCAGCGCCCGTGCAGGAGTCGGTGTTGATGGTGCAGGGAATGTACTGCGCCGCCTGTGCCGACGCGGTGGAGGCCGCGTTGGCCGCCCAGCCCGGCGTGCTGGAAGCACAGGTGCACGCCGCCACCCGGCGTCTGGTGTTGCGCTGGGACCCGGCGCGCGTTCGCCTGTCGGAGCTGGCGCGCGCGGTGGGGCGTGCCGGCTACCGTCTGCTGCCGATGCGCCACGCCCTGGCCGTCAGTGCCCGCGTGCAAGAAACCCGCCAAGCCCTGTGGCGCCTGTTCGTGGCCGGTTTTTGCATGATGCAGGTGATGATGTACACCTGGCCCGAGTATGTCACCACCCCGGGGCAAATCCCCCCCGACATCGTGCAATTGTTGCGTTGGGCCTCGTGGGTGCTGAGTCTGCCCGTGATGCTGTTTGCCAGCGGACCGTTTTTCACCAGTGCCTGGCGCGACCTGCGGCAGGGCCGCATCGGCATGGACGTGCCGGTGTCGATCGGCATTCTGGTTACCTTCGTCGTCAGCAGCCTGGCCACGTTCGAGCCCGGCGGACCATGGGGTTCGGATGTCTGGTTCGATTCGCTGACGATGTTCGTATTCTTCCTGCTGGGCGGCCGATACCTGGAGTTCCGGTTGCGCGACCGCACGGCGGGTGCCTTGGATGCCCTGATGAACCGCCTGCCCGAGCAGGTGCAACGCGAGCGCCCCGACGGTACGCTGGAGCGTGTCTCGCTCAAACGGCTGCAGATCGGCGATGTGGTGCGCATCGAAGCCGGGCAAGCCTTTCCGGGTGATGCCACCGTGCTTAGCGACGCCGCCACGGTGGATGAGGCCTTATTGACGGGTGAGTCGCACCCGGTGACGCGGCGCCAGGGCGACAGCGTGGTCGCCGGCAGCTACAACGTCGCTGGCACCGTGCGGGTGCGCATCGATCGGCTCGGGCGCGAGACGCGGTTCGGACAGATCGTGGCTTTGATGGAGCAGGCCAGCACCGAGCGTCCGCGCCTGGCGCGGCTGGCCGACCGCGTCGCCGCGCCGTTCTTGGGCTTGGTGCTGCTGGCCGCTGCGCTGTCGGCTTGGGGGTGGTGGTCGGTCGACCCACACCGCGCGGTGGCCACGGCGGTGGCGGTGCTCATCGTCACCTGCCCGTGCGCGCTGTCGCTGGCCACGCCGGCAGCCATGCTGGCAGCAGCCGGCGCCCTGGCGCAGCGCGGCGTGCTGACGCGCCGCTTGCAAGCCTTCGAGGCGTTGGCGGCGGTCGATACGGTGGTGTTCGACAAAACCGGCACGCTCACCCAAGACCGCGTGGTCGTCCACGAGGTGCACACCCGTCCCGGCTGGGATGCGGCACGCGCGCTGCAGGTGGCGGCGCGCATGGCGCAGGCCTCGCTGCACCCGGTGTCGCGCGCCATCGTGGCGCGAGCGGGGGCGGTGGAGGCCCCGTGGGTAGTGCAAGAGTCGCCTGGCCGCGGATTGACGGCGCGCGACCCGCAGGGCCAGACGTGGCGTCTGGGGTCGGCGGCGCACTGTGGACTGGATGAGCGCGCGTTGGCGGCGGCTGGCCGCAGCGTGCCGGATATGCCCTGCGCCTATCTGGCCGACGAAGCCGGTTGGGTGGCCACCTTCGTGCTCGACGAGGGCGTGCGTGCCGACGCCCGTGCCGCCGTGCAGCGTCTGCGCGCGCTCGGCGTGCAGGTGTGGCTGCTGTCGGGCGACCGACTGGGTGCGGCGCAGCGGGTGGCGCGCCCCTTGGGTATCGAGCACGTCATCGCCGGTGCCAGTCCCGAGGACAAGCTCGTGGCCGTGCAGCGCTGGCAGGCCGAGGGCCACCGCGTGGCGATGGTGGGCGACGGCATGAACGACGCGCCGGTGCTGGCGCGTGCCGACGTGTCGTTTGCGCTGGGCCACGGGGCGCCGCTGACGCAGACGCGCGCCGATTTCGTGGTGCAGAGCGCGCGCCTGTCCGACGTGGTGGCGGTGCTGGAGCACGCCCGCGCCACGCTGCGCGTGGTGCGCCAGAACCTGGCGTGGGCCGCGGGCTACAACGCCGTCTCGGTGCCGCTGGCCCTGCTGGGCTGGATGCCGCCGTGGGCCGCGGGGCTGGGCATGGCGGCCAGTTCGCTGCTCGTCATCGGCAATGCCATGCGCCTGTCGCGCCTGCCCGACGCTGCCGAAACCGCCTCGGCGCTGCCCGCGGTGTCGGCAGCGTCCACGCCGGTGCCCGAATCAACCGTCTGAACCGTGAGGTCGCTGCGATGGAAATCCTCTACTTGCTCATCCCGCTGTCCGTGGTGCTGGTGCTACTCATCATCGGCCTGTTTTGGTGGGCCTTGCAGTCGGGCCAGTTCGACAACATCGAGCGCGAGGGCGAACGCATCCTGCGGCAGGATTGATGTATGTCAAGGGCGTCGGGCGCCGCCTGTCGGATACTGTGACGGGGTGTTTTCACAACAGGAGTGTTCCCATGTCAGCAACCGCTACGGCCTCCACGGCGGGGGTCTACAACGACAAGGTCGTGCGGCAATTTGCCATCATGACCGTGGTCTGGGGCATCGTCGGCTTTCTGGTCGGCGTCATCATCGCGGCCCAGCTTGCCTGGCCGGAGCTCAACTTCGGCATCGAGTACCTGACCTACAGCCGCTTGCGGCCGCTGCACACCAGCGCGGTCATTTTCGCCTTTGGTGGCTCGGGGCTGTTTGCCACCGCCTATTACGTGGTGCAGCGTACCTGTCAGACGCAATTGTTTGCGCCGGCACTGGCCTCGTTCACGTTCTGGGGCTGGCAGGCCGTCATCGTGCTGGCGGCGATCACCTATCCGCTGGGCTACACCCAGGGCCGTGAATACGCCGAACTGATCTGGCCGATCGACATTCTGGTGGCCGTGGTGTGGGTGGCGTTCGCCATCGTGTTCTTCGGCACGGTGGGCACCCGCAAAGTGCGGCACATCTATGTGGCCAACTGGTTCTACGGCGCCTTCATCATCGCCGTGGCGATGCTGCACATCGTCAACAACATCCAGATCCCCACCAGTCTGACGCACTCCTACTCGGTCTATGCCGGGGTGCAAGACGCCATGGTGCAGTGGTGGTACGGGCACAACGCGGTGGGCTTTTTCCTCACCGCGGGCTTCCTGGGGATGATGTACTACTTCATCCCGAAGCAGGCCGAGCGCCCGGTGTACTCCTACCGGCTGTCCATCGTCCACTTCTGGGCCCTGATCTTTACCTACATGTGGGCTGGCCCGCACCACCTGCACTACACCGCGCTGCCTGACTGGGCGCAATCGCTGGGCATGGTGTTCTCGCTGATCCTGCTGGCGCCGTCGTGGGGCGGCATGATCAACGGCATCATGACGCTGTCGGGCGCCTGGCACAAGTTGCGTGACGACCCGATCCTGCGCTTCCTGATCGTCTCGCTGTCCTTCTACGGCATGTCCACGTTCGAAGGGCCGATGATGTCGATCAAGACCGTCAATGCGTTGAGCCACTACACCGACTGGACCATTGGCCATGTGCACTCCGGCGCGTTGGGCTGGGTGGGCCTGGTCACGATGGGTTCGCTGTACTACCTGATCCCGCGTCTGTTCGGTCAAACCAAGATGTACAGCATCAAGGCGATCGAGCTGCACTTTTGGATTTCGACCGTTGGCATCGTGCTCTACATTGCCGCGATGTGGATTGCCGGCGTGATGCAGGGTCTGATGTGGCGTGCGGTCAACCCCGACGGGTCGCTGACCTACACCTTCGTCGAATCGGTCAAAGCCACCTATCCGTTCTACGTGATTCGTCTGCTCGGTGGTCTGCTGTACCTGGGTGGTATGTTCGTCATGGCCTGGAATGTCTGGAAGACCGCCACCCAAGGCAAGGTCACGCCGGTGCCCATCCCCGCGCCCACGCACGCCTGAGCCTGAGGAGAACCCATCATGGCCCATACCGAACACAAGCCCAGCGGTCACGAGCGTATCGAGACCAACAACTTCCTGATGATCGTCCTCATCACCCTGGTGGTGGCGGTGGGCGGTCTGGTCGAGATCGTGCCGCTGTTCTTCCAGCACTCCACCACCAAGCCCATCGAGGGCGTCAAACCCTATCCGGCGCTGCAACTCGCCGGGCGCGATATTTACATCCGGGAAGGCTGCTACGTCTGTCACTCGCAGATGGTGCGTCCCTTCCACGCCGAGACGCTGCGCTACGGCCCATACTCGGTGGCGGGTGAGTTCGTCTATGACCACCCGTTCCAGTGGGGATCGAAGCGCACCGGGCCCGACCTGGCGCGCGTCGGTGGCCGCTACTCCGACGAGTGGCACCGCATCCACCTGATCAACCCGCGCGACCTGGTGCCGGAGTCGAACATGCCGGCGTATCCATGGCTGGAGCGGCGTGAGGTCGATGCCGACAGCCTGCCCGGCAAGATGCGTGCCCTGCGCAAGCTGGGGGTGCCGTACACCGACGAGGAAATCGCCAAGGCGGCCGAGGAGGTCAAGGGCAAGACCGAATTGGAGGCCTTGATCGCTTACCTGCAAGGCCTGGGTACCGCGCGCTCGTGGGACAAGTTGGCCCAGCAGGGCCAGACGGCCCAGCAGGGCGTCAGCGTTCAAACCCCGGCCTCGGCCGCCCAATAAAACCAGTGCGGAGGGGCTTGCACCATGGACATCAACGACCTGCGCGTCATCGTCACCGTCGTCAGCTTGGTGACCTTCGTCGGCATCTGGGTGTGGGCGTGGTCGCGCAAGAACAAAGCGCGCTTCGATGAGGCCGCCCGCCTGCCGTTCCAGAGTGATTGAACGCCCCACCGACCAGGAGCAACATCATGAGCGATTTCACCAGTGATTTCTGGCATGTTTATGTCGGCGGCATCACGCTGATCAGTATTCTGGCCTGCGCCTTCTTCCTGTGGGCCAGCGGCAAGACGCGCGTGATGCCGGCGGCCGACAACACCACCGGCCACGTCTGGGACGGCGACCTGCGCGAGATGAACAACCCGCTGCCGCGCTGGTGGGTGTACCTGTTCATCATCACCGTCGTGTTCGCGCTGGCCTACGGCGCGCTGTACCCAATGTTCGGCAAGATGGGCGGCGCCTTGAATTGGACCTCGCACGACCAGTGGGCGGCCGAGCGCGCCCGGGCGCTGGCCAAGGTTGAGCCGCTGTACGCCAAGTTCCAAGGCATGGATCCGAAGGATCTGGCCAAGGACGCCCAAGCGATGGCGGTGGGCGAGCGTCTGTACATGAATTACTGCGCCCAGTGCCACGGGTCGGATGCGCGCGGCAGCAAGGGGTTCCCGAACCTGACCGATGCCGACTGGTTGGGCGGTGATGGCTCGCCGGCCTACATTCACCAGAGCATTGCCCAAGGTCGCATGGGCGTGATGCCGCCGATGGCGGCTGCCGTAGGCAACGCGGAAGACGTGCGCAATCTGGCGCACTATGTACTGAGCTTGTCGGGCAGCCCGCACGACAGCGTGCGCGCCGCCCAGGGCGCGGCCAAATGGGGGGCCTGTGCCGCCTGCCACGGTGCCGACGGCAAGGGCATGCACGCCACCGGCGCGCCGAACCTCACCGATCAGGTCTGGTTGCATGGCTGGGGCGAGGAGGCCATCATCCGCGCCATCAATCAAGGTTTCAACAACGTGATGCCAGCGCAAAATGCGCTGCTCACCGAGCCCCAAATCCACGTCTTGACCAGCTACGTCTGGAAGCTGTCGAACGCAAATTGAGGCCACGGTCTCGAGGGCCCGGCGCTTGCCGGGCCCTTTTTTGACTTTTCTCAAATACTACCATGAGTACCCAAGCCACGTCGTCATCTTCTCCGCGCGTGCCGACCGACGAGGAAGTCGAGATTTCGCTGTACGCGGCGCGCAAAAAAATTTATCCGCGCGCAGTCAGCGGGGTGTTCGCGAAGTGGCGCTGGGTCTTCGTGTGGCTGACGCAGCTGGTGTTCTACGGGTTGCCGTGGCTGAGCTGGAACGGGCGCCAGGCGGTGCTGTTCGACCTGGAAGCGCGGCGCTTTTACCTGTTTGGTTTGGTGCTGTACCCGCAGGACTTCATCTACCTGACGGGTATTTTGGTCGTATCGGCGCTGTCACTGTTCTTGTTCACGGCGATTGCCGGCCGGTTGTGGTGCGGTTACGCCTGTCCGCAAACCGTCTATACCGAAATCTACCTCTGGTTCGAAAAGCTGTTCGAGGGTGACCGCTCCGCGCGCATGCGGCTCGACCAGTCTCCGTGGAACCTGAACAAGCTGTTGCGCAAAGGGGGTAAGCAACTCGTCTGGATACTGTTTGGTCTGTGGACGGGCTTCACCTTCGCTGGTTATTTCACGCCCATCCAGCAGCTGGGCCAGGCGGTACTGAGCTGGGATTTGGGTCCGTGGCAGACCTTCTGGATTTTCTTCTACGGATTTGCCACCTACGGCAACGCGGGCTACATGCGCGAGCAGGTGTGCAAATACATGTGTCCGTATGCGCGCTTTCAAAGCGCCATGTTCGACAAGGACACGATGATCGTGACCTACGATAGCCGGCGCGGCGAGCCGCGTGGTGCGCGTAAACGCTCGGCCGACCCGAAGGCGCTGGGCTTGGGCGACTGCATCGATTGCACGCTGTGCGTGCAGGTGTGTCCCACGGGTATCGATATCCGCAACGGCCTGCAGTATGAGTGCATTGGCTGCGGCGCCTGCGCCGACGTCTGCGACGAAGTGATGGACAAGATGGGTTATCCACGCGGGCTTGTCAAATACTCCACCCAGAATGGCATGGCCAACGGCTGGACGCGCGCGCAGATGATTCGACGCGCTTTCCGACCTCGTGTGTTGATTTACAGCGCGATTTTGCTGTCGATCGTAGCTGCCCTGGGCGTGAGTTTGTGGCTGCGAGTGCCGCTGAAGGTGGACGTGATTCGCGACCGCGGCGCGCTGGCGCGCATGGTCGAGATGGGGCGTATCGAAAACGTCTATCGCATTCAATTCATGAATGCGTCCGAGACCGAGCGTACCGTGCTGGTGGAGGTCGAGGGTTTGCCGGGTATCGAGGTCGCCTCGGAGCGCAGTGTGCACCTGCTGCCCACCGAGGTGCGCTCGGTGGCGGTGCGGGTGCAGGTGCCGCCCGGACAACCGTCGGGTTCCCATCCGATCGTCTTCGTCTTCCGCAGCACCGACGGCAGCATCGCGGTGCGCGAAAAAACCACCTTCCTGGTGCCACGCTGAGGCGAGGCTAGGGATAGTCCCGGGATGACGATATACCCACGAGGGCATACACTATGCAAACAATGACGACCCGTGCGCCCACGCCCGCGCCAGCGCGCCCCTGGTACCGCGAGCCCTACCTGTGGCTCGTGATCGGCGGTCCGTTGGTGGTCGTGATCGCCTCCATCGTTACCGTCACCATCGCGGTGCGCAACGCCGATACGGTATTGCCGCGCGAGGCAGCGCCGGCGCGCGTGGCAGCGCCGTTGGAGGGGTTGTCTGAGGCCGAGCGGTTGCAGGCCGAAAAGGCGGTGCTGCCGGCTGGCGTGGCGCGCAATCATGTGGTCTCGCCCACGCTACCCAAAGACGATACGCAGAAAGACTGAGTGGCCTGGGATGGGCCACACCGAACGACAGAGGAGCAAAGGACGATGTTGGCCCAACGCCTGATGTGGATCGCCTGGCCCGCTTTTTTGATGGCGGCAGTGTTGGAAATGGTGGTGTTCGCATTCGTCGATCCCGCCGAACTCCACTGGGCCGGCGAGCGGCTGGGCTGGTCGCGGCAGGCGGTCTACACGCTGGCGTTTTTCGTGTTCTGGGGGTTGACGATGGCTTCCAGCGCGCTGACCACGCTGCTGTCGATGTCACCGTGGGAGATCAACCGCTGTCCGGTGCCGCCCGATCAACGCCCCGCCGACTGCGTGCGCAACCAAGCGCCGTCCGTCACCGATGGTGGAGCGCGACCGGGTTGCGGCGGCTGCGCCTGAGCTGCGCTACAGTTGGGTGTCGGCCTGGTTGACGATGGCCTCCAGAGCCTGCGGCGCCAAGATGCGCACGTAGCGCTGCTTGACCTCGATGATGCCTTCGTCCTGAAAGCGCGAGAAGGTGCGGCTGACGGTCTCCAGCTTCATCCCCAGGTAGCTGCCGATTTCCTCGCGCGTCATGCGCAGGATCATCTCTGAGCGCGAAAAGCCGCGGGCGTGCAAGCGTTGCACCAGATTGAGCAGAAAAGCGGCGACGCGTTCTTCGGCGCGCATGCTGCCCAGCAACAGCATGACACCTTGGTCGCGCACGATTTCGCGGCTCATGATACGGTGCACGTGATGCTGCAGGGCGCTGAATTCGCGCGACAAAGTCTCCAGCTGGTCAAACGGCAGGATGCACACTTCGGCGTCTTCCAGTGCCACCGCCGAGCACGAGTGCTTGTCTTGCACGATGCCATCCAGGCCCAGAATTTCCCCAGCCATTTGAAAGCCCGTGACCTGGTCGCGCCCGTCAGCCGTCGTGACCGTGGTTTTGAAAAACCCGGAACGCACGGCGTACAGCGAGGTAAACGGGTCACCCGCCGAAAACAGCGTGGCGCCGCGGCGCACCCGACGCCGCGTGGCGATGAGGTGATCGAGACGCTGCATCTCGTCGGCGCTCAGCCCCACCGGCAGACACAGCTCGCGCAGATTGCAATTCGAGCAGGCCACCCGCACGGTGGCGGGGTCGAGCGCTGCGCCGGCAACGGGCTGAAGGGGATTTGCCATGCGTCGATCATAACAAGCCCGCGCGCGGGATGCGTCTCAGCGCCCACAGGCCCTGCAGGGTTTGTGGTGGCCAGGGTGGGGCGCACGCCGAAGCACAGGGCGTTTGACTCACGTCAAGAGGTCTTCCCGCCCCATGGGGCACAATACGGCTTCCATGGAGTCTGCCGTCGTGAAACACGTCATCGATGAATCCTTGCTGCGTCGGTTCGACGTGCCCGGCCCGCGTTATACCTCGTATCCGACGGCCGACCGCTTCGTCGAGGCCTTCACGGAGCGTGACTACATCCAGGCGCTGCAGCAGCGCCGCGCCGGCTCGATGGCGTTGCCGCTGTCGGTGTACGTGCACATCCCGTTTTGCGCCTCGCTGTGCTACTACTGTGCCTGCAACAAGGTCATCACCAAACACCACGACACGGCAGCGGAGTATTTGCGTTATCTGGGGCGCGAGCTGGAGCTACAAACCGAGCATGTTGGCCGCGGGCATCGCGTCAGCCAGCTGCACCTGGGCGGTGGCACCCCCACCTTTTTGAGCGACGCCGAGCTCGAAGACGTGTTGGCCATGCTGCGCCGCCATTTCGAGTTCGTCCCCGGGGGCGAGTACTCGATCGAGGTCGATCCGCGCACGGTCACGGCCGAGCGGCTGGCGCATCTGCAGCGCTTGGGTTTCAATCGACTCAGTTTCGGGGTGCAGGATTTCGACCCAGCGGTGCAGAAAGCGGTGCACCGCATTCAGCCGGCCGAGCAGGTGTTCGAGTTGGTGGCCGCCGCGCGCGCGCTGGGCTTCGAATCGATCAACGTGGACCTGATTTACGGGCTGCCGCAGCAAACGCCCGAGTCGTTCCGCCGCACACTGCAGCAGATCGAGCGCCTGCGCCCCGACCGGCTGGCGCTGTATGCCTATGCCCACCTGCCGGCGCGTTTCAAGCCGCAGCGGCGTATCCATGCCGCCGATTTGCCCAGCGCCGCCGACAAGCTGGCGATGCTGTCGCTGTCGTTGGATCACTTGAGCGCCGCAGGCTACGTCTATGTGGGGATGGACCACTTCGCGCTGCCCAACGACGCGCTGGCGGTGGCCAAGCGGCAGGGTCGGCTGCATCGCAATTTCCAAGGCTACAGTACCCAGCCCGACTGCGATTTGATTGCACTGGGCGTGTCGGCGATCGGGCGCATTGGTGCCACCTACAGCCAGAATGCCAAGACGCTGGAGGAGTATTACGACGCGCTCGACCAAGGGCGGCTGCCCATCGTGCGGGGGCTGGCGTTGACGCGCGACGACGCGCTGCGACGCAGTGTCATCATGGCCATCATGTGTCAAGGGCTGGTGGATTTCGAATCCATCAACCTGGCCCATCTGATCGACTTTCGCCGCTACTTCGCGCGTGAGCTGGAAGCGCTGCGGGAGTTGGAGGCGGTGGGGCTGGTGCGCATCGACGATACACACCTGGAAGTGACGCCCACCGGCTGGTATCTGGTGCGTGCCATCGCCATGGTGTTCGACCGCTACTTGCAGGTCGATCAGGATCGGGCGCGGTTTTCCAAGATCATTTGAGGGCGTTGCCCGATGCGTTTTCTGGTCACGGCGCCGCGGCAGGGGTGGCGCGGGAGTGGCGTCTTCCTTGGCGGTGGCATGGCTGAAAGGGCGTGGCCGCAACGGGCCCCGCGGGGCTGATAGGATGCTGGCATGCTGGGGTCGATGGTGTTGTCGGCGTGGGTGATGGGCTTGGTGGGCGGGCCGCACTGCGTGGCCATGTGCGGTGCCGCTTGCGCGGGCATTGCGCGTGCCGCCGAGCCGCACAGCCAGCGCGCACTGTGGACGTGGCAGGCCAGCCGCGTGCTTGGCTACAGCGTGCTGGGGGCGCTGGCGGGCGGAACCGTGCAAGGCATGGGCTGGTTGGGGCAGCAGACTGCCGTGCTGCGCCCCGTCTGGACGATGATGCATGTGGCCGCCCTGTTGTTGGGGATGGCGCTGGTGTGGCACGCGCGTCAGCCCGCGTTTCTGGATGGTTGGGCGCAAGCGGTGTGGCGGCGCGCCCGCCCTGTGTTGGGGCGCTTGGGCACGCGTGCGCCGCTGGTGCTCGGCCTGGGCTGGGCGCTGATGCCTTGCGGCCTGCTTTACTCCGCGCTGCTGGTGGCGTCGCTGTCGGCTTCGGCGCTGTCGGGGGCGCTGATCATGGCGGCCTTCGCACTGGGCACGATGGTGTCGCTGACGTTGGGGCCGTGGGTGTTGCTGCGTTTGGGGTCGATGCGTTCCGGCGGCTGGGGCATCCGCACCGCGGGAGCCGCACTGGTGGCGATTTCGGCCTGGGCGCTGTGGATGGGCATCACCCAGCCCAGCGGTCTGTGGTGCGCTTGAACCTCTGCGGCGGCAGCGTGGCCAGCACGAGACCGGCCAGGGCCAGCACGAACGCTGCCCATTGCAGCGCAGACAGCTGCTCGTTCATGAACAGTACCCCGATGGTGGTGGCGCTGACGGGCAGCATGACGGTAAACACGCCGGCGCGCGCAGCCGGCACATGGCGCAGGCCGGTCATCCACAGCCACACCGTCCAGACGCTGGCCGCCAGCCCATAAAACACCAACAGCAGCCACAGGGGGGCGCTCAGGCGGCCCCAGTCATAATCTGCGGCGGCCCACAGGCCCAGCGGCGTCATCAGTGCCAGTCCCCACAGATTGATGAGCGCGGCGATACGCTTCGGTCCCACGCGGTCGCTCAGCCGTTTGCCGATGACGACATAGGCGGCTTCACAACACACGGCGGCCAACACCAGGGCATTGCCCCACAGCGCCAGGGGCAGGCCCAACCACGTGCCCGGGGCGTAGTCGGCGGACATACCGTCGGCCTTGTCGAGCGAGAACAGGCCGATGCCCCCGGCGGCCAGTGCGATGGCAACCCAGGAGCGCGTATCCAGCCGCTCGCGCAAAAACAGCGCCGACTGCAGCGCCACCACCGCCGGGATGGCGGCCATGATGACACCGGCGGCGCTGGCCGTGGTCAGACTGACGCCGTAGAGCATGCACAGCGAAAACAAAAAATTGCCCAGCAATGCTTGCAAAAACAACAGACCCTGGGTGCGTCGCGTCAGGGCGGGCTCGTGAGGTGGGCGGCGTACCCACGTCGCCATCGCCACCGCTCCGATCAGATAGCGCAACCACGCCAGCAAAAAAACGGGCATGGCCGCGACCAAAGGCTTGGACAAGGCGACGTAACTCCCCACCAAGGCCATGCTGGCGGCCAATGCCAGATAGGCGCTCCAGGGCGGGCGGTGGGCGGAAGGCATGGTCGCGTCGAACGAGCGAGGCATCCAGCCCAGCCGCCGCGCCGTCAGCTGCGGGGCCGGCTTTAAGGGGCGCCGGCGGCGTGCATGGCACGCGCTCAGCGCGGCGACGGGGTCAGGATGGTGGGTTTGGCGTGTGGCAGGGTGTGCGGGTAGTCGCGACTGTAATGCAAGCCGCGGCTTTCCTTGCGCTGCTGGGCCGAACGCACGATGAGGTCGGCCACTTGCACCAGATTGCGCAGCTCCAGCAGGTCGCGGCTGACGTGAAAACGGGCGTAGAACTCCTGGATTTCACCTTGCAGCAAGGCGATGCGGTGCGCGGCGCGCTCCAGCCGCTTGTCGGTGCGCACGATGCCGACATAGTCCCACATGAAGCGGCGCAGCTCGTCCCAGTTGTGGGCGATGACGACCTGCTCGTCGGCATCGATGACGCGGCTGTCGTCCCACGGCCGAATGAGCGGTGGCGTAGTGCGCAGCTGGGCGGTCATGTCCTGCACCGCTGCGCGCGCAAAGACCAAACACTCCAGCAGCGAGTTGCTGGCAAGCCGGTTGGCGCCGTGCAGTCCGGTGTAGCTGGCTTCGCCCACGCAGTACAGTCCGGGTAAATCGGTGCGTCCGCGCAGATCGGTGACGACGCCACCGCAGGTGTAGTGGGCCGCCGGCACCACCGGAATGGGCTCGCGTGTGATGTCGATGCCCAGTTCGGCGCAACGCTTGAGGATATTGGGAAAATGCTCTCGCAGGAAGGCCGGACTCTGGTGCGAAATGTCCAGGTAGACACACGGGATACCGTGCTTTTTCATCTCGAAGTCGATGGCGCGCGCCACGATGTCGCGCGGCGCCAGCTCGGCACGCGGGTCGTGGTCGGGCATGAAGCGGCGGCTGCCCAGGTGTGCGGGCAGCTTGAGGATGCCGCCTTCGCCGCGCACCGCCTCGCTGATCAAAAAGCTCTTGGCCTTGGGGTGATACAGGCAGGTGGGGTGGAACTGGATGAATTCCATATTCGCCACCCGGCAGCCGGCGCGCCACGCGGCGGCGATGCCGTCACCCGTGGCGGTATCGGGGTTCGAGGTGTAGAGGTATACCTTGCCGGCGCCGCCCGTGCACAGCACCGTATGGGGGGCGGCGAAGACCTCGACGCGATCGGTGACTTCATCGAGGACGTAGGCGCCGAGCACGCGCCGCGGCCGCTGCGGCTGGGCTGCGTGGCGATCACTCAAGATCAGATCGACCAGCGCGTGGGTTTCGAAGACATCGATGTGGCGCGCGGCGCGCACGCGCTCGATCAGGGTCTGCTGCACGGCTGCGCCGGTGGCGTCGGCGGCGTGCACGATGCGGCGGTGGCTGTGGCCGCCTTCGCGGGTCAGGTGCAGGTCGTCGCCCTCGACGGTAAACGGCGTGCCCATGGCCCGCAGCCAGGCGATGGCCTCGGGGGCATGCTCGACGGTGAAGCGCGTGGCCTCGGGGTCGCACAGCCCGGCGCCCGCGACCATCGTGTCTTCGATGTGCTGCGCAAAGCTGTCGTCCTCGGCCAGCACGGCGGCAATGCCGCCCTGCGCCCAACCGCTGGAGCCGTCGGCAATGCTGCGCTTGGTGACGATGGCGATGCGCCAGTCGGTGGGCAGGTGCAACGCGGTGGCGAGTCCCGCCAGGCCGCTGCCGATGATCAGCACGTCGTACCGGTGGGGGGCGTCGGCGGGCAAGGTGTCGGTCATGGGGCGGACGTGGACGAAGGTCAGGCGCTGGCGTAGGCCAGCCGCACATAAATGGGGGCGTAGGCTTCGGCCTGGGTGAGCTCGATCAGGTGCTCTTTGGCCAGCTCCAGCACGGCGATGAAGGTGACCACGGCGACGGCAACGCCGCGCGCCGGATCGAACAACTCGTGAAATTCGACGAAGCGCCGACCGTGCAGGGCGCGCAGGACGTGACTCATCGTTTCGCGCACCGACAGCGCTTCGCGGGTGATGGTGTGGCGCTGCACCAGTCGGGCGCGCCGCACGATGTCGGCCCAGGCGGCCCGCAAGTCGTCCACGCACACCTCGGGCCAGCGCTGTGCGGTCGCTCGTTCGACCCAGACCTGGGCACGCCAGAAGTCGCGCCCGAGCTGGGGCAGGGCGTCGAGCTCGCGTGCCGCCACTTTCATGCGCTCGTACTCCAGCAGGCGTCGCACCAGCTCCGCGCGCGGATCCTCGGGTTCGGCGCCGTCTGCGCTGGGTTGCGGTGGCAGCAGCATGCGCGACTTGATCTCGATCAGCATGGCCGCCATCAACAGATATTCAGCAGCCAATTCCAGATTGCGGGCGCGAATCTGTTCGACATAACCGAGGTACTGGCGCGTGACCTCGGCCATCGGGATGTCCAGGATGTTGAAATTTTGCCGTCGGATCAAATACAGCAGCAGATCCAGCGGGCCTTCGAAGGCCTCGAGAAAAACCTCCAGCGCATCCGGCGGGATGTACAGATCGTGCGGCAGCTGAAACAGTGGCTCGCCGTACAGCCGCGCGATCGCCACTTGGTCGATCAGGGCGGGGCCGTCGGCGGGCGCCGGGCCATCCGCCAGGGAGGCGTCGAGCCCGGTGCTCACGACCGCGTCGGCTCGGGCTGATAGACGTACGGCTTTTGCGGCACCCGTGCTGCCTGTGCCTGCCGCAGAAACTCACGGTCTTGCGGGCGCTCCCACAGCAAGGCACGCCCGGCCCGTTGCTCGGCTTCCAGCGTGGGCTTGGCGCGCTTGAGCGATTCGATGAAGAGCGTGGCGTCGGAGACGTAATCAGGCAAGCCGAGGAGGTTCATCGTCGCAGCGTCGTTGTATCACACTGGCCCGCATTTTAGGCGTAGCCAGGCATTGTGTTTGCACACCGTTGAGTCTGAAGGTTTGGGGTTGCCGCGGTCGCCACAGCGCGATCGCTGGACCGGCTGGCGCTGGCGGCGACCTGTGGGCGCAGGTCGCCGCTATCCACACGGCGGACTACGGCCCCGTTGGCGCGTCGGACCAGCTGACTGCGCCATCGGTCGTCGCATCCGCCTCTGACAGGTCCTCGTCTGCCTCGGGCAGTGCCGTCCAGGCCGACAGATGCTCCAGCAGTCCCGCGCGCCGCAGCAGCGACAGCGGCTGCGCGTGCAGGTCATGAATGGCGACTTGTCCGCCCCGTTGCTGTACCACCTCGATGATGCCGCTGAGCGCGTCGAGCCCGGTGGTGTCGAGCAGTTGCAGGTGGTGTGCATCCAGCACCAGCGCGACGCCGGGGCCGGCGCGTTCCACCGCTTCCTGCAGGGCGTCGAGCTTGGTGACGGCACCGAAGAACAGCGATCCGTACAAACGCGCTTCGACACGCTGGTCGTCGGCACGCCGCACGTCGACCCGAAACAGGCTGCTTTGCCGGCGCACGAACAGCACCACCGCCAGCACCAGCCCCAGTTCCACCGCCACCGTGAGGTCGAATATCACCGTGACGGCGAAGGTGGACAGCAGCATCAGCCGATAGTGCGGGCTGAATTGGCGCAGGCGGGCGAACTCGTGCCACTCACCCATGTTCCAGGCCACGAACAACAGGATACCAGCCAACACCGCCAGGGGCACATGCCGCGCCAGCGGCGCCGCCAACAACACGATGGCCATCAGAGTGAAGGCGTGTATCACACCTGCCACCCCGCTGGTGGCTCCGCTGCGAATGTTGGTGACGGTGCGTGCGATGGTGCCGGTGGCCGGCATACCACCGATGAACGGTACGATGGCATTGGCCAGCCCCTGCGCCATCAGTTCCTGGTTGGGGTCGTGTCGGCGGCCACCATGCAGCTGGTCGGCCACCCGAGCGCACAGCAAGGACTCGATCGCCCCCAGCAACGCGATCGTCAGCGTTGGCGTCACCAGCTGACGCACCGTTTGCCACGATACGTCGGCAGCGTGGGCAAGCTTTGCGGGATGCCACCGAAGCGGCTACCGATGGTCTCCACCGGCTATTGCAGGGCTCACGCCAGCAGGGACCGCGTGACCAGCGCCACCACCGGTGCCGGCAGGCGGGAAGTCGCTCGCAGCGCGGTCACCCCGCCTTGCAACGCGTCGAGCCGTTGCCGAAAGGCCGAGTCCGATGCCCACAGCCGTGGCCAAATGAACAGCCCTACGATGCACAACCCAGCCAGCGCCACCGAATACGGGTTGATGGTGTCCAGGGCGCTACCCACCGTGTGCACGATGCCGAAAAAATCGGCGGGCATCTTGCTGACTTGCAGCCCCAGGGCGTCGCGCAGCTGCGACAAGGCAATCAGCACCGCGATGCCATTGGTGAATCCAATGACCACGCTGACCGGCACGAAGCGCACCAACACCCCCAGCCGCAGCCAACCCATGGCAAACAACAGCACCCCGGCACAGAAGGTGGACACGAGCAAACCACCGACGCCGTGCCGCTCGACGATGCCATGACGATGACGATGAAGGCGCCGGCCGGGCCGCCGATTTGCACCGACGTACCACCCAGTGCGGCGACGATAAAGCCAGCGATGATGGCTGTCCACAGTCCGGCTTCGGGTTTGAGACCGCTGGCGAATGCAAACGCCATCGCCAGCGGTAGCGCGACGATGCCGACGGTGAGGCCGGCACCGACGTCACGCACCAGACGTTCGCGCGAGCAGGTGCGCAGATCGTCGAGCAGACGGGGACGAAACGGATGGACAGCGACAGGCAAACGCGACATGCCAAAACTCCAACGACGCACGGCAACCAAGCAACGGATGGATCGGACGCCCAAGGCGCCACGCGCCGCCTGGCGGGCCGCAGTGCCGCTGCCGCGTGATGAAGCGCCGGCGCGCCGTCAGGCCGAGACACCGGGGGTGCGCGGATGTGTCAGGCATGGTCAGCGCGTAGTGTACTCCGGCGTGCCGACGTACGTGGGCGATCGGGCCTTCGACCCGATGCGAACCCAAAATGACCCGAGGTCCCCTTGCGGGACGCGCAACACCCGATGACCCCCCCACGGCATGTCACGGCGCGGGGGTGTTGCAGTGAAGGCTCAGCGCACGCGCATGCCGGGCTGCGCTCCGGGGTGGGGTTCGAGCACGAAAATGCCCGGGTGGGTGTTGCCGTCGGCGTGGCTGGCGGCCAGCACCATGCCTTCGCTCAGGCCAAACTTCATCTGGCGCGGCGCCAGATTGGCCACCAGCACCGTGAGTTTGCCCTTGAGCTGCTCAGGCGTGTAGGCGCTGGCGATGCCGGAAAACACCTGCCGCGTGCGCCCTTCGCCCACGTCCAGCGTCAAGCGCAGCAGCTTCGTTGAGCCGGGCACGCGCTCGCAATCGACGATGCGGGCGATACGCAGATCGATTTTGGCGAAATCGTCGATGGTGATGGTGGGCGCGATCGCCTCGCCGCCGGGCAGGGTCGCCGACGCCGTGCCCGGCGCGCCGGCGCTGTCGGCGGTAGGTGGCTCGAACAGGGCCTGCACGGCTTTGGCGTCGACACGCTGCATCAGGTGAGCGTAGGGGGCGATGGTGTGTCCCTCCCCCAGCGGCTGGCGCGCGTTGGCAAAGTCCAGCGGCGCACACTGCAAAAACGCCTCCACCCGCTCGGCGGTGGCAGGCAAGGCGGGTTTGAGCATGGCCGTCAGCACCCGGAAGGCCTCGATACAGACCGTGCAGACATCGTGCAAGCGGGCGCTGAGTGCGGGCTGCTTGGCCAGCTCCCAGGGCTTGTTTTGGTCCACGTAGGCATTGACGCGGTCGGCCAGGGCCATGATCTCGCGCACGGCCTTACCGTATTCGCGCTCGGCCCACAGCTCGGCCACCGCCGGCAGCGCGATTTGCAGCGTATCCAGCAGCGCTTCCCCATCCGGCGCGATGGCCCCCAGCCGTCCCTCGAAGCGCTTGCTGATGAAGCCGGCGGCGCGTGAGGCGATGTTGACGTACTTGCCGATCAGGTCGCTGTTGACGCGGGCGACGAAGTCGTCCGGGTTGAAGTCGACGTCTTCGACGCGTGGGTTGAGCTTGGCCGCCAGGTAGTAGCGCAGCCACTCGGGGTTGAGCCCGATGCGCAAGTACCGCATCGGATCGATGCCGGTGCCGCGGCTTTTGCTCATTTTTTCGCCGCTGACCGTGATGAAGCCATGCACGAACACGTGCGTGGGCGTTTTGCGGCCGGAGAAATGCAACATCGCCGGCCAAAACAGCGTGTGAAAGTACGTGATGTCCTTGCCGATGAAGTGGATCTGCTCCACCGCCGGGTCGGCCATGAATTCGTCGAAGCTTTGGGTCGTGCGCGACGGCGCGTGCCAGTGATGGGCCGCCTGCCCGCGGTCGAAATGATTTTTCAGGCTGGCCAGGTAGCCGATCGGTGCGTCCAACCAGACGTAGAAATATTTGCCCGGCGCGTCGGGGATCTCGATACCGAAGTAAGGCGCGTCACGGCTGATGTCCCAGTCGCCCAGGCCGCCGCGGCCCTCGTCGTCCGGGGCCAACCACTCGCGGATTTTGTTGACCACCTCCGGCTGCAGACGCCCGGGCGCACTCGTCCACTCTTGTAGGAACTGCACGCAGCGCGGGTCGGACAGCTTGAAGAAGAAATGTTCGGATTGACGCAACTCGGGCGTGGCGCCCGACAGCGCCGAGGTGGGGTTGCGCAATTCGGTGGGCGCGTACACCGCTCCACACACTTCGCAGGCATCGCCATACTGGTCCGGCGCGCCACAGCGTGGGCATTGGCCCTTGATGTAGCGATCGGGCAAGAACATGCCCTTGACGGGGTCGTAGAACTGCTCGATGGTACGCGTCTCGATCAGACCCGCCTCCTTCAGCCCCAGGTAAATGGCGCGCGCCAGCTCGTGGTTTTCGGGGGCGTCGGTGCTGTGCCAGTTGTCGAAGCGGATGTGAAAGCCGTCCAGATAGGCTGCTCGGCCCGCTGCGATATCGGCCACGAATTGCTGCGGCGTCTTGCCCGCTTTCTCGGCGGCGATCATGATGGGGGCGCCGTGCGCATCGTCGGCACCGACGAAGTGCACTTCGTGCCCCAGCAGCCGCTGCGTGCGCACCCAGATGTCGGCCTGGATGTACTCCATGATGTGGCCGATGTGAAAGTGGCCGTTGGCGTAGGGCAGGGCGGTGGTGACGAACAGGCGGCGCTTGGAGGCAGGCATGCGAATCGGCGCGAAATGGAACCAGGAAAGCTTCTGATTCTATCGGTCCGGGCTGCTGCAGGGCGACCAGCGCGGCCGAGCGGCGGCCGCCATGGCGCAGGCGGCGGCGTCCCCGGGGCCGCTGCAGCGCCCACGCCGCGTGGGTAAGCGCCTACACCGAATGGGTCCATGGCCAAGCGGGTGGCCGCCGCTGCTGGGTGTCTGCCACAATGCGCGCTGAACCATCACCCCGATCCCCCGGATGGGTACAGACGAGGAGAGCACACCTTGGCCATCGACACCCAAGCTTTGCTGCAGGCGCTGCAAGCGGTCATCGATCCGAATACGGGTAAGGATTTCGTCACGACCAAGGCTTTGAAAAATCTGACAGCCCACGACGGCGACGTGGCGTTCGACGTCGAGCTGGGCTATCCCTGTCAGAGCCAGCATGCCGCGCTGCGGCGCGCCCTCATTGCGGCCGCCAAGACGGTGCCGGGGGTGCAAAACGTTTCGGTCAATCTGGTCACACGCATCGTCGCGCACGCGGTGCAGCGCGGTGTGCAGCTGCTGCCGCAGGTGAAAAATATCGTCGCCGTGGCCTCGGGCAAGGGCGGGGTGGGCAAGAGCACCACCACCGTCAATCTGGCGCTGGCCCTGGCCGCCGAGGGCGCGCGCGTGGGTATCCTGGACGCCGACATCTACGGTCCGAGCCAGCCGACGATGATGGGCATCGAGGGCCGCCCGGAGAGTGTGGACGGCAAAACCATGGAGCCGCTGCAGAACTACGGCTTGCAGGTGATGTCCATCGGCTTTTTGGTGGACAAGCACGAGGCCATGATCTGGCGCGGCCCGATGGCCACGCAGGCATTGGAGCAACTGCTGCGCCAGACCAACTGGCAGGAACTGGACTATCTGCTGGTGGACATGCCGCCCGGCACGGGCGATATCCAACTCACCTTGTCACAGCGCGTGCCGCTCACCGGAGCGGTGATCGTCACCACGCCGCAGGACATTGCGCTGCTGGATGCGCGCAAGGGCGTGACCATGTTCCAGAAGGTCGGGGTGCCGATTTTGGGCGTGGTCGAAAACATGGCCGTGTACTGCTGCCCGAACTGTGGGCATACCGAGCACATCTTCGGTGCCGACGGCGGCAAGCGCATGGCCCAGGAATTGGGGGTGGCCTACTTGGGGGCGTTGCCGCTCAACCGCCAGATTCGCGAGCAGGCCGACACGGGGCGGCCCACCGTGGTGGCCGACCCCAACGGCGAACTGGCTGCTTTGTACAAAGCCGTGGCGCGCCAGGTGGCGCTGGCCATCGCCGCCAAAGCCAAGGACTACAGCAGCAAGTTTCCAACCATCACCATCAGTCGGCAGACGTGAGGGCAGCGGTGCCCTCGCCGGCGCGGGGCTGCTGGCGGGCATGCCCGTGGGCGCGTGTGGGTGGGCGCCCGGCTGGGATTTACGGCGGGCGCACCGATCCCCGCACGTGTGCGGATGGGGCGCACGCCGAAGTGGGCGTCGCGCAACAGGCCCAGCCCGTTCCCCGCGCACGTGCGGATGGGGCGGTGGCGGGCGCCGTGGGGTGGAGCCCCTGGTGTCGCCTTGGCTATCCCCAGCAGCGGCATTTTGCCGTACATTAGCCGCTGTGATGGCCGAAGAGCTCCGCGATCGATCCAACCCTGCGGTTGCCGACCCACGTCCCCATCTGGTTACGGCGGTGGTCATGCGTCGCGAGCCGGTGCCCGGTCCGATGGCGCGCTGGCAGCCGTGGCGCTGGGTGCTGGCCGATGTCGTCGTCGTGCAAAGGCCCGACGGGTCACGGCTGCCGTATTGGCCGGTGGCGGCGGGCGCTCCCGTGGCGCTGCAAGCCGACGAGCTGGGGCACACCGAAGGTGACCTTGCCCCTGTTTCGTGTAGCTCTTAACCCACGGTTCACGCGGCCTTTTTACGCTGTGCCTCGTACCAGCGCTGCTCGTACTGCATCGGGCTGAGGTAGCCCAGCGACGAATGCGGCCTGCGGTGATTGTAGAAGGCTATCCAGTCCATCACCGCCTGCCTGGCCTGCTCACGGGTAGCGAATTTGCACCCATGTACGCTAATCATCGGCCACATCTACATGGGCACGATCGGGACCGAGGGAGCCTACCGCGCGATGAAGACGGGCTATGTCGATGAGACCTGGGCGCGTGAACACCACGAACTCTGGTACAACGATATCAAGGCAGGCAAGATCCCGGCACAGCGCAGCGCGGCAGCGGGCAGCCAGCCCACGGCGGCCCGCGCCACCGAAGCGCAAGCCTGAAGGGCATGAGGAGGACCGTGCGATGAACCAACCCGGAATGTGGACATGGGTGGCGGGCGGGGTGTTGCTGGCCGCGGCGGTGGCCGCGCATGCCAAATTGCCAGCGCCCCAATTGACCGACGAGCAAAAGGCCGCCGCCGAAGTGGCCAAGGCCAAGGCCGCCCACCAAGCGAAGGTGGAAGCGTTTCTCACGTGTCGGGCCGCTGAGCGCGCGGCGGCCCACTACTTCAAAACCCACCCGCAGGCGGCCAAACCGGCCAACGCGCCGGCCTGCAATGATCCCGGTCCATTCGTCGCCCCGGGGGCAGCAGCCGCCTCTGCCGCACCGGCGCCGGCAGCGAAGAAGTCGTGAGGCGTCACCGCAGCGGGGACTTCCGGGTTGAGCGGCGAAGGCGCCTGCGCAACTGCTACCCGCTTGGGGTTGACCTGCGGCAGCAGAGGCCGGATCGATCGGATGGTACGCATGTGGCTCAATGAACCGCTTTCTTTCGGTGGCCAGGCGGCAGCGCCAGCGACGCCGCGACAGCCCCGCTTGAGTGCGGCCACTGCGCCGCTGACGCGGTCGATCGAGGTCGTCGATGAGTACGGTCAGCGTCGCAGCATTCGCATTCCGGCCGAGCGGCCTCTGACCGTGTACGTGGACAAGCGCGAGCTGGTCACGTTGATGACGCTGGGCGCACACCCCGAGTGGTTGGTGCTGGGTTACCTGCGCAACCAGCGCTTGGTGACGTCATTGGACGACATCGAGTCCATCACCGTCGATTGGGATGTCGGGGCTGCGGCGGTTCGCACACGCGGCGGTCTGCCCGACCTCGAGGCGCGAACCGCGCAGCGCGTCGTCACCACCGGTTGCGGGCAAGGCAGCGTTTTTGGTTCACTGATGGATGCCCTCGACGGCATCACCCTTTCCCCCGACGCTCGGCTGCGCCAGTCGCAGCTCTATGGCATTTTGCGTGCCGTGCGCGAGCAAGACTCGACGTACAAGCAAGCCGGCTCCGTGCATGGCTGCGCCCTGTTTCGCGGCGAGGAGCTGCTGCTGTTCGTCGAAGACGTGGGCCGCCACAACGCCATCGACACCATTGCGGGCTGGATGTGGCTGCAAGGCGGCGAGCTGCTGCGCGGCGACGATAAGGTGTTCTACACCACCGGGCGGCTGACCAGCGAGATGATCATCAAGGCGGCACAGATGGGCGTGCCGATCGTGGTCTCGCGCAGCGGCACCACCCAGATGGGGCTGGAAGTGGCCGAGCGTATGGGGCTGTGTGCCATCGGTCGCGCCACCCACACCCGCTTTCTGTGCTACACGCATCCGCAGCGGCTGGTGTGGGATACTCCGCCGCCATGAGTGCAGCTTCCGAACCGCGTGTCCACATCATCGATCACCCGCTGGTGCAGCACAAGCTGACGCTGATGCGTCGCAAAGACACCAGCACCAAGACCTTCCGCCAGCTCATCCACGAGCTCAGCGCGTTGCTCGCCTACGAAGTCACGCGCGACATGCCGATGCAGGAGGTCGAGATCGAAACCCCGCTGGAAAAAACCACTGGCCGCGTGATCGATGGCAAAAAGACCGTGCTGGCCTCCATCTTGCGCGCCGGCAATGGTTTTCTGGACGGTATGCTGGAAGTGCTGCCCAGCGCCCGCGTCGGCCATATCGGACTGTATCGCGATCCGCAGACACTCAAGCCGGTGGAGTACTACTTCAAGATGCCATCGGGCATGGAGGAGCGTGACGCCATCGTGCTCGATCCGATGCTGGCCACGGGTAACTCGGCGGTGGCGGCGGTTGATTTGCTCAAGCGCTTGCAACCGCGCTCGATTCGCTTCGTCTGCCTGGTGGCGTGTCCGGAAGGCATCGCCAACTTCCACAGCCGCCACCCGGACGTACCCATCTACACCCCGGCCGTGGACCGGGGTTTGAACGAGCACGGTTATATCGTGCCCGGGTTGGGCGACGCCGGCGACCGGATTTTTGGCACCAAATAAGTCGGTGGCCGTGGAACCTGGGGCCGAGCCGCAGGCTCAGACACCGGACGCCGCCCCGGCCGTCGCGCCTGCACCGCCATGTCGTCTGATGTGTCCCCCTCGCCCTTGTCGTCCGCACCCCGCTCCACCGCAGGGGCCGTTCCCTCGCACGGCTCGATACACACGCCTTCCGCGTGGTCGCTGGGGGTGCGTGCGCTGTGGCGTGACTGGCGCGCTGGCGAACTGACCGTATTGATGCTGGCCATCGTGCTGGCGGTGGCGGCGCTGGCGGCAGTGGCTTTCTTTGCCGACCGCCTGCAAGCCGGCTTGCAGCGCGATGCGCGTCAGCTGCTGGGCGCCGACGTGGTGCTGCGCAGCGATCACCCCCTGCCACCGGAGTACGCGCAGCAGGCGCGCGCGCTGGGCTTGGCGGTGGTGCACCATGTGACCTTTCCCACCATGGCGCGCGCCGATGACGCCGACGGCGGCGAGGTGCGGCTGGTGTCTCTGAAGGCCGTCTCGGCGGGCTACCCGTTGCGCGGGGAACTGCGCACCAGCGGCGATGTGGCCGACCGCGTGGGCCAGCTCGGTGCCGGCCAGCCCGCACCCGGACAGGTGTGGGCGGATGCTGCGCTGCTGGAGGCGTTGAATCTGCAACTGGGGCAACGCCTTTGGCTGGGCGAGCGTGCGTTCGAGTTGACGCGCGTCATCACGTTGGAGCCCGACCGCGGTGCGGGTTTTTTGACGTTTGCGCCGCGCGTGCTGATGGCGCTGGACGATCTGCCCGCCACCGGCTTGGTGCAGCCGGCCAGCCGGATTCAGTACCGATTGGCGGTGGCCGGAGACGATGCGGCGGTGCGGCGCTTCGAGACCTGGGCGCAGGCGCGGTTGCAGGCCACGGCTGAACGCGGCACCCACATCGAAAGCGTCGAGTCTGGACGGCCGGAATTGCAGCAGACGCTGCAGCGTGCCGAACAATTTTTGCGTTTGGTGGCCTTGTTGACGGCGTTGCTGGCGGCGGTGGCCGTCGCGGTGGCGGCGCGTCAGTACGCGTTGCGCCACCTGGATGGTTGTGCCTTGCTGCGGGTCTTGGGTTTGTCGCAGGGGCGCATGGCTGGCGCCTACGTGGTGAGCTTTGGCTTGGCGGGTGTGGTGGCGGCGCTGGTAGGCGTGGCGTTGGGTTTTGCCGTGCATTTCGTATTCGTGTGGTGGTTGGCCGATTTGCTGCAAGCCAGCCTGCCGGCCGCCGGTTGGGCTCCGGTAGCGCTCGGCCTGGGGGTGGGGTTGACGCTGATGGCCGCCTTCGGGCTGCCGCCGGTGTTGCAGTTGGCGCAAACCCCGCCGCTGCGCGTCATCCGGCGCGATGTGGGCGGGGTGCGTGCTGCCTCGGCGCTGGTGTGGCTGGGTGGAGCGGGCGGGTTCGTGGCCCTGCTGGTGGCCGCCAGCCGCGACCTGACGCTGGGGGGCATTGCCGTGGGCGGCTTTGGGGCCGCGGTGGCCGTTTTTGCCGCCGTCACCTGGCTGGCGCTGCGGCTGCTGCGGGCGCTGGTGGCCGAATCGTCGGCGCCGCGTTGGTTGGTGTTGGCCACGCGCCAACTCACCGCTCGGCCCGGTTATGCGGTGGTGCAGGTATGCAGCTTGGCGGTGGGTCTGTTGGCCCTGTTGCTGTTGGTGTTGTTGCGTACCGACCTCATCGACAGTTGGCGCCGCGCCACGCCACCGGATGCCCCCAATCGCTTCGTCATCAACATCCAACCGGATCAGGCATCGTCGTTCCAGGCTTTTTTGGCCGAGCACGGCGTGCAGCGCTTCGACTGGTACCCGATGGTGCGCGGGCGACTGGTGGCGCTCAATGGACGGCCGGTGCGCCCCGAGCAATTTGCCGGCGAGCGCGCCCAGCGCCTCGTCGAGCGCGAGTTCAACCTGTCGTACAGCGCCGAGCTGCCCGCACACAACCCGGTGGTGGCCGGGCGCTGGCAGTCGGGCGAGGCAGAAGCCGTGAGTATCGAGCAGGGGCTGGCGCAGACGCTGGGGCTGCGTGTGGGCGATACCTTGACGTTCGACATTGCTGGGGTGTTGCACACCGCCCGCATTACCTCGCTGCGCAAGGTGGATTGGGCGTCGATGCGGGTGAACTTTTTTGCGCTCTACCCCGTGGCGCGGCTGGCTGATGACGTGCCCTACACCCATATCGCGGCCTTTCGCGCGCCTGCGCAGGCGGGCTTCGACCGCGCGTTGTTGCGCCGCTTTCCCAATGTGACCAATGTGGACACCAGCGCCGCGCTGGCCCAAGTCCAGCGGGTGCTGGAGCAAGTGATTCGAGCGGTGGAGTTTCTGTTCGCTTTCAGCGTGGCGGCGGGCGTGGTGGTGCTGCTGGCCACCGTCAGCGCCACGCGCACGCAACGTGAGCGCGAGTATGCGGTGCTGCGTGCCCTGGGGGCGTCGGCCGCGTTGCTGCGGCGCATGCAGCGGGCCGAATTGGCCGGGGTGGGGGCGCTGGCCGGCCTGTTGGCCGCCGCAGCGGCAGCGGCGGTCGGCTGGGCGCTGGCGCGGCGCGTGTTCGAGTTCGATTGGCAGGTATCGCCCTGGGTGCCGCTGGCCGGGGCGGTGGCGGGGGCACTGCTGGCCCTGCTGGCGGGGTGGTGGTCTCTGCGCGGGGTGCTGCGTGCGCCGGTGGTGCAGACCTTGCGGCACGCGGCGGAATGAGGCCACGTTGGCGCTGTGTGCGGCGGTGTCTGCCAGCGCCGTCGCTGCGGCTGGCGCGCCGAAGAACGCCAGAGACGTTGCACCCGTCAGGGTCACGCCCGGTGGTGTGTGGCCGCCCGCAGCAGCACGATCAGGGCACCGGCGCCGCCATCGGCCGGGCGCGCTTGTACGAACGCCAAGACTTCGCTTTTCTGCACCAGCCAGCTGTGAACGCGGCCCTTGAGCACCGGTGTCTTGCCCGGCGACCCCAACCCTTTGCCATGCACCACGCGCACACAGCGCAGCCCCTGCTTGTGCGCGTTGCGCAAGAAGGCAGCGAGCTGGGTGCGCGCCTCATCGGTGCGCAGGCCGTGCAGGTCCAGTTCGTCCTGTATGGTCCACTCGCCGCGGCGCAGCCGCCGCACCACATCGGGCCCGAGACCGGGTCGGCGGTAGCTCAAGTGCTCGTCGGTGTGCAGCAGGGTCT
Organism: Tepidimonas charontis; assembly: GCF_007556685.1. Lineage (GTDB taxonomy): Bacteria > Pseudomonadota > Gammaproteobacteria > Burkholderiales > Burkholderiaceae_C > Tepidimonas > Tepidimonas charontis. The sequence continues at coordinate 8,279 of NZ_VJON01000013.1, read as the reverse complement.
CGACGTCGAATGCGTCGCTCAGCGCTGCCTGCATCACCGCTTGTTCGTCGGCTTGGCGCTGGTGTGGCACCGGCAGCGGGCGGCGGCGCGCGGGCTCGGCGCGGCCATGCGGGGGCAGCGGCTGCACCGCGCCCACGGCCCGCTGAAACAACAGCCGATCGCGTTGCGCGCGCTCGGCGGCGGCCCGCTGAGCGGCTTCGGCCGCGGCGCGCTGGGCGGCGGCTTGCGCAGCGCGCTGTTTCATCACCCGCTGCAGCTCCCGCAGTTCCGACAGAGTCTTGACCTTCATCGCAGGGCGCATTGTCGGGCAAGCCGGGCCGAGCTACACCAAACCACGCTGGGCCATCGACGTGCAGCCAGCACGCGTGACGATCAAGTGATCCAGCACCCGAATATCGAGTAGGCCGAGCGCGTCTTTCAAGGCGCGGGTGAGGGCGGCATCGGCCGCCGACGGCTCCCGCGCGCCGCTGGGGTGGTTGTGTGCCAAGATCACCGCTGCCGCGTTGTGGTGCAACGCCCGCAGGGCCACCTCGCGCGGATACACGCTCGTTTGGTCCAGCGTACCGCGAAACAGCTCCTCCAGGGCGATCAAGCGGTGCTGATTGTCCAGAAACAGCACGGCAAATACCTCATGCGCGCGGTGTCCCAACTGCAGCCGCAAAACGTCGGCCACGGCGGCCGGGGAGTCCAGCACGGGGCGCTCGCGTAGCCGCTCGGCCAACGCGCGCCGCACCATTTCGGTCACGGCCAGCAGCTCCGCGCGCTTGGCTGGCCCCAAACCCTTCACCGGCGCCAACGCGGCGGGCGTGGCTTGCAGCAGGCCGCTCAGTCCGCCAAAGCGCTCCAGCAGCTGCTGCGCCAGCACCAGCACCGACTGTCCCGCGGTGCCGGTGCGCAGCAGCAGGGCCAACAACTCGGCGTCGGCCAGGGCTTGCGGGCCGCGCGTCAACAGTTTTTCGCGCGGGCGGGCGTCGCGGGGCAAGTCGCGCACCATGGTGTTCTCCCTGAAAATGGGTCTTTCTCTACAATGGCGATTTTCCATGACCTGGTCGTGCCACGGCCGCCGCACCATGCCCGTCGTCGAACCCGGATCGTTTCTCACGTTGCACTATCGCCTCAGCGCCGCCGACGGCACGCCCTTCATCGACACCTTCGAGGCGCAACCCGCCACGCTATCGCTGGGCACGGGTGAGCTGTCGCCGGCCCTGGAGCAGCGCCTTCTGGGGCTTGCGGAAGGGGCGCGGGCGGCGTTTGATCTGCCGGCCGGTGAGGCCTTCGGCCCGCGCCGGTCCGAGTTGCTGCAGTGGGTGGCCCGCCCTCTGCTGGAGGAGCTGGGTGCGCCGCCCGAGGGCTATCCGGTGGGCGAGGTGGTGCAATTTCCCACGCCCGATGGGCGGGGGGCATACGCGGGCACGGTGCGCGAGGTGCGCGCCGACGGTGCCGTCCTGTTCGACTTCAATCACCCGCTGGCCGGGCAGGCGGTGCGCTTCGAAGTCCACATCATTGGGGTGTTGTGATGCGTGCTGCCGTGCAGGAAGTGCTGCTGGCCGAGCCGCGCGGCTTTTGCGCCGGGGTGGACCGGGCGATCGAGATCGTCGAGCGTGCGCTGGATCGCTTTGGTGCGCCGGTCTATGTGCGGCACGAGATCGTGCACAACCGCCACGTCGTCGACGACCTGCGCCGTCGTGGTGCGATCTTCATCGAAGACCTGGCCGAGGTGCCGCCCGGGGCAGTGCTGGTGTTCAGCGCCCATGGCGTCAGCCGCGCCGTGCAGGCCGAGGCACAGCGTCGCGGGTTTCGCGTCTTCGACGCCACCTGCCCGCTGGTGACCAAAGTCCACGTGGAAGTGGCCAAATTGCGCCGCGAAGGCTACGAATTCATCCTCATTGGCCACGCTGGGCACCCCGAGGTGGAAGGCACGATGGGGCAGGTGGACGACGGCATCCATTTGGTGGAAACGCTGCAGGACGTAGTACGCGTGCAGCCCGCACAAACCGAACGTCTGGCCGTGGTCACGCAGACCACGCTGAGCGTGGACGATACGGCCGAGATTTTGGCGGCGCTGCGGGCGCGTTTTCCCACTCTGCGCGAGCCCAAGCAGCAAGACATTTGCTATGCCACGCAAAACCGGCAAGACGCCGTCAAAGCGCTGGCGCGGCAGGTGGACGTGGTGATCGTGGTGGGCAGCCCCACCAGCTCCAACACCAACCGGCTGCGCGAGCTGGCCGAACGCTTGGGCGTGTCCACCCACATGGTGGAAGACGCCACCGAGCTGCGCGAGGAGTGGTTCGCCCATGCCCCGCGCGTGGGCGTGACGGCAGGTGCTTCCGCCCCGGAGGCGTTGGTGCAGGGCGTGGTGCAGCGCCTCAAGGCGCTGGGGGCGACCGCCGTGCGGCGCCTCGTCGGGCCGGTCGAGACCATGCGTTTTCCGCTGCCCAAGGGGTTGAAAGCCGGTTGACGGACCGCGATGCTGCCGCCGCGCAGAGGCGCTGCTCGACGTGTGGCGGTCGACGATTTGCTGCGCCAGGGTGGACTTGCTTTATCTGACTTCAGGCACGCACACGCTGGCACCAAGCACTGGCTGCCACGCCGCAGACAGCGCCTCGGCCTGCGCCAGCACCGTCTGCACCGCCGCGTCCTGAAGATCCGGCGGATAGCCGTACTTGCGCAGGATGCGCTTGACCAGCACCCGGATTCGCGCGCGGGCCGATTCGCGGTGCGCCCAATCGACAGTGATATTCGCCTTCAGGCTCACCAACAATTCGTGGGCGATGACGCGCAGCTTCTCGTCGCCCATCACCTGCACGGCGGAGTCGTTCTCGGCCAGGGCGTCGTAGAAGGCGATTTCCTCATCGGACAGGCCCGCTTCTTCCCCGCGCTGGCGCGCCGCGCGGATGTCCTTGGCGAGCTGGATCAGCTCCTGCAGCACCTCGGCCGTCGTGATCGCGTTGGCGTGGTAGCGCGCGACCGCCTCCTCCAGCCGCTCCGAAAACGCACGGGTCTGCACGACGTTGGCCTTGGCGCGTGAGCGGATGCCGTCGTTGAGGAGCTTGCGCAGGGCTTCCAGCGCCAGGTTCTTCTTCTCCATCTGCTGCACCTCGGCCAGGAACTCGTCCGAGAGGATGGAGATGTCCGGGCTCCTGAGCCCGGCGGCCTTCAGGATGTCCACGATCTCGGTGGAGACCACGGCGCGGCTGACGATCTGCTGGATCGCAAGCTCCCGATCCTGGGCGGAGGTGCCTGCGCCTACGCTCGACTTGACCAGCGCTGCGCGAATGGCCTGGAAGAAGCCCACCTCTTCGCGGATATTCCGCGCCTCATCGCTGGATGCCGCCAGCGCGAACGCCTTGGACAGCGCCAGCACGGCGTCCTGGTAGCGTCGGTGCGCCGCCTTCTTGCCCTCGGGCGTCCTTTCCTGGGCGGCCCACTGTTGCTGCCTCTCCAGAATCCACTCGATGGCGCCAGCCATCATCGCAAGACGCGCTTGCGGCGAACCGTTCAAGGCCGAAAGGTAGTCGAAGCCGTGGAACATGGCGCGCACGACCTCGACCTTCTCCAGCATCACTGCGACGGCCTCGGCCTCATCGATGCCGGTCTGGTCGCGATCACGTGGCGAATACTGCGCCAGCGCCGATTTCAGGTTCTGCGCGATGCCGATGTAGTCCACGATCAGCCCGGCGGGCTTGTCGCGGAACACGCGGTTGACGCGCGCGATGGCCTGCATCAGCCCGTGGCCGCGCATCGGCTTGTCCACATACAGGGTGTGTAGGCAGGGTGCATCGAAGCCGGTCAGCCACATGTCGCGCACGATCACAAGCTTCAAGGGGTCGTTTGGGTCACGCATGCGTCTGGCGAGCAAATCGCGCCGCGCTTTGTTGCCAATGTGCCGCTGCCATTCGGGCGGATCGCTCGCCGCGCCCGTCATCACGATCTTGATCACGCCGGCGTGGTCGTCATCGCTGTGCCATCCGGGACGCAGCTTCACGATCTCGTCGTAGAGCTTGACGCAGATGCGCCGGCTCATGCAGACGATCATCGCCTTGCCGTCCAGGGCCGCCACCCGATCCTCGAAGTGGCGGACGATGTCCTCCGCGACCAACCTCAAGCGCTTGTCCGCGCCGACCAGGGCCTCCACCGTGGCCCACTTCTGCTTCGTGCGTTCGCGGGCGGACTCTTCCTCGCCTTCCAGAATCTCCTCGATCTCCGCGTCGAGCTTGGGTTTTTCGTCCTCGGCCAGCTCGATGCGCGCCAGGCGCGACTCGTAGTAGATCGGCACCGTGGCGCCATCTTCCACCGCGCGGCTGATGTCGTAGATGTCGATGTAGTGGCCGAACACCGCCGGGGTGTTCACGTCGTCGGCCTCGATGGGGGTGCCGGTGAAGCCGATGAACGAGGCGTTCGGCAGGGCATCGCGCATGTACTTGGCGAAGCCGTAGGAAATCTCGCCGGTCCTGGCGTCCACCTTGGCCTTGAAACCGTACTGGCTGCGGTGCGCCTCGTCGGCGATGACCACAACATTGCGCCGCAAGGTGAGCGGCCCCTCGACCTCGCCGAACTTCTGCAACGTGGTGAAGATCACCCCGCCCGACGCCCGGTTGAGCAGTTCCTTCAAGTGCTCGCGCCCCTCGGCCTGCACCGGCGTCTGGCGGATCAGGTCGCGGCACATCGAGAAGGTGGCATAGAGCTGATCGTCGAGGTCGTTGCGGTCGGTCAGCACGACCAGCGTGGGGTTCTCCAGCGCGGGATGCTTGACCAAGAGGCCGGCGTAGAAGGCCATCAACAGGCTCTTGCCCGAACCCTGGGTGTGCCAGATCACGCCGGCGCGCCGGTCGCCGGGGCGCTGGCTCTTGACCGAGGGCAGGCCGTAATCGGCAGGGTCTTCCTGCACGACATGGGCAGGCGGCATGGCACGCACCGTCTGCTCCACCGCCTTCTTCACCGCGTGGAACTGGTGGTAGCCGGCGATGATCTTGACGAGGCTGGCTCCCGTCTCGCCGAACACCGTGAAGTCGCGCAGCAGGTCCAGCAGGCGCCGAGGCTCGAACACGCCGGCGATCAGCGTCTCCAGCTCCGGCGCTCCCTTGGGCGCCACCTCCCGGCCGTCGGTGGTGCGCCACGGCATGAAGCGTTCGAGATCGGCCGAGAGCGAGCCCACCCGCGCCATGAGTCCATCGGACGCCACCAGTACCGCATTGGTGTGGAAGAGCTGCGGAATCTGCTGCTTGTAGGTCTGCAACTGGTTGAACGCGGCCACGACGGTGGCCTGGTGGTCTCCCGGCGCTTTGAGCTCGATCACCGCGAGCGGCAGGCCGTTGACGAACAGCACCACATCGGGCCGCCGCTGATACTGTCCGTTGATGACCACGAACTGGTTCACCGCCAGCCAGTCGTTGTTGGCCGGGTCATCGAAGTCGATCAGCCGCGCCTTGCCAGCGGTGAGCACGCCATCATCCGCGTAGTACTCCACATCCACGCCTTCGGTCAGCAGACGATGCAGCCGGCGATTCTCTTCCAGCAGGTTCGGCAGCTCGGACTGCGTCACGCGCCGGATCGCGTCGTGCCGGGCTTCAGCGGGCAGCGAGGGGTTCAGGCGGGCCACCGCTTCCTCAAAGCGCCGCTTCAGCACCACCTCGTCGTGGCTTTCGCGCTCGGGGCGATGCCCGTCGGGGCCGATGTTCTCCTCGCGTTCGATGCTGTAGCCGAGCGCGCGCAGCTGATCCAGAAGGGCGTTTTCTACCTCGGCTTCCGACAGAAAGGCCATCCTTCAAGCTCCGGCCGGTGTTGGCAGCGCCAACATGTTCTCGATCAGGCGGATCATCACGTCCTTGTTCTTGGCGTCGGATTCCGCCACCAGCAGCGCCAGCGCCGCCAGCCCCACGTCGTTGATGATGGGCTCGCCGTTGCGCAGCAGGCGCCCGTTGCGCGCCAGAAAATCCACGAACAGGAAGGCCCCGCTGCGCTTGTTGCCATCGGAAAACGGATGGTTCTTGATGACGAAATACAGCAGATGCGCCGCCTTGGTTTCGATGCTGGGGTAGGCCGGCTCCCCGAACACCGTCTGCTCCAGGTTGCCCAGAATGGCGGCGAAGGCGTCGCCGCGCTCGCGCCCGAACAGATCGGACGCTTCCCCGCGCGCCATCAGATCGGCTTTGAGCCGCGCGATCGCCGCGCGGGCTTCGTCCAGGGCGGGCAGCACCCCGCCCGGGCTGCCTGCCGGGGCGGTGAGCAAGCCTTCGTCGTAGCGTTGTAGCCACAAAAACGTTTGCGTGTAGCGGGCAATCACGTCCACCAGCCCACGGCCCTGCTCGGCGGTCAGCGTCTCGCCGGCCGCGGCCTTTCTCACCAGCGCCAACGCGGCTTCCAGTTCGGCGGCGTTTTGCTCGAAGCGCTGCCGGTCCAGGCTGTAGCCCTGGGTCAGATGCTCGCGCAGCACCCGGGTGGCCCATTGGCGAAAGCGCGTGGCGCGGGTGGAGTTCACCCGGTAGCCCACCGAGATGATGGCGTCGAGGTTGTAGTACTCGATTTCTCGTACTACCTCGCGCGCACCCTCTCGTTGAACCGTTGCATTTTTTGCAACGGTTGCCTCCCGCTCCAACTCGCCACTGGCGAAGATGCTGCGCAGGTGGCGGGAAATCACCGACTTGTCGCGCCCGAACAGCTCGGCCAGCTGCTGCAGGCTCAGCCAGATGTTTTCTCGCTCGACGCGCACTTCCACCCGCGCTTCGGCGCTGTCGTAGATGATGACTTCGGCGGTGGGCTTCATCGGTGTTCCTCCCTGAAACGGCAGCCGGTTGCCTGGAGTTTTACGGCATTCGTGCTTTACGCCATTGTGACGCATCAACCGCCAAGCTCGGCCTCCTGAATCTCCTTGAGCGTGCGCCCCTTGGCGTCGCGCCATTCCGTGCGGCCATTGGCGCTGCGACCCAGCAATACCCCGGCGGCGGTGGAGGGGGAGTTGAAGACGTAGTCCTGGGTCATGCGCCATACCGGCCCATCCGGCACCAGTACGCCTTGCGCCAGCAGCGTCTTTCGCAGCTCCGCCAGATAGGCGTGAATGGAGGGCACTTCCTCTTTGATCGCCTGCGAGCCTGCGCGCACCACGAAGCCCTCGGCCGTATCCACGCCGCGCGCTTCGATACCTTTGGCCTTGAGGATCAGCTCGCGCCCTCGGGTCTGTGGCGTCTGTGCCTGCTCAAAAAACGGCGCGCCCATCAGCGGCAGGCACAGCAGCAAATCGAGCAAAAACGCCTCGGCGTCGGCGGCATCCGCCTCGGAAAGAGCGGGTAATTGCGGCACGTTGCCGTTGTCCAGTTCCACCCGCTTGGCGTCTCTTGCTTGTTGTACCAGCCGCGCTTCCAAATATTGCACGTGCGCCTTGTTGAGGTTCTGGTCCTTGCTGGTAAACACCGCGGCATGGGTCCAGAAATCCTTCTGCTTGGCGTGCTGGTCAAGCCGGGGGAGCACCGCGTCACCTTCCCCTACGTAGAGTTTGGACAGCTGCCCCATATCCGCGGGCCCCCACAGCAGGTACACCCCGGTGCGTTTCAACTCGGGCCGCTGCCGAACTTCGGCATACAGCGCCCGTGGGAACACCAGGCCCTGGCCGGTCCAGTTGGACTTTTCAATCACGCGCAGGCCCTCCGGTTCACCCGAGGGGATGAAGATCCGCACCGAGAAGGCTTGGCCTTTGCTCATGGCATCACCCGTTCCAGAAAAGTTTCAGCATCCCTCACCCGCAGCTCGCCGGAGATGAGCTTGGGCAGCAGCGTGTCGCGCAGGGCGGCGAGGGTGCGGGATTCACGAATCGCAGCACTGGATCTTGCGAATTTTGGTTTCACTGCACGACCAAACGCCTCAGCTATTTGCCCTGGTGGTGCCACGACTTGAAAATGAGCTAAGGAAGGTCTGCAAAACCTCCCCACCTGACTGCCGGGATGGGACAATAGCGACATGAAGCAGATGAGTCTTCAGGTGCCGATGTATACGGGCTTTGAGCTGCGCACCAAGCGCACCCGCAAGCGTGAGTTTTTGGAGCAGATGGAGCGTGTGGTGCCCTGGAAGGAGCTGGTTGCGCTCATCGAGCCGTATGCGCCCAAGGCAGGCCCCAAGGGTGGTCGTGCACCCTTTGCGGTAGAGAAGCTGCTGAGGATTCATTTTTTGCAGCAGTGGTTTGGTCTGTCGGACCCGGCGGTGGAGGAAGCCCTGTATGACACGCCGCTGCTGGCCCGGTTTGTTGGGTTGGACCTGGGGGTGGATGTGGTGCCGGATGAGAGCACCAT
>NZ_VJON01000127.1 GCF_007556685.1 Tepidimonas charontis | reverse complement strand
AGGCACGAATTGCTCAGAGCGTGGGCGTGTCAGAGGCCACGGTCAGCCGTGTGCTGCGCCGAGCCGGGCTGTCGAAGCTGTCGGATCTGCAGCCGCGCGAGCCAGTACAGCGCTACGAGCATGCACGGGCTGGAGATCTGCTGCACATCGACACCAAGAAGCTCGGGCGTATCGAGCGGCCGGGGCATCGTGTCACCGGCAACCGGCGTGACTCGGTAGCTGGAGCCGGCTGGGAGTTCCTGTTCGTGGCCGTGGACGACCATGCCCGCGTGGCCTTCACAGCTATCCACCCCGACGAGCGTGCCCCCAGCGCAGTGCAGTTCCTGCGTGACGCCGTGGCGTACTACAACCGCCTGGGCGTGACGATCAAGCGAGTGCTGACCGACAACGGCCCGGCCTTCCGTTCCAAGCCATTCCGGCAGGCTTGCCAGCAACTGGGCATCGCGCACAAGTTCACCCGCGCGTATCGGCCACAAACCAACGGCAAGGCCGAGCGGTTCAT
>NZ_VJON01000126.1 GCF_007556685.1 Tepidimonas charontis | reverse complement strand
TGCGCCTGGTGCACCGCGGCAAGATCAAGCGCCTGACGCACGAGGAGCGCAGACTGCTCAAGCGCCGCCAGGCCATCGAGCCGGTCATCGGGCACTTGAAGCAGGATCACCGCATGGACAGGTGCCACCTCAAGGGCGAGCAGGGTGACCGGCTGCACGCGGTGCTGTGCGCGGCGGGCTACAACATCCGCTGGCTGCTGCGCATGATCGCCAACAAGGGCGTGCCCTTCTTGAGGCGAGCTTTTTTGCGCCTCATTGCGGCCGTGCGGCTGCTCGGGCACTTGCTCCTCCCACAGCGGCCAACCGGCATCGGCGGTGCCAACCCGGCCCTGCCGAGGCTGCGGCTGGCTTGCAAATGAATTTTTCAGGGGCGACTAATTAGTCGCCCCTGAAATATTCATAACCGCATGATTTTTCTTGTGTTATTGTCTGTTTGCGAGTACAATTTCCCCCAGATTTGATGGTCTGATGCGCCGTTTTCTGGGAGTTTTTCGATGTTTGCCTGCCC
>NZ_VJON01000125.1 GCF_007556685.1 Tepidimonas charontis | reverse complement strand
CTGTGCATCCGCTGCAACAAACGCTCAAGGATCTGGAGCGCGCTTACGCCAACTTCTTCGCCAAGCGGGCCAACGTCCCGCGCTTCAAGAAGAAGGGCCAACACGACAGCTTCCGCTATCCCGACCCCAAGCAGATCAAGCTCGACCAGGCCAACAGCCGCATCTTCCTGCCCAAGCTCGGCTGGCTGCGCTATCGCAACAGCCGGAAGGTGCTGGGCGAGGTGAAGAACGTTACCGTCAGCCAGTCGTGCGGCAAATGGTTCGTGTCGATCCAGACAGCGCGTGAAATTCAAGCCCCAGTGCCCAAGGCCACCAGTGCCGTGGGCATCGACATGGGCGTGACACGCTTTGCCACGCTCTCAGACGGCACGTTCTACGCGCCGCTCAACAGTCTCAAGCGGCACGAAGACCGCTTGCGCAAGGCGCAGCAGGCGATGAGCCGCAAAACGAAGTTCAGCAACAACTGGAAGAAGGCGAAAGCCCGCGTCCAGAAGATTCACGCCCGGATCGGTAACGTCCGC
>NZ_VJON01000124.1 GCF_007556685.1 Tepidimonas charontis | reverse complement strand
AAAATATACAGCCGATAAGCGTGGGTGTTTGAAGGCGATTGCCAAGTTCTTTGGAACTAGTGCTTAGCACTTTAAACACTCATGAGAATAGAAGTGAAGTTCACTTCAATTCCGTTTTTATGAGTAATGCGTGGCAGCGATGTCATGCGAAAAATTCAAGATCGAACTGTAGAGTTTGATCCTGGCTCAGATTGAACGCTGGCGGCATGCCTTACACATGCAAGTCGAACGGTAACAGGGAGCAACCTGTGACGAGTGGCGAACGGGTGAGTAATGTATCGGAACGTGCCCAGTCGTGGGGGATAACTGCTCGAAAGCGGATTAATACCGCATACGACCTGAGGGTGAAAGCGGGGGATCGCAAGACCTCGCGCGATTGGAGCGGCCGATATCAGATTAGCTAGTTGGTGGGATAAAAGCTTACCAAGCCGACGATCTGTAGCTGGTCTGAGAGGACGACCAGCCACACTGGGACTGAGACACGGCCCAGACTCCTACGGGAGGCAGCAGCTGTCTCT
>NZ_VJON01000123.1 GCF_007556685.1 Tepidimonas charontis | reverse complement strand
CTTGCGGGTGCGCTTGGTGCGCAGCTCAAAGCCCGTATACATCGGCGCCTGAAGACTCATCTGCTTCATGTCGCTATTGTCCCATCCCGGCAGTCAGGTGGGGAGGTTTTGCAGACCTTCCCTAGCCATAGATGGCACCTCCCCCCAGCAGCGGAATCGCGAAGGCATCGTTCTGTGACGCCTTGGCCATGTCGGCCTCGATGTGCTCTCAGATGTAGAGCGTCTTGCGCCCGCCGAAAGGTCGGATGTAGTGCCGCCCCTCCAGCAAGACGCTGTCTTTGAGCCGGTTGCGTATCGTGCGCGGGTCGTACTTGATCCGCCGGGCCAGCTCGTCAGTCGTGAGATAGGTACAACTCATCGTTCAAGCCTCCTTTGACGAAACAGGGTTCATGTACAGGACCCCGATGGCCACCCCAAAATGCTCCACTTATGGCCGGTCAAACTGCTCCAGGCAGGACAGCTGGATTATGACGGTTCAGGGCTGTTGACGATGCGAGCGGCGGCCTCCTTGAGGCGGTAACTCTTG
>NZ_VJON01000122.1 GCF_007556685.1 Tepidimonas charontis | reverse complement strand
GCGCCGGGCATTGGACAAGAGCACTTTTCTTGGCCAGGTGATGGATGCCTTGGAACGCACCAAGGCGCGCATTCGTGCCAAGGGCGAGCATCCGTTTCGGGTACTCAAATGCCAGTTTGGCTACTGCAAGACGCCCTATCGAGGCTTGTCCAAGAACGGCGCGCAACTCAACGTCCTGTTTGCGCTGCTCAATCTGTGGCTGGTGCGCAAGGCCTTGTTGGCTGCAACGGGATAAGTGCGCCCGCCACGGCGCCACTGGGGGCCGACGAGGCCTCAGGAGGCCCACGAAAGGGGCTTGTGGAGCGGAAAATAACTCAAAATCTGCCCCTGATCCCGTCAGGTGAAACAAAGTCTGCCATCACCGCGTCCTCTGGAACGAATAGGCTGGGTTGTGCAGAGGTTTCCTAGGTGTCAGGTCCCGGACGATTACGTGGCACTTTTATGAAAAGTTCCGGTTTTTCTTTGTACCATCTTTTCATGGCCTCGATGGGCGGGACATGTCCCAGGGCTTTCTGGGGGATGTGGTGATTGTACAG
>NZ_VJON01000121.1 GCF_007556685.1 Tepidimonas charontis | reverse complement strand
ACAACGGCTACAACTGGCTGGGCGAGGCGGTCTACAACCCGTTCGATGTGCTGCTGCTGTTTGACAAGCGCGAATTTCGCCCCTACTGGTTCGAGACCGGCACGCCGACCTTTTTGGTCGAGGAGCTCACGCGGCGGCGCACCTTCACACCGCGGCTGGCCGATGTCGTGGCCGATGAGGCGCTGCTGTCGAGTTTCGATGTGGAGGCCATGGCGCCGGAGGCGCTGCTGTGGCAGACCGGCTATCTCACCTTCCGCGGACAGCGCCGCATCGGTGCGCGCACCGAGTACCGGCTGGGCTTTCCCAACCGTGAAGTCGAAAGCGCCTTGAACGATGTATTGTTCAAAGCGCTCTTTGGTGAGCCTGCGCGCGCTGCCGAGGCGGTGGGGCGCCTGTATGACGCCTTGGCCGCAGGCGATGAGGCGGCCCTGCGCCGCCATCTGGAGAGCCTCTACGCCGCCATCCCACACGACTGGTACCGCCACAACCCCATCACCCAGTACGAAGGCTACTGGGCCAGCGTCTTCTACAGCCACTTGGCCGCGCTGGGCTTGGAGCTGATTGCCGAAGACG
>NZ_VJON01000120.1 GCF_007556685.1 Tepidimonas charontis | reverse complement strand
GCTTGCTCGTGGTCATGGTTTGCCCTCCTTCAGGGTTCAAGGTCGATCTCGCAATCAACCTCTTACCATGACCACCCGCCCGCTTACTACCCCAGGCGATTTTGCACACAAGTCAGCACACTACCGGCTCGGCGCAGCGACAAACGGTCGTTGTAGGCGTCGGAGCCAACCGAATCGGTGTGCCCAACGGCGATCACCACCTCCAGGTTGGTCGCCTTGATCTTGCTGATCAGACCGTCGAGTGCGGACTTGCCTTGCGGCGTCAACACCGCCTTGTCGAAATCGAACAACGCATCACCCTGGAAGGTAAACTTCTGTGGTGCTGACGGCGCTGGTGTCGGTGCTGGCGCGGCCGGCCGTGCCGCCGCGGGCGTGGGCCGTGCGCGCACCGGCGCCTCGGCCACCGCCTAGGTGTGAGCCGTCAAGAGGTTGTTCCGAAGAACTGGAAGCCGTGACATAGGTGCGACGCGGCCTATGCCGTGGTGCGGGCGATGCCAGTTGTAGTGGTGCTGCCAGCTGTGAAGCGCTTGGCGCCGCTGCTCGGAGTTTTGGTAGGTCCAGCCGTAGGCCCACTCACGCAGCGCCGACT
>NZ_VJON01000012.1 GCF_007556685.1 Tepidimonas charontis | reverse complement strand
CAAGCGGAAGAAGTCCTCGGTGGCGGGGCAGGCAAACATCGAAAAACTCCCAGAAAACGGCGCATCAGACCATCAAATCTGGGGGAAATTGTACTCGCAAACAGACAATAACACAAGAAAAATCATGATGTTATGAATATTTCAGGGGCGACTACTGCAAGACGCCCTATCGAGGCTTGGCCAAGAACGGCGCGCAACTCAACGTCCTGTTTGCGCTGGTCAATCTGTGGCTGGTGCGCAAGGCCTAGTTGGCTGCAACGGGATAAGTGCGCCCGCCACGGCGCCACTGGGGGCCGACGAGGCCTCAGGAGGCCCACGAAAGGGGCTTCTGGAGCGGAAAATAACTCAAAATCTGCCCCTGATCCCGTCATGTGAAACAAAGTCTACCATCACCGCGTCCTCTGGAACGAATAGGCTGGGTTGTGCAGAGGTTTCAAAAGCTTCTCGACCGCAAAGGGTGGACGACCACCCTTGGGGCCTGCCTTGGGCGCATACGGCTCGATGAGCGCAACCAGCTCTTTCCAGGGCACCACACGCTCCATCTGCTCCAAAAACTCACGCTTGCGGGTGCGCTTGGTGCGCAGCTCAAAGCCCGTATACATCGGCGCCTGAAGACTCATCTGCTTCATGTCGCTATTGTCCCATCCCGGCAGTCAGGTGGGGAGGTTTTGCAGACCTTCCCTCGCACCAAATTCACGAAAAATGGCTAATGGACAATCTGGGATTATCGCGCATGCCCGACCAGAGCCGCGCCGTCCTTGCGGCTTTCATCTTCGAAGCGTCGGCGTGGTTATGCAGCGGCGCCGTGTACGCCTCCGCGCGACATCGACTGCGCCGCTCCAGGCTCCCGGACGAGAGCATGTTCAGTCTGCAGCCCCTTTCGTGCCGGTGAAACCGGGTGCCGCGCGGTACGGGTGCGCTCGCGCCCCTTGCCATGTCATACCGGTGCCCCCATTTGACGCTACAGTGTGAGGGACACCGGTGGCTTGGTGTGCCCATCCAAACCCAAGGATACGGCGATGCAGTTCCCTGACTATTACGCGACGCTGGGAGTGGCACGCGATGCCAGCGCTGACGACATCAAAAAGGCCTATCGGCGCCTGGCACGCAAATACCACCCGGACGTGAGCAAAGAGCCCGACGCTGCGCAGCGTATGGCAGCGATCAACGAGGCCAACGAGGTGTTGTCCGACCCCGAAAAGCGTAAGATCTACGATGCGGTGGGTCACGAGGCCTGGGCCCAAGGCGCACGCACAGAAGAGGCGGCGGAGGCGGCACGGCAATGGGCGCGCCGTCGACAAGCCGCCGGCGGTTGGACGCATGCCAGTGCCGATGATGCGGGCTTTGCCTTCGATGACGGCTACAGCGATTTTTTCCACGAGTTGTTCGGGCATGCGGCGCGCGCGCGGGCACGCCGTACGGGGTCGCATGCGACACAGGGGACACGCGCTGCCCACCACCGGGGTGAAGACCAGCATGCCGAGATCACCCTGACCCTGGACGAGGCCTATCGGGGTGCGCAGCGCACGTTGACGCTGCAGACCGTGGCGCTGGATGCCGATGGCCACGTGGTACCGCGCACACGCACGCTGGAGGTGAAAGTGCCGGCCGGCGTGGCCGAAGGGCAGCTGATTCGTCTGGCCGAGCAGGGTTTGCCGAGCCTGGACGGTGGCCTCAGCGGCGACTTGTTTTTGCGGGTGCACATTCGCACCAGCGAGCGGGCACGCGTGCAGGGGCGCGATGTGACGCTGCGTGTGCCCGTGGCACCTTGGGAGGCGGTGTTGGGTGGCGACATCACGGTGGCCACGCCTGCCGGCGCGTTGACGGTGCACGTGCCGGCGGGATCGAGCGCCGGGCGCAAGTTGCGGGTGCGTGGCAAGGGCATTCCAGGGCGCGAGCCCGGTGACCTCTATCTGGAGCTGGACGTGGTGGCGCCGGGGGCGGTGACCGCCGAGCAGAAGGCCGCGTGGGCGGCCTTGGCCAAAGCGTATCCCGGCTTCGACCCGCGCCCGACGGGCAGCACATGGTAAGGAGCACGACGATGAGCCGGACACCATCGACGGTCGTCTGCGAGGCGGTAGAATTGATCGAGGGCGATGCGCTGAGCGTGGAGCAGTTGGCACGCTTGTGTGGTGTCGCCCCGCAGTGGGTACTGGCACGCGTACGAGACGAGTTGCTCAGCGCTACATGGCGCGGGGGCGTGTGTACCTTTTCGGCGACGACGGTCTGGCGCGCCCAGCAGATGGCAGCCATCGAGCGCCAGTTCGATGCCGACCCCGCACTGGCGGCTTTGGTGGCCGACCTGAGCGAAGAGCTGCAGCGTCTGCGCGCCGAGCTGGCCTACTGCCGAGCGCGCGGTCTGTGAGCAGAGGCGGCAATGGACAAGCAAAAGACCTGGAATGCGGGCTACTGGCTGGTGGCCTTCGTGCTGCTGCTGGCGCTGCAGAATTGGTGGCAAACGGCCGCGAGCGTGCAGCCCGTCCCGTACAGCGAGTTCGAACAAGCATTGCGCGACGGGCGGGTGGCCGAGGTGCTGGTGGGCGACCGCACCATCACCGGGCGGCTGAAGTCGCCCGACGAGCGGGGCAAAACGGTGATCGTGGCCAACCGCGTCGAGCCCGATGTGGCCGCACGCCTGGCACCGTACGAGGTGCCCTATACCCGCGTCGTGGAAAGCACCCTGCTGCGCGACGTGTTGTCGTGGGTGCTGCCGGCGCTGGTGTTTTTCGCGGTGTGGTTTTTTCTGTTCCGCAAGATCGCGGAAAAACAGGGCGTGGGCGGCTTCATGAGCATCGGCAAGAGTCGCGCCAAGGTCTATGTGGAGCAAAACACCGGGGTACGTTTCGACGACGTGGCCGGGGTCGATGAGGCCAAAGCCGAGTTGGCCGAAGTGGTGGACTTTTTGCGCCACCCGCAAGAGTACGGGCGACTGGGGGCACGCATTCCGAAGGGTGTCTTGCTGGTGGGACCGCCGGGCACGGGCAAAACGTTGCTGGCCAAGGCCGTGGCGGGCGAGGCCGGCGTGCCGTTTTTCTCCATCTCCGGCTCAGAGTTCGTCGAGATGTTCGTCGGCGTGGGGGCAGCGCGCGTGCGTGACCTGTTCGAGCAAGCGCGCGCCAAGGCGCCGGCCATCATCTTCATCGACGAGCTCGACGCGCTGGGTCGCGCACGCGGCGCCGGCGGCCTGGTGGGTGGGCATGACGAGCGCGAGCAAACGCTCAACCAGCTGCTCACCGAGATGGATGGCTTCGACGGCTCGGTGGGATTGATCATTCTGGCGGCAACCAACCGACCCGAGATTTTGGACCCTGCGCTGCTGCGCGCCGGGCGGTTCGACCGGCAAGTGCTGGTGGATCGTCCCGACAAAAAAGGGCGACTGGCCATTTTGCAGGTGCATGCACGCAAGGTGCGGCTGGCGCCGGACGTCGATTTGGTGCGCGTGGCGGGGTTGACGACCGGCTTTTCCGGGGCGGATCTGGCCAATTTGATCAACGAAGCGGCGCTGGCTGCCACCCGTCGTAAGGCCGATGCGGTGGGCATGGCCGACTTGACGGCGGCGTTCGAGCGCATCGTCGCTGGACTGGAGCGGCGCAACCGCGTGCTCAACGAAACGGAGCGCCGCACCGTGGCGTACCACGAAATGGGGCACGCGCTGGTGGCCTTGGCGCTACCGGGGTCGGATCCGGTGCACAAGATTTCCATCGTGCCGCGCGGCGTGGGCGCGTTGGGCTACACCTTACAACGCCCCACCGAGGACCGCTTTTTGATGCGCCGCCGCGAGTTGGAGCACAAGATCGCGGTCCTGTTGGGTGGCCGCGCGGCCGAAAAGCTCGTCTTCGGTGAGCTCTCCACCGGCGCGGCGGACGACTTGGCGCGCGCCACCGACATCGCCCGCGACATGGTGACGCGCTACGGCATGGACGAGGACTTGGGCTATATTGCATTCGAGCCCCAGCGGCCGCGTTTTTTGGATGTACCGGAGCCGGTGGCCGGCGGCTGCCGAGTGGCCGAATCCACCCAGGCGCGCATCGACGCCGCCATCCGCGCCATCGTCATGGGAGCGTTCGAGCGCGCGCTGGGCATTTTGCAAGACAACCGCGATATCCTGGAGCGCAGCGCTCGGGCGTTGCTGGAGCGTGAGACACTGGAGGAGGCCGACATTCGTACCCTGACCCAAGGCTTGCGTGTGCCCGGCACCGCGTCCGCGGCGGCTTGATGCGATTCCCGAGCCAGAGCGAGAAAATTGAATATGCCGTCGTACCCGCCGTTGCAACCTGCCCCGCCGCACCCCGCGCCCGATCGATTTCTGCGCCGCTGGTTGACCATCGTCGCCTCGGTTTTGCTGTTGATGCTGGCGTGGCGTCTGACGCCGGTTCTGCAAGCTTGGTTGATGCCGGCAGCGCCACAGACGGTGCCGCGCACCGTCACGCCACGCGGCGATCTGGCCGCCGATGAGCGAGCCACCATCGAGCTGTTCGAGAAGGCGCGCGACTCGGTGGTCTACATCAGCACCGTGCAGCGGGTGCGCGACTTCTGGACGCGCAACGTGTTCGAAGTGCCGCGGGGCACCGGTTCCGGTTTCATCTGGGACGAGGCCGGCCACGTCGTCACCAACTACCACGTCGTGGAGGGCGCCTCCGGTGCCACGGTTCGTCTGGCCGACGGGCGCGACTACCAAGCCGCCTTGGTGGGCGCATCGCCCGCGCACGACATCGCGGTGTTGCGTATTGGCGTCGGCTTCAAGCGGCCGCCGCCCGTGCCCATCGGCACCAGCCATGACCTACGCGTCGGGCAAAAGGTCTTTGCCATCGGCAATCCATTCGGCCTGGACTGGACGCTGACCACCGGGATCGTTTCGGCGCTGGATCGCACCCTGCCCAATGAGCGCAGTGGGCCGCCCATCGAACACTTGATTCAGACCGACGCCGCCATCAATCCCGGCAACTCTGGCGGGCCGCTGCTCGATTCGGCGGGGCGGTTGATCGGTATCAACACCGCCATCTACAGTCCCTCCGGCGCCAGTGCAGGCATTGGGTTTGCCGTGCCGGTGGACACGGTGATGCGCGTGGTGCCGCAGATCATCCAGCATGGGCGCTACATTCGGCCGGCGCTGGGGATCGAAGCGGACGAAGGCTTGAATCAACGTCTGGCAGCGCTCACGGGGGTCGCGGGCGTCTATGTGCTGCGGGTGTCGCCCGGCTCGGCAGCCGAGAAGGCGGGTTTACAGGGCGTGCGTGTCGCGCCGGCGGGCATCGAGCCGGGCGATGTGATCACCGCCGTCAATGGACGCGCCGTCGAGGAAGTCGGGCAGCTGCTGGCCCGGCTGGACGAATACCGCGTCGGCGACACCGTGCGTCTGACCGTGCGGCGGGGCCAAGCACAGCGAGAGGTCACGGTGACGTTGCAGCCCGGTGTGTGACGGGGCGCACGTGCCGCGCTGCAGCGTGGTGCCGTGTGTCCCCGGGGCGGTCATGTTTGCGCACCCTGACCCGGTCGCGCCCGTGATGATCTCCGGCGGCAACGGCAAGCGCGCAACGGGCCACGGAACGACCCCGTCGCCGGGGTGTCACACGTGCGTCCCGAAGCGGGACTTTACAAACGACGGCTGCGGTCAGAGAATTTGGGCATCGTTTTATACTGATAGACAGGTATTGGCTCGGGCTTGAGGAGACACTGTCATGCACGACGACAGGATGGATCGGCGCCGGTGGTTGCGCTGGGGTGTGGGGGCGGGAGTTGCCGGCTTGGCCCTGGCCAGCGCCCCAGAGGTGCGATTGCTGGCCCAGCAGGTGCACGATTTCATCGAAGGACCACCGGTGCCTGATATCCGGCCCGAGCAGATCAGCCCGCACGTGTGGTTGATTTATGCCAAGGACGGCTTTCCCACGCCGGAAAACCGGGGCGTGATGGCCAACATCGTTTTCGTCGTCACCTCAGCGGGGGTGGTGATCCTGGATTCGGGTTGTTCGCTGCAGCATGGCGAGATGGCCATCCGCATGATTCGCACCGTCACCGACAAACCGGTGGTGGCGATCTTCAACAGTCACTACCATGGTGATCATTGGTTGGGCAACCACGCTTTCGTCAACGCGTACGGCGCGGCGCTGCCCATTTATGCGCTGCCGCATACCATCGAGCAGATCAAGGGGGCCGAGGGTAATTTGTGGCGCAGCCTGATGGAGCGCTGGACCAACCAGGCCACCATGGGTACCAAGGTGGTGCCACCTAACCGTCCGGTGCAGCACGGACAGAGTTTCACGTTTGGCGATGTCACCCTGCGCATGCACCACTACGGCAAGGCGCACACGCCGTCCGATCTGTGCGTGGAGGTGGTGCAGGATCGCTTCACCTATGTCGGCGACATTGCGATGGAAAACCGCATCGCCAACATCGACGATGGCTCCTACCCGGGGACGTTCAAGTACTACGAAGCGCTGCAACAGGCCGCCGGCGACCAAGTGTGGTGGCCGGGGCATGGGCGCGGCAGCAAGACGCTGCTGCGCGACTACGGCACTTTCCTCAAGGGCATTTGGGAGCCGTGCGTGCAGGCCGTCAAGGACGGCGTGCCGCTGGAAAAGGCCAAGGAACTCGTGCTCAAGGACCCCCGCGTGGCCGCACGGGCGCGGGGGATGGCGGGGTTCGACTCCAATATTGGCAAGTACACCAGTTTGGCGTACTTGGAAGCCGAGCGGGAGCTATTCTGACCCCACGGCCTTCCTGAGCCGGCGCTTTGGCGGCAGCCGCCACCACGGCAGCGTCGCGGTCAGAGAGAGCACGGCGCCGCAGTCCTGCGGCGCATAGCCTGGAATGCCGGCCAGTCGCGCCTGCCAGGCGGGCGTGGTCAACACGTCGCGCAGGGCGCGCAGCCCGGGTTGCTCCAGGGCAGTTTCGAGGCAGGCGAGGGCATAGCGTTCGCGCACCAAGGGGACGAAGCCCAGCCCCAGCCGCTGCGCGGCCGCCTGTGTACCCAAGCCCGCATCGGCGCTGCCGCTGGCCACCGTCTGCGCAACGGCGGCGTGCGAGGGCTCGCAGCGGTCGTAGCCCGGCAGCTCCTGCGGTTGCAGGCCCGCTTCGCGCAGCAGCTCATCCAACAGCAGCCGGGTCCCGGTGCCTTCGGGCCGATTGACGTAACGCAGCCGCCAGCGCACGACGTCCGCCAGACCGCGCAGCCGGCGGGGATTGCCTGGGGGGACGATCAGGCCCTGCCAGCGCTGCGCAAAGCCCAGCAGCTTGTGCCGCCCCGGGGCGAGCAGCGGCCGGTAGGCGCGCGCAGCGGGGCTGTCGATGCCTGGCTGCTCACGCGTGTGAAAGCCAGCGACCACGCAGCGCCCGTCGTCGAGTGCGCGCAGCGCTTCCACGCTGCCGCAAAAGCGGATGTCCAGGTGCAGGCGCGCGTGTTCGGCCGCGTGTGTCTGCAGCAGCGGCAGGGCGTCGTCGTGGCTGGCGTACAGCGGCAGCACATGGCTGTCCGGGTCGAAGGCCAGCGCGAAGGTGCGCTCCAACTCGGCCCGCAGGGCCTCGATCTGTGGCATCAGGCGGGCCTGCGCCAGCCGCTCGGTCCAGATGAGTTTTTCGGCAAACGGGGTGAGGGTGGCGGCCTGGCCCCGCTCCCAGTGCACGAGCGGTTGACCGAGCCGGTCTTCCCACGATTTGAGCTGTCCCCACGCATGTCGGTACGACCACCCCAGCGCACGCGCCGCCGCTGCGATCGAGCCGCCAGTGCGCACGGCGTACAGCAGATCCATCAAGGGGTTGCGCAGCGGGGCGGCATGGTCGCTGCCCGTGTCGTCCAGAAGGTAGTGAAGCCCAATCCTGCGCATGCCCACAGTGTGCCCGATGTGACGGGGGCACCGCCTGCGCTGCCGGTGTCCCCAGGCCTATGCACGCCGCTGCATACCGGGAAAGCCACGGGCGCTTGCCGTTTGCTCGGCCGCTACGATGCACGGTCATGGAGTCTTTTGCGCAGGGGTTGGCGGTTGCCTGGGGGTTGGTCCTGTCGGGGGACGCGACGTTGCGGCAGATCGTCGCGCGGTCGTTGGCGGTCAGTGCGACCGCTTGCGGGTTGGCGTGCGTGCTGGGGTTGTCGATTGGAACATGGCTGGCCGTGGCGCGTTTTCCGGGGCGCGCTGCCGTCGTGACGCTGGTCAATACGCTGCTGGCGGTTCCATCGGTGGTGGTCGGGCTGGTGGTGTACCTGCTGCTGTCCCGCTCGGGGCCGCTGGGCTTTCTGGGGTGGTTGTTTACGTTTCAGGCCATGGTGCTGGCGCAGACGGTGCTGGTGTTGCCGTTGGTCATCGGGCTCACGCGCCAGGTGGTGGAGGATGCGGAATCGCAGTACGGCGAGCAGTTGCGCGCGCTGGGCGCCGGGACGGTGTGGCGCGGCTGGCTGCTCGCTTGGGATGAGCGGTACGCGCTGCTGACGGTCGTGATCACGGCGTTTGCGCGCGCGGTCTCGGAGGTGGGGGCGGTGATGGTCGTGGGCGGCAATATCGATGGCTTTACCCGCGTCATGACGACGGCGATTGCGCTGGAGACCAGCAAGGGCGATCTGCCGCTGGCGCTGGGGCTGGGCATCGTCCTGCTGGGGGTGGTGCTGATCCTGAATGCCCTGGTGGCGCTGCTGCGACGCTGGCGCGAACGGGTGGATGGGCCTACACTGCTGGAGGTGCGCGCATGACGCCGCTATATGACTTTCGCGGGGTGCACGTCCGTCTGGGCCCTGCGGGGCAGGTACACGCCTTGCGCGGGATCGACCTGCGCGTGCAGCCTGGCGAGCGCGTGGCGCTGGTGGGCAGCAACGGCAGTGGCAAGAGTACGCTGTTGCGTACGCTCATGGGTCTGTTGCCGGTGGGGGGCGTATTGCACCGCGCCCCGGGGGTGCGTGCGGCCCTGGTGTTCCAGCGGCCGTACCTGATGCGCTCGAGCGCGTTGCACAACGTGGCGATTGCGCTGTGGTTGCAGGGGCAGCGCTGGGCACAGGCGCGGGTGCTGGCCCTGCAAGCGCTGGAGCGGGTGGGCCTGGCGGCCTACGCGGGGCGCAACGGGCGGACCTTGTCGGGGGGGCAGCAGCAGCGGTTGGCCCTGGCCCGGGCCTGGGCGCAGCACCCCAATGTCTGGCTGCTCGATGAGCCGACCGCCAGCCTCGATCCGCAGGCCCGGCTCGAGGTCGAGGCCTTGATCCGCACTTTCGCCGCTCCTGGCGCCTCACCAGCGCAGGAGGGGGGAGGGACTCTGATTTTCAGCAGTCACCAACTGGGGCAGGTGCGGCGCCTGGCCAGCCGCGTCGTCTATCTGGAAGCAGGGCGCATTCTGGCCGATCTTCCTGTGGATGATTTTTTCGACCCCGATGTCCTGGCGCGGCATTCGCCTCAGGCTCGTGCTTTTGTCCTTGGAGAAACCCCATGAAGTTGCTATCCTGGTTACTGACGGCTGTCGGCTGTCTCGTGGCGTGGACGGTTCACGCGCAGCCCCTCGTCGTGGCTTCCACCACCTCGACGGAGCAGTCGGGTCTTTTCGGCCGCCTATTGCCACGGTTTCGACAGGCGACAGGGATCGAGGTCAAGGTGGTGGCGCTGGGGACCGGGCAAGCGATCGACATGGCGCGCCGCGGCGATGCCGATGTGTTGTTCGTGCACGATCAGGCGGCCGAGGAGCGCTTCGTTGCGGAAGGCTGGGGGGTGCAGCGGCTGGAGGTCATGTACAACGATTTCATGCTGGTGGGGCCCAAGACGGATCCCGCCGGTGTTCGGGGGCGCGACATCGTGGAGGCGCTGCGTAAGGTGGCGGCAGCCGACGCGCCGTTCGTCTCACGCGGCGACAGGAGCGGAACCCACGCCGCCGAATTGCGGTTTTGGGCGCAGGCGGGGCGACCCGAGCCTGGATGGAGCGGCTATCGGCCATGCGGCTGCGGCATGGGGGCCGCGCTCAACATGGCCGCCGCCACCGCTGCCTATGTGTTGACGGATCGCGGCACTTGGCTGAACTTCAAAAACCGCGCCGATTTGGCCGTGCTGGTCGAGGGGGACCCGCGCCTGTTCAATCCCTACGGGGTGATTCGAGTGAACCCCGAACGACACCCACACGTCAAGACGGCAGCGGCACAAGCGTTTGTGGATTGGATCACCGGGCCTATGGGGCAAGCAGCGATTGCCAGTTATCGGATCGGGGGGGAGGCGGCCTTCTTCCCGAGCGCGCGGCGCTGATCGGCGCGGCAGGTGTTGCCGGTCTCAGCGCTGGGCCAGCTTGCGATAGACCGTGGCCCGGCTGATTCCGAGTTGCCGCGCCGCTTCGGCCACATTGCCGCCAGCTTGCGCCACGGCGTGGCGGATGAGGGCCGCCTCCCGGCTTTTGAGAGGTAAGCTGGGGCCGTGTTGGGTGTCGTCGCCCCCCGACTGCGCCAACACCAGCAGCCGCAGCCCCAGCCAACTGGGTACTTCGAGCGGCCCGCGCCCCCGTCGCGCGGCGCTGAACAGGTCGCCATACGGCACGGCAAACACCTCGTCGGCGTGGGGCCAGCCGCCCGCGCTCGCCCCGATGTTCGCCCGCAGGTCCAGCATCTCGGTGGCCGTGCGGTTGGCGCCCACGATGCGCCCGTCGGCGTCGAGGATCAGGAGGCCATCGTCGTCATCGCCCGGCAGCTGTCCGGGCCACCCCAGACGCAGCGTCAACGCGTGGGGCTGGCGCAGCACCAAAGCGGCTTCGATACGACGCACGGTGACGCTGACCAAATGTCGCAGCGCGCGCCGCTCCGGACTGAGCACGCCGGTGAGGTCCAGCATCCCCAGGCACTGCCCGTCGGGTCCGAATACCGGCGCGCCCGCGCAGCTGTACACCGCGGTGTCATCAAAGAAGTGCTCGCCCCGGTGTAGCCACACGGGTACCCTTTCGGCCAGAGCAGCGCCGATGGCGGTGGTGCCCACCGCGGTCTCCGATAAATCCACGCCCAAGCGGGCGATGGCGTGTGCGTGCCGGTTGGCGTGATCGACCGGGCCGTGCACATCGATGACGATGCCTTGTGCGTCGGTCAGCAGGGCGAAATAGCCGGTGTCGGCCATGGCGCGACCCAAGGTGCGGGCGATGACCGGGGCGGCGGCAGCGCGCAGGGTGTGATTGGCCTCCAGCGCCCGGCGCATGGCGGCGGCGCTGACGGTGTCGAACACCACCCGTTCATGCGGCTGGCGCCCGCGTGCCAGACAGCGTTGCCAGGAGGCCACGATCCAGGGCTCGATGGGCACGCAGGCGTGGCCGCAGGACGACGCATCGCCGAGCAGCCATTGCCGGCGGGCCGAGTCGATGGCCGTCAGGCGTTGGGCCACCGGTAGGGCCGGGGCAGCACCGGTGTCACCAGCGAAAGAGGGCGGCACGGGGTGGGTCTCCTGCAACGGTGGGTTGAGGTCGGCCGGTGACCGCGCAGGCGCGCCTTGCAGCGCGGCTGGCCTCGTGCTGGCAATCCTAGCGGGGGCGCGGCCGCTGCGCAATGGGGTGGGCCAGGGTAGCGGCTCGGGGGCTGGCGTCGGGCCGAGGCAGACGGCGTACCAGGGGCGCGGGTGTCTCAGCGGGTGTCTCAATTTGAGAATTTCGTGTGTGCCGGTCCGTGGTGTGCGGGTTATCCCTAGTGGCGGTGTGGGTGGGCTGCACAACAATGAAGTCGCATAGGCAGTGGCGCGTGCGGCATCGGCGCGGCGCTGCGCAGGGTGACCACCAGGAGACACAACGCATGCAAAAAGTGCTGCACATCGACCCGGCCAAGTGCACGGGCTGTCTGTCGTGCGAGATGGCGTGCTCGTACGAAAACTACGGTGTTTTTGCGACCGCCAAATCGCGCATCAAGGTGTTCGACTTTCACCACACCGGACGCAAGGTACCCTACACCTGCACCCAGTGTGACGAGGCGTGGTGCTTGCATGCCTGCCCGGTGGAGGCGATCACGGTGGACAAGACCACTGGGGCCAAGGTGGTCAATGAGACCACGTGCGTGGGCTGCAAGGTGTGCACCATCGCCTGCCCGTTTGGCACCATCAACTATGTGCAGGAAACCGGCAAGGTGCAGAAATGCGACCTGTGCGGCGGCGAGCCGGCCTGCGCCGAGGCGTGTCCCACCGGTGCCATCACCTTCATCGATGCCAACTGGACGGGTCTGTCCAGGATGCAGCAATGGGCCGACAAGCTGGGCAACCAGCCGGTGGCCGCCTGAACCGATACGGGGAGTACGACCATGGCTTGGGCTGGAAAACTGCTGCGTGTGAATCTGACGGCTGGCACCTGCACGGCCGAACCGTTGAACATGACCTGGGCGCGCCAGTACCTGGGCTCGCGCGGGCTGGGCAGCAAATATTTGGTGGAGGAGGTGGACCCGAAAGTCGACCCGCTGTCGCCGGACAACAAGATCATTTGGGCCACGGGGCCGCTGACCGGCACACTGGCCTCCACCGGCGGGCGCTACACTGTCATCACCAAGGGGCCGCTGACGGGTGCGATTGCCTGCTCCAATTCCGGTGGCTACTGGGGTGCCGAGCTCAAGGCCGCCGGCTGGGACATGATCATTTTCGAGGGGCGTGCGCCCTCGCCGGTGTATCTGTACATCAACGACGACGTGGCCGAGCTGCGCGATGCCTCGCACCTGTGGGGCAAGTCGGTGTGGCAGACCGAAGAAATCCTCAAAACCAGCCTGCAAGACCCGCTGCTGCGCATCTCCAGCATCGGGCGCGCCGGCGAAAACCAAGTGCTGTACGCGGCGGTGGTCAACGATTTGCACCGCGCCGCCGGCCGCTCCGGCGTCGGGGCGGTGGCCGGCAGCAAGCACCTGAAGGCGATTGCGGTGCGTGGCACCAAAGGGGTGGGCAATGTGCGCGACCCCAAAGCCTTCATGGCTGCCACCCGGGCCGCCAAAAAAGTGCTGGCCGACAACGCCGTCACTGGTCAGGGATTGCCCAAGTACGGCACCCAGGTGCTGATGAACGTCATCAACGAAATCGGCGCGTTGCCCACGCGCAACCACCGCGACGTGCAGTTCGAGGGGGCCAAAGACATTTCGGCCGAGGCGATGCTGACACCGCGCCCCACCGATGGCAAGACCCATCTGGTCACGAATCAAGCCTGCTTTGGCTGCACCATCGCGTGCGGGCGGATCAGCAGAATCGACGAGACGCACTTCAGCGTGCAGAACAAGCCCCAGTACTGGGGGGCCAGCGGCGGGCTGGAGTACGAGGCCGCGTGGGCGCTTGGGGCGGCCAATGGCGTCAACGACCTGGAGGCGCTGCAATACGCCAATCTGATCTGCAACGAGCACGGCATGGATCCGATCAGCTTCGGGGCCACCGTGGGCGCGGTGATGGAGCTCTACGAGCTGGGCGTCTTGAGCAAGGAGCAAATCGGCATCGAGGCGCCGTTTGGCTCGGCGCGCGCCCTGTGCGAGTTGGCCGAGATGACCGCCAACGGCGTGGGCTTCGGTAAAGAAATCGGGCTGGGCTCCAAGCGCCTGTGCGAGAATTACGGCCACCCCGAGCTGTCGATGAGCGTCAAAGGGCAGGAATTCCCGGCTTACGACAGCCGCGGCATCCAGGGCATGGGGCTGGCTTACGCCACCAGCAATCGCGGCGCCTGCCACCTGCGCGGCTACACCGTGGCCTCCGAAGTGTTGGGCATCCCGGTCAAGACCGATCCCCACGTCACCGAAGGCAAGCCCGAGCTGGTCAAGGCGTTTCAGGACGCCACCGCTGCGTTCGACTCTGCCGGCATCTGCATCTTCACCAGTTTTGCGTGGACGCTGGCCGACGTGGCACCGCAGGTCGCAGCCGCCTGTGGTGAGGAATTCACGGTCGAGGAGCTGCAAAAGATTGGCGAGCGCATCTGGAACATGGAGCGTGCGTTCAACAATGCGGCCGGCTTCACTGCCAAGGACGACACGCTGCCGCCACGCTTGCTGACCGAGCCCGCCAAGACCGGGCCGGCCAAGGGTCTGGTCAATAAGCTGCCCGAGATGTTGCCCAAGTACTATGAGGCGCGGGGCTGGGACAGCGAGGGCCGCCCAACGGCCGAGACGTTGGCCCGTCTGGGTTTGGGTTGAGCGCGCTGACCGAGTCGGCTGGCTGCCGGATCCGTCGGCGCGCTTCCAATCGCGCTGCCGCCGTGCCCATCGGCGTGGGCGGCAGCCCCGGCGGCGACCATTTTTCTGCGCATTTCCCTGTTCTTATACGCAAACCATGACCCATCACGTCATTCTGGGCGCGGGGCCCGCCGGTGTGATCGCTGCTGAGACGATCCGCAAGCACGCACCGCGTGACCACATCACCCTGGTGGGTGACGAGCCGCATCTACCGTACTCGCGCATGGCCATCCCATACCTGCTGATCGGCCAGATCGGCGAGCAGGGCACATATCTGCGCAAAGGGGCCGACCACTACGAGCGGCTGGGCATCGAGCGCGTCGCGGGGCGCGCGCGCGGCGTGGACACCGCAGCACGCACCGTTTTCCTGGATGACGGACGGGTGCTGCCGTTTGATCGATTGTTGATTGCTACCGGATCGCACCCGGTCAAGCCGCCGATTCCGGGCATCGATTTGCCGGGAGTCCACCACTGCTGGACTCTCGACGACGCGCGCGCCATCATGCAGCGCGCGCAGCCTGGAGCGCGCGTGCTGCAGCTGGGCGCGGGTTTTATCGGTTGCATCATCATGGAAGCGCTGCAATTGCGTGGGGTGCAGCTGACGGTGGTGGAAATGGGTGACCGCATGGTGCCGCGCATGATGGGGCCGGCCGCGGGCGGCATGATTCGCCGCTGGTGCGAGGCCAAGGGCGTGGCGGTGCACACCGGCACCCGGCTGGAGCGCATCGAGCCCGGTGCTGGTGGGGCCTTGGTGGTGCAGCTGTCGGGCGGCCAGCGCGTCGAAGCCGAGCTGGTCATCATCGCCGCAGGCGTCCGTCCGGCCATTGGCTTCCTGCAGGACAGCGGCATTCAGTGCCTGCTGGGCGTGCTGACTGACGAGCACATGCAAACCAACGTGCCGGGCATCTATGCCGCGGGCGACTGCGCCGAAGCGTTCGACAAGGTCAGTGGCACCACCATCGTCAGCGCCATCCAGCCCAACGCGGCCGAGCAGGCGCGCGTGGCCGCGCTCAATATGGTGGGCCAGCCGGCCGAGCTGCGCGGCGTCACACAGATCAACGTGCTCGACACCCTGGGGCTGATCTCGGCCAGCTTCGGCCAGTGGCAAGGGGTGCCGGGAGGGCAGCGCATCGAAACCATCGACGAAGCGCACCACCGCGTCATCAGTCTGGCCTTCGATGACGACGTGATGGTGGGCTGCAACAGCGTGGGCTGGACCCAGCACATCGGTGCGCTGCGCGGGCTGGTCGAAGGCCGGGTGCGTCTGGGGCCGTGGAAGCAGCGCCTGCTGCAAGACCCGACCCAGTTCATGGCAGCGTATCTGGATCGTGCCCAGGCGCAGTCGGGGTGGAGTGGTCCGGGCGACGTGCACCGTCGCTGAGTCGGCTGGCCACCTCGCATCCACGTCGATGCGTGGCCGCGCGATAGAGGTTGTGCCCATGCCCGTTACCCTGAAATTGTTTGCCACGCTCAGCGATCACTTGCCGCCGCAGGCCCGGCAGAATCAGGTGGAGTTGGATTGGGCCGTTGGACAGTCGGTGCAGGCCGTCATCGACCACCTTGGCCTGCCGCCGAAGCTGGTGCATTTGGTGCTGGTCGATGGGGTCTTCATCCCGCCGCCGCAGCGGGCAACGCGCCTGTTGAAGGACGGCGAAGCCTTGGCCATTTGGCCGCCGATTGCCGGGGGCTGACGGTGTGGGGGGGGCATGAGAGGAGCGCAGCGGCGTGCGCGGTGGCCTGGACACAGGAGGTGACGGCCACCGACGCCGAGTGGCGCGCCATGCTGCGCGCAGCGCTGCAACCCTATCCGTGTCGCTGGGGCGCGGCCCAGCATTGCGAGGTCGCGCTGGGCGACGGGACCGTCCATCTGGCGTGGAGCGCACTGCCGCAGCGTGTGATGGCCTCATTGCGCTTGCCACGGCTGCGGGTGACCGCATGTGCCAAGGGCGTGGCAGGTGCTGACTGGATCGACTTTCAGCGCCGCCTGGCCCTCTATACCCAGCGCGGCGGGGGCTGACAGCACGCACCCGCTGTGCCGGGTGACAGGTATTCTGCGCACCCGGCGCGGGCAGAGGCTGCTCCTTGCGGCTCAGTACCTCCCATCTGCGCGCCAAGCACTCCCTTGTCGCGGTGTGGTTGACGATGCCGGTCGGGGCTGCCCCCCGTGCGTTTCGCAAGCGGGTCAGCCATCCGCATGGGCGGAGTGGGGCGTGCCGCGCAGGCGGGCAGCCAGGAAACCCAGGGTCGTGTAGATGGTCACGGTCGATGCCACGAATCCGACGCCATAGACGATCAGAATCAGAAACCAGTCGGCGGGCCCTGCCGCATCGGTGAAGCCGGACGAGGACACCACCGCCATCAATACCAACGCCAAGGCGCCACCGATCAGCCCCAGCCCCTCGGCAAGCAGCAGCCGCCGCGACACGAGGCGCCCTTCACGGCGCAGCACCCAGACAAACCCCACGGTCACGGCCAGCGCCAACAGCGGCAGCAGCCACAGCAGCGGGCCCAGCATCTCGTGAAACACGGCCAGAAAAACCAGCGGATCGTATTCCTTCATGTCACGCTCCTGTGTTGGGTGCAGCTCAGGCGCGACCGCGCAACATGCTGATATAGGTAGGCTTGAGGGCCATGGTTTTCATCACCCAGCTCACCCACAGCTCCTCCAGAGGGGCGATGAAGCCTGGAAACGACTGGTACAGGTTGTCCTGATAGTCGAACTCGATGAGCATCGCGCGACCCAGTCGGGTGATCAGCGGACACGAGGTGTAGCCGTTGTAGCGCTCGCTGGAGGGTTTGCCCGTCAAGTCGGCCACCAGGTGATCCACTGCCACCGGCACCTGCCACTTGACGCTGGCGGCGGTCTTGCCCTTCGGGATGCCAGCGATGTCGCCGATTCCAAACACATTGGGGTAACGCTTGTGGCGCAGCGTCTCACGGTCGACCTCTAGCCACTGCTCGCGCGCAAAGGGGCCTTCCGCCCACGGCAATGGGCTGTTGCGCACGACGGCCGGGGCGCGCATCGGCGGCACGACGTGAATGAAGTCGTAACCCAGCTCGGTGGTGCCGCTGGGGGTACGGTAAGTGGCGATACGCCGCCCCAGGTCGATGGCCACCAACTGGTGCTCCATGTGCGTGCGAATGCCGCGTTCGTGAAAGAGCATGCGTACCTTTTCGGCGACGATCGGCACCGAAAACAGCGTTTTTTGCGGTGCGAGGTAATGCAACTCCGCTTTGCCGCGCTGGCCTGCCCGCCGCAGCCGGTCGTCGGTGATGAAGGTGTATTTCAAGGGAGCGCCGGCGCACTTCATATCCGTGTGCGGGCGTCCAAACAAACCCACGCCGCCCTTGGCTGCAAAGGCGGACATGGCCAGCCACGTGGCTGCTGCAGCCTGTGGTCCGTTGTACACGCTGCCGACGCCGTCTCGACCGATCCAGGCCGGCTCCATACCCTCGATCGCCTCGTAGTGCAGCTCCAAGCCGCAAGCGACGATCAGGTAGTCGTAAACGACCTTTTGGCCAGTGGCCGTGGTCACGACGCGTGCTTCGGGGTCGATTTCGGCGGCCGCTTGCTCGACCCACTCGACCCCAGCGGGTACGTATTCGCGCGTGCTGGAGATGACGTAACTGATGGGTTTGATGCCGGCGCCGACCAGCGTGAAACCGGGCTGGTAATAGTGTTCGCGGCGCGCGTCGATGAGCGTGATGGTGGCCTTGGGCAAGCGTCGGCGCAGGCGCGCGGCAGTGGCCAAGCCGGCAGCGCCGGCGCCAACGATTGCGATGCGGACCGGGGCGTCGGCAGTCGTCGGGGCGGCAGCGCGCGCCATGGTGGCGGCAGCAACGCCTGTCATGGCGCCCAGGGCAGCCAAGCGGGCCAGTATGGCGCGACGCTGGGGGTCGAAAGCGGTCATCGGGGTCTCCTCGTTATCGTGGGCGGGCAGGGAGAGGGTATTGGCGTGAGCATACCCTTGGGAGTTTGTATGATGGTGACTGCCGACGATCTTGATTTTGAGATTGATCAAGTTGGTTGCTGCATCTACCGAGGAGAAACCCGTATATGAGTGCTGAAGCCACCGTGACCCTGACCCGTCGTCAAGGCTACCAGTTCGAGATCGACTTCGGGCTGGACACGCCGCACCTGTTCAGTGACGAGCCACCGCCGCTGGGCGCGTCCCAAGGGCCGACCCCTAACCACCTGCTGCTGGCGGCAGTGGCCAACTGCCTCAGCGCCAGCCTGACGTTCGCTCTGAGCAAGTTCAAACAGGACCCGGGAACGCTGAAGGCGGTGGCCCGCGCCACCATTGGTCGCAACGAGGCCAACCGCCTGCGCATTCAGGGCATCAGCGTCGATATTCAGCTCGAGTCCCCCGGACAGACCTACGAGCATCTGGACCGCATCTTGGGACAATTCGAGCAGTTTTGCACCGTTTCGATGAGCGTGCAGCAGGGTATTCCGGTGGCGGTGCGCGTGACCGACGGGGCGGGGCAGACCCTCAAGGGCTAAACCGCGCGCCGCGTTGCCTGTGGTGGTGGGCGCTTCGGTGGTGTGCAGCGCCTTCGCATGGTCGCCGCGGCCGCGCCGCCCTAGGCGTGAATGAGGTCCGTGCTCAGGGTGGTGCGTTCACCGGTGGCAATCGCGGCGACGGCGCAGCTCAGAAGGTCCCAGGGGCCAGACCACCCAAGGCATTGATCAAATCGGTGATCAGGGTGGCGAGCTCACCGGTGGCGATGGCGGCGTCGGCATCAAAGCCACCGTCGTCGGATTGCCCCTGCGTGGCGAATACGCCGTCGTCGAAGATGATGCGACGCAGCTGCAGCGTGTCGGTGAGCACGAACTGCACGCGGCCCTCCCAATCCAGCGCCAGCCGGGCCGGGCGCTTGCCTTGGGCCAGGTGGCGCTGCATGTCTTCGCGCTCGAGCACATGGCGCGCAAAACGGACCACGGCGGGGCTGTCGCCGTCGCCCTTGAGTTCCACCTCACGCCCAGGGGCGAAATGCGGTGGCCAGTCGGCGGCTGCACCAGTGAGCCAGTTGCCCATCGCAGTGGCAGGCGCCAGCGTCGTTTGCAGCGGTGTCAACCGTAAGCCGGGCAGCGCTCGTGTCAGTGCGGTGGTCACGGCATCCAGCCGGGCGGCGGTGGTGGTGTCCAGCGCCACACGGCCCTGGGCCCGATCCAGCCATACCTGAACCGCGGCACGGCGTGGAAACGCCAGCGGCAGCAGCTCCAACTCGATGGCTTCTTTGAGTTCGCGCTGCTCACGCCGCCCGGGCTCGCGTCCTTCTTCCGCTTGAATGCGGGCGCAGCGCTCCTGCAGCGCTTGCCGAACCACGGCGGCGGGCACACGCTTGGTCTCGATGCAAAAGCGCATCAACCAATGCCCCGCCACCGATTCGATCAACGGTGCGTGCGGCTCACCGCGCGGGGCCACCCAGCCGACGCTGAGCGTTTGTGTCGGCGCACAAGGAGCAAACGGCTGTGCGGCCAAGGCGGCTTGTGCATGCTCCAACGTGGCGGTGAAGTCGGGCGCCAATTGATACAGGGTCAGTTGCTTGAACATGAAGCCCCACAAACGAAAAACCCGGCCAGCGCCGGGTCAAAGGATTCTGGAGCGGCTGATGGGAATCGAACCCACGTCTTGAGCTTGGGAAGCTCAGGTCCTACCATTGAACGACAGCCGCTTGTTTGTCAGACCATAGTTTAGCAGTTTTGGCTGCGGGTCCGGCCTCTCGGCGGATTCGTGGGGCGACCATCCGGGGGTCGCCGTCGCGCGACGATCGCGGCCGGGCAGTGGACGGTACCGCCTCGCTGACACTGGGGGGCCGGGAATGTGTGCCCCGCAGCGGAACGGGTGGGGCAGGGTGCGCATCGACGCGATACGCCTGCGTCATCGGCGCAGGCGCTCATGACTTGAGCACATCGCCGATGCAGACATATTTCAACTCGACGTACTCGTCGATGCCGTGGTGCGAGCCCTCGCGCCCCAAGCCCGACTGCTTGACACCGCCGAACGGCACGTGCTCGGTGGCCAGAATGCCGACGTTGACGCCGACCATGCCGTACTCCAGCGCCTCGGCCACGCGAAAAATGCGTCCGACGTCGCGGCTGTAGAAATAGCCAGCCAACCCGTATTCGGTTGCGTTGGCAGCGTCGATGACCTCTTGCTCGGTGCGGAACTTGAACACCGGGGCGAACGGGCCGAAGGTCTCTTCGCGCGCACACAGCATGTCGGCGGTGGCGTCGGCCACCACCGTGGGCTCGAAGAACAATCCCGCCAGGCGACGTCCCCCCGTCAGAATCCGCCCACCCTTGGCCACCGCATCCTCCACGTGGCGCAACACTTTCTGCACCGCCGCTTCTTCGATCAGCGGCCCTTGGTTGACCCCCTCCTCGAAGCCATTGCCCACTTTGGCCGTGGCTACCTTGGCGGCGAATTTCTGCACGAACGCCTCGTAGACGCCCTCCTGGACGTAAATCCGGTTCGAGCACACGCAGGTCTGCCCGGCATTGCGGTACTTGCTGGCAAACGCGCCTTCCACAGCGCTGTCGATGTCCGCGTCGTCGAAAACGATGAAGGGGGCGTTGCCACCCAGTTCCAGCGACAGCTTCTTGATGGTGGGGGCGCTTTGCGCCATCAGGATGCGGCCCACTTCGGTGGAGCCGGTGAAGCTCAGGTGCCGCACCACCGGGCTGTCACACAGCACTTTGCCGATGGCGACACTGCCCGGGCCATCGCTGGTCAGCACATTGAGCACGCCGGCTGGAATGCCGGCGCGAACGGCCAACTCGGCGGCAGCCAGCGCCGTCAGCGGCGTTTGCTCGGCTGGCTTGATGACCACCGGGCAACCGGCGGCCAACGCTGGCGCTACTTTGCGGGTGATCATGGCCAGCGGGAAGTTCCAGGGCGTGATGGCGGCGCACACGCCGATCGACTGCTTGAGCACCAGCAAGCGCCGGTTGTTGTCGAAGGTGGGCAGCGTTTCCCCATTGACGCGTTTGGCCTCCTCCGCAAACCACTCGACGAAACTGGCTCCGTAGGCGACTTCGCCCTTGGCTTCGGGCAGGGGTTTGCCTTGCTCGGCGGTCATCAAACGACCCAGATCGTCCTGATGGGCCATCAGCAGCTCGTACCACTTGCGCAGGAGGTTGGCGCGTTCCTTGGCGGTTTTGTTGCGCCAGGCGGGCCAGGCAGCGTCGGCGGCAGCAATCGCCGCCTCGGCGTCGGCGGGGCCCAGCTTGGCCACATCGGCCAACTTGCGCCCGGTGGCGGGGTCGATCACGTCAAACCGTTCGTTGCCTTCCACCCATTGGCCATTGATCAGGGCGTCGGTTTTGAGCAGCGTCGGGTCCTTGAGTAGGGCCAGCGGGGAAGTGGGGCTGTCCATGGGCGTGGTCTCTGTCAAAGGGTTGGGCAATGGTCAAGACTGTAGCGCTGCTGGGGCGGCCGCGCCTATACAGTGGGTGACACCCGAAGCGGTTCTGTGATGGGGATCAAACCTGCACAGTCGAGGGAGCCAGTTGTCATCACCGATAGCGCACGCCGGGCAGCACGCACAGCATTTCGTACAGCAGGTTGGCACCCAGCAGTGCCGTGTTACCGCTGGGGTCATAGGGCGGGGCAATTTCTACCAAGTCACAGCCCACCAGTTTCAGCCCGCGGCAGCCGCGCACGATTTCCAGGGCCTGTGGTACGGTCAGGCCTCCGATTTCTGGCGTGCCCGTGCCTCCTGCATAAGCCGGGTCGATGCCGTCGATGTCAAAACTCAGGTAAGTGGGGGTGTCGGGGCCAATGGCGGCGCGCACGCGCGCCATCAGAGGGGCGAGCGACTGCCCCCACACCTCGTGCGCGGGCACGATCGTGAACCTTTGGCGGCGCGGCCAGTCGAAGTCGTCGGCCGCATAGCCGGTGCCCCGCAGACCGATCTGCCACACCTTGTTGCCCTGCAGTAGGCCTTCTACCACCGCGCGCCGAAACGGCGTGCCATGCGCCAGCGGCTCGCCAAACATGTGCTCGTTGACGTCGGCGTGCGCGTCCACGTGGATGAGTGCCACCGGTCCATGCCTGGCCGCCACGGCCCGCAAAATGGGCAGCACGATGGTGTGGTCCCCGCCCAAGGTCAGGGGGACACAGCCACTGTCCACGATGGGCCGATAGTGGCGTTCGATAATCTCGACCGATTTGGGCAGGTGGTAGGTGTTGATGGGCACGTCGCCCAGATCGGCGACCTGCAGACTGTCGAATGGGGCGGCACCTGTGGCCATGTTGTACGGGCGCAGCAGGCAGGATTCGGCGCGAATCTGGCGCGGGCCGAAGCGCGCGCCCGGGCGGTGGCTGGTGCCGATGTCCAGCGGCACGCCGATGAATGC
Source organism: Tepidimonas charontis (assembly GCF_007556685.1). Lineage (GTDB taxonomy): Bacteria > Pseudomonadota > Gammaproteobacteria > Burkholderiales > Burkholderiaceae_C > Tepidimonas > Tepidimonas charontis. The sequence continues at coordinate 37,157 of NZ_VJON01000012.1, read as the reverse complement.
CGCGTCCAAACCATCCGGCGTGGTGGCGCTGGGCAGGCGCATCATCGTGGCGGGGCCACCGAAGCGCGGCATTTCGTTGCCGCCCAGGGGTTGGTTGAAGGTCGATCGAATGCTCATCTCAGCCAGGGTGGACAGAGGCCCAAGCGATGGGCGCAGCGCGGGTGCGCAGTGACGCCACCGCGCCCGGGACGGGGTTAACGCTGGCGGCCACGCAGCCACTCCAGCGTCAGCATCAGCGCGGTGGTGAACAGCGTCAGCAGCGTCGCGACGGCGGCGATGGTGGGCGAAATGTTTTCACGGATGCCGGTAAACATCTGCCGCGGCAGTGTCACCTGCTCGGGGCCGGCGAGGAACAGCGTGACCACCACTTCGTCGAACGAGACGGCGAACGCGAACAGCGCACCCGAAATGACGCCAGGTGCGATGACCGGCAGCGTGACCCGAAAGAAGGTCTGCAGCGGGCTGGCCCCCAGGCTCAGACTCGCGCGTACCAGGTTGGTGTTGAAGTTCTGCAGCGTGGCCAGCACAGTGGTGACGACGAACGGAGCGCCCAGTGCTGCGTGTACCAGGATCAAGCCCAGGTAGGTGTCGGTCAGCCCCAGCTTGGCAAACGATAGGTACGTCGCCACCGCCACCACGACGATTGGCACCACCATCGGTGTCATCACGAGGCTGGTGATGAGTTCCTTGCCGGGAAACGCCACGCGCGCCAGACCCATGGCCGCAAGTGTTCCCAGCACGGTAGCGATGAGGGTGGCTGCGGGCGCCACGATGAAGCTGTTGCGCGTGGCGCGAATCCACTCGGGGGCATGGACCATCTCGCGGTACCAGCGCAGCGACCAGTTCTCGATGGGGTAGGCAAGGAAGGTGCTGTCGCTAAACGACAAGGGCACGATGACCAGTACCGGCAACACCAGAAAGACTAGCACTGCTACGCCTGCCAAGCGCAGCGCCCACCAACCCAAACAATCGTACCAGCGGTAGTGGGACGGGAGATCGGGCAACCAGGAACGCATGGGCAGTCTCCGCTTCAGCCTAGGCTCAGACCACCACGTGCCACGCGGCGATACAGGGCAAACAGCACCATCGTGGCGCCCAGCAGGACGGCCCCCAACGCGCACGCCATGCCCCAGTTCACTTCGACATTGGTGTACTGGGCGATGTAGTAGCTCAGCATCTGGTCGTTGGCGCCACCCAGTAGGGCCGGTGTGACGTAGTAGCCGATCGATGTGATGAACACCAGCAGCGCGCCCGCGGCCACGCCCGGGTAGGTTTGCGGCAGGTACACCCGCACGAAGGCGGCCAGCGGATGGCTGCCCAGCGAGATTGCGGCCCGCACGTAATTGGGCGGAACCGTCTTCATCACGCTGTACAGCGGCAGGATCATGAAGGGCAGCAGAATGTGCACCATCGCGATGACGACCCCGGTGCGGTTGAACAGAAGCGCCAGCGGCTCATCGATCGCACCCAGCGCCAGCAGCAGGCGGTTGATCAGCCCATTGTTTTGCAACAGGACGATCCAGGCCGCGATACGCACCAGCACCGAGGTCCAGAATGGCAGCAGCACCAGAATCAGCAGCAGGTTGGCGCGTCGCTCCGGCAGGGTGCTCAGCCAGTAGGCCAGCGGGTAGCCCATGAGCAGCGCCAGCAACGTGACGACGGCGCTGATCTCGAAGGTGCGCCACAGGATCTGTCCGAATACCGCTTCGTCAGCCGGTATGCGTTCAAGACGTCCTTCGACACTGCGGCGCACATCGACTGCGGCCAGCAGGTAATCCGGCGTCCAGCGCTGGGTGTTCTTGGCAATGGCCTGCCAATAGGGCCATTCGACCCACCGTTCGTCCAGCGCCAGCAGCGCGGCGCGCGCGTCGTCGGGTAGCGCTTCCCAGTCCCGCGCGGCGCGGTAAGCCCCCATGATCAGCGAGCGTGCCCCCGGCACTTCGCTGTTGAGGCGGCGAGCCAGCGCCCCCGCCTGCGCGGTTTCGGGCAGGGCGCGCAAATCCTGCACCAGTGCCGCATACGCGGCCGCGGGCGGCGCACTGGCGCCATCCCAGTCCTCGAGTGCGCGCGCGGTGGCAGGCAGCGCATCCGCTACCTCGGGGTTCTCCACCGCGCGCACCAGCAGGCTGGCCAGCGGTACCAGAAAGAACACTAGCAGGAACAGCAACAGTGGCGCCGTCAGCGCGGCGGCCCGCCACTGGTGCCGGCGCTGGGTGCGGCGCAGTTGCCGCACCAGTTCGGCGTTCGTCGCGCCTGCCATCGCTGTCATTGTGCCGCCCAGGCCGCAAACCGCTTCTCGAGAGCCTCGCCCTGGTCGGCCCAGAAGCGAATGTCGAAGCGCAGGGCGTCACGGCTATTGGCCGCCGATGTCGGCAACTGATCCTGTACCTTGTTGTCCAGCAGCGCCAGCGCCTTGTTGTTCGTTGGGCCATAGCTGATCAGGCGTGCGTAGTTGGCCTGCGCCTCGGGTGAGCTGGCAATGGCGATGAGGCGGTGCGCCGCCTCGCGGTTGGGCGAACCCTTCGGAATCACCCAGTAGTCGAGGTCATAGATGCCGCCCGTCCAGGTGATCTTGAGGTTTTTGCCTTCGCGCTGGGCGGCGTCGATGCGCCCGTTGTACGCGGTGGTCATGACAACATCGCCGGCTACCAGGAACTGCGGTGGTTGGGCGCCCGCCTCCCACCACTGGATATGCGGCTTGAGCTCGGTGAGCTTGCGGAAGGCGCGGTCGGCGCCTTCCTTGGTGGCGAGCACTTTGTACACGTCCGCCGGCTTGACGCCGTCGGCCATCAGCGCGAACTCCAGGTTGTATCGGGCGCCCTTGCGCATGCCGCGCTTGCCTGGAAACTTCTGCACGTCCCAAAAGTCGGCCCACGAGGTGGGCGCGGTCTTGAGGCGGTCGCCGTTGTAGGCCAGAACGGTGGACCAGACGAAAGTGCCCACGCCGCACTCGTGCACGGCGGCCGGCAGAAAGTCGGCCTTGTTGCCGACTTTTGCCCAATCGATTTTCTCGAACAGGCCCTCGTCGCAGCCGCGGTTGACGTCGGGGCTTTCCACCTCGACCACATCCCACGTCACGCGCTTGGCTTCGACCATCGCCTTGATCCGCGCCTGCTCGCCGTTGTATTCGACGGCGGTGATCTTGCCGCCTGTGGCCTTTTCATACGCCTCGAAGTAGGCCCGCTTCTGGGCGGCCCCATTGGCGCCGCCAAAGTTGACGACAGTAATGTTCTGCGCCAGCGCCGGCACGGCAACGGCTGCGGCTACGGCCGCCAGGATGGGTTTCAATCGCATGGTGTCTTCTCCTCGGTCGAAGGGGTGGTGGTGAAGGGAAACTCGCTTGCTCAACGATAGACGCGCAGGTACTCGGGCGGGACGCGCAGCCGCAGCAGTTGTCCAAGGCACAGGCCGCCCTGCTCGCGCAGGGGCAGCTTGACACACAGCTCGGGTTGACCCGGCACGCGGCAGCGCAGGCGCAGGTGGTCGCCGAAGTAGATGATGTCCACGAGCTCGGCACGGATGATGTTGTCGGCGCAGGTGTCGTTGGGTGCGAGAACGTGCACACGCTCCGGGCGCACACTGCACTGCACCCGGGCGCCGGCTTCGGCACCGTTGATGTTGACCCCGCGCAGCGACTCGCCACTGTCCAGGCGCACCACGCACTGCTCGCCTTCGGCGCGTTCGACCGTGCCATCCAACGTGGTGTTGTCGCCGACGAAGCCGGCCACGAAGCGGTTGACGGGTGCTTCGTACAAACGATCGACGCGGTCGATTTGCTGGATCACGCCTCCGTTGAACACTGCGACCCGGTCGGACATGGTCAGCGCCTCCGACTGGTCGTGTGTGACGTAGACGAAGGTGATGCCCAGTTGCCGGTGCAACGCCTTCAGCTCGATCTGCATGTGCTCGCGCAACTGCTTGTCCAGCGCCCCCAGCGGCTCGTCCATCAGCACCAGTTGCGGGTCGAATACCAGCGCGCGCGCCAGTGCCACGCGCTGCTGCTGGCCGCCCGAGAGCTGCCCCGGGTAGCGATCCGCCATGCGGCCCATTTGCACCATGTCCAGCGCCCGTTGCACGCGCTCGGCCTGCTGCGCGGGGGGAAGGCGCCGCACCGTGAGCGGGTAGGCGATGTTTTGTGCCACCGTCATGTGCGGAAACAGTGCATAGTTCTGAAACACCATGCCGAAGTTGCGCTTGTGCGGTGGGGTGCGCGTGATGTCGGTCCCACCCAGCAGAATGCGGCCCGCCGTAGGTGTCTCGAAGCCGGCCAGCATCATCAGCGTCGTCGTCTTGCCCGAGCCCGACGGCCCCAGTAAAGACAAAAACTCGCCTTTCTCGATGGTGAGATTCAGGTCGCGCACCACCAGGCTGTGGCCATCATAGGTTTTCTGGACGCTGTCGAAAACGACGAGGGGGTGCGAACCGGACATGGACGACGGACGATGATTCGACATAAGGTTCCATTTACTGTACCTGTGTTGGGGCCATTGGGCCGGTACAGATGCGTCGGTCTGCAGGAGGGGGTGTGCTGGTGTTTCAACCTGTACATGAAAACCCCATGGTGCGCGTGCGGGTTCTCTGCTATCCGGGGTGGTGCGGGGCGCACCCGAATGGTGCCTGTGCGATGGGTGCGGACGCGTTGACGTCAGCATGGAGTCGCCGGAGCTGGCCAAAAGCCCTGTGTCCCGCGCTTGTTGGGCCAGCGGCCCCCGGTGGGAAGTGTCATGTGGGTGTGGGTTTCTCCCAGCGCGGCTCGTCGTGCCCCAGTGGTGGCGGGGGGGTGGGCGCCACCGGGCGCTGTCCGTCGAAGCACACGGGGTGCGCCACCATGGGCGGGCGCTCGGGGTCGCCGTCCAGCACCAGGCCGCGCGCCCGCACGTGGGGGTGTGCCATGACCTGCGCGATGTCCAGAATCGGCGCGCACGGCACCCCGACCGCGTCCAGCCGTTGTACCCAGTCGGCGGTGTCGCGCGTGCGGGTCCATTCGGCGATCTGCGGCACCAGGACGCTGCGGTGCTCCACCCGTGCCGGGTTGGTGGCAAAACGCACGTCGCGCGCCACTTCCGGGTGGCCCGCCACCTCGCAGAAGCGCTGGAACTGGCCGTCGTTGCCCACCGCCAGTACCAGGTGCCCATCGCGGGTGGGAAACGCCTGATAGGGCACGATGTTGGGGTGGGCGTTGCCCATGCGGCGCGGCGTGCGCTGGCCGATGAGTTGATTGCTGGCCTGGTTGGCCAGCATGGCCACCTGCACGTCGAACAGCGACGCATCCAGCACCCGGCCGCGGCCGGTGCGTTGGCGCTCGTGCAGGGCGGCCAGAATGGCGGTTGCCGCGTACACGCCGGTCATCAGGTCGGTCACCGCGACCCCCACCTTTTGCGGCTCCCCCTCCGGCTCGCCGGTGATGCTCATCAGCCCGCCCTCGGCCTGGATGGCGAAGTCGTAGCCCGCCTTGTGCGCCAGCGGGCCGCTTTGTCCGTAGCCCGTGATGGAGCAGTAGATCAGCCGCGGGTTGAGCGCCTGCAGGCTGGCGGCATCCAGCCCGTAGCGCGCCAGGTGGCCGACCTTGAAGTTTTCGATCAGCACGTCGGCTTCGCGCGCCAGCGCCCGCACGCACTCGACGTCCGCGGGCTGCGTGAAGTCGATGGCCACCGAGCGTTTGCCGCGGTTGGCGCAGATGAAGTAGGCCGACTGCCGTTCGCCGCCCTTGCCACGGGGTTCCCACCAGGGTGGCCCCCAGGCGCGGGTGTCGTCCCCGCCGCCCGGCCGCTCCACCTTGATGACCTCGGCCCCGTAGTCGGCCAGAATCTGGCTGGCCCAGGGGCCCGCCAGCACGCGCGACAGGTCCAGCACGCGCACCCCGGCCAGGGGGCGCGGGGCTTGCGGTTCGGTGCCCGCAACAGGGGTGTCGGGGCGGGGCGCCATGGCGCGTCAGGTGGCGAACGCCGCAATGCCGGTGATGGCGCGGCCCAGAATCAGCGCGTGAATGTCGTGCGTGCCTTCGTACGTGTTGACCACCTCCAGGTTCACCAGGTGGCGAGCTACGCCGTACTCGTCGCTGATGCCGTTGCCGCCCATCATGTCGCGCGCCATGCGGGCGATGTCCAGCGCCTTGCCACAGTTGTTGCGCTTGAGCACGCTGGTCAGCTCCACCGGTGCCTTGCCTTCGTCTTTCAGCCGGCCCAGCCGCAGCGCGCCCTGCAGCCCCAGACTGATTTCGGTCAGCATGTCGGCCAGCTTCTTCTGGATGAGCTGATTGGCCGCCAGCGGCCGACCGAACTGCTTGCGGTCCAACACGTACTGGCGGGCGCGGTGAAAGCAGTCTTCGGCCGCCCCCATCGCGCCCCAGGCGATGCCGTAGCGCGCGCTGTTGAGGCAGGTGAAGGGGCCTTTCAAGCCGCGCACTTCCGGGAAGGCGTTCTCCTCTGGGCAAAAAACCTCGTCCATCACGATCTCGCCGGTGATCGATGCCCGCAGGCCCACCTTGCCATGGATGGCCGGCGCGGACAAGCCGGGCCAGCCTTTTTCCAGAATGAAGCCGCGAATCTGCCCTTCGTCATCCTTGGCCCAGACGACGAAGACATCGGCAATCGGGCTGTTGGTGATCCACATTTTGGCCCCGCTGAGCCGGTAGCCGCCAGGCACTTTGCGTGCGCGAGTGATCATGCTCGCGGGGTCGGAGCCGTGGTTGGGTTCCGTCAGGCCAAAACACCCCACCCATTCGCCGCGGGCCAGCTTGGGCAGGTATTTTTGTTTCTGGGCCTCCGTGCCGAATTCGTTAATCGGCACCATCACCAGTGACGATTGCACGCTCATCATGCTGCGGTAGCCGCTGTCCACGCGCTCCACTTCACGCGCAATCAATCCGTAGCTGACGTAATTCATCCCCGCACCGCCGTAGGTCTCCGGGATGGTGGGGCCAAGCAGGCCAATAGCACCCATCTCGTTGAAGATGGCGCGGTCGGTCTGCTCGTGGCGAAACGCGAGCTGCACGCGCGGCAGCAGTCGCTCCTGGCAGTAGGTGCGCGCCGCGTCGCGCACGGCGCGCTCGTCGGCGCTCAGTTGGTCATCCAGAAAAAACGGGTCGGCCCAGTCGAAGGTGATGCGGGTTTGGCTCATGGTACGGTCTCGATTGATGGGACGGTCGTGGGTGATGGGACGGTCGTGGGTGATGGGACGGTCGTGGGTGATGGGACGGTCGTGGGTGATGGGACGGTCGTGGGTGATGGGACGGTCGTGGGTGATGGGACGGTCGCGGCGCGCGCGATGGAGATCGCCGCACTGCGTCATTTATGAGATGCGTTGAACATGGAAGTCATGCTACGCCGCTTTCGATTCCTGCAGCAAGCGATTTTTTTTACTCAAGATATGCGATGAACGCATAATAGGTGGCCCCCCTGGCTTTGGAAACCCCACGATGCGCCGTCGACTGCCCTCCGTTCAGGCCCTGCAGTGTTTTGAAGCCGCGGCTCGCCATCAGAGCTTTACCCGCGCCGCGCAGGAGCTGGCGCTGACCCAGAGTGCCGTCTCGCGCCAGGTGGCGGCGCTGGAAGACTTTTTGGGGGTGGCCCTGTTTCGACGCACCCAGCACGGCATGGCGCTGACCGCCGCCGGGGCGGACTACGCCCGGCAAGTGCGCCAGCGGCTGGATGCCCTGGAGCGCGATGCGGTGGCTCTGATGGGCCGCCGTGGACAGGGGGACAGCCTGACCCTGGCGGTGGTGCCGACGTTTGCCACGCGCTGGCTGATCCCGCGTCTGCCGCGGCTGGCTGCCCAGCAGCCGGACTTGCTGCTGCACTTCGAAACCTGCACGCGCCCGTTCCTGTTTACCGATACCGGGGTCGATGCCGCCATCTGGGCGGGCACGCCGGAGCAGGTGCGGCAATGGGCCGGCACCCAGGCGACGCCGCTGCTGCCCGAAGACGTATTGCCGGTGTGCAGTCCACGGTTGCTGGAGGCCCACACGGGCCGTCCGGGTCCGCTGGACCCCGCGGCGCTGGCCAGGTTGCCGTTGCTTCAGCAGGCCACCCGTCCTGACGCCTGGCGGCAATGGTTCGACGCGCAGGGGGTCGATGCCCCGCGCGCCATGGCGGGGCCGCGTTACGAACTGTTTTCGATGCAGGCGGCCGCCGCTATGGCCGGGCTGGGTGTGGCGTTGATGCCCACCTTGCTGGTGCAGGACGAACTGGCCAGCGGCGTGCTGGTGGTCGCATGCCCGCGGCCCCTGAAAGCACAACGGGCCTACTACTTGGTGCAACCGCAGGGTGACGAACGCCTCGCCTTGCGTCGCTTCAAGGCATGGCTGTTGGACGTGTGCCGGGAGGCGTCCACCGCTGTGGTCTTGGGCTGACGCGTCGTCCGATGCCTGCGCTGGCCCGCGGCGCGTTCGCGCTCTCCACGGTCTGCCCGGCGGCACGGTATGACCTGAGCGCGTTCGCATGGGCTTGCACGCACGTGCCCCCTCGTCTTTTTCCAGAGATAGGGACAGCCGGGACGACTGACGTGCAGGCCCCGTTTCGTCTTGCCGACAGCACGGTCGCCCGTCGGCTCAGCGCTTGGCTGCCTGCAGCGCCTCGCCAAGGATAGCCAGCCCCTCGTCGAGCAGGTCGTCGCTGGCCGTCAGCGGCACCAAGATACGGATGACGTTGGCGTACAGGCCGCACGACAGCAGCACCAGCCCGCGCTTGAGGGCTTCGGCGCACAGGCGCTTGGTGAGCTCTGCCGCAGGCTTGCTGAGGTCGCCGCCTTCGAACAGCTCGATGGCCACCATGGCACCCAGGCCGCGCACGTCGCGGATTTCCGGGTGCTGCGCCATCAGGGCGGTCAGGCCCGCTTTGAGGCGCTCGCCCACGGCGCGCGAGCGCTCCAGCAGCTGTTCTTCTTCAAACACGTCCAGCACCGCGAGGGCCGCGGCGCAGGCCAGCGGGTTGCCGGCATAGGTGCCGCCCAGGCCGCCTGGCAGGGGTTTGTCCATCAGGTCGGCGCGGCCGATGACGGCCGAAATCGGAAAGCCCCCCGCCATGCTCTTGGCCATGGTGATCATGTCAGGGGCCACGCCCCACTGTTCGCAGGCCAGCCAGGTGCCGGTGCGACCCGCGCCGGTCTGCACTTCGTCGGCAATGAAGACGATGCCGTGCTGGTCACACAGCGTGCGCAGCGCCTGGGCGAATTCGAACGGCGCCACGTAGAAGCCGCCTTCGCCCTGCACCGGCTCCAGAATGATGGCCGCCACGCGTGCCGGCTCGACGTCGTATTTGAAGATGTGCTCCAGCGAGCGCAGGGCATCGGCCACGCTGATGCCGTGCAGCGGGTTAGGGTATTCGGCGTGGTAGATCTCAGCCGGGAAGGGGCCGAAGCCCGCCTTGTACGGGGCCACCTTGCCGGTCAGCGCCATGCCCAGCAGCGTGCGTCCGTGAAAGCCGCCGCCAAAGGCGATGACGGCCTGCCGCCCGGTGGCGGCGCGGGCAATCTTGATGGCGTTTTCGACCGCCTCGGCCCCGGTGGACAGGAAGAAGGCTTTTTTCGGGAAGGCCCCCGGCGCTTTGGCGATCAGCCGCTCGGCCAGTTCCACGTAGGGTTCATACGCCAGCACCTGAAAGCAGGTGTGATGCACCTTGTCGAGCTGGGCCTTGACGGCCTGCACGATTTTTGGGTGGCGGTGGCCGGTGTTGAGCACAGCAATGCCGCCAGCGAAATCGATGTAACGCTTGCCTTCAACATCCCAGATCTCGGCGCCATCGGCCCGCTCGGCAAAGACCTCGTAGGCCTGGCCCAGCCCGGTCGGCAGTGCGGCGCGGCGGCGCGCCATGAGGGCGGCGTTCGTCTTGGCGGCGGATTGCAGTAGGGGATCGCTGTGCATGGTTTGCTCCTCGGGCCAAAACACCGAATCGTCCCACTGTAGCACCAGACCGAAGCGGGGGAGGTGCCATCCAACCGCGCCTCAGGGTGCCACTTGGGCGATCGCGCCACGGTGTCATATCCATTTCACATTGACTTTGAATACTTCGATCGTTTTCAACCCAATTGGAGTGCATGACATGGCGCGAAGTCTGATCGACGACGATGGTGTATCCAACCCATCCCGCAACCTGCACCTGCAACAGGTGGTGGAGCGTTCCCTGGCCATCAACCCCGCACGCCGGCGTCTGATGCTGGGTGGTCTGGGCGCTGCGGCGCTGCCGTTTCTGAGCATGCTGTCTGGCTGCCTTGGCAGCGGTGACGACTCCACAGCCGAATCGGCTGTGCCTGAACAGATGCTGGGCTTTACCGCCGTCGCTGCCTCCTCCGGCGACGCGGTGGTCGTGCCCGCGGGCTATGTGGCGACCGCCTTTTTGCCCTGGGGGGAACCGATCAACGCCCAGGCACCAGCGTGGAAGCCCGACGCGAGCAATACCGCGGCCGATCAGGAGCAGCAAGTCGGCGACAACCACGATGGCATTCACTACTTTGGCTTCAACGCCGCGGGCAACGGCCCGGGCGATCGCAGCGACGAGGGTCTGCTCGTGTTCAACCACGAGTACATCAACCCCGAGTATTTCTACGCCCCCGACACCGACGCGCAAGACTGGCGGTTGCCGTTTACGCTGGAGAAGGCCCGCAAAGGCCAAGCTGGCCACGGTGTGACGGTCGCGCACATCCGCCGCAAAGCTGACGGCTCGTGGGAGCACGTCAAAAACTCGCCCTACAACCGTCGCATTCACGGCAACACACCGATTGCGATCCAGGGGCCAGCGGCGGGCCACCCGCTGATGAAAACCGCGGCCGACCCGACCGGCACCGAGGTGCTGGGCACGCTCAACAACTGCGGAAATGGCTGGACTCCGTGGGGCACCTACCTGACTTGCGAGGAAAACTTCAACGGCTATTTCGGTTGGAACGGTGAGCACACACAGACCGTGCTGGAAAAACGCTACGGGATCACGCAAGACGGCTTTGGCTACCTCTGGCACACGGTCGATTCGCGCTTTGACGTCAACGCCAACCCCAATGAACCCCACCGCTTTGGCTGGATCGTCGAGATCGATCCGTTTAGCCCCACGTCCAAGCCGGTCAAGCGCACGGCACTCGGCCGCTTCAAGCATGAAAATGCCGCCCTTTCGATCGCACCCAACGGCAAAGTGGTCGTCTACATGGGCTGTGACGAGCGCAACGAATATATCTACAAATTTGTCTCCAGCGGCACCTTCGACGCTGCCAACCCATACAGCGCCGCCAATCGCCGCCTGCTCGAAGAAGGCACCCTTTATGTGGCCCGGTTCGACGCGGGGGCCACGCCCGCGGACAAGATGGGCACGGGGGTTTGGATTCCGCTGCTGCCGTCGACCGTCGGCGTCGATGGCAGGGCGCTGCGGAACAACCCCCACTTTGCTGCTTCCAGCGACGCCGAAGTGCGGGCCTTGATTCTGATCAAAGCGCGCCAGGCGGCCGATGCGGTCGGCGCGACGATGATGGATCGGCCCGAGTGGGTCGCCGTCAACCCGAAGAATCCGGGCAACGTCTATGTCACGCTGACCAACAACAGCCGCCGGGGTGGCACCACATCGAACAGCCCAGACGGCACGACCACCGCTGGATCCGCTCGACCGCCGGTGGATGAAGCCAACCCGCGCGCCAACAACGTCTGGGGACATATTATCCGTTGGACAGAGGCTGGCAACGACCCGACGGCGACCACGTTCAACTGGGATATCTTCGTGCTCGCCGGCCAGCCGTCGGTTGTGGGCGAGCGCGCCCCCAGCAGCAACATCAACGCCAACAACCTGTTCAATAGCCCCGACGGCTTGGCCTTTGACAGCTTTGGCCGCCTGTGGATTCAGACCGACGGCAGCTTCAGCAACTCGGGGGACTATGCCGGCATGGGCAACAACCAAATGCTGGCCGCCGATCCGACGACGAAGGAGATTCGCCGGTTCCTGGTCGGCCCCTCGGGTTGCGAGGTGACCGGTGTGACTTGGACGCCGGACCGCAAGACAATGTTCGTCAATATTCAGCACCCGGGTGAATTGGGAAGCCACCCCAATCGGCCCAAGAACCCCGACGGTTCGACGTTCAGCGACAATCAGATCGCCCGCAACCCGACAGCGTTTTCGCAATGGCCCAATGCTGGGCAGCGTCCGCGTTCGGCGACCGTCGTCGTGCGCCGGCTCGACGGCGGGGTGATCGGCGGCTGACGCTGCTGTACCCTAGCGCAGGGCTGCCCCTTTTTTCGGGGCAGCCCATCTTTTAGATCGCCCAGGTGGAGCCGTGCTCGGGCACCAGGGCGGGCAGGTGCAGCTCGCGTTCCACACGGCAGCGCAGGCCATCGGCGGCTTCGGGTTCCCCATGGGTGACGAAAATGCGCCGCGGCTGTCCCGGCACGGCGCGCAGCCAGTTCAGCAGGCCATCGCTGTCGGCGTGCGCGGAGGCGGTCGTCAGCTGCGCGATCTCGGCCGCCACCGCCCAGTCCTGACCGTGGATGCGCACCGTCTTGCTGCCGCGCAGCAGGGTGTCGCCGCGCGTGCCGGGCGCTTGATAGCCGGTCAGGATGACCATATGGCGGTGGTCGCCCAGATAGAGCTTGAGGTGGTGCAACACCCGACCGCCCGTGGCCATGCCGCTGCCGGCCAGAATCACCTTCGGTCCGCTGTGGCGCGCGATGGCCTTGGAGTCGTCGGGGCTGGGCGTGACATGCACACCCTGCGTCATGTGGCGCACCTGTTGCACGCTGAGGCGGTGTTCGCCCAAGTGCTGCATCAGCAGCTCCGTGGCGTGGGCCGCCATGGGGCTGTCCAAATAGACCGCCAGGGCGCGTGGCAGCCGTTGCTGGCGTTTGAGTTCATCGATGGCGTGCAGCAGGGCCTGCGCGCGACCAACGGCGAATACCGGGACGACGGCCGTGCCGCCGCGCGCGGCTACGCGCGCCAGCAGGGGCCCAAGCTCGTCGATCAGGTTGCCCGCGGGGTGGGTGCGATGACCGTAGGTGGACTCGACCACCACCACGTCGGCCGCAGGTGGCGGATCGGGCGGAAGCATCAGTATGTCGTCGGCGCGGCCCAGGTCACCCGAAAACAGCAGGCGGCGGCCACCCACTTCCACCAGCACCGAGGCTGCACCCAAAATGTGGCCAGCGCCGAAAAACTGCACACGCCAGCCGGTGATCGGCTCGAACGGCTGGTACAGCGGCTGCGGGCGCAGGTGGCGCAGGGCGGCCTGTGCGTCGTCTGCCGTGTACAGCGGCAGCGCTGGGCTGTGGCGCGAAAAGCCGTGGCGATTGGCAAACGCTGCGTCCTCTTCTTGCAAGTGGGCGGCGTCGGGCAGCAGGATTTCACACAAGTCGCGCGTGGCCGGTGTACACCATACGCGCCCGCGAAAGCCTTCGCGCACCAGCACGGGCAGGTAGCCGCTGTGGTCGATGTGGGCGTGCGTCAATACCACGGCCCGGATCTGGCCGGGCACGATGGGCAAGGGCGCACGGTTGCGCAGCCGCAGGTGTTTGTAACCTTGAAAGAGGCCGCAGTCGATGAGCAGGCGCTCGTTGCGATACTCGACCAGATATTTCGAGCCGGTGACCGTTCCGGCGCCGCCCAGGAACTGTATGCGCACATCCATGGCGGCATGGTAGCGTGTGGCCGCGCACCCGCGTCACCGGTTGCGCAGCCTCAGGAGAAAAAATCCTTGGCCCGTTCGAACCAGCTTTTCTCGTTGGGGCTGTGGCGCCCGCCCCCCTTGCGAAACGACTCGTCCAACTCGCGCAGCAGCCGCCGCTGGTGCTCGGTGAGCTTGACGGGCGTCTCCACCACGATGTGTGCGTAGAGGTCGCCGGGGAAGCTGGAGCGCACGCCTTTGATGCCGCGGCCGCGCAGGCGAAAGGTTTTGCCGGTCTGGGTGCCTTCGGGGATGTCGATGGTGGCTTTGCCATCGAGGGTGGGGATATCCACCTCGCCGCCCAGGGCCGCCGTCGTGATGCTGACGGGCACCTGCACGTGCAGATCGTCACCGTCGCGCTCGAACAAGTCGTGCTTGCGAATGCGAATTTCGATGTACAGGTCACCCGGCGGTCCACCGTTGCGCCCCGGCTCGCCATTGCCGCTGGAGCGGATGCGCATGCCGTCGTCGATGCCGGCCGGAATTTTGATCTCCAGCGTTTTGTGGCGTTTGACCTTGCCCTCGCCGTGGCAGCTCGGACAGGGTTCGGGAATGATTTTGCCGCTGCCGTGGCAGTGGGGGCAGGTCTGCTGGACGCTGAAGAACCCTTGGCGCAGTTGCACCACGCCATTGCCATGGCAGGTTGGGCAGGTCTTGGCACTGGTGCCCGGTTTGGCGCCGCTGCCGCGGCAGGTGTCGCAGTCCTCCCAGCTGGGGATGCGAATTTGGGTTTCCTTGCCACGTGCGGCTTCCTCCAGCGTGATCTCCATGGCGTAGGATAGGTCGGCGCCGCGATAGACCTGGCGCCCGCGCGCACCCCGCGGCGCGCCGAAGATATCGCCGAAGATGTCGCCAAAAGCCTCGGAAAAGCCAGAAAACCCGTCGGCCGCCCCGGCGCGCATGTTGGGATCGACGCCGGCATGTCCGTAGCGGTCGTAGGCGGCGCGCTTGTCCGGGTCGGACAGGATTTCATAGGCTTCCTTGACCTCTTTGAATTTTTCCTCGGCGGCCTTGGCGGCATCCCCTTGATTGCGGTCGGGGTGATATTTCATCGCCAGCTTGCGGTAGGCCTTTTTGATGTCGTCCTCGCTGGCGTTGCGGGTCACGCCCAGGATTTCGTAGTAGTCACGTTTGGCCATGTCGATCCACAGTTGTGCTTGGAGCGGAAAAGCCGCGCCGGGCTCGCATGCCCGGACGCGGCGTGTCGTGGTGCGCTGGGCGCGGCGCCGTCAGTCGCGTTTGACTTCCTTGACTTCGGCGTCCACGATGTCGTCGGCTCCCCCTTGGCTGGTGCCGCCGGTGCTGCCGCCACCGCTGGCGCCAGCCGCTGCTCCCGAGGCCGCAGCGCTGGCTTGGGCGTCGGCGTACATCTTCTCGCCCAGCTTCTGGCTGGCGGTCATCAGGGCCTCGGTCTTGGCCTCGATGGTGGCCTTGTCGTCGCCCTTGATGGCTTCTTCCAGCTCCTTGATGGCGGCTTCGATGCGGTCTTTATCCGCCGCGTCGAGCTTGTCGCCGTAGTCCTTCAGGCTCTTGCGCACCGACGCGATCAGGGCATCGCCCTGGTTGCGGGCCTGCACCAGTTCGACCTTGCGCTTGTCCTCGGCGGCGTTGAGTTCCGCGTCTTTGACCATGCGCTGGATCTCTTCTTCGGTCAACCCAGAGTTGGCCTTGATGGTGATCTTGTTTTCCTTGCCGGTGCCCTTGTCGCGCGCCGACACGTGCAAGATGCCATTGGCGTCGATGTCGAAGGTGACTTCGATTTGCGGCACGCCGCGCGGCGCCGGCGGAATACCCTCCAGGTTGAACTCGCCCAGGAGCTTGTTGCCAGCGGCCATCTCGCGCTCGCCCTGGTAGACCTTGATCGTGACCGCCGGCTGGTTGTCCTCGGCGGTGCTGAACACCTGCGAATATTTGGTCGGAATCGTGGTGTTCTTCTTGATCATCTTGGTCATGACGCCGCCCATCGTCTCGATGCCGAGCGACAGCGGGGTCACATCCAGCAGCAGCACGTCTTTGCGCTCGCCCGACAGCACCGCGCCCTGGATGGCCGCACCCACCGCCACCGCTTCGTCGGGGTTGACGTCCTTGCGCGGATCACGGCCGAAAAACTCCTTGACCTTCTCCTGCACCTTGGGCATGCGGGTCATGCCGCCCACCAGGATGACGTCATCGATGTCCGACACCTTGATGCCGGCGTCCTTGATGGCGATGCGGCACGGCTCGATGGTGCGCTCGATCAGGTCGTCCACCAGGCTCTCGAGCTTGGCGCGCGTGAGCTTGATGTTGAGGTGCTTCGGTCCACTGGCGTCGGCGGTGATGTAGGGCAGGTTGATTTCGGTCTGCTGGCTCGACGACAGCTCGATCTTGGCCTTTTCAGCGGCTTCTTTCAGGCGTTGCAGGGCCAGCACGTCTTTGGACAGATCGACGCCTTGCTCTTTCTTGAACTCGCCGATGATGTAGTCGATGATGCGCTGGTCGAAGTCTTCGCCACCGAGGAAGGTGTCGCCGTTGGTGGACAACACCTCGAACTGCTTTTCACCGTCGACGTCGGCGATCTCGATGATCGAGATGTCGAAGGTACCACCGCCCAGGTCATAGACGGCGATCTTGCGGTCGCCCTTGCCGCCCTTGTCCAAACCGAAAGCGAGCGCCGCCGCCGTGGGCTCGTTGATGATGCGCTTGACTTCCAGCCCCGCGATGCGGCCGGCGTCCTTGGTGGCTTGGCGCTGCGCGTCGTTGAAGTAGGCCGGCACGGTGATGACAGCCTCGGTGACCGGCTCGCCCAGGTAGTCCTCGGCGGTCTTCTTCATCTTGCGCAGCACTTCGGCGCTGACCTGCGGTGGCGCCAGTTTTTGACCGCGCACTTCCACCCAGGCGTCGCCGTTGTCGGCCTTGATGATCTTGTACGGCATCAGGCCGATGTCTTTCTGGACTTCTTTTTCCTCGAACTTGCGGCCGATGAGACGCTTGACCGCGAACAAGGTGTTCTTCGGGTTGGTGACGGCCTGCCGCTTGGCTGGTGCGCCAACCAGGATTTCGCCGTCTTCCATGTAGGCGACGATCGAAGGCGTGGTGCGCGCGCCTTCAGAGTTTTCGATCACCTTCGGCGTGCCGCCTTCCATGACGGCCACGCACGAGTTGGTGGTGCCCAGGTCGATGCCAATGATCTTGCCCATTTGGTGGATGCTCCTGTGTGAATTCGATGAAAGCCGCAGGGATCGCCTCGGACGGCGAACTCGCGTGTCAGCCCGGGCGGCGGGCGACAACCGAAACGGTCACTGCGGCACTGTGTGGCAACATGGGGGCGACGGCCGGCCGCTTCAAGACGGGGTGCCAGGCGCGGCGTCAGCTCCAGGGTTGCTCTTGGGCGCCGCCACCGTCACCAACGCGGGCCGCAGCACGCGCTCCGCCAGCCAGTAGCCCTTTTGCAGCGTGGCGACCACGGTATTGGCGGGCTGGTCGGCTTCGACCATGCTGATGGCCTGGTGCAAATGCGGATCGAAGCGCTCGCCTGGCGCCGGTGCAATCGCCGTGATTTTCTGGCGCGCCAGCGCCGCTTGCAACTGTTTCAGGGTGGCTTGGGCGCCCTCGCGGATTTGCTCGACGGTGGCGTCCTGCACCGCCAGTCCGGCCTCCAGACTGTCGAGCACCGGCAGCAGGCTCTCGGCGAAGCTTTCGATCGCGAACTTGCGAATCTTGGCGATTTCTTCCTCGGCCCGGCGGCGGGTGTTTTCGGCGTCGGCCAACGCGCGCAGCAGCTGGTCGTTGAGCTCGGCATTGCGCGCACGCAGGGTCTGCAGCTCGTCGCCGCTGTCGCTCGCGGCGGCTCCGGTGGCCGCGGTGGCTCCGGTGGCCGCGGTGGTTTCAGCCTCGGTTGGGGTGTTGGTGTGAGCAGTGGAGTCGGTGGATGGATTCATGCGGGACATCCGATGGGTTGAGGACGGCAAACCTACCGTAATATGGGGCTTGGCGGCGCCTTTTCAAGCGTGCCTGCCACGATTGGCGCCTGAACGCGGCAGCGGAGATACCCTATGAAATTGTTTCGTCATGGCCCCCCGGGTAACGAACGTCCAGGTATGCTGGACGCCCAAGGCGTGCGTCGCGATTTGGCGGCCGTGGTCGCCGATATCTCGCCGCACACGCTGGGGCCAGACGCATTGGCGCGCTTGGCGCGACTCGACCCGTCCCGGCTGCCCGAGGTAGACCCGGCGGCGCGCTTGGGACCCTGCGTCGGGCAGATCGGCAACGTCATCGCCATCGGGCTCAATTATGCCGATCATGCGGCCGAGGCCGGCCTGCCTATCCCCAAGCAACCGATCGTCTTTGGCAAGCACACGGCGGCCGTCAGTGGGCCGCATGACGATATTTGGCTGCCGCCGGGGGCACAGAAGCTGGACTGGGAAGTGGAGCTGGCGGTGGTGATCGGCCAACCCGCCTGGCACGTCGACCAAGGCGAGGCACTGCGCTGCGTGGCCGGCTACTGTCTGGCCAACGATGTCTCCGAGCGCGCGTACCAATTGGAGATGGAGGGGCAGTGGATCAAGGGCAAGAGCTACCCCACCCACTGTCCGCTGGGGCCGTGGCTGGTGACCGCCGACGAAATCCCCGACCCCCAAGCGGTCGAGCTCTGGCTCGATGTCAATGGCACGCCGCGCCAGCGTGGCAGCACGCGCGCGATGATCTTTGGCGTGGCGCAGATCGTGTCGTATCTGAGCCGCTTCATGCGCCTGTTGCCAGGTGACGTGATTTTGACCGGCACGCCGCCGGGTGTCGGGACGGGGCAACGCCCGCCGGTGTTTTTGCGCCCCGGTGACGTCATCACTTTGGGCAGTTCGCTGCTGGGCCAGCAGCGTCAGCGCGTGGTGGCGGCGCCGGTGACCGGCTGAGGCCGCCGCCAGCGCGGATGTCGCCGTGGGCAGCCGCGCACTCACGCGCGGTTGCCCAAATAGACCTTGCGCAGCAAGCGGATCAGCTGCGTCCGCTCGTCCTCGCTCAGATGGGTCACGTCGGGGTGTTCGGCGGCGCTGACCAGGGCCTGCGCTTGTGCCTGCACGGCCGCGCCAGCGGCGGTCACGTGCAGTGCCTGGGCGCGGCGGTCGGAGGGGTGGTCACGCCGCTCGATCCAGCCGCGCTGCTCCAGCGCGCGCACCACCCCGACCAGATTGGGCGGCAAGATATCCAGTGCCGCGCACAGCTGGCGCGATGTGATACCGGGGTTGTGCGCGATCAATGTCAGCACCGAAAAATCGACCACCCGCAGGCCCAAGGGCTCCAACCGCGGCAGCACGTGGCCGATCAGGGCCAGCGCCGCCCGTCGGGCGTTGTAGCCGATGAGCGACTCCAGAAAGCGTGTATCGGGCCCGTTGTCGGTGGCAACCGGGTTGGTGTTGTCCGCGGGGCAAGAAAGGCAGTCGGTATTCACACCCCGATGGTAGCGTGCGGCGCTGGGGGCGGCGGTGGTGCCCCCCGTTGGCCCACGCAGTGGCCCCGAACGCGGGCGCGCGCGCCTTTGCGGTCGGTAAGATGCGGCATCATGCCGTTCGATGCCGCTTGTCCCCCGCCGACGCTGCGCGCCGATGTGCTGGTGTTGCAGCACACGATCGAAGACCCCCCTGGCTATCTGGCCACTTGGCTGGACGCCGTCGGCGCCCGCTGGGAGGTGTTTTGCGCCGAAGCCGGGCAGCCTTACCCCGAATCGGTGGCGGGCTACCGCGCGCTGGCGGTGTTGGGCGGGGAGTGGAGCGCCAACGACGAGCGCGCCAGCCTGCGCCACGCCGAGGCGCTGATTCGCGAGGCGCACGCGCTTGGCATCCCCGTCCTCGGCCACTGCCTGGGGGGGCAGCTGATGGCGCGCGCGCTGGGCGGAGCGGTGCAACGTTTGCCGCAGCCCGAAATCGGTTGGTTGCCCATCACGCACGACGGCAGCGCCGCCGCACGCGAGTGGCTGGGGCAGGAGCGGCAGCCGGTGGTGTACCAATGGCATTATGACGGGGTGGTGGCGTTGCCATCTGGCGCGACGGTGCTGGCGACCTCGCCCGCCTGCGCGGTGCAGGCATTCGCGCTCGGGCCGCATCTGGGCATGCAGTTTCACATCGAAATCACACCGCTGAAGATCGAAAACTGGCTCGCCAATCCAGGTGATGTCTACCCTGGTGCCGTGCTCCAGCATCCCGCCAGCGTGCAAACGCCGGCGGCCATGCGCGCTGCCACCGCCGTGCGCCAGGCAGCCAGCTACCGAATGGCCGACCGCATCTACGGGGCTTGGCAGCGGCGCTGGCGCACGGCCTAGACGAGCGCGCGCTCGACCATCTCGCAGCGCCAGGCCTGCTCGGGCCAAACCCAGCGGTCGAAGGCCGCGCCAACCTCGCCGTCCCACGTCGCGTCGTGCCGGCCCAGCCGCGCGCGCGCCCAGCCCATCAGCGTCAGCGCCACCGCGCGCAGGAAGTCCCCCGCCACGGGGAACAGCGCCAGCCGCCGGGCCTCGTCGGCCGCCGCCAGCCGGGTGAGCAGCGCGTGCAACCGCTGCGCGCCGGCGTGCCACGCGGCGTCGGCCGGCGCGTCGGCCTGCAGCTCGCGCAGCAGCGCGGCCAGCGCCACGCCGCCATCCGGCAGCGTCTTGCGCAGCAGCAGGTCCTGCGCCTGGATCTCGTTGGTGCCCTCGTAGATCATCGTCACGCGCGCGTCGCGCACGATCTGCTCGATGCCCCACTCGCGCACATAGCCGTGGCCGCCGAACACCTGCAGGCAGTCGCTGGCGCCGTGGAAGGCCTGTTCGGTCCACGCGGCCTTCAGCACCGGGGTGATCAGAGCGCACCATCGCTGCGCGGCTTGGCGGTGCGCGCCGTCC
Organism: Tepidimonas charontis; assembly: GCF_007556685.1. Taxonomy (GTDB): domain Bacteria; phylum Pseudomonadota; class Gammaproteobacteria; order Burkholderiales; family Burkholderiaceae_C; genus Tepidimonas; species Tepidimonas charontis. The sequence continues at coordinate 16,687 of NZ_VJON01000012.1, read as the reverse complement.
GGGTGGTGGTGGGCGACGTCGAGTGCCAGCGCCGTGCGGTAGGCCAGCAGTTGGCCGGTGTCGATCCAGGCACGCTGCGTGTCCAGCAGCCGCCGCACCGCCGGGTGGTCGATGATCGGGTCGGCCGCCTGCGCCGGGTCGCGCCGCTGCGGCGCGCGCATCTGGCGCCGCTCGTGCGCGTAGGCGTGCGCCTTCTGCCACGCGGCGTCCAGCAGGCCGATGCCCTGCAGCGCCACGTGCAGCCGCGCCGCATTCATCATCACGAACATCGCCGCCAGCCCCTGGTGCGGCGCGCCGACCAGCCAGCCCTCGGCGCCGTCGAAGCGCAGCACGCAGGTGGGGCTGGCGTGCAGGCCCATCTTGGCCTCGATCCGTTCGCAGACGATGGCGTTGCGCCGGCCATCCGGCAGCCACTTCGGGGCGAGCAGCTGGCTCAGGCCCTTCGGGCCGGGCGGGGCGTCCGGCAGCCGCGCCAGCACCAGGTGCACGATGTTGTCGGTCAGGTCGTGCTCGCCGCCGGAGATGAAGATCTTCGTGCCCTCGATGCGGTAGCCGTCGTCGCCCGCCGGCGTGGCGCGCGTGCGCAACAGGCCCAGGTCGCTGCCGGCGTGCGCCTCGGTCAGTGCCATCGTGGCCAGCCACTCCCCGCTGACCAGCTTGGGCAGGTACTGCGCCTGCAGCGCGGGGCTGGCGTGGTGGCGCAGGCACTCCACCGCGCCGTGCAGCAGGCCGGGTGCCATGGTCCAGCCGTGGTTGGCGGCGCTCAGCCACTCGTACAGCACGAACTCCAGCGCCACCGGCAGGCCTTGGCCGCCCAGCGCCGGCGGGGCCGACAGCGCCGGCCAGCCGGCGCGCCAGAACGCCTGGTAGGCGTCGCGAAAGCCGGGCGGCATCGTCACCGCGCCGTCGTGCCAGCGCGCGCCGGTCTCGTCGCCGACGCGGTTCAGCGGCGCCACCACCTCGTGCACGAAGGTGGCGGCCTCCTCCAGCACCTGGCGGGTGAGGTCGGCGTCGGCGTGCTCGGCCAGCGCCGGCAGCTCGCGCCAAGTGGCCGGCGCATCCAGCACGTCCAGCAGCCAGCGCGCGGACAGCGCCGCGTCGGGGCGATAGGGCTGCGTCATTCCTTCAGCCTCCGCACAGGGCGCGGATGTCCGCGGGGATCGGGATCGCCTTGATGCGGTCCGGGTCGTCGGGGTGGCGGATGCAGAAGGCGCGCGTCTCGCGCCCCTCGCACAGCACGTCGTCGCCGCGGCGCACCACGTGGTGCTGGATGAAGACTTTTTCCCGCCATTCTTCCACCCGCGTATGCACCTGCAGGCGCTCGCCGTAGGTGGCGGGCTTGAGGAAGCGGGTGTGGATCTCCAGCAGCGGCGTGCCGATGATGCCGCGCGTCTTGACCAGCTCGCGCCAAGGCGGCACGCCGCACTGCACGAAGAAGTGCAGCGACGCCGCGTCCATCCACTTGCTGAAGTTGGGGAAGAAGACGATGCCGGCCGGGTCGCAGTCGCCGAACATCACCTCCACCTCGTAGACCGTGGTCTTGCTCATCCGCAGGGCCTCCGGCAAGGGTCAACGCGGGGCCAGGCGCAGCGCGCCGTCCAGCCGGATCACCTCGCCATTGAGGTGGCCGTTGGTGACGATGTGGCAGGCCAGATCGGCAAACTCCTGGGGGCGGCCCAGCCGCGACGGGAACGGGATGCTCGCCGCCAGCGACTGCTGCACGGCCTCGGGCAAGGTGCGCATCAGCGGCGTGTCGAACAGCCCGGGCGCGATGGTGCAGACCCGAATGCCATGCTGCGCCAGATCGCGCGCCATGGGCAGCGTCATGCCCACCACGCCGCCCTTGGACGCGCTGTAGGCCTGCTGGCCGACCTGGCCGTCGAAGGCCGCCACGGAGGCGGTGAATACCATCACGCCGCGCTCGCCATCCTCCAGCGGGGGCAGGGCGGCGCAGGCGGCGGCGAACAGGCGCGCGGCGTTGTAGGTGCCGATCAGGTTGACGCCCACGACGCGCTCGAAGTCCTCCAGCGGGGCGGGCTGTCCGTCTTTGCCGACGATGCGCCGCGCGGTGCCGATGCCGGCCACGTGCATCAGGATGCGCGCCGGGCCGAGCGCGGCGGCGGCCTGGGCAAAGGCGTCGCGCAGGCCGTCGGCGCTGGCGACATCGGCAGCCAGCGCCAGTGCCGTGCCGGCGCCGTGGGCGGCGTTCAAGTCGGCGGCGACGCGCGCGGCGGCTTCGCCCGACAGGTCGATGACGGCCACGCGTGCGCCACGGGCAGCCAGCTCGCGCGCCGTGGCCTCGCCAAGGCCGGAGCCGGCGCCGGTGACCAGGGCGGTTTGTCCATTCAGTTGCATCGGTGTCTCCTGGGGGCCGCGGGGAGGGCGGCCCAGCGTTGGGGGTGGGTGTTCGATCAGGCGGCGGTCGGGGCATCGGGGTTTTCCAGCAGCAGCGCGATGCCCTGGCCGCCGCCGATGCAGGCCGAGGCCACGCCCCAGCGCCCGCCGCAGGCGCGCAGCGCGCGCGCGCAGGTCAGCGTCAGCCGCACGCCGGTGGCCGCCAGCGGATGCCCCAGCGCGATGGCGCCGCCGTGCACGTTCAGGCGCGCCTCGTCCAGCCCCAGCTCGCGCGCCACGGCCAGCACCTGCGCGCCCTGCGCCTCGTTGATCTCGAAGCGGTCGATGGCGTCCAGCGTCAGCCCGGCGCGCTGCAGCAGCAGGCGGATCGCGGGTGCCGGGCCGATGCCCATGATCTCCGGCGGCACGCCGACCACCGCGGCGGCCGCCACGCGCGCCAGCGGCGCACGTCCGGTGCGCGTTTGCCAGTCGCGGGTGAACGCGCCACCCGCCACCACGGCGGCCGCCGCCGCATCCACCAGCGCCGAGCTGTTGCCGGCCGTCTGCACCCCGCCCGGGTGCACCGGGCGCAGGCGCGCCAGCGCCTCCAGCGGCGAGGGGCGCGGGTGGGTGTCGGTGTCCACGCGCTCCACTTTTCACTTCCAGGCCCGGGGTGGGGATGCCCAGGTCGCCCGCGCGCACATCCGGGCTGGTGACGAAGAGCGCAAACGGCCCCGTCTCCGTCATGCCCAGGCCGGAGGTCATGACGATGCGCTCGCCGGTCTCGCGCACCTCGCTCTCGTACAGGCTGTCCCAGATGGGTTGGGCCAGCGCCGCGCCGGCATAGAAGAACATGCGCACGCGCGACAGCAGGGTGCGGCGCAAGGCGTCGTCGGTCTTCATCGCGTGGGCGATCGCCTCGAACCCGGTCGGCACGTTGAAATACACGGTCGGTGCGATCTCGCGCAGGTTGCGCAGCGTCTCGCCGATCAGCGCCGGGGTGGGTTTGCCGTCGTCGATGTAGAGCGTGCCGCCGTGGTAGAGCACCATGCCGAAGTTGTGGTTGCCGCCAAACGTGTGGTTCCACGGCAGCCAGTCCACCAGCACCAGGTCGCCTTCGGCCAGTACCGGCATGGACTGCGTCATTTGCTGCTGGTTGGCGCACCACATGCGCTGGGTGTTGATGACGGCCTTGGGCGCTTTGGTCGAGCCGCTGGTGAACAAAAACTTGACGATGGTGTCCGGCCCCGTGGCGGCCATGGCGGCGTCCACGGCGTCGGTCGCAGGGGTGGACGCCAGCGCCGAGAACGACGTGGCGGGCCGATCGGGCAGCGCGCCTTCGGCCAGCACCGTCTCCACCTCGGTGGGCACCACGGCCTGGATGGCGCGGGCGTAGCGGGTATCTTGGGCGAACACCAGGCCCGGGGTGACCGTGCGCCAGACGTGGCGCAGCTTGTCGAAGTCGCTGCTGAGCAGCGCATAGGCCGGGGACGCCGGCACCCAGGGCACGCCCGCCACCAGACAGCCCAGCGCCAGCAGCGCGTGCTCCAGGCTGTTTTCGCTCAGAATCAGCACCGGCCGCTCGGCGGACAGTCCCCGCGACAGCAGGCCCTGGGCAATCGCGCGCGCGGTCTGCCAGGCCTCGGCAAACGTGACGTGCTGCCAGTCGCCCAGCCCCGTCGTGCCGTCGGCGCGCACCTCGCGCCGGCGGCGGGCGAACAGCGTGCGCTGCGGCCGGGTGTGCGCCCAGTGCCGCAGGCGATCCGTCAGACGGTCGGGGTAGGGTTGCAGCGCCTGCTCGGCACGCAGGTAATGGGTGCCGCGCTCGCCGTCGCGCACCTGCACGCGCGTCACGCCAAAGCGCAGCGGGCGAAACGGCGCCTGTGCGGCATCGGGCGGCCCCGGTGGAATGTCCATCGCGTTCATGTCTCCTCGTCCTCTCTGGTCGTGCGTGTCGTGGGCGGCCGGCTCAGGCGTCTTTGCGCACTTTGGCGGCCTTGCCTTCCAGGAAGGCGCGCAGCCGGGCCTTGGCCTCCGGTGCCGCCTGGGCAATGGCGGAGATCAGCGCCTCGGTGAACAGGCCGTGGTCGCTGGCCTGTTCGGCAATGCGGGGCAGGGCGTGCATCAGCGCAAAGTTGGTCAGCGGGGCGTTCTCGGCGATGCGGCGGGCCAGCTCCAGCGCCTTGGGCAGCGCCTGGCCGGCCGGCACGCGGTACTGCGCCAGCCCGATGCGCTCGCCGGCCTCGGCGTCGTAGACCCGGCCGGTCAGCATCATGTCCATCATGCGCGGCACGCCGATCAGCTTGGGGATGCGCACCGAACCGCTGCCGCCCACGAAGATGCCGCGAGAGCCTTCGGGCAGGGCAAAGTACGCGCTGTCGTCCGCCACGCGTACATGGCAGGCGCTGGCCAGCTCCAGCCCGCCCCCGACCACGGCGCCATGCAGGGCCGCCACCACGGGCACGCGGCCCTTCTCGATGGCTTCCAGCGCCGTGTGCCACAGGCGGGAGTGCATCACGCCTTCCCCAGCATCGCGCTCGCGCAGTTCCGACAGATCCAGCCCGGCGCAGAAGTGCTCGCCCTCGCCGCAGATGACCGCGGCGCGCGCGGCCTCCGGCAGGGTTTCGAAGGTTTGGCGCAGCGCCAGGATCAGCCCATCCGACAGGGCATTGCGCTTGGCCGGACGCCGCAACCGAACGATGGCGACGGCGCCGTCCAGGGTAACGTCGACGGCTTGGAGATCGGGGGTGGCATTCATGAATAAAGTTACAAAAAATAACGATATGGCGAATGTAGCGGTTTCACGCCCCGTTTCGGATCCGGGAAAACCCGCAGACGCCATCTCCCCGATCCCAGGGCCACCCGAAGAGCCCGAGCGGGAGCGGCATACTCCCGTGCCATGCACGACGACGCTTCCAGCCCCTTCTATGCGGTCCATGACGGTGTGGCCACGATCACCCTCAACCGTCCGCGCCACCGCAATCGCCTGCACGACGAAGACTTGCGCGCGCTGGTGCGCCATGTCGAGTCGGCCAACCGCGACGCCTCGGTGCGGGTGCTCGTGCTCGGCGCGCGTGTGCTGCCGGATGCGCCGGTGTTCAGTGCCGGTTTCCACCTGGGCGGATTCGGGGCGGATGCCGGGGCGGCCGTCGATGCCTTTGCCCATGCAGCCGACGCGCTGGCCCGGGCGCGCCCGGTCACGGTCGCGGCCTTGGCCGGCAGTGTCTATGGCGGGGCCACCGACCTGGCCTTGGCGTGCGACTTTCGCATCGGTGTCCAGGGGATGGAGCTGCGCATGCCCGCAGCCGCGCTGGGCCTGCACTACTACCCCAGCGGCATGCGCCGCTGCGTGGCCACGCTGGGGTTGTCGGCGGCGCGCCGGCTGTTCCTGTTCGCGGAACCGCTGGGCGCGGCCGAACTGCTGGCGCTGGGCTATCTGGATGAGTTGGTCGAGCCCGCCGACTTGGACGCCGCCGTGCGCCGCCGGTGCGCGCAGGTGCTGGCCCTGGCACCGCTGGCCGTCCAGGGCATGAAACAGACACTGCAAGACATCGCCCTGGGGGAGCGCCGACCGGACGATTGGCGCGCGCGCGAGGTGGCGACCCACGCCAGCCGCGACTTCGCCGAAGGGCGTGCTGCGTTGGCCGAGCGACGCGCGCCGCGCTTCGAAGGGCGGTGAAGCGCGGCTTCAGCAAGCCCTCAGGCGGCCGGGTGGGGCGTCTGGGCCGGCGCACCCAGGCGCTGTGACAGCCGCTGGGAGGCGGCGCGCAATGCCCGCGCCTGCGCACTGTCGGTGCTCAGGTCCAACAACGGTGAGGGGGCGATGGCGGCGATCGCCAGCACGACCTGACCCAGTCCGTCGAAGACCGGCACGGCCATCGCACTGATGCCAGGCAGCAGCTCGTCACGCACGCGGCTGAGGCCCTCGCGCCGAATGGACTGCAGCTCGGCAGCAAATACCGGGTCGGTGAGCGCTGCGGCCTCGCCCTCGCGCGCCAAAGCCTCGGCTACGGCGTCGGTGGGAGCAAAGGCGGCAAAGATTTTGCCCGTGCCCGTGTGGCGCAGCGACGCCGGAGTGCCGTGGCGCATGGCCACGTGCACAGCCGTGGGGCCGCGCTCCACATGCACGATGATGGGGCCCACCGGCCCCCACACCGCGGCCGACACCGTGCAACCCACCGCTTGCGCCAGCGCAGGCAGCTCGGCCACGGCCAGCCGCACCGGATCGACCTGTTGCAAACCGATGAGCCCCAGCTGCAACGCCAGCGGCCCTAAGCCATAACTGCCACTGACCGGATCTTGGGCGATGAGCCCGAGCTTGCCGAAGCTGACCAGGTAGGGATGGGCTTTGGCGGGCGTCATACCGGCCGCGCGCGCCAGCGCCCCCAGGGGCAGGGCGCGCCCGGCCCGCACCAGTGCCTTGAGCAACTGTCCGCCCACTTCCACGCTCTGAATGCCGCGCGGACTGCGAGGCTCGTTTCCGTCGTTGACGACGGGCTCATCATCCTCGCGGTCCAGAGTGCGGCGGTCAGGGGATGGGGCGGCCATCGTTCGATTGCGTTTTTCGGTTGGCACGGCACACCTAGGGTTTGTACTAAGTCAAATCCGTTTGACATGGTACAACGATTTTGGGTATTCTCGGCTTTGTTGTATGACAAACGCATTTGATATAAACAAAATCTGATTCACCACCGGAGTCCGATCGATGAGCACCAAAGCCTTCGCCAGCCAGGCCGACCTGCAGGACAAGCAGGTCAGCTTCACGCGGCTGTCGGAACACGCCTACGCCTACACGGCCGAGGGCGACCCCAACACCGGCGTCGTCATCGGCGACAACGCCGTCATGGTGATCGACACCCAGGCCACGCCGGTCATGGCCCAAGACGTGATCCGGCGCATTCGCGCGGTCACCGACAAACCGATCAAATACGTGGTGCTGTCGCATTACCACGCGGTGCGCGTGCTCGGCGCCAGTGCCTACCAGGCCGAACACATCATCGCCAGCCAGGACACCTACGACCTCATCGTCGAGCGCGGCGAAGCCGACAAGGCCAGCGAGATCGGTCGCTTTCCGCGCTTGTTCCGCGCCGTGGAAAGCATCCCGCCGGGGCTGACCTGGCCCACCATCACCTTCACCGGCAAGATGACGATCTGGCTGGGCAAGCTGGAGGTGCAGCTGCTGCAGCTCGGGCGCGGTCACACCAAGGGCGACACGGTGGCGTGGCTGCCGCAGGAAAAAATCCTGTTCTCCGGCGACCTGGTCGAGTTCGACGCCACCCCCTACGCGGGCGACGCCTACTTCAAGGACTGGCCCCAGACGCTGGACCGCATTGCCGCGCTGCAGCCGCAACAGTTGGTGCCGGGGCGTGGCCCGGCGCTGACCACGCCCGAGCAGGTGCAAGCCGCGCTGCGTGGCACGCGCGCCTTCATCGCTGACGTGTACGCCAGCGTGCAAGCGGGTGTGGCAGCGGGCAAGGACCTCAAGACCGTCTACCGCGAGACCTACGACAAGCTCAAGCCCAAATACGGGGAGTGGGTGATCTTCGATCACTGCATGCCCTTCGATGTGACACGTTGCTACGACGAGGTCACGCAGTACCCCGACCCGCGCGTCTGGACCGCCGAGCGCGATCGCCAGATGTGGGAAACCCTGGAGGGTTGAGGCGCAGCGCCCGCGCCCCGCGGGTCGGCGACGAGACCGCTGTGCCAGCCCTGGATCGTTGTCACCCACGGCTTGGCAGGCACCTGCCCCTTGCCTCGTCGCCGTCGCCCCGGTGCGGTCGCCATCTATCCCGAGCAGCCAACCGAGGAGCCAGCCATGCTGCAGATCCAACGCATCCACCATGTCGCCTATCGTTGCAAGGACGCCAAGGAGACGGTCGAGTGGTACGTCAAGCACTTGAACATGAAGTTCGTGCTGGCGATTGCCGAAGACCAGGTGCCCTCCACCAAAGCGCCCGACCCGTATATGCACGTCTTTCTGGATGCGGGCCAGGGCAACGTGCTGGCCTTCTTCGAGCTGCCCAACTCCCCGGCCATGGGGCGTGACCCCAACACCCCGGAGTGGGTGCAGCACATCGCCTTCAAGGTCGACAGCGTACAAACGCTGCAGGAGACCAAGGCGCGCTTGGAAGCGGCCGGCATTGAGGTGGTGGGTATCACCGATCACACCATTTTCAAGAGCATCTATTTCTTCGACCCGAACGGTCACCGCATCGAGCTTGCTGCCGACGTCGGCACGCCCGACATGTATGAAAAGCTCGACGCCGTGAAATGGGACATGCTCAACGAATGGGCGCAGACCAAACGCGCGCCCCGGCACGCGGCCTGGATGCACGAAAAGGAATTCCACGCGCTCGACTAAGACGCAAGACGCGCGCAGCGCCCCGATTCGCATCGCTTCTCGACATCTGTCGCCCGCGCCGCGGGTGACGGGGCGCACCGTACCCGCAGGAGCCCTGACCATGTTGCACACCTACACCTATCCGCGATATGCCTACCGGCAGAGTGACGAGCAACGCGAAGGCCGCCGGGTGCGCCATCCGGTGGTGATCATCGGTGCTGGCCCGGTGGGCATGACGCAGGCGCTGGACTGCGCCGCGCGCGGCATCCCGGCCGTCGTGCTCGATGACAACAACACCGTCAGCGTCGGCTCGCGCGCGGTGTGCTACGCCAAGCGCCCCCTGGAGATCTGGGATCGCCTGGGCATCGGTGAGGACCTGGTGGCGCAGGGCGTGCAATGGAAAGTGGGCAAGGTGTTCTTCCGCGACGAGCTGGTCTATCAGTTCGACTTGCTGCCCGAAGACCACCACAAGATGCCGGCGATGATCAACCTCCAGCAGTACTACCTGGAGGAGCGGCTGGTTCGCGCGTGCGACGACTCGCCACGGGTGGATCTGCGCTGGAAGCACAAGGTGCTGGCGGTGGAGCCGCAGACCGACCACGTGGTGCTGACGGTGGAAACCCCCGACGGCATCTTCAAAATGGAGGCCGAATGGCTCATTGCCTGTGACGGTGCACACAGCGACACCCGGCGCATGATCGGGGCGGAGTTTACGGGTCAGTTTTTCCAGGACCGCTTTCTCATCGCCGACGTGGTGATGAAGGCCGACTTCCCGACCGAGCGCTGGTTCTGGTTCGACCCCCCATTCCACCGCAACCAAAGCGTGCTGCTGCACAAGCAGTGCGACAACGTCTGGCGCATCGACTTCCAGCTCGGCTGGGATGCCGACCCCAACGAGGAAAAAAAGCCCGAGCGCGTCATCCCGCGTATCCAGGCCATGCTGGGGCCGGACGTGCCGTTCGAGCTGGAGTGGGTGTCGGTGTACCAGTTCGCGTGCCGGCGCATCGACCGCTTCCGCCACGGGCGGGTGATCTTCGCCGGTGACGCGGCGCACCAAGTGTCGCCGTTTGGCGCGCGCGGCGCCAACAGCGGTGTGCAGGACTGCGACAACCTGAGCTGGAAGCTCAAAGCGGTGCTCGACGGCGACGCCCCCGAGGCGCTGCTCGACACCTACCACGACGAGCGCGCCTTGGCCGCCGACGACAACCTGCTCAACTCCACGCGCTCCACGGACTTCATCACGCCCAAGAGCCGCACCTCGCTGCGCCTGCGCAATGCGGTGCTGGAGCTGGCGCGCACCGAGCCCTTTGCGCGGCCGCTGGTCAACAGCGGCCGCCTGTCGACGCCAACTCCCTACGTCGACTCGCCACTGAATACCCCCGATACCGAGGCATTCGCCGGTCGGATGGCGCCAGGCACCAACTGCGCCGACGCGCCGATCGAGCGCGACGGGCGCGCGACGTGGCTGCTCAATCAGCTGGGCGAAGGCTTTGTGCTGCTGAGCTTTGGCCCGGCCGAGCCGGTACGCGTCGGCGGCGTCGAGGCCCGGGTGCTGCAGGTCGGGCGCGACCTCATCGACCGCGCGGGCGTGCTGACCCAGCGCTACGACGGCCAGCCGGGTACGGTGTATTTGATTCGGCCCGACCAGTATGTGGCCGCCCGCTGGCGCCGCTTTGACCGCGCCGCCGTCGAGGCGGCCTTGGCGCGCGCCCTCGGTCATCGAGTGGCGCCAGCCGCGTCTTAACCGTGTTTGCCGGAGGTCCTCCATGCCGCTGAACCGTCAGCCCCACATCCTCGATCCGGACGCGTTTTATGAAGAACTGATCAACGCCCAGCGCGATCTCAGCGACGAGCAGGCCGACATGTTTCTGGCCAAGCTGGTGCTGATCCTGGCCAATCACGTGGGGGATCGCACGGTGTTGTCCGAGGCCATCGCCTTGGCGCGCGCCAACACGCTGGCCACCGCTGCGGCAGGCTGACGCCCGCGTTCCGCCGCAGGCAGGCGAGCCCGGCGACCATAGACCGGTGGGTGCTGCACCTGACGGACGCTGCCTCGTGCCGCGCACCGGCAAGGCGCGGCAGCGCCCCCCCACGTCGAAGAGACCTCATTTATGTCGATGCTCAACGAAACCCATGATCCCGCCCTGCGCAGCTGGGTGGACAGCGCCCAACGCGAGGGCACCGATTTTCCGATTCAGAACCTGCCCTTTGCCAGTTTTCGGCGGCGCGGCCGCGGCGAGGGCTGGCGGGGCGGGGTGGCCATTGGGGACGCCATCGTCGATTTGGCCGCCTTGCACCGCGTCCACCCCTTCGAGGGGCAGGCGGCCGAAGCCTTGGCCGTGGCCGCCGAACCGCAGCTCAATGCGCTGATGGCACTGGGCCCGGCCCACTGGAGCGCGCTGCGCCTGGCCTTGTCGCGTGCGCTGCGCACAGGCAGCCCGCTGCGTGCGCTCGTCGAGCCGTGCTTGCTGCCACAGAGCGAGGCCGAATACGGCCTGCCCGCGCGCATTGGCGACTACACCGACTTCTACACGTCGATCCATCACGCCACCAACATCGGCCGGCTGTTCCGACCCGACCAGCCGCTGCTGCCCAATTACAAATGGGTGCCCATCGGCTACCACGGGCGCAGCTCCAGTGTCGGCGTGTCGCCGCAGCGCTTTCACCGCCCGTGCGGGCAAATCAAGACGCCCGACGCCGCCGCGCCGGTGCTGGCGCCCAGCCGGCGTCTGGACATCGAGCTGGAGCTGGGCGTCTTCATCGGGCCCGGTAACGCACTGGGCGAGCCGATTCCGGTGGCCGAGGCGGAGTCCCATGTCTTCGGGCTCGTGCTGCTCAACGACTGGTCGGCGCGCGACATTCAGGCCTGGGAGTATCAGCCGCTGGGCCCGTTTCTGGCCAAAAATTTCGCCACCACGGTCTCGCCATGGGTGGTGACGCTGGAGGCCCTGGCGCCGTATCGGGTCCCCTTCGAGCGGCCAGCGGACGACCCGCCGCCGCTGCCGTATCTGGATGATGCCGCCCGCCGAGACCGTGCGGCGTTCGATATTCAACTGACGATTGGCTGGCAGACGGCGCAGATGCACGCGCACGGACAGCCGGAACACGTGGTGGCACAGACCAATTATCGCTACGCCTACTGGGCAGTGGCGCAGATGGTGGCGCACCACACCGTCAACGGCTGCAATCTGCAACCCGGCGATTTGTTGGGCACCGGCACGCTCTCGGGGCCCGAGCCGCACCAGGCGGCGGCGTTCATCGAACTCACCGCCGGCGGCAAGCAGCCGCTGACCTTGCCCTCAGGCGAGCAGCGCACGTTTTTGGAAGACGGCGACACCGTGGTGCTGCGCGGCTGGTGCCAGGCGCCGGGGTGGGCGCGCATCGGGTTTGGCGAATGCCGCGGGACGGTACTGCCGGCGCGGGCGCCAGCGGTGTGAGTGCAACGCAGAGGGGCAAGCAAATGGGTGAGCCCGCAGCCCATGCCAAAACGTGATAACAGCTTGTCGATGATGGGGGATCACCGTTTCACGGCCGGCGCTTCAGTGCACCGTGGCAGTCGTCGCTCGTTGCCATGTCCGACCGGACGTTCTGAAGGAGACAACGCATGAAACTGACCGTCAACCGTCGCACCGCCATCGTAGCCGTGAGCGGGGTTTTGCTGGGCAGCGCCGCCTGGGCGCAGCAGCTGACGCTGCGCGTGCATCACTTTTTGCCAGCGCAGGCTTCCATTCCGCGTTTGGTCATCGAGCCCTGGGCCAAGAAAATCGAGGCGGATTCGGGCGGACGCATCCGCGTGCAGGTCTTTCCGGCCATGCAGCTCGGTGGCACGCCACCGCAGCTGTATGACCAGGTCAAGGATGGCGTGGTCGATGTCGTGTGGACGGTGCTGGGCCACACGCCCGGGCGTTTTCCCAAGATGGAGGTGTTCGAGCTGCCGTTCATCGCGCCATCTCACGAGCGCACGGCCGAGGTGACTTCCAAAGCCGCGTGGGATTACGCGTAAAAGTTCGCCGCCGACGAGTTTCGTGACGTCAAACTGCTGGCCATCCACACGCATGGCCCCGGACTGATCCACACCAAGCAGCCCGTCACTGGCCTGGAAAGCCTGCGTGGCATGAAAATCCGCGGCGGCACCCGTATCGTCAACAATATGTTGGTCAAGCTGGGCGCCACGCCGGTGGGCATGCCCGTGCCGCAGGTCACCGAGGCCCTGTCCAAAGGTGTCATCGACGGCACCACCATCCCGTGGGAGGTGGGGCCGTCGCTGCGGGTGCACGAAATCGTCAAGCATCACACCACGTTTGCCATCGACCGTGCGCTCTACACCATGGCGCTTGCCTTCGCCATGAACAAGGCGCGCTACGAGGCGCTGCCGGCGGAGCTGAAAAAGGTGATCGACGACAACAGCGGCCCGACGCTCTCGGCCGCTTTCGGCAAGGCGATGGACGACGCCGACAAGACCGGGCGCGAGATCGCCCTGAAGGCGGGCAACCGCATAACGCAGCTGGAGCCGGCCGAAGCCCAGCGCTGGCTGCGCACGGCGTCGGTGGTGGAGGACGATTGGATCAAGGAGATGCGGGGCAAAGGCATCGATGCCAACGCTTTGGTGCGCGAGGCGCGCGCCCTCATTGCCCAGCACAACGGCAAGTAAACTGTAGCTGGTCAGACCGCGCATGGCGGCAGTCCCCATGCGCGTTTTTTTTGGTGGTCGTGGCGGGCCCAGCCCGTCACATCGGTGACGACAGAGTAAGCGGATGACGGTTTGGATCTTTCGATTGGCGCGCTGGTCGGCGCTGTTGGGTGGGTTGGTGCTGGTGGGCATCACGCTGATGAGCGTGGCCAGTATTTCGGGGCGGGCATTGATTGCGTTCGGGCTGGGGCCGGTGCCGGGTGACTTCGAGCTGGTGGAGGCGGGCACGGCGGTGGCGGTTTTTCTGTTTCTGCCGTGGACCTACCTGCGCGCGGGGCATGCGACGGTCGATCTGCTCTACACGCACTTGCCAGCCGCCTTGCAGCGTGGGATTGCGGTGGCGTGTGACTTGGCCATGCTGGCCCTGTGGAGTGTGCTGACCTGGCGGCTGTGGGAAGGTATGGAGGAGAAGCGCCAGTATCTGGAGACCACCTTCATCCTGCAGATGCCGGTGTGGTGGGCCTATGCGGTCTGCCTAGCGGGGGCGCTGATCGGCTGTCTGGCCTATCTGACACAGTCCCTCATTCGACTCGGGTTGGCCCGTTATCCGCAGGGCTGGCCGCTGGCGACGGCAGGGGGGGCACTGAGATGACCACGATCGAACTCGCTGCGTGGTCGTTTCCGCTCCTGCTGGCGCTGATCTTCATTCGTGTGCCCATCGGGCTGGCGATGGCGCTGTGCGGCTTGGGCGGCGCCTACCTGATCTACGGTCAGCCCGCGCCGCTGCTCAACCAGCTCAAGCACGTCACCTACAGCACGTTTTCCAACTACAGCCTGTCGGTGGTGCCGCTGTTTTTGCTGATGGGGCAGTTCGCCGCGCTCGGCGGGCTGTCGCGAGCGCTGTTCAAGGCAGCCGAGGCGTGGATTGGTCATTGGCGGGGCGGGGTGGCGATGTCGGCGGTCGGGGCGTGCGCCGGCTTCGGCGCCATTTGCGGCTCCTCGCTGGCCACGGCCGCCACCATGGGGCAAGTGGCCCTGCCGGAGTTGCGCCGCGCCGGCTACGCCGGGGGATTGTCCACCGCCTGCCTGGCCGCCGGCGGCACGCTGGGCATTCTCATTCCGCCCTCGGTGGTGTTGGTCATCTACGCCATCCTCACCGAACAAAATATCGCCAAGCTGTTCCTGGCCGCGTTTATACCCGGGATCCTGGCGGCGATCGGCTATCTTATCGTCATCTCCATTTACGTGCGCGTCAAGCCCGACAGCGCGGGGCGCATGGCGCCCGCACCGATGAGTGAGCGCTGGAAGGCGCTGGTGCAGACCTGGCCCGTGGTGGTCATTTTCTTGGCCGTCGTCGGCGGCATCTACATCGGGATCTTCACCCCCACCGAAGGCGCGGCCGTGGGCGCCTTTGGCACCGGGGTGGCGGCATGGCTGACGGGCGGACTCACCGCCAAAACGCTGCGCGAAGCCATTTATGGAACCGCCATCGCCACCGGCATGATCTTCATGATCGTATTGGGGGCGGCGCTGTACAACACCTTTTTGGCCTTGTCGCAACTGCCACAGGAGCTGGCCCAGTGGGTCATCGGCCTGGGGCTGAGCCCGTGGTTGGTGCTGGCCGTGATTTTGGTGGCCTATCTGTTGCTGGGCTGCGTGATGGACTCGCTGTCGATGATTTTGCTGACCATCCCGATCTTCTTTCCGATGATCATGGGGTTGGACTTCGGGCTGACGCCCGAGGAGACGGCGATTTGGTTCGGGATCCTGGTGCTGATCGTGGTCGAAGTCGGCTTGATCACCCCGCCGGTGGGCATGAACCTGTTCATCATCAACAACCTGGCGCGCGACGTGCCGATCACCGCCACCTACCGTGCCGTCGCCCCGTTCGTACTCAGCGATCTGGTGCGCACCGCCATTCTGGCCGCCTTTCCCGGTATCACCTTGGTGGCGTTGCGCCTGTTGTCGTGAGGGTGGCCAGCGCAGCGACGCCGGGTCGGCACGCCGGAGGGCACTCGAGACGATGATGCGGTCTTGCGCGTTGAACGCCACCCGGGCCGCGACACAGCCCCCGGTCCGCCGCGCCATTTCGAGGCCGCAGGCCGGGTCGCACCGGCGCCGCTCGACAGACGAGGAGTTCAGCCATGTCCATTCAGCACGGAGTGCCCCCCGCGGGCTCTGCAGCGAGTCCATTCAGCCCGCCGCCGGGCGCCGCGTCCGCCGCCGCGCCCCTCACCCGGGTCGGCGTCATCGGCTTGGGGGAAGTGGGCGCCATTTTCGGTGCGGCCTTGCGCGAGCAGGGGCTGCCCTGGGTGGGCGCTTGGGACGTGCTGGCGCTGAATGAGGCCGAGCGCGTCGTCCTGCAGCAGCGTGCCGCCGCGGCCGGGGTCACGTTGTGTCCGGACTTGGCTGCGTTGTGCGCACAGGCGGAGTTGCTCATCAGTGCCGTCACGGCGGGCAACACCTTGGCGGCGGCGCAAGCCGCTGCCACCGAATTGCGCCCCGGCACCTGGTATCTGGACCTCAACTCGGCCTCGCCAGCGACCAAGCAGGCAGCCGCCGCAGCCATCGAAGCCGCCGGCGGCCGCTACGTCGAGGCGGGTGTGATGACCTCGGTGCCGCCCTATGGTATTCGCGTGCCCATGCTCATCGGGGGACCGCACGCGGCGGCCCTGCAGCCGGTGCTGCAACGCTGGGGCATGCAGGTGCAGGTGGCCTCCGAGCACCTGGGCGTCGCATCGGCCACCAAAATGTGCCGCAGCGTCATGATCAAGGGGCTGGAGGCCCTGGTCATCGAAAGCTTCACGGCGGCGCGCCATTACGGTGTAGAGGAGGCCATGATCGCCACCCTGCAGGAGACCTTTCCCGGTATCGACTGGCCGGCCCAGGCCGCCTACTTTTATCGCCGCGTCGCCCAGCACGGGCGGCGTCGCGCCGAGGAAATGCGCGAAGTCGCGCGTACCGTAGCCGAAGCGGGTTTCGAGCCGCAGATGGCGAGCGCCACCGCCGACAAAGACGACTGGATGGCTGCCCTGGCGCGTGCAGGCGCCTTTGGCCATATCACCGATTCACAGGGGTGGCAGCACTGGGCCGATGCGCTGTTGGCCAGCCGTCTAGCTGTGAGCCGTCAAGAGGTTGTTCCGAAGAACTAGAAGCCGTGACATAGGCGCGACGCGGCCTATGCCGTGGTGCGGGCGATGCCAGTTGTAGTGGTGCTGCCAGCTGTGAAGCGCTTGGCGCCGCTGCTCGGAGTTTTGGTAGGTCCAGCCGTAGGCCCACTCACGCAGCGCCGACTGGATGAACCGCTCGGCCTTGCCGTTGGTTTGTGGCCGATACGCGCGGGTGAACTTGTGCGCGATGCCCAGTTGCTGGCAAGCCTG
>NZ_VJON01000119.1 GCF_007556685.1 Tepidimonas charontis | reverse complement strand
CAATTGATTGGACACAGATTTGCAGCTCATGCGGCCTTCCGGGTGGCATGAGACTGCCGGGCTTCGAGGGGTGACATGAAGCCCAGTTTTTCGAGACGCCAATGACGATTGTAACGATCCCTGAACTTGGTCACGGCCTGCCGCACTTCTTCGAGGTTGCGGAAGGTGCGGCCATGGATGGCCTTCCTTTCAGCGTCCGGTTGAAGCGCTCGGCCACGCCGTTGGTCTGGGGCTCGGCAACGAAGGCGAAACTCCTGTCGATACCCCAGAACGCGATTCTGTTTCAGGAAGTCGTCGGCAGTGTATTGCGTACCGTGGTCCATGCGCAGCACAAGCCCCTTGCCGGCGTTGGCACCGGTGGTGCCGAACTCGGCCTAGAGCCCTTGGGCAATCGGCTGCAAGGCAGCGAAACGATTGCCGATCTTGACGGCATGGATGCCGACGCAGCAGGCGTCGAAATGATCGACCACCGAGAACACCCACACCCAGCCGTCTTCAACGGTCTGGATGCGGATACCGTCGGTGCCCCACATTTGGTTCGGTGCTTTAGTCTGAATCGAGCCATCATGCAGCACAGGGGTGCCCTGCCGCACCCG
>NZ_VJON01000118.1 GCF_007556685.1 Tepidimonas charontis | reverse complement strand
GGGTAAACAGACGTGTCTGAGAAAGGAGCTGGAAATGCTGAATGAGAGAAAGGATGGCGGGGTTGCGCTGGGGGCGCTGGAAGGAGCGCGTAGCGCGACGGCAAGCGCGCCCAGCGCGGCGGCCGAGGTCAAGCGCTGGTCGGCGGGGCGGAAGAAGCAGGTTGTGCTGCGCCTGCTGCGCGGCGAATCGGTCGACGCCTTGTCACGGGAGCTGGCCGTGCCGATATACCGGTTGGAGGAATGGCGCGACCGAGCGCTGGCCGGCATGGATGTCGGCCTCAAGGAACGCGAGAACGATCCGCTCGAGAAACAACTCGATGCCGCCAAGGCCCGCATCGGCGAGCTGGTGATGGAAGTCGAGATCCTGCGCAAGGAAAGAGAGGCGCGCCGCCCTTTGGTCGGCAGGAGGTCGTCGCGATGAGCCAGGCGACCTCGCCGGGCACCGGCAAACCCTACGGCCTTGCCCGAGTCTGCCGGGTGCTGGAGTTCCCCCGCTCGACCATTTACGCCCAGCAGGCCAGGGAGAGCGCCAAGGTGGTGCCCTTGCAGCCGAAGCGACGCGGACCGAAGCCCAAGGTGTCGGATGCCGATCTGCTCGCGGCGATCCGCGCCGATCTGCAAGCCTCGCC
>NZ_VJON01000115.1 GCF_007556685.1 Tepidimonas charontis | reverse complement strand
TTTACGCCCAGCAGGCCAGGGAGAGCGCCAAGGTGGTGCCCTTGCAGCCGAAGCGACGCGGACCGAAGCCCAAGGTGTCGGATGCCGATCTGCTCGCGGCGATCCGCGCCGATCTGCAAGCCTCGCCATCTACCGGCGAGGGTCACCGCAAGGTCTGGGCGCGGCTGCGCATCCTCTCCGACATCCGCGTCTCCAAAGATCGCGTCTGCCGTCTGATGCGGGAGAACGCTTGGCTTCGCCCCATCGGGTGCGGCAGGGCACCCCTGTGCTGCATGATGGCTCGATTCAGCCCAGATTGTCCATTAGCCGGTATGCAGCGCCGGGGTGACGGGAGGTGCGGATGCGTTGGCCCAGAGACCCGCGAACCACGCCCGTTTTCGGCGGGGCACGGACAGCATCAGCCTGTTTTGGCTGGCATCGGGGTGCCAAGACCCGCCGATGGCCAGCACCAGGCCATGCAAGGTCGAGAGGGTATGCTGGAGTCGGCAACGCAAGACGGCTTGGCGAAACAGGCTCATCAGGTTGTAGGCGAGCATGACAAAGCCCAAGGCGGCTTCCGTGGCCCAGAAGTCGCGCATGTTGAAGGCGTCCAAGCCGAAATCCGCCTTCAGTTCCTTGATCCGATTTTCACAGTCCGCCCGCCCACGGTAAGTGCGCCAGACCTC
>NZ_VJON01000114.1 GCF_007556685.1 Tepidimonas charontis | reverse complement strand
ACCGCCTCGCCCAGCCAGTTGTAGCCGTTGTACCAGTCGCGAATGGCTTGCCGGTCCAGCCCCTGCAGCTCCGGCGCGAAGACCGTGTCCACATCGGCTTCGGTGTAGCCGCAGATGGCCGAGTACTCGGCCGAGACGGTGATGTCGCGCAGGTTGTTCAGCCCCGAGAAGATCGAGCCCGTGCTGAATTTGGACACGCCGGTCAGAAACGCAAAGCAGATGTGCGCGTCGCTGTCCTTGATCACCGAGTAGAGGTTTCTCAAGCCCTCGCGCAGGGTGCGGGCGACGTCGGGCTCGGTGAGGTTGTCCAGGATCGGTTTGTCGTATTCATCGACCAGCACCACGGCGCGCTGGCCGTGGTGGGCAACGACGCGCTCGATGAGTTGCTTGAAGCGCAGGTGGGTGTCGCGCGGCGGCGGGGCGATCTCCACCCCCAGCCGGTGCGCGTTGTCATCGAGCAGGGCGTGGATGTGTTCATCCAGGCCCTCAGCATGCTTGAGCCGCCCTTCGGCAAAGCTGAAGCGAATCACCGGGTGCTTGCGGCTCCAGTCCCACTTGTCGTGTACGAACAGACCGCGAAAGAGCGGCTCGTTGCCGGCGAAGAGCTCGGCGAGCGTATCCAGAAACAGGCTCTTGCCAAAGCGCCGTGGGCGCGAGAGGAAGTAGT
>NZ_VJON01000113.1 GCF_007556685.1 Tepidimonas charontis | reverse complement strand
TGTCGGCCTCCACCCCGCGGTAGCCCAAGTCGGCATAGGCCGTGTTGGGCTTGATGCCGCTGTCCTGCATCAGGATCGTGGCCTGCTCCAGCTGCGCTTGCAGCGTGTGGCCGTCGTAGGGGTTGCCGTGGAAGGCCCGTGCGCCCAAGATCAGGCTGTGCTTCAAGGTGCTGACAATGCCGACCTTGACGCCGAACTCGTAAGGGCAGCGGGCCTTGCCCTTGTTGATGCACTCCACCTCCGGCGCGTGCCAGGCGTAGAGCTTTCGAGTCCCGTCGGCGGTCTTTCGGTTGGCAGTCTGCGCCACCAGACGCGCTGCCTTGTTGAGGGTGTGGCCAAGAGCGCTCTGGATGGCCTGCCCCAGGCGGCTGGCCTTGCGCTCGATCTCCCGCTGCAGCCTGGCCACGATCGTGCGCTGACGCTTGATGACCCGGCGCATGCGTGCGAACTGCCGCGCGTGCGCATAGCGTCCTGCCTTGCGGGCCAGCTCCTTGCCTTCCTTGGCAAAGGTCTGCTTCAAGGCGATGCCGGCGGCCTTGGCCGCCTCCACCAGCTTGGTGCGCGCGGTCTCGAGCAAGCGGCTGTCGGTCGGGTGCGCCACCGCCTTGGGTTGTACGGTGGTGTCCACCACCACGCGCTTGAGTTCCTGCGGCTTGATGAGTCCGGTTTCCACC
>NZ_VJON01000112.1 GCF_007556685.1 Tepidimonas charontis | reverse complement strand
CATGATTTTTCTTGTGTTATTGTCTGTTTGCGAGTACAATTTCCCCCAGATTTGATGGTCTGATGCGCCGTTTTCTGGGAGTTTTTCGATGTTTGCCTGCCCCGCCACCGAGGACTTCTTCCGCTTGCGGCTCGATCAGATGATCGACCTGCGCCATCCGCTGGCGGTGTTGTCCTCACGCATGCCGTGGCAGGAGTTGGAAGCAAGGCTGTCGCACCTGTTCATGCGCAAAGCGCGCGCAGGTGTCGCGATGCCCGATCTGGACCTCTTTGGCGAATCTCCGGTGCGCGCAGCTCGGGCGTCCAACGCAGGCCGACCCCGCGTGCCGCTGCGCGTGATGATCGCGCTGCTGTATCTGAAGCACGCCTTCAACGAGTCGGACGAAGGGGTGGTCGAGCGCTGGGGCGAAACCCCCACATGGCAGTTCTTCTCGGGGCGGGCGTACTTTGAACATCGCCGGCCGTGCGACGCCACGACGCTGGTGAAGTTTCGCCGGCTGCTGGGCGAGGAGGGGGTGGAAGAACTCCTGGCGCAGACGATCAACGTGGCGGTGGAAACCGGACTCATCAAGCCGCAGGAACTCAAGCGCGTGGTGGTGGACACCACCGTACAACCCAAGGCGGTGGCGCACCCGACCGACAGCCGCTTGCTCGAGACCGCGCGCACCAAGCTGGTG
>NZ_VJON01000111.1 GCF_007556685.1 Tepidimonas charontis | reverse complement strand
ATCCGCGCCGAGATCCAGGTCAGCAAGGAGCCCATGAGGGTTCTGGCCCAGCGCTTTGGCGTGAGTGTCTGCACCACCAGCCCGCTGGAAGAAGCGTGCATCGGTTCATGACGCCTCCCATACCCCTCATCGACTGCAAACCACGCTGACGCCGGCCCAGGAGTCCATCGTGCTCGTCTTGCGTAAAAGCCTGGGCCTTTCGCTGGATGACCTGCTGGCAGTCGTACGCGAGTTCATCCATCCGACCATCTCACGCGCTGCCTTGCACCGCATGCTCAAACGCCATGGAGTGTCGGCGCGCGAGGCATTGAGCGTGGATCGCCCCAGGACCAAGCCGTTGAAGGCCTACCAGCCCGGCTTCGTCCACATCGATGTGAAGTACCCCTGCCGCAGATGGCGGACGAAACCACGCGGCGTTACCTGTTTGTGGCCATTGATCGCGCCACCCGCTGGGTGTTGGTGCGTGTCTATGCCAGCAAGAGCGCTACCGACGCCTGGCGCTTCCTGAAGGAATTGCACAAGGCCGCTGCCTTCCGTATCCGAACGATCCTGACCGACAACGGCAAGGAATTCACGGATCGCTTCATCACACGGGGAGAGCGTACGCCGACCGGCAGGCATCAGTTCGATCAGCTCTGCGAGGAGCTAGGCATTGAGCATCGCCTGACCCGCCCAAAAC
>NZ_VJON01000110.1 GCF_007556685.1 Tepidimonas charontis | reverse complement strand
GTATAAGAGACAGAGACTACCCGGGTATCTAATCCTGTTTGATCCCCACACTTTCGTGCCTCAGCGTCAATCTTGGCTTTGTGAGCTGCCTTCGCAATCGATATTCTGTGTGATATCTAAGCATTTCACCGCTACACCACACATTCCACCCACAGCAACCAAATCCTAGCCATGCAGTATCAACGGCACTGTTACAGTTAAGCTGCAAAATTTCACCGCTGACTTACTCGGCCGCCTACGCACCCTTTAAACCCAATAAATCCGGATAACGCTCGCATCCTCCGTATTACCGCGGCTGCTGGCACGGAGTTAGCCGATGCTTATTCATATGGTACTCTCATCAGTCTACACGTAGACCTTATTGCTCCCATATAAAAGCAGTTTACAACCCATAGGGCTGTCTTCCTGCACGCGGCATGGCTGGATCAGATTTCCATCCATTGTCCAATATTCCTCACTGCTGCCTCCCGTAGGAGTCTGGGCCGTGTCTCAGTCCCAGTGTGGGGGGCCTTCCTCTCAGAACCCCTAGACATCATTGCCATGGTGAGCCGTTACCTCACCATCTAGCTAATGTCACGCGAGCCAATCCTATACCACCGAAGCTTTAATTTATAGAAGATGCCTCCTCTAAATACTATGGGATATTAGACCAAGTTTCCCTGGATTATCCCCCTGTATAG
>NZ_VJON01000011.1 GCF_007556685.1 Tepidimonas charontis | reverse complement strand
TCGGAACGTCCGATACCAGCAAATATACCATCAGAAATCGGCCGCTTACCCCTGCTTATCAGTGCCAGATTGTGCCAGACCAACCAGCCCTTCTCTCGCGTTACTCAATGATTTATAAGGTTTTTTTACCCTGATGGTGCCAGTCTGCGCCAGACTTTTGCTCACTCCCACTCGATCGTCGCCGGGGGCTTGGAGCTGATGTCGTAGGTCACGCGGTTGATGCCGCGCACTTCGTTGATGATGCGGCCGGAGACGCGCTTGAGCAGGCTGTAGGGGAGTTCCGCCCAGTCGGCGGTCATGAAGTCGCTGGTCTGCACCGCGCGCAGCGCCACCACGTAGTCGTAGGTGCGGCCGTCGCCCATCACGCCCACGCTTTTGACCGGCAAAAAGACGGCGAACGCCTGGCTGACCAGGTCGTACCACGGTTTGCCGCTGTTGGGTTCGATGGTGGAGCGCAGCTCTTCGATGAAGATGGCGTCGGCGCGGCGCAGCAGGTCGGCGTATTCCTTCTTCACCTCGCCCAGGATGCGCACGCCCAGCCCCGGCCCGGGGAACGGGTGGCGGTACACCATGTCGTGCGGCAGGCCCAGTGCCACGCCCAGCTCACGCACCTCGTCCTTGAACAGGTCGCGCAGCGGCTCCAAGAGCTTCAAGCCCAGTTGCTCGGGCAGTCCGCCGACGTTGTGGTGGCTTTTGATGGTGACGGCCTTTTTGCTCTTGGCACCGCCGGACTCGATGACGTCCGGGTAGATGGTGCCTTGGGCCAGCCATTGCACACCTTTGGAGCCGGGACGCGCGGCCTTGAGTTTTTCCGCCTCGGCCTTGAACACATCGACAAACAGCCGGCCGATGATCTTGCGCTTTTGCTCGGGATCGGTCACGCCGGCGAGCTCGCGCAGGAACAGGTCGCTGGCGTCCACCCGGATCACCTTGGCATGCAGCTTGCCCGCGAACATGTCCATCACCTGCTCGCCCTCGTTGAGGCGCAGCAGCCCATGGTCCACGAAAACGCAGGTGAGCTGCTCGCCGATGGCGCGGTGGATGAGCGCGGCCGCCACCGACGAATCGACTCCGCCGGACAATCCCAGCAACACCCCCTCATCGCCCACCTGGGCGCGGATGGCCTGCACGGCCTCCTCGATGTGGTCGCGCATGATCCAGTCGGGTTTGGCGCCGCAGATCTCCAGCACGAAGCGCTCCAAAATGGCGCGCCCCTGCACGGTGTGGGTGACTTCCGGGTGAAACTGCACGCCGTAGAAGCGCCGCGCCTCATCGGCCATGCCGGCGATGGGGCAGGCATCGGTACTGGCCATCACGGTGAAGCCCGGCGGCAGCGCCACCACCTTGTCACCGTGGCTCATCCACACCTTCAACATGCCGTGCCCTTGCGGGGTGTGGAAGTCGGCAATGTCTTTCAGCAGCGCCGTGTGGCCGCGCGCGCGCACCTCGGCGTAGCCGAATTCGCGCGTGGGCGAGCCTTCGACCTGGCCGCCGAGCTGCTGCGCCATGGTCTGCATGCCGTAGCAGATGCCCAGCACCGGCACGCCCAGCTCGAAGACGGCTTCGGGCGCGCGGTCGTCCACTTCATAGACGCTGGCGTGGCTGCCCGAGAGGATGATGCCCTTCAGGCGCCCGTCGGCAGCATAGGCACGCACCCAGTCGCTGCTGACGTCGCAGGGGTGGACCTCGCAGTACACGTGGGCTTCGCGCACGCGCCGGGCAATCAGTTGAGTAACCTGGGAGCCGAAATCAAGGATGAGGATCTTGTCGTGCTGCATGATCGTTCGGGCGCGGCATCGCCGCGGGTCGCGTAGGTGGTCAACAGGGCTGCGGTTGCGAAGCAAAAGGCCGCCCGCAGGCGGCCTGGCAGCGCGTCATGGCTCAGTCGAGCCGGTAGTTGGGCGCTTCCTTGGTGATCTGGACGTCGTGCACGTGGCTTTCACGTATGCCGGCGGCCGTGATCTGCACGAAGGCTGCTTTCTCGTGTAGCTCGGCGATGGTGGCGCAGCCGCAGTAGCCCAGCGCCGCGCGCACCCCGCCGGCCATCTGGAAGATGATGGCCACCACCGACCCCTTGTAGGGCACGCGCCCTTCGATGCCCTCGGGCACCAACTTGTCGGTGTTGGGATTGGCGGCTTCGTCGTTTTCCTGGAAGTAGCGGTCGGCCGAGCCCGCCTTCATGGCGCCGATCGAGCCCATGCCGCGGTAGCTCTTGTAACTGCGCCCTTGGTACAGGATGACCTCGCCGGGCGCCTCTTCGGTGCCGGCGAACATGCCACCCATCATCACGGTGTGTGCGCCCGCCGCCAGCGCCTTGGCGATATCACCTGAGTACCGAATGCCGCCGTCGGCGATCAACGGCACGCCGCTGCCCTTGAGCGCCGCAGCCACATTGTCGATGGCGGTGATTTGCGGCACCCCCACGCCGGCGACGATACGCGTGGTACAAATGGAGCCTGGCCCGATGCCGACCTTGACCGCATCGGCCCCCGCCTCCACCAAGGCGCGCGCGGCTTCGCCCGTGGCGATGTTGCCGCCGATCACCTGCACTTGCGGATAGTTTTGCTTGACCCAGCGCACGCGGTCGAGGACGCCTTTGCTGTGCCCGTGGGCGGTATCGACCACGATGGCGTCCACGCCGGCGCGCACCAGCGCTTCGACGCGCTCTTCCGTGCCCGCGCCCACCCCGACGGCTGCGCCGACGCGCAAGCGGCCGTTTTCATCGCGCGCTGCGTTGGGAAAATTGAGCTGCTTGGTGATGTCCTTGACGGTGATCAGACCCTTGAGCTCGAACGCCTCGTTGACGACCAGCAAACGCTCGAGCTTGTGCTTGTTCAGCAGGGCTTTGGCCGCCTCGGGTGTGGTGCCTTCGGGTACCGTGACCAGGCGCTCGCGCGGCGTCATGATCTCGCGCACCGGCGCGTCCATCCGGGTTTCGAAGCGCAGATCGCGCCCGGTGACGATGCCGACGACCTTGCCTGCCTCGACCACGGGGAAGCCCGATACGCCCAACTCGTCTGAGAGCTTGACCACCTGTCGCACCGTGGTGTCGGGACTGATGACGACCGGATCGCGCAGCACACCCGACTCGTAGCGCTTGACCTTGGCCACTTGCGCCGCTTGCTCGGCCACCGACAGGTTTTTGTGGATGATGCCGATGCCGCCTTCTTGCGCGATGGCGATGGCCAGCCGCGCCTCGGTAACGGTGTCCATGGCGGCGGACACCAGGGGCAAATTCAGTCTGATGTCGCGGGTAAATTGGGTGACCAGCGACGTGTCTTTGGGCAATACCTGGGAGTAGGCGGGAACGAGCAGGACGTCGTCGAACGTCAGTGCTTGACCGATGAGGCGCATGGGGGATGGCTCCAAAAACATTATTGTATTCGGCGCGACGACGCTACCATACGCGGATATGAATCTCCCTCCATTGCGCGGCAGCGTCTGGGCATTCCGGTCGGGGTGGTCGCTGGTCGCCTGCCTGGCGCTGGCCGTGCCCGTGCGCGCGGCCGACGTCTGGATTTGGCTCGACGAGCGCGGACAGCGCATCTACAGCGACCGGCCGCCACCGCCCACGGTGCCAGCGCAGCGCGTGTTGCGCCAACCGGGGCCGCGCGCGGTTGCGCCAGCGCCCGCCGACGCGGCGGCTGCCGCCAGTGCCGCGGCAGCGCCGGCCGCCCCTGGTGCACCAACGCCTGCCGGGCCCCAGGCGCCCGCCGCGGACGACGAGCGGGCGCGCCAAGCGCAAGAAAAACGCAATGCCGAGATCCGCGCCGAAAATTGCCAGCGCGCTCGTGCCGGCTTGGCCACGTTACAGGCGGGCGGACGCTTGGTGACCGTCGACGCCCAAGGTCGGCGTGTCACGATGACCCCCGAAATGAAAGCCGCCGAACAAGCGCGCTTGGAGCAGGCGGTGCGCGAATATTGCCGCTGACCGCAGCCCCTTCGGCATCGAGCAGCGGCGCGTCCGCCTCGGCTCAGCGCCGAGGTAGGCGCGCAAACAACCCCGGTGCGCGCGCACCCTGCTGCTGAAAGCGCTCGCGGCGGGCCACTTTCGGGTCCACCCGCAGTGCCCGGGTGACTTCGATCCGATCCCCGGCGCGCAACGGCGCGTCGGGCGTCACCCGCCGGCCCCAGACGCTCAACGCGGCCGGCTCCGGCTCCTGTCCCGGCGCAAACCAGCCGCAGGCACGCACGGCATCCATCACCATGGCTGGTGCCGGCAACGTCAGCGTGGCTTCCCGCACCGTGCGCGGTGCCTCGGCCCAAACGATGACCACCTGCACGGTGCCGAGAGCGCTGCCCTGCCCGCTCATCCCCCCGCCCCTCACGCGCCATACACCTGATCGGCGCGCTTGACGAACGCATCCACCAAGGTGTCCGCGATACGGTCGAACACCGGCCCCACGAGGGCCGCCAGCACACTGCTGGAAAAGCCATACGTCAAGGCAAATTCGATGCGGCAGGCGCGCTGGCTGCCATCGCCCACGGGTAGGAACTCCCAGTGTCCGCGCAGCTGGGAAAAAGGCCCGTCCACCAGCTCGAGGTCGATGCGCCGATCGGGCACATGACGGTTGCGGGTGGTGAACGATTGACGCACCCCGCTGAAAGCCATACCGATGGAGGCCACCATGCCGTCGGCCGTGCGCTCCAACACTTGGCCAGAGACGCACCACGGCAAAAACTCGGGGTAGCGGGTGACGTCGCTGACCAGCTCGAACATCTCGTGGGGGCTGTGCCAGACGAGCACGGATTTGCGGACGGTCTTCGGTTTCATACAATCGGTGGCCCTGCCGCGATTGTAGGTCCCATGTCCACCGCCAAGCCCAAGCCCCCTGCGAATAGCCGCATTGCCGAGAACAAAAAGGCGCATTTCAACTACCACATCGAAGAGCGCTTCGAAGCCGGCGTCGTGCTGCAGGGCTGGGAGGTCAAGGCCATCCGCCAGGGCAAGGTGCAAATCACCGAGGGCTATGTGATTGTGCGCGATGGCGAGCTGTTTCTGATCGGCTGCCTGATCCACCCGCTGCGCAGCGCCTCCACCCACGTGCGCGCCGACAGCGAGCGCACCCGCAAGTTGCTGATGCACAAGGCCGAAATCCGCCGCCTGATCGGCAAGGTCGAGCAAAAGGGCTACACCCTGGTGCCGCTGAACCTGCACTGGAAGAACGGCCGCGTCAAATGCGAGATTGCGCTGGCACGCGGCAAAGCGCTGCACGACAAGCGCGACACCATCAAAGAGCGCGAAGGCAAGCGCGAAGTCGAGCGCGCGATGAAGCAGCGCCTGCGCTGATGCGGCACCCGACAGCGGATGGGCGGCGCCCACGCCGCCAGGCAGGCGCCCGGCGGGGCTGACCTCGAGCCCGACTCAGGCCAGGTGGCGCAACGGATGCGCGTGGGCGGGCCAGGGGCTGTCGAAAAACGGTGCCACCATCGCCGGCGTGACGTCTTCAATGCGGGCCGGGCTCCAGCGCGGCGCGTGATCCTTGTCCACCGCCAGCGCGCGGATGCCTTCCACCGTTTCGCTCTGCGCGGCCGAGCGCCCCAGGTGATGAGGGTGGAAGCAATGTCGCACCAAATCGCGCTCCATGCGCAAATCATCGGCCAAGCGCATGGCGCGCGCCCGGCGCACCTGCTCCAGTACCACGTGCAGCATCAGCGGGCTGCGTTGTCGCAGCGCCGCCAGGGCTTGGGCTGCCGCCTCGGTGCCAGCAGCCTGCAGCCGCTGCACGATGGCGCCAACGTCCTTGGCACCGAACGCAGCGTTGACCTCCTCGGCCAACGGGGCCACGCTGCGCGCGCCCGCGCGACGCCATCCGGCCTGGGTCATCCAGTCGTGCCAGGTGGCCTCGAAGTCGGCTGCCCCCTCAGCCTCCAGCGTCGCCAGTGCCTCCCAGGCGCGCGGCAGATCTTCAGCGGGAGCTGCGACATCCGCCAAGCCCCAGGCCAGCGCGGCATCGGCGCCCACCACCACGCCGGTCAACCCCAGATATTCGCCGACGAAACCGGGGCAACGGCTCAGGAAGTAGCCGCCGCCCACATCCGGAAACAAGCCGATGTTGGTCTCCGGCATCGCCATTTTGGTGCGCTCGGTGACGATGCGGCAGCGCCCGCCTTGGCTGATGCCCATACCACCGCCCATGACGACGCCATCCATGAAGGCGATGTAGGGCTTGGGATAGGTGAAGATCAGATGGTTGAGGGCGTACTCCTCGGTGAAAAAATCTTCCAGGCGCGCGTCACCCGCCAGCGCCGCCTGGTGAAAAAACCGGATGTCGCCGCCGGCACAAAAGGCGCCGAACGGGCCCGTTTTACTGACACCGCGAATCGCCACCGCCACGATGCCCGCATCGTCGCGCCAACGCAGCAGGGTGTCGGTCAGTGCCCGGATCATGCCCAGATCCAACGCATTGAGCGCCTGCGGACGCTTCAGCGTCAGGCGCCCCACGCCATTGGCGCAGCGCTCGATTTCGACGTACGCACTCCAGGTCGTTGTCATCATGCGGTCTCCCATCTCGATCTCAGACCGCTTCGCGGCTGGCGCGCTTGCGCTCATGCTCCTTGAGGTAGCGCTTGCGCAAGCGGATGCTCTTGGGGGTGATTTCCACCAACTCGTCGTCCTCGATGAACTCCACCGCGTACTCCAGCGTGAGTTCGATCGGCGGGGTGAGTTTGATCGCCTCGTCCTTGCCCGCCGCGCGGAAGTTGGTCAGCTGCTTGGTGCGCACCGGGTTGACGACCAAGTCGTTGTCGCGGCTGTGGATGCCGATGATCATCCCCTCGTACACCGGGTCGCCGGGGCGCACGAACATGCGGCCACGGTCATCCAGCTTGCCCAGCGCATACGCCACGATTTCGCCGTCGTCCTGGCTGACCAGGACCCCGTTTTTACGGCTGGCGATTTCACCGCGATACGGCTCGTAGCCGTCGAAGATATTCGACATCAGGCCGGTGCCGCGCGTCAGGTTCAAAAATTCGGTCTGAAAACCGATCAGACCGCGCGCCGGGATGCGGTACTCCAGCCGTACACGGCCGCGGCCGTCCGGCTCCATATTGACCAATTCCCCCCGCCGCTCGCCCAGCGCCTGCATCACCGACCCTTGGTGCGGCTCCTCGATGTCCACCGTGAGCAACTCGATCGGCTCGTGGCGCACACCGTCGATGTCCTGAAAGACCACGCGCGGCTTGGACACCGCCAGCTCGTAGCCCTCGCGGCGCATGTTCTCCAGCAGGATGGTCAGGTGCAGCTCGCCGCGTCCACTCACCTCGAACACGCCGTCCTCGGCGGTTTCGCGCACCCGCAGCGCCACGTTGCTTTGCAGCTCGCGCTGCAAGCGGTCCCAAATTTGGCGGCTGGTGACGAATTTGCCCTCGCGCCCGGCCAGCGGCGAGGTGTTGACGCAAAAGTTCATGGTCAACGTCGGCTCGTCGATCTTGAGCATGGGCAGCGGGCGCGGGTCGAGTGGGTCGCACACCGTCACCCCGATGCCGATGTCATCGATGCCGTTGATGAGCACGATGTCGCCAGGACCTGCGCTGTCCACCGGCGTGCGCTCCAACCCTTGGAAGGTGAGCACCTGGTTGATGCGACCCTTGCGCCGCGCGCCGTCGGGCCCCTCGCACACCAGCACCTCCATGCCGGGTCGCACGGTGCCGGCATTGATGCGTCCCACACCGATGCGGCCGACGTAGGTGGAGTAGTCGAGCGACGAAATTTGCAGTTGCAAGGGCGCCGTCGGGTCGCCCTGATGCACGGGCACATGTTTCAAAATCGTCTCGAACAGCGGCGCCATGTCGGTGCCCCAGGGCTGGCCTGGCTCGCCTTCGGTCAGGGATGCCCAGCCATTGAGCCCGGAAGCATAGACGACCGGGAAGTCGAGCTGCTCGTCGGTGGCGCCCAGTTTGTCGAACAGATCGAAGGCCGCATTGATGACGTAGTCGGGCCGTGCGCCGGGCTTGTCCACCTTGTTGACGACGACGATCGGCTTCAGGCCCAGGGCCAGCGCCTTCTTGGTCACGAAGCGCGTCTGCGGCATCGGGCCTTCTTGCGCGTCGATCAGCAGCAACACGCCATCGACCATCGACAGGGCGCGCTCGACCTCACCGCCGAAGTCGGCGTGACCCGGGGTGTCCACGATGTTGATGTGTGTGCCTGCCCAGCGCACCGCGCAGTTTTTGGCCAGGATCGTGATGCCGCGCTCGCGCTCCAGGTCGTTGCTGTCCATGACGCGCTCACCCACCGCCTGGTTGTCGCGAAAGGTGCCACTTTGGCGCAGCAGTTGGTCAACCAGGGTGGTTTTGCCGTGGTCCACGTGGGCGATGATGGCGATATTGCGAATCGGGGGACGATGGGTCATGACAGGCTTTGTTGCAGGGTTTGGGCAATCTCGGTGGGGGCCAACAGGCGCAGCGGAATCAGCTCGCCGCCGGCGCAGCGGGCCACGCCCAACAGTGCACGCGGGCGGCGGCCAAAGACGGCCACCTGCTCGGCGGCGGGCCACGGGCCACGGCGACGCAGGCCGCTCAGAAAACGGGCGGCGTCGGCTTCGTCCAACGTGACGACGGGCAGTTCGCGCAGCAGGACCTCGGTCGGCAGCACGTGATGCAGACGCTCTTGCGGCGACAGGGCCGCCAAGGCCTCGAGGGTGATGGCGCGGTCGAGGGTGAAGGCGCCCGTGGCCGTGCGGCGCAACGCGCTCAGGTGCGCGCCACAGCCCAAGGCGGCGCCGATGTCCTCGGCCAAGGTGCGCACGTAGGTGCCCTTGCTGCAGCGTACCTGCAGCCGCAGCGCCGTCGGGTCGTCCGCTGCCAGCGACAGGGTGAGCGCATGGATGACGACGGCACGCGGGTGGCGCTCGACCTCGACGCCGGCGCGCGCGTACACGTACAGCGGCTTGCCGTCTTTCTTCAGCGCGCTGTACATCGGTGGCACCTGGGTGATGGGGCCGGTGAAGCGTTGTGCCACCGCCGCCAGCCCTGCGGGCGTCAGTCGCTGTACCTCGACCGGCGCGGTGGCGACGATCTCGCCCTCGGCGTCGCCGGTGCTGGTGCGCACGCCCAGGCGCAACGTCGCGTCGTAGGCCTTGTCGGCGTCGAGCTGCAGCTGCGCAAATTTGGTCGCCGCGCCCAGACAGACCGGCAGCAGCCCGCTGGCCAGCGGGTCGAGCGTGCCGGTGTGGCCCGCTTTTTCGGCCGCCAGCAGCGAGCGCACGCGCGAGACGGCCGCCTGCGCCGACAGACCCACGGGCTTGTCCAGCAGCAGCACCCCATGCACGGGGCGCCGCGGCACCCGTGCACGGGGCTCGGCGCTCATATCGGATCCTCGTCCTTGCTGCGTGAGGCCACCGCCTTGGCGATGAGGGCATTCATGTCGGCAGCACGCTCGATGGAGCGGTCATAAACGAAGTGCAGCGTGGGCACGGTGTGGATGTGCAGCCGCTTGAACAGCGCGTTGCGCAGAAAGCCCGCGCCTTGGTTGAGCGCTTCTTCGCTGGCCTGCGGGTCGCCTACCAGCACACTGAAGTACACCTTGGCGTGAGCGTAGTCGGGCGTGACCTCCACCGCCTGGATCGTCACCAGCCCCAGACGAGGATCCTTGAGCTCGCGCGGGATGAGCTCGCTCAAGTCGCGCTGGATCTGGTCGGCCACTTTGAGGCTGCGCCCCGGCCCTTTGCGTTTGCCCGCCATCGCCGCTCCTTACAGCGTCCGTGCGACTTCTTTGATCTCGAAGAACTCCAACTGGTCACCCACCTGGATGTCGTTGTAGTTCTTGAGCTTGATGCCGCACTCGAAGCCCTCTTTGACCTCGCGCACGTCATCCTTGAAGCGCTTGAGCGACTCCAACTCGCCCGTGTAGATGACCACGTTGTCGCGCAACAGACGGAAATGCGCGCTGCGCGTGACATAGCCCTGCGTGACCATACAGCCCGCCACGGTGCCGATCTTGGATGCGACGAAGACGTTGCGGATCTCGGCCATACCGATGATCTCCTCGCGCTTCTCCGGCGCCAGCAGCCCGGCCATCGCCGCCTTCAGATCATCCACCACGTCGTAGATGATGTCGTAGTAGCGGATATCGACCCCGGCGGACTCGGCGAGCTTGCGTGCGTTGGCATCGGCACGGGTATTGAAGCCAATGACGACGGCCTTGGAGGCGATCGCCAGGTTGATGTCGGACTCGCTGATGCCCCCTACCCCGGCGTAGACGATCTGCACCCGCACTTCGTCGGTGGAGAGCTTTTGCAGCGCCGCGGTGAGCGCTTCCTGCGAACCCTGCACATCGGCCTTGAGGATGATGGGCAGCGTCTTGACCTCGCCCGCCGTCATCTCGGCAAACATATTCTCCAACTTGGCCGCCTGCTGTTTGGCCAGCTTGGTGCTGCGGTATTTGCCGGCGCGGTATGTGGCGATTTCGCGCGCGCGACGCTCATCGGCCATGACCATGAAGTCGTCGCCGGCCATCGGCACTTCGGCCAGACCCAGAATCTCCACGGGAATCGAGGGGCCGGCCTCCTTGACCTGGCGGCCGTTTTCATCGAGCATGGCGCGCACGCGGCCGTAGGTCTGGCCAGCCAGCACCACATCGCCCACGCGCAGCGTGCCCGACAGCACCAACGCGGTGGCCACCGGGCCACGGCCTTTGTCCAGCCGCGCTTCGATCACCAGCCCCTTGGCTTTGGCGTCCACCGGGGCCTTGAGCTCCAGCACTTCGGCCTGCAGCAGCACGTTTTCCAGCAAGTCGTCGATGCCCATGCCAGTCTTGGACGAGACCGCGACGAATGGCGAGTCGCCGCCGAACTCCTCCGGCACCACCTCCTCGGCCACCAGCTCGGCCTTGACCTTCTCGATATTGGCTTCGGGCTTGTCGGCCTTGGTCAGGGCCACCACGATCGGCACCCCGGCGGCCTTGGCGTGCTTGATCGCTTCGCGCGTCTGCGGCATGACACCGTCATCGGCCGCCACCACCAAGATCACGATGTCGGTGGCCTGGGCGCCGCGCGCACGCATCGCCGTGAAGGCCTCGTGGCCCGGGGTATCCAAAAAGGTGATGACCCCGCGCGGCGTCTCGACATGATAGGCACCGATGTGCTGGGTGATGCCGCCGGCCTCGCCCGCCGCCACTTTCGAGCGGCGGATGTAGTCCAGCAGCGAGGTCTTGCCGTGGTCCACGTGGCCCATGACGGTGACCACCGGCGGACGCGGCTTGGGCTCGCCCTGGTACAGCACCGCTTCCTCTTCCGAAAACGCCTCCGGATCATCCAGCGCTGCCGCCACCGCTTTGTGTCCCAGCTCCTCGACCACGATCATCGCCGTGTCCTGATCGAGCGACTGGTTGATCGTCACCATCTGGCCGAGCTTCATCAGCACCTTGATGACTTCGGAGGCTTTGAGCGCCATCTTGTGCGCCAACTCGGCGACGGTGATCGTCTCCGGCACGTGCACCTCGAGCACCCGCTGCTCACTGGCGGTCTGGGTGGTCGCCCCACCGCGCTCGTCGCGCCCACCACGCCCGGGCTTGCCTTTCGGCCCGGCACGCCAGGCGCTGGCACCCCGCGCCGGCGCGGCGTCGCCCCGTGTCTTGAGCTCCTTCTTCTTGCCGGCCTCGTCCTTCCACGACGACGACAGCGCTTCCGACTTGATTTCCTTTTTGGCCGGCGCAGGCGCCGGGGCCACCGTACTGCGGGCCGGCGTCGCGGCGGGTTTGTGCAGCGTGCCCTTCAAGCCCGGCTTGGGCGCCTCGGCGGGCTTGGGCTCTTCCGGCTTCTTGGCGACCAGCACTTTGCGCGGTTGCGCCATCATGGCCCGGATGGCTTCGGCCTCGGCCAAAGCCTTGCGCCGCCGCTCTTCCAGCTCGCGAGCACGCGCTTCCTCGGCGGCCTTTTCGGCCTCGGCGCGGGCGGCGGCTTCGGCCGCCTGCCGCTCGGCCTGCAGGCGTGCTTCCTCTTCGCGCCGCGCCTGCTCTGCGGAGGCCTGCTCGGCGGCCTCGGCTGGTGACGCCGCGGCCACCTCGGTAGCCGCGCGCCGCTCGGCCGCCTCGCGCTCGGCGCGGGCGCGCGCCTCGGCGGCTTCACGGGCCAGCCGCGCTTCTTCGGCCGCGCGGGCCTGTGCCTCCTCGCGTTCGCGGCGCTGACGCGCCAGTTCCTCCTCTTCTTGCCGCAGGCGCTCGGCCTGGGCGCGCGCTTCCTCCTCGCGCCGCGCCAGCTCGGCCGCCTGCTCGGCCTGCAGGGCCTCTTCCTCCGCCGTCGCCACGGTCTCGACGGTCGGCGGTGGCACCTCGTCCTCACGCTTGACGAAGGTGCGCTTCTTGCGCACTTCCACCTGGATGGTGCGGGCGCGCCCCGTGGCGTCGGCCTGCTTGATTTCGGTGGTAGAGCGCTTGGTCAGCGTGATTTTGCGCCGCTCCTGCCCCGAGGTGCCGTGCGCCGCCTTCAGATACGCGAGCAAGCGCTGCTTGTCGGCTTCGGTGACGGGATCGCTGCCCGCGCGCTTGTGCACGCCGGCGGCGGCGAACTGCTCCAACAGCAATGAGACCGGCTTGTTCAGTTCGGCAGCAAATTCGGCGACGGTATTACTCGACATAGGCCTGTATCCTTATTCTCGGCGGGGCGGATCACGACTGCGTCCGTGACGACGATGCGCCGTCGGCGAACCAGTGTTCGCGCGCCTTCATGATCAGGGCCGTCGCTTCTTCGCGGCTCTGTCCCGTGATTTCGATCAATTCATCGACCGACAGATCGGCCAAGTCGTCGAGCGTGTGCACGCCTGCGGCCGCCAACTGCGCGATGCGCTCGGCATCCAATCCTTCGAGGCTGCGTAGATCCTGCGAGACTTCCTCTAGCCGCTCTTCCTTGGCGATTTCCATCGTCAGCAAGGCGTCCTTGGCGCGGGCGCGCAGCTCATTGACCGTCTCTTCGTCGAAGGCTTCGATCTCCAGCATCTCGGCCAGCGGCACATAGGCCACCTCCTCCAAGCTCGTGAAGCCCTCTTCGATCAGGATGTCGGCGATTTCCTCGTCCACGTCGAGCTTGTGCATGAACAACTCGCGCAGCGCCTGCCGCTCCTGGGCCTGTTTCTGCGCCGACTCCTCGGCCGTCATGATGTTGATCTTCCAGCCGGTCAGCTCCGAGGCCAGGCGCACGTTCTGGCCGCCGCGGCCGATCGCGATTGGCAGATTTTCTTCATCGACCACGACGTCCATCGCATGGCGGTCTTCATCGACCACGATCGACTGTACGTTCGCCGGCGCCAGCGCACCGATGACGAACTGCGCCGGGTCGTCGCTCCACAGCACGATATCGACGCGCTCGCCACTGAGTTCATTGGTCACGGCATTGACGCGCGAGCCGCGCACCCCGACGCAGGTGCCGATCGGGTCGATGCGACGGTCGTGCGACAACACGGCGATCTTGGCGCGGCTGCCCGGGTCGCGCGCGCAGGCCTTGATCTCCAGCAACCCCTGCTCGATCTCGGGCACCTCTTGGCGAAACAGTTCGATCATGAACTCCGGCGCGGCCCGCGACAGCAGAATCGGCGCGCCGCGCAGGGTGGGATCGACCTCGATGATGAGCGCGCGCACGCGGTCTCCCGTGCGAAAGTTCTCCTTCGGGATCATCTCGCTGCGCTTCAGGCGCCCCTCCACCCGGCCGCTCTCGACGATCACGTCGCCCTTGTCCAACCGCTTGACGGTGCCAACGAAAATGCGGTCGCCACGCGACAGGAAGTCGTTGAGCAGCATCTCGCGCTCGGCGTCGCGAATCTTTTGCAGGATCACCTGTTTGGCGGCCATGGCCCCGATGCGGCCGATGGGCACGCTTTCGATGCGCTTTTCGATCACGTCACCGACTTGGATGCCAGGGTGGTCCTCGACCGCATCGGAGTACAACTCCTCGGCGTCCGGGTTTTGCAGACCGGCTTCATCCGGCACCACCTTCCAGCGCCGGAAGGTCTCGTAGCTGCCGGTGTCGGGGTCGATGGCGACGCGCACATCCACATCCCCTCCCAGCAGCTTGCGCGTGGCCGATGCCAGCGCGGCCTCCACCGCCGCCAGCACGACGCGCGGCTCCACGTTCTTTTCGCGCGAGATGGCATCGATCAACATCAACATTTCGCGATTCATTGTTTTGGCCTGCCTTTCACACTGCCTGTGAGGGTTGGGTCAATCCGGTGTACGGGCGCCACGCGGGCGGCGCCCTTTGAAATCCACGATCGGGGCCAGGCGCGCTTCACGCACTTCGTCCAGCGAGAAGCCCAGCACGGTCACGGCGCCGCCGTCGGTTGCCGCGGCAGCGGTGCGATCACGGCGCGGCCGCGTGCCGCCACCCTGCGCACCGGCGGCATCGGGCAACAGCTCGAGCTGCCACTGGCCCGGCACCTCCCCCGCCCGCAATACCCCGCGAAAATGCTTGCGCGCCGGCGCCACACCGGCCAGGGCGGCACTGCCAATCGGCTGGCGCAGCGTCACGTCCACCACCGCGCCCGTGAAGCGCTGATAGTCGCGCTCGTGACGCAGCGGCCGGTCGATGCCCGGCGAGCCGACTTCCAGGCGCCGGTAATCCACGCCCTCGACTTCCAGCACATATTGCAGCTGGCGCGTGACGCGCTCGCAGTCATCCACGGTGATGAAGCGCTCTTCGGCGCCCGGTGCCCACGGCCAGTCGATCGTCACGCGCAGCAACCCGCCGGCGCTGCGCTCCACGTCTACCAATTCATAGCCGAGCCCCGTGACCGTTTGCTCAACCGTCTGCTGCCAACCCATGCCTGCCTTCTGCCTCGCACCCCCGTCGACTGCGCGCCGTGCCGAGCACCGACTCGCCATCGACGAGCGCAGCCACCAAAAAAAATGGGCCGGTAAACACCCGCCCATTTGGTCGTGAGGTTGCTATTGTAGCATCGTGAGCTAAAAATGCATCCCCCGGCGCCCCAGCACGCAGCCAGCGTCCCGCCGTTGCCTTTTTCTGGAGCCCACCATGATCGAGGTTTACTCCTGGCCCACGCCCAATGGGCACAAGGTCCATATCGCACTCGAGGAATGCGGCCTGCGCCTGGGGCGAGACTGGCGCGTACATCCCATTGACATCGGCAAAGGCGACCAATTCGCCCCCGCCTTCCTGCGCATCAGCCCCAACAACAAGATTCCAGCCATCGTCGACCCCGACGGCCCCGACGGACGGCCGATGGCCTTGTTCGAATCGGGCGCCATTCTGCTATACCTGGCCGGCAAGACCGGCAAGCTGCTGCCCAAGGGTGAGCGCCAGCGCTGGGAGGTGCTGCAATGGCTGATGTTCCAAATGGGGGGTGTCGGCCCGATGCTTGGGCAGGCGCACCATTTCCGGCTCTACGCGCCGCAGAAAATCGACTACGCCATCGAACGCTATACCAAGGAGGCGCAGCGCCTGTACGGCGTCATGGAGCGCCGCTTGCAAGCCAGTCCATGGCTGGGCGGGCGCAGCTACAGCGTGGCCGACGTGGCCACCTTTCCCTGGGTACGGGTGTGGCACAACCAGGGCATCGACCTGGATGACTTTCCAGCGGTGCGGGCGTGGCTGCAGAGGATTGCAGAACGCCCGGCGGTGCAGCGGGGTTTGCAGGTCTTGGCCGACGCCCGCAAGCCGCTGGATGATAAGGCGCGGCAGGTGTTGTTCGGTGCAGGCCAGGCGGCGCCCCGCGCCGAAGGGGCCTCACCGGCACAGCCGTCGTGAGCACCCGGCGTGGCGCAAAACGCTACAATGAGGCCCTTGACGTCGGAGCGTAGCGCAGCCTGGTAGCGCATCTGCTTTGGGAGCAGAGGGTCGAAGGTTCGAATCCTTTCGCTCCGACCATCCCATACACCCCCAGCCGTCCGTAGCTCAGCTGGATAGAGCAACGGCCTTCTAAGCCGTGGGTCGGGGGTTCGAGCCCCTCCGGACGGGCCAGATCATCCCTGCCGACCCTCGTCGCCCCGTCGTACACGGGCCAGCGGCCCGTTCGTCGCACACCATGCCGCGTCGGCTCAGGGCGGCGCGAGGCAGACCTTGCTCACCGCCACGTCGACCTTGCCCCGTTGCCGGCATCGGCGTCCAACGTTCTCCAACGTGCGCGGGAGAGCGGGACATCGGGAGAGCCCCGACGCCAAACCCACGCGCACGGCCGTCCGACGCGCGTTTCACCCTCTCAGCTGTTTGCTTCACTCGAGTCGTCTTGGTAGCGCGCGTGAATGGCGCATACCTCATCCCAGGCCGACAAGAACGCCTGCACCAACTCGGGGTCGAAGTGACGCCCGGACTGCTCCTGCAAAAAGGCACGTGCGCGCTCCATCGGCCAAGCCTTCTTGTACGGGCGCTCCGAGGTGAGCGCGTCGAACACGTCCGCCACGGCCACGATACGACCATACAGCGGAATATCCTGCCCCGCCAAACCGTTGGGGTAGCCGCTGCCATCGAACTTTTCGTGATGGGTCAAGGCGATGGTGGCCGCGGCTTGTAGCAACGGCGCCTGCG
Organism: Tepidimonas charontis; assembly: GCF_007556685.1. Classification (GTDB taxonomy): domain Bacteria; phylum Pseudomonadota; class Gammaproteobacteria; order Burkholderiales; family Burkholderiaceae_C; genus Tepidimonas; species Tepidimonas charontis. Next base: position 44,288 of record NZ_VJON01000011.1, on the reverse strand, counting down.
AACCGGCCAGAATGTCGTAGCCGATTTGCGGGTGGCGCTTCATGATGGCGAATTCGGACTCATCCAGCCGCCCCGGCTTGAGCAAAATGGCATCCGGGATGCCCACTTTGCCCACGTCGTGCATCGGGCTGGCCTGCAGCAGCAGATCCTGCTCTGCTGGCGGCAGCCCGACGACGCGCCCGATCAATTGCGCGTAATGCGACATGCGCAGCAGATGGGCGCCGGTCTCGGGGTCGCGGTATTCGGCCGCTCGCGACAGGCGCAGCACGGTCTCTTGCTCGCGCCGCCGAATGTCGGCGGTGGCCTTGGCCACCTCCTCGGCCAACCAGGCGGCGCGATCCTTGAGCTTGCGCTCGGCGTCGATCAGCGCCAACTGGTTGCGCACCCGCGCGATGAATTCGACGCTGTCCAAGGGTTTGTTCAAGAAGTCACGGGCCCCCAGCTCCAGCGCGCGGTAGCGCACCTGGCGCTCCAGATCGGCCGTGATCATGATGACGGGGACATCCGCCCGCTGCGGCAGGGCGGCCAGCCGCTGCATGAACGTCAGGCCATCCATGCTGGGCATCATGTAGTCGAGCAAAATCAGGTCGGGCCGGTGCTGGGCGCACCATTGCAAGGCCAGCTGCGGATCGTCCAGCGCTACGCTTTCGGCCTGCGGCACGCGTTGCAACAAGCGCTCGATCAACGTCAGATTGGTTGTGTTGTCATCGACGGCAAGAATCAAGGCCATGGCGGGCGCCTCACGGGGGTCACTGCAGCCAACCGGACAGGCGGACCCGAAACGCCGCCGCTGCCCCCTCCAGCGCTGCCACCGCGGCGGCCTCGATCCGGCCCGCGCGGGCAGCGTTCTCGATCGCTTCGGCCAGGCCCGCCAGCGCCCGTGCCCCTACGCTGGCTGCCGCGCCCTTGAGTTCGTGCGCTGCGCCAAACAGCGCCGCTGTGTCGAGCGCCGAGGCGGATTGGCGCACGCGCGCGAGCAACTCATCCAGCCCTGCATCGAACAGTTGCAAGATATCGCGCGCCAGCGCCGCGTCGTCCCCGGTGGCGGCCGCCAAAGCGGCCGCATCGATCACATCGTCCATGTCGCATTCTCCCATGGTATGGGGGTGCACGGGCCGCACCCGTTGCAGCACCGCTTCCAGGCGCTCGCGCGTCACCGGCTTGGAGAGGTAATCATCCATGCCGGCGGCCAGACACGCCTCACGGTCGCCCTCGAGCGCATTGGCCGTCATCGCCACGATCGGCACGCGCGCTCGCCCCAGCTGCGCCTCCAGACGCCGGATCTCGGCGGTGGCAGCGAAGCCATCCACCTCCGGCATCTGGCAATCCATCAAAATCACGTCCACGGGGTGCTGGCACCACTGCGTTACCGCCTCCCGGCCATCGTTGGCCAGCACGACGCGGTACCCCAATTTGCCCAGCATTGCTTGCGCGACGCGCTGGTTGACGGTATTGTCCTCAGCGAGCAAGACCGTCAGACCTTGCAGGGAATCGTGCGCCCCCGCTTCCGGCGCGGGCTGCGTCGAGGGACCGCCCAAAAAGATGTCGGCCAAGCGGTCGTGAATGCGGGACTGTGCCAGTGGCGGCACGAACACCGCCACCGCGCCACGCTGTAGCCACGACGCGCGTGCCGAGCGTTCGCCCGCTGCGGGCAGCGCCACCAACAGCGGCCGCGGGTGCACCAACACCTGCTCGGCCAGCGCGGCCCCCTCGGGACCACCCGGCTCCACCAGCAGCACCCCCTCCACGCCCTGCTGCAGCGCCAGCCCCAGCGCTTCGGCATCGGCGCAATACCGCACGTCGATCTGCCACGCCTGCAGCAAGCGCTGCCACGCGGCCAGCAGCGTGCCTTCAGCCCCGGCCACCGCCAAACGCAGTCCGGCCAGTGAATCCCGCGCGGGCGAAGTCTCCAACGGCTGCAAGGGCAGCTCGACGATGAACGCGCTGCCACGGCCGACTTCGCTCTCAACCCGGATCGAGCCGCCCATCAATTCGGCCAGCCGCTTGCAAATCGCCAGCCCCAGCCCCGTACCACCGTACTTGCGCGTGGTGGCGGCCTCGGCTTGGGTGAATGGCTTGAACAGGCGCGGCAACAGATCCGCCGCGATGCCCGGGCCGGTGTCGCGCACCATCAGGCGCAGCCGGCCGTCGGTCGCCTGGGCCACCAGTTCGATGCTGCCTTGCTCGGTGAACTTGACGGCGTTGCCGAGTAGGTTGAGCACGATCTGGCGTACCCGAGTCGGGTCCAGGCGCAGCGTGCGCGGCAAGCCGGGGTCGAGTCGGCTGGCCAGCACCACGGGGCGATTTTCCAGGCGCGGCGCCACCACATCCACGCAGTCATCGAGCAGCGCCCCCAGGTCCACGGGGCGCCAGTCGAGCTCGACCGCATCGGCTTCCAGTTTCGAGTAATCGAGGATGTCGTTGATGAGCGCCAGCAGATGGTCCGCCGAATGTTTGATGGTGCGCACGTAGTCCTGCTGCTCGCCGCTGAGCGGCGTGTCGGCCAGCAGGTCGGCCATGCCGATGACGCCATTGAGCGGCGTGCGGATCTCGTGACTCATCACCGCCAAAAATTCGGCCTTCAGGCGTGCGGCGGCCTCGGCAGCGTCTTTGGCTTGGCGCAAGCGTTGCTCCAACTCCTTCTGCGCCGAGACATCGTCGAACACCGCTACCGACGCGATCAACGTCTCCCCACGATACAGGGGGGCGGCGACCACGCGCACCGGCACCGGATGCCCATCCTTGTGCCAAAACACTTCGTCTTCGGAGCGGTAGATGGCGCGCTCGATGAAGGCGCGCCGAATCGGGCATTCGCTTTCCGCCAACGGGGCCCCATCGGCCCGGTGGTGATGAATGATGTCGTGCAGCTTGCGCCCCAGCACCTCCTCGGCCCGCCAGCCGAGCAAGCGCTCGGCCGCGGCGTTGAAAAACGTGCAGCGTCCCTCACCGTCGAGTGTGTAGATGCCTTCGCCCAGGTGATCGACGATGGATTGCAGATAATCGTTGCTGCGCTGCAGCGAATCGCGCAAGCGCTCCAACTCGGCCTCGCGCTCTTTTTGCTCGCCGATGTCCTGAAAAATGCCAACATAACTGCGTACGACGCCCGCTTGATCCGGCACCGCGACGATGGTCAGCAGCTCGGGATAGACGGTGCCATCCTTGCGGCGATTCCAGATCTCGCCTTGCCAGTGGCCCTCATGACGGATGGCAGACCACATCGCGTCGAAAAACGCCTCGTCGTGCACGCCGGAGGACAGCAAGCGTGGCGTGCGACCGACCGCCTCGTCGCGGGCGTAGCCGGTGATGCGTGTGAAGGCCGGGTTGACATCGACGATGCGCTGCTCGGCGTCGCACACCAGCATGGCCTGTGGCGAAAGGTCGAATACCCGCGCGCTCAAGCGCTGCGCCATCAACAATTCGTTGACGCGCCGGTGCTCGCGGCAGGCCGCCAACGCCATCATGAAGCGCTGCAACACCCGTGCCATCTCAGCCAGAGCCGGCGGCGGGTACGGGCGATGGACGTGCAGTGCCAATACGCCGAATTCGCCCAGCGGCCAGAAATGCACGGCAGGCTGCTGCGCCACCACAGAGGCTGCCCCATCGGCGGCGCGCGACCAATGGGCCGTTGGCACCGGCAGCGTGTGAGCCGCATCGGCCAACCCCGGCTCCAGCGGGCTGCCGAGCAGCCACTCGTTCCAGCGCGCGGCCCAATCATGGCGGCGCGGTCGGCTCTCATAGATCCAACGGCCATCGCCGCCACGGCGCGCCAGCACGCAGGCCAGCGGCATCAAGCGATCGGCAATCACCGCCAGCAAGTTGGCGATCTCGCGTTGTTCATCCAGCGTGGTACCTAGGCCCAAGGCGACCTCGAACAACACCGGACGCAAGCGCCCGATGAAGGTCTCCACGTCCGCCACCCTGTCCAGCATGGCCTGATCCTAGGGCAGCAAGGCCACCGTCGCCGTTTTGTTGCAAAAGGCAATGCGCTGGTTCGGCGTGCCGGCCACCTCTCCCAAGGTCAGCGCACCGGCCGTGGGCAGCGCATCGGGCACCAGGCGTTGCAGCTCCGCCGTAAAGCCGTCCTCCTCCCCCAAAAACAGCACACGCGAAATGCAGTCGAAGATCCACCGGCCCGAGGCGCCGGGCGCCTGCAGCTGGCCGAGGTCCTGCGCGGCCTGCAGCAACGTGGTCGGGCTGCCGTTGAGGATGGTCAGGGTGGCGTGTGGTCGCACCGCCCCTACGCACACCAGCGCATCGCCCTCGACGCGGATCGGGTCGCGGACGATGAACTCGCCATCGGCGCGTAGCAGGCCGAGCGGAAACGCCTTGGCGACGTCGAAAAAATTGTCGGCCGTGATCGTCACCCCGGCCACGGGCTCGACCACGCGGCGATAGACCGCCAACGCTGGCTCCCAGTTCAACGTATGCACCACATTGCCACTGGCGCCGGTAGCCTCCAGCACCAGGCCCGGGTCCAGCGGGCGCCAGCCGTGGCGCACGCCTAGCATCAGTGGCACGGGCAACGCCGCCACCGCGGCCACATCCGTATCCAGGCCACGCGCCGTCAGCACGCAAGGCGACTGCCGCAGCGACAGCGAGCCACAGCCGCCCCCCACGCTGGTCACCTCAACGCCAACCGTGTCATAAAGGGCATCGATGAGCGGCTGGACATGGGCCGACAGCCCATCCGCCAACACCAGCAGCGAGGCCGCATCGGCCAAGGTGCTCGGAACCTGGGGCTGCTCCCCCAACGGGATGCGGTGTACGGTGATCTGCCACGGTAGCCCCACCACCACGCCGCCTTGTGCGAGCAGCCTCCGCTGCGCCAATACCCGCGGGAAGATGCCGCCGATCAGCGGCATGGATTGCGCTCGCGCCCAAGTGTCCAGTGCAGCCGCCGGCCACCCGGTCCCCTCCGCCAGCAAGATCAACAGACTCCGCACCTCTGGTGTGGCCCGCATACGCACGACCGCGGCGCGCAGGGCGTCGAGGTCGGACGATTCAAAAACGTGCACCAGCATCACGACACTCCCAATCCAGCGTGGCGTGCGGACGTGTCGTTCAAATCATGCCCGCCGCCCGCGGCGCAACGACATGCCGACTATAACCCCGAGCCGCCTACACCGCGCCGCGGCAGCCAGCGGCAAACGTGGGCGATGCGCAGGCATTCCCAACGACCCGCTGACCGCTGCGGATAACGAGGCCTTGATAATATCGAAAGCTTCGAATGGGGTCATGCCTCGCGACCGCGGCCGGGCTGACCGCGGTCGGACGTCGGTATAAGCACGTCCGTGAACGATGCTCGTCATGCGTGCCACGCCGCCCCAACCGCGCTATCCCTCATCGATTCGCGTCCACCGCGCACCATGACTGTCACCATCAAAGATTCCGCCGGCATCGAAGGGATGCGGCGTGCCGGCCGCCTGGCCGCCGAGGTACTGGACTACCTGACCCCTTACGTGCGTCCGGGCGTCACCACCAATGAGCTCGACCGTTTGGCGCACGACTACATCGTCAACGTTCAGCAGGCCATTCCCGCGCCGCTGAACTATGCGCCCAATGGTTACACGCCCTATCCCAAGAGCATCTGCACTTCGGTCAACCACGTCGTCTGCCACGGCATCCCGAATGACAAACCGCTGAAAAAGGGCGATATCGTCAATATCGACGTCACCGTGATCAAGGACGGCTGGCATGGCGACACCAGCCGTATGTTTTTGGTCGGCGAGGTGGCGCCGCACGCGCGCCGCCTGTGCCAAATCACCTACGAAGCCATGTGGAAAGGCATCGCCATGGTGCGGCCGGGCGTGCGTCTGGGCGACATCGGTCACGCCATCCAGAGCTACGCCGAGGCCGCAGGCTACAGCGTGGTGCGCGAGTTTTGCGGTCACGGCATTGGCCAGCGCTTTCACGAAGACCCGCAGGTGCTGCACTACGGTCGCCCAGGCACCGGCATGGAACTGCGTCCCGGCATGACCTTCACCATCGAGCCGATGATCAACCAAGGGCGGCGTGAGATCCGCGAACTGGGCGACGGCTGGACCATCGTCACCAAGGACCGATCATTGTCGGCCCAGTGGGAGCACACGGTGTTGTGCACCGACACCGGCGTCGAAGTGCTGACCGTCTCTGCGGGCATGCCCGCCCCACCTGCGTTTGTCGACATCGCTGCTGCGGCGTAACGTTTGACCGGGCAACGGCGATCGCGTCGACCGTGGCCCGCGGTTTGCTTGACTGCGCTGTGCCATGAACCCAACCCGCTCGCCCCGCTCCAGCCCCCACACGCCGCTGCCCCATCTCGACGTGGCGGCGCTGCGCCAGCGCTACCGAGACGACAAAGATGCCGTGCTGCGTGCCATCGAGGCGCTGAGTGCCCGCTCGCGCGGCGTGCGACCACAGCTGCGCCGGCTGGCGCGGCTAACCGACGCCGTCTTGCGCACACTCTGGCGTGGCTGCGGATTGCCACGCACGGCGGCGTTGGTGGCGGTCGGAGGGTATGGGCGCGGGGAGCTGTTCCCCTACTCCGATATCGACGTCTTGGTGCTGCTGCCAGACGATGCGCGCCCGCATGGGGATGCGTGCCTGCAGCAGGCGCTGGAGCGCTTCATCGGCAGCTGCTGGGACGCGGGGCTCGAAATCGGCTCCAGCGTGCGCACGGTACGGGAGTGCCTTGACGAGGCGGCCGCCGATATTTCGGTGCAAGCCGCGCTGCTGGAGAGCCGCTGGCTGGCGGGCGACCGGCGCCGTTTCGTGGCCTTGGGGCACGCGCTGGCCGAACAGATCGAACCGCTGGCCTTCTGCCGCGCCAAGCTGTTCGAAATGCAACAACGCCACCAGCGCTACGAAAACACCCCCTACGCGCTGGAGCCCAACTGCAAGGAGTCGCCCGGTGGCCTGCGCGACCTGCACGTCATCCTGTGGGTGGCCAAAGCAGCGGGGCTGGGTCACTCGTGGGACGAGCTGGCGCGCCGCGGCCTGGCCACCGCACGCGAAGCCCGCCAGCTCAAAGCCAACGAAGCGTTTTTGAGCCTCATCCGCGCCCGGCTGCACGTGCTGGCACGCCGCCGCGAAGACCGGCTGGTGTTCGACCTGCAGACGGCGCTGGCCACAGCCTTCGGCATCGAACCGGGCGGCGTCAGTGGCAGCGCACGCGAACAAAGCGCGCGCCGGGCACGGCGCGCCAGCGAGCGCCTGATGCGGCGCTACTACTGGGCTGCCAAAGCCGTCACCCAGCTCAATCAGATCTTGCTGCTCAACATCCAGGAGCGACTGGCACGCGACGAACACGGCGAGCAAGCGCTGCGCCCCCTCAATGATCGCTTTTTCGACCGCGGCGGCATGCTCGAAGTGGCCGGCGATGATTTGTACTGGCGCCAGCCCCAGGCGATTCTCGAAACCTTCTTGCTCTATCAGCAAACACCGGGCATCAAGGGGCTGTCGGCACGCACGCTGCGCGCGCTGTACAACGCGCGCCCGGTCATGAACGCTGCCTTCCGACGCGACCCCGTCAACCGCCGCACCTTTTTGCACATCCTGCAGCAACCGCAAGGCATCACGCACGCGCTGCGCCTGATGAATCAGACCTCGGTATTGGGCCGCTACCTGTGGCCTTTTCGCAACACCGTCGGCCAGATGCAGCACGACCTGTTCCACGTCTACACGGTGGACCAGCACATTCTGATGGTGGTGCGCAATATGCGGCGATTTTTCATGCCCGAACACGCCCACGAATACCCCTTTTGCTCACAGCTGGCGGCGGGTTGGGACAAACCCTGGCTGCTGTACTTGGCCGCGTTGTTCCACGATATCGGCAAAGGGCGCAGCGGCGATCACTCGGTGCTGGGCGCGCGCGACGTGGTGACGTTTGCGCGCCAGCACGGCATGACGGCCGAGGACACGGAGCTGGTGCGCTTCTTGGTCGCCGAACACCTCACCCTGAGCCACGTTGCCCAGCGCGAGGACATCAGCGACCCCGAGGTCATCCGCGCCTTCGCTCGCCGCGTCGGCGACGAACGCCGCCTCACCGGCTTGTATCTGCTGACGGTGGCCGACATCCGTGGCACCAGTCCCAAAGTGTGGAACGGCTGGAAGGCCAAGCTGCTGGAAGATCTGTACCGCATGACGCTGCGCGTGCTCGGCGGCGGCGCGCCCGACCCGCATGCGGAAATCGAGGCCCGCCGGCGCGAGGCGCTGAGCCTGCTGGCGCTGCATGCCCTGCCGCACCAAGCCCACCAGGCGCTGTGGGCGCGGCTGGACGTGGGCTACTTCATGCGCCACAGCGCCGACGAAATCGCCTGGCATACGCGGCACATCACGCGGGCGCTGGCGCAAACCGCCCAGCCGGCTGCAGCCACCGTGGTGCGCGCACGCCTGTCGCCGGCCGGCGAGGGCCTGCAGGTGCTGGTGTATTGCCCCGATCAACCCGATCTGTTCGCGCGCATCTGCGGCTACTTCGACCAGGCGGGTTTTTCGATTCTGGACGCCAAAATCCACACCACGGCCGACGGCCACGCGCTCGATACCTTCCAGGTCGCCACCGACACCTTGGCGGAGCACTACCGCGAACTGATCTCGATGGTCGAGCGCAATTTGCCGCTGGCGCTGGCACCTGGTGCGCCGCTGCCGTCGGTGGGCAAAGGGCGGGTCTCGCGGCGGGTTCGCAGTTTTCCGGTGGTGCCGCGCGTGCAGCTGCAGCCCGACGAGCGCGGGCAGCGCTGGCTGCTCAATGTGTCGGCCAGCGACCGCAAGGGCTTGCTGGTGCGCATTGCCGACGTCTTCACGCGTCATGGGGTGCAGCTGCAGCTGGCCAAAGTCACCACCCTGGGCGAGCGGGTCGAGGATACCTTCGTCATCAGCAGCCCCACGCTGCACGTGGCCCGCGAGCAAGCGGCGCTGACGCAGGAATTGCTGGCGGTACTCGACGACGCCTGACCTTGTCGCTATAGTGAGCGCAACGGATGCGACCACGTTGACGTCATCACATCGGGGAGTGTTGCCATGCGTACGACTCGTCAGCCGCCGCGCGCGGATCGGTATGGTTTGCCGTGGCACGCTGCCATGCGCGCGATACGCCACGGCGCCGTTGCTGCCGGCTGCCTATGGGCCCTGGCAGCCCAAGCCGACATACCCGCGATCTTTCGCGATGCCGATTTGGCGCTGGGCGAGCAGCTCATCCGCCAGCACCGCTGCAGCCAATGCCACGCCGAAAAAGTCGGTGGCGACGGCAGCGCCATCTACCGTCCGCTGGGGCGCGTCAACACCGCCGGTTTGCTGCGCGGCATGGTCGAGCAGTGCAATAGTGCGCTCAACTTGCAGATGTGGCCCGAAGAGGTGACGGCGGTGGCTGCCGTACTCAACCGCGATCACTATCGTTTCAAGGACTGACGGCAGCGTTCAACAACGCCAACAAGCCGGCTTCGTCGATGACGGGCACGCCGAGCTCGCGCGCTTTGTCGAGCTTGCTGCCAGCGGCCTCACCGGCCACCACATAGTCGGTCTTGCGGCTGACCGAGCCGCTGACCTTGCCGCCGGCGGCCTCGATGCGCGCCTGCGCCTGTTCGCGGGTGAGCGTGGGCAGTGTGCCGGTCAGCACGAAGGTTTTGCCCGCCAGCGGCCGCAGCGTATGCGCGCCATATTCGGGATCGGGCTGCGGCCAATGCACGCCGCAGGCCCGCAGCTGCTCGATCACCTCGCGGTTGTGTGGCTGGGCAAAAAAGGTCGCAATGCTGCGGGCCACCACCGGGCCGACGTCGGGCGCTTGCTGCAGCGTCTGCACAGACGCATCCATGATCGCCTCCAGCGTGCCGAAGTGGCGCGCCAGATCGCGCGCCGTGCGCTCGCCCACGTGCCGAATGCCCAGGGCAAACAAAAAACGCGCCAGCGTGGTGGTCTTCGACGCCTCGATCGCCGCCAGGACGTTGGAAGCCGACTTTTCGGCCATGCGATCCAGCCCCACCAAGGCGGTCAGGCCCAGGCGATACAAATCGGCCACGGTGCGCACCAGCCCGGCGTCCACCAGTTGATCGACCAACTTCTCGCCCAAGCCCTCGATATCCATCGCGCGCCGCTGTGCGAAGTGCAAAATGGCCTGCTTGCGCTGCGCCGGGCAATACAGCCCACCGGTGCAGCGGTGATCGACTTCGCCTTCTTCGCGCACCACGGCCGAGCCACACACCGGGCAGTGGGTGGGCATACGAAAGGGCGCGCCGCGCGGCTCGGGCAATGGTGGGGCCACCGCCACCACTTCGGGAATCACGTCGCCAGCGCGGCGCACGATCACGGTGTCACCCACGCGCACGTCCTTGCGCGCGACTTCGTCGGCGTTGTGCAGGGTGGCGTTGGTCACCGTCACGCCGCCCACGAATACCGGCTCCAACTTGGCCACCGGCGTGAGCTTGCCGGTGCGCCCCACCTGCACCTCGATGGCCAGCACGCGCGTGAGCTGCTCCTGCGCCGGGTATTTGTGCGCAATGGCCCAGCGTGGCTCGCGCGTCACGAAGCCCAGCCGCTGCTGCCAGTCGAGCCGGTCCACCTTGTAGACGACGCCGTCGATGTCGTAGGGCAGCTGGTCACGGCGCTCGCCCATCTCACGATGGTAGTCGGCCAGTGCCTGTCCGCCGCTGCAGCGCCGCGCCCATTCCGATACCGGAAAACCCCACTCACGCAAGGTCTGCAACACCTCCCAATGGGTGGCCCAACGCGGTCCACCGGCTTCGGGCGGGCTCACCTCGCCCACCCCGTACGCAAAGAAGCTCAGCGGGCGCGAGGCCGCCACCGTCGGGTCGAGCTGACGCACCGCCCCGGCCGCCGCATTACGCGGGTTGACGAAGGTCTTCTCGCCGGCCGCGCGCTGGCGTGCATTGAGCGCCTCGAACGCGTCACGCCGCATATACACCTCGCCGCGCACTTCCAACTGCAGCACCGCAGCCCCGGCACCACGCACGCGCAACGGAATCTGGCCGATGGTGCGAATGGTGTGCGTCACATCCTCCCCGGTTTCACCGTCACCACGCGTGGCCGCGCACACCAACACCCCGGCCTCGTAGCGCAGGCTGATCGCCAAACCGTCGAACTTGGGCTCAGCGACATAGGTCACCGGCGGATCATCCGGCCCCAGGCCGAGCTCTTTGCGGATACGCGCATCGAAGGCCAGCGCCGCGGCCGCGTCGGTGTCGGTCTCGGTGCGGATGCTCAGCATCGGCACCCGGTGGCGCACGGTGGCAAAAGCCTCCAGTGGGCGACCGCCGACGCGCTGGGTCGGCGAATCGGGGGTCACCCAGTCGGGGTGCCGTGCCTCGATGGCTTGCAGCTCGGCAAACAGCCGGTCGTATTCGGCATCGGGAATTTCGGGGTCGTCCAGCACATAGTAGCGCCAGGCATGGTAATTCAGCAGCGCGCGCAAGGTCTCGGCGCGCGCGCGCTCGGCCGCATCGGCGTCGGCGGGCGCCGTCGGCGCGGCGCCCGCGGCAGCAGGGGTGAAATCGGCAGTGCTCACAGCTGAGATTATCCGACGGCGGCCCACCCGCCGCCGCGCTCAGGCCTCGGGCGCCACGCGTGCGGTAAACCAGCGTCCGGGCTCCAGCGTCGGCATGTGTTGCCCCACATCCGGGTACAGCCAGCGCAGCGTGCGGCGCACCGCCGCCGCCTGGGGCAGCACATCGGTCACGAACGAGGCCCGGGCGTGCTCCAAGACAGTGAGAAACAACGCGCGATCATGGGCCAGATCGAACAGATCGGCGTGCGCCGCCAAGTCCATCGGACTGGCCGTTTGCAACCAGCGCAGGCTGCGCTGCACGGCGCGCGCCAGCGCTTGCAACTCGGGCTGATGGGCGGCCAGCACCGCTGGGGCGGCACTCAGTGCAACGCCGATCACCGAACCGCCGAACAGGCGTTGACTGTGCTCGGGATCGCGCATATCCGTCAACAGATACAGCACACCCATGCGCTGCAGGCGCGTCAGCAGCGGGTCACCGACACAGACGGCGTCCACGCGCCGGCTCAGCACGTCCTGCTCCAGCGCATCGGGCGTGGCATACAGCACGGGCGCCACCGCGTCACTGGCTGCGCCATTGAGACGCCACCAATGCGCCAGCGCCAAGCGCGCCATGCCGTCACCGGCCAGAACTCCCACCGCCCCCCCAGGCCGGCGTTGCGCTGCCGGCACACGCAGTGCCGCATCGCTGTGCCAGCCAATGGCCACCTGGGGGGTGCGCGTCAGCGCCGCGAAGATCAGCCGTGGTTGAGCGCGGGCGTGCGCCTCGACGAGCGCATCGAATGTACACGCGTACACCCGTGCGCCCGCACCCGGCGTGTTATCGGCTCGATCATCGACCTCGAGCGCGACGGTGAGCCCCTCCGCCTCGTAAAACCCCAAGCGCCGGGCCAGATGCAGCGGCAAACACGGCACCGTACACGGGCTGACGAGCGTGACGTGGACCCGCTGCGCCGCCCCGGCGCGACGCACCGTCCCCAGCGTCCCCACCGTCAGAACGGCTGCGTGGACGAACTGCCGCCGATTCATGGCCCAAACACCCCATGCGACCCCTGCAACACAGGGCCATCGGCGACAAGCTTATGCCCATGATTGGGGTGCGACCATCGGGAACTGCCCCATTGGGGTCAACCCGCAGCGGGGCCTCAGCGCCGGTCCGCCAGCGCGTGGGCAATGGTGCCCAGATCCACATACTCCAGTTCGCTGCCCACGGGCACCCCACGCGCCAGACGCGTGACATGCAGCCCCAGGGCGCTGGCCAGTTGGGTGACGACGTGTGCCGTGGCCTCGCCCTCGGCGGTGAAATTGGTGGCCACGATCACCTCTCGCACCGGTGGCGTGGCCTGCAGCCGCTGCAACAGCGGGCGCACACCGATGTCGTCCGGTCCGACCCCGTCGAGCGGGCTGAGCCGCCCCATCAATACGAAATAGCGCCCCCGGTAGGCGCCGGTGCGCTCGATGGCCGCCTGATCCGCCGGTGTCTCCACGACGCACAGCTGGCTGGCATCGCGTGTTGGGTCGGCGCAGGTGGGACACACCTCCTCTTCGGCCAGGGTATGGCACAGCACACAGTGCCGCATTCCCTGCACGGCCTCCTGCAGTGCCTGCGCCAGTTGCAGGGCACCGTCGCGGTCGTGTTGCAACAAATGGTAGGCCATGCGCGCCGCCGATCGCTGCCCGACGCCGGGCAGGCGCTGCAGGGCCTGCATTAAAGTCTGCAGGCGGCGCGGCGGGGCATGTGTCATGGACCGGGCTGCACCCGCCTCAGAACGGGAACTTCAGACCACCCGGCAGACCGGGCATGCCCGCGGTGACCTTGGCCATGCGCTCTTGCGTCGCCTCCTCCACCCGCCGCACGGCGGCGTTGAAGGCGGCGGCCACCAGGTCTTCCAGCATGTCCTTGTCATCGGCCAGCAAGCTGGGGTCGATGGTGACGCGCTTGACCTCGTGCTTGCCGGTCATCACCACTTTGACCAGGCCGGCACCGGATTCCCCGGTCACCTCCATCGTCGCCAGCTCTTCCTGCGCACGGCGCAGGTTGTCTTGCATGGCCTGGGCCTGCTTCATCAGGCCCGCCAGTTGTCCTTTGTTGAACATGGGTGTGTATCCTCAACCAACGATCAGGGCGACGGCAGGGGGCCGCCGATGGGTTCGATGCTACCAGGGACGATGGTCGCGCCATAGTCGTGTGCAAGCGTCTGCACATACGGGTCGGCGCGCAGCGCCGCTTCGGCGGCGACCAAGCGCGCGCGCTGGGCAGCGGCGCGCCGCTGCGCGGGCGCCTGTGGCGCGGGGCCGACTTCCACTTCCAGGCGCCAGTCGCTCGCCAGCCCCAGGTGGTCGACGAGTGCGCGGCGCAAGCGCTCGCGCGCGCCATCTTGGTTCAACACCGCCTGCGGCACCCGCAGGCGCGCCCCGGTGTCACCCCACTGCACGCATTCAGCCTGCAGCGCCAACTCGCGCACCAACGCCTGCACGCGCCCGGCGGCCTCCAACTCGCCCACCACCCCCTCCCACCAGCGCGCCGCATCGGCGACGTCGAGCGGCGCCAAAGCGCTATGGGCGGCCAGCACGCCGGCTTGCGCGGTGCCGGCGGCAACACCTTGCCTCGTCGGCGCATCATCGCCGGCGGGTGTCGGGGCGGGTGTCGGGGCGGGTGTTGGAGCGGGTGTTGGAGCGGATGCTGAGGCGCTTGCCCCCATGCCACCCGCTGTCGACGCGGGCAACCGTGCGCCGCCCGCGACCGCTTCCAGACCATCGGACCTCGGGGCAGCGGGGGCCGCCGGCGCCCCAAACGCGAAGGCCCGCAGCAGCACCATCGTCAGTGCCGCGTACTCATCCGGGGCCAACCCCAGCTCGCTGCGGCCGTGCAGAAACAGGCTGTACAGCAGCTGGGTGACATCGGGCGGCAGAGCCTGCGCCAATGCGCGCAAGCGGGCGTCTTCGACATCGGGCTCGGCGGCTTCACCGACCCACTGCAGGACGGCGATGCGCTGCAGCCACACCACCAGCTCCTCCAGCGTCGCGTCGCTCGCCACACCGTGCAGGCGCATGTCCTGCACCGTTTGCACCACGCGCGCGGCATCGCGCTCGGCCAGCGCCTGCAACAGGGCCCACACGTACTCATGCTCAGCCGCCCCCAACATCTGGCGCACGTCGGCCTCGCGCACCGCACCGCCGCCATAGGCGATGGCCTGATCGGTCAGGCTGAGCGCGTCGCGCATCGAGCCACGCGCCGCGCGCGCCAGCAGACGTATCGCCCCTGCCTCGGCCGCGATGCCTTCGGCGGTCAACACGCGCTGCAGGTGCTCGGCGACCGTATCGGGCGCCATCGGACGCAAGTTGAACTGCAGGCAACGGCTCAGCACCGTCACCGGTACCTTCTGCGGATCGGTGGTGGCCAGCACGAATTTGAGGTATTCCGGCGGCTCCTCCAGCGTCTTCAACATCGCGTTGAAGGCGGTATGGGTGAGCATGTGCACTTCATCGATCATGAAGACCTTGAAGCGCCCTTGCACCGGCTTGTAAATCGCCTGCTCCAGCAGCGTCTGCACCTCGTCGACGCCGCGGTTGGAGGCCGCGTCGAGCTCGGTGTAGTCGACGAAGCGACCGGCGTCGATGGCACGGCAGGCCTCGCAGACGCCACAGGGGGCATCCGTGATGTCGCCCTGACCATCCGGCCCGGTGCAATTCAAGGATTTGGCCAGGATGCGCGACACCGTCGTCTTGCCCACGCCGCGCGTGCCCGTAAACAGATAGGCATGATGCAGCCGCCGCGTGCGCAACGCGTGGCCGAGCGCCTGCACCACGTGCTCCTGCCCCACCATCTCGGCAAAGGTCTTCGGACGGTATTTACGGGCCAGGACCAAGTACGACATGTGTTGGATTCTATCGGTGCCCCCGCGCACCTGGCGACGCCACCACGCGGCAGTGCCCCCGGTGTACGCCATCCTGTCATACAATGGCAAGCGACGGGCCTTCCCGCATGGGGAAGCGGCCAACCGGGTCAGGTGGGGAACCAAGCAGCCCTAACCGTGTAGCCAGTGCCGGGGTCAAGGCTCGTCACCTCCGTTCATCCATCTGACGTTATCGACGACCCGAGATCCACCACCATGGCCAGCGACCTGATCAAACACGTGACCGATGCCACCTTCGACGCCGATGTGCTGAAGTCGGCGACGCCGGTGCTGGTGGATTTCTGGGCCGAATGGTGCGGTCCGTGCCGTATGATCGCCCCCATTCTGGATGAGGTGGCAGCGGCGTACCGGGGCAAGCTGCAGGTCGCCAAGGTCAACGTCGATGAAAACCGCTCGGTACCAGCACAGTACGGCATCCGCGGCATTCCGACCCTGATGCTGTTCAAGGACGGACAGCTTGCCGCCACCAAGGTTGGCGCTTTGTCGAAAGCGCAATTGACCGCTTTCATCGAGCCGCACCTGAGTTGAGCGCGGCACGCGCCGACAGTGCGGGCGCACAGCGCACGTCACCGGACGCCGCTCCTGGTGTCATAATCAAGGCTGAAGGGGCGTCTGGCCGGCACCGATGCGGTGTCGGTCGCCGTTGAATCCACGCGTCGTCGAAGCCGTACGACCGCCCCGACGCCGCTGCAAGCCCCCAACCTTCCCCTTGTGGCCGCCTCGGCCGCGTTGGCCGATTTCGGCGTGCATATGGCATTTGCCCATTCACGCATTTCCTCCGCTCGGAGTGTCTTTCCATGCACCTCAACGAACTAAAGGCCTTGCACGTCTCGGCATTGCTGAAGATGGCCGAGGAGCTCGAGATCGAAAACGCCAGCCGCCTGCGCAAGCAGGAGCTGATGTTCGCCATCATCAAGCGGCGCGCCAAGGCGGGCGAACAGGTCTTTGCCGATGGCGTGCTGGAGGTGCTGCCCGACGGCTTCGGCTTTCTGCGCGACCCCAGCGCCAGCTACACCGCCAGCACCGACGATATCTACATCTCGCCCAGCCAGATTCGCCGCTTCAATCTGCACACCGGCGACATGATCGAGGGCGACGTGCGCATCCCCAAAGATGGTGAGCGCTACTTTGCCCTCAACAAGCTCGACAAGATCAACGGCCTGCCGCCCGAGCAGAACAAGCACAAGATCATGTTCGAGAACCTCACGCCGCTGTTCCCCAAGGAACAGATGAAGCTCGAGCGTGAGGGCCTCAAGGGCGAAGAAAACATCACCGGCCGCATCATCGACATCATCGCCCCGATCGGCAAAGGCCAGCGCGCCCTGATCGTTGCGCCGCCCAAGAGCGGCAAGACGGTGATGATGCAGCACATCGCGCACGCCATCACCACCAACTATCCGGAGGTAATTTTGATGGTGTTGCTGGTGGACGAGCGCCCCGAGGAGGTGACCGAGATGCAGCGCACGGTGCGCGGTGAGGTCATCGCCTCCACCTTCGATGAGCCGGCAGCGCGCCACGTACACGTGGCCGAAATGGTGATCGAGCGCGCCAAGCGCCTGGTGGAGCTGAAAAAGGACGTGGTGATCCTGCTCGACTCGATCACGCGCCTGGCGCGTGCCTACAACAACGTGCTGCCCTCCAGCGGCAAGGTGCTAACCGGCGGTGTGGACGCCAACGCCCTGCAGCGACCCAAACGTTTCTTCGGCGCCGCCCGCAACGTCGAGGAAGGCGGCAGCCTCACCATCATCGCCACCGCACTGGTGGACACGGGCAGCCGCATGGACGAGGTGATCTTCGAAGAGTTCAAGGGCACCGGCAACTGCGAGATCCACCTCGACCGCCGTCTGTACGAAAAGCGCGTCTTCCCCTCGATCCAGCTCAGCCGCAGCGGCACCCGCCGCGAAGAGCTGCTGCTGCCGCCCGAGATCCTGCAAAAGACCCGTATCCTGCGCCAGTTCTTCTACAACATGGACGAGATCGAGGCGATGGAGATGGTGCTCAAGAGCATGAAGCAAACCAAGAACAACCAGGAGTTCTTCGAGCTGATGCGCCGTGGTGGTTGATGCCACGGTCGGTCGCGCCGTATAATGCGGAGCTTTGCAGCAAGTGCACCGGATGGGCCGGTCGTGGCTACTGCAGTAGGTCAGACGATCATGAAAGAAGGCATCCACCCGAACTACCGCGAAGTCTGCTTCGTCGATCTTTCCAACGGCGCTCAGTTCATCATTCGTTCGTGCGCGCCCACCAAGGAAACGATCAAGTTGGACGATGGCCGCGAGTTGCCACTGTTCAAGCTGGAAACCTCGAGCGAATCGCATCCTTTCTACACCGGCACGCAAAAAACCGTGGACACTATGGGCGGCCGGGTGGAAAAATTCCGCAATCGCTACGCCCGCGCGGCCAAGTAAACGGCACCCTCGTTCGAGTGCACACGAAGAGCAGCCCGCGGGCTGCTCTTTTGTTGAGCGCGATGGCGACGACGTGGGCAGACGGTGGATGCGCCCCCGCCGCCGTTCGATAATCCGGGCCACCCCGTGGCCCTGTTCGCCCGACCGTGATCCATCCCACCCCCGCCCTCGTGACCGCCGCTGCCATCCGGCGCTTGCCGCGCTGGGTGCCTTGGCTCATCGTCGCAGCGTTCGTGCTACCGGGCTTCGTGGGGCGCGACCCGTGGCGGCCCGATGATTTGGCCGCCTTCGCCGTCATGCTGGACATGCGCGGCGGCGGATCGTGGCTCTCACCCGAAGTCCTGGGAGAGACGGCGGGCCCTCTGGCGTGGCTGCCCTACTGGGTGGGAGCAGCGGCGCTGGCTTTGGCGCCGCCGTTGCCCGCTGAGCTGGCGGTTCGTCTGCCCTTCATCGCCCTGCTTGGGCTCACACTGGCCAGCACGTGGTACGCGACTTATCGCCTGGCCCGCTTGCCCGCTGCGCAGCCGATCGATCTGGCGTTTGGTGACCGTATCTCACCCACCGACTATGCCCGGGCGCTGGCCGACGCAGCGCTGCTGGCGCTGGTGGCCACCCTGGGGCTGGCGCTGCGCGCGCACGAAGCCACGCCAGCGGCTGCGCAGTTGGCGTTTGCCGCCCTGTTGTTCCACACCGCCGCGCGCGGCTTGACGCCTGCGGCCGCCGGCAACGCGCGCTTGCTGCTGCCATGGTGGGGGGCAGCGTGGGGGCTGGCCTTGTCCGGCGCCCCGCTGCTGGGCGCGGCCTTGGCCGCTGCAGCGCTGGCCTGGTGGTGGCCGTATCAGCCTCGCAGGATGCGACTGGGCGCTGCGCTGGGCAGTATCTCGGCCTTGGCCGCAAGCGTTGGGCTGGCGTGGCTGGCAGGGCGCGCCCCCGAGCTGTGGGACATACGCTTGGCGCGATGGACGACGCTGGAAGGCTGGCACAGCTTCGTGCGTCTGCTGGCCTGGTTTGTCTGGCCGTCGGCGGCGCTGGCGCTGTGGGCGCTATGGCGCTGGCGCGCGCGCTGGCGTGAACCGCACATCGGTTGGCCGCTGACTTGCGTGGTCGTGACGGGCGCGGCCACCGTGCTCGACGGCGGCGACGACCGCACGCTCCTGCTGGCGCTGCCGGCGTTGGCGGCGCTGGCCGCGTTTGCCTTGCCGACCCTGCGGCGCGGCGTCGCGGCTGCGATCGACTGGTTTGCCCTGCTGTTCTTCAGCGGTGCCGCCATCGTCATCTGGGTCATCTGGGTGGCGATGCAAACCGGTGTACCGCCGAAGCCCGCGGCCAACGTGGCACGCTTGGTGCCTGGCTTCGAGCCAGCCTTCGACGCCTGGCTGTTCACCCCGGCTGCGCTGGCCAGCATCGCGTGGCTGCTGATCGTGGCTTGGCGGCTGGGACGCCACACCCCAGCGTTGTGGAAAGGCTTGGTCTTGTCGGCGTCCGGGCTGACGCTGAACTGGCTGTTGCTGATGACGCTGTGGCTGCCGTTGCTCAACTACGGCATGGGGCAGGCGCCGATTTCGCGGCGCGTGGCGGCCATGGTGCCGCCTGGGGCCTGTGTGGCCGTCTTCGGCCTCGACGGCGCCCGCATTGCGGGCCTGCAGCACCACGGCGGGCTGACCGTGCGCCGCGTCGGCGCGCGCGGGCAGACGGATTGCCCCATCCTGGTGCTGGCCCCCGCAGCGTACCCGGTGGCTTCACCGTGGCTGCAATCGGGGCGCTGGCGCCTGCGCAGCGAGATTCCGCGCCTGCGTGAAAACCGGGAACGCTGGCTGGTGTTCGAGCGCGCCGATTAGCCACCGTGCGGCAACGGCACCGACGGCTCGGCACTGGCTGCAGGTCGGATGCGCGCTGGCGGCAGCGTCAGACGAAACGTCGAGCCCTGCCCCACGACGCTGTCGATGAGCAGTTCGCCGCCGTGGCGCTGGATGACATGCTTGACGATGGCCAGCCCCAAACCCGTGCCGCCGCTTTCGCGCGAGCGGCTGCGATCGACCCGATAGAAGCGCTCGGTCAGCCGCGGCAGGTGCTCTGGGGCAATGCCCGGTCCGTCATCGCGCACCCACACCTCCAGCCCACCGTCGGCGCGCTCCTGCCAACCGACGTCGATGTGGCCCTGTGCACCAGCGTAGCGCACGGCGTTGGACAGCAAATTGCCCAAGGCGCTGAGCAATTCGCTGCGTGCCCCCACCACCAACCTGGGCGGCCCCGCGACGACGGACAAGGTTTGACTACCCCCATGGAGCACGTTGGACAGCGCCTGCGCCTGCGTCAGCGCCTCCGACACCCAGTCGGCCACGGCCACACACTCGGATTCGTCGGGGGGTGGACTGCCCTCCAGCCGCGACAGCAGCAGCAGATCGCTCACCAGGTTTTGCATGCGCTGCGCCTGCTGCTGCATCAGCGCCAAAAAATGGGCGCGCTCCTCGGCACTGAGCTCCAGCGTCTGCAGCGTCTCGATGAAGCCCGAGATGACGGTGAGCGGGCTGCGAATTTCGTGCGAGACATTGGCGACGAAATCGCGCCGCATCGCCTCGGCGAGCTCGATGGCGGTGACATCGCGCGTCAGCATTAGCCGCCGGCCCTTGCTGTACGGAAACAGCTGCACCGCGATGTGCTGTGGGTGGCCGGGGCGTGCATCGCGCCCTTCGATCTCGATCGGGTGACGGTAGTCACCGCGGTTGAGGTAAGCGATGAAGGCTGGATCGCGCACCAGATTGCGGATGCGCTGGCCGATGTCGCGCCGCGCATCGAACCCCAGATGCACACCCGCCATCAGATTACACCATTCGATGCAGCCCTGTTTGTCCAGCAAAACGATGCCGTTGGGCGAGGCCTGGATCGCCGACAGAAACGCCTGCAAGCGGGCGTTGGCCTTGCGCGCCTTGCGGTTGAGCGCTTTGAAGGCGCGGCGCGCGCGCGAGGCGATATCGTCCCACAAGGGCCCCAGATCCGGTGGCATGACGCCCACCGGGTCGTCGAGCCAACGCAGCAGACGCCGTGCTCGGCGAGCATCCCACCACAGCCACAGCCACGCTCCACCCAGGGCCCCCAGGGCGACGGCGAATGTCCCCCCGGGCCAAGCCGCGCCCAGCGCGGTGCCCACGACCACGACCAGTGTCAGTTCGGCAAAGCGCAGCATGCGCCACTCATCTTAGCGCCATTAGCGGCCGTCACGGCGCACATCAGGCGCTGGCGGCGTCGGTTTGGGTTTGCAGCGGCCGCGCCGAGAAGCGATAGCCAGCCCCCCGCACGGTCTCCAGCGCCACCCCCGCCGGCCCCAAGGCTTCGCGCAAGCGCTTGATATGCACATCCACCGTCCGCTCTTCGATGAAGACGTGGTCACCCCAGACGCGGTCGAGCAGCGTCGCCCGTGAGTGCACCCGCTCAGGGTGTTTCATCAGGAAGTGCAGCAGACGAAACTCGGTGGGCCCCATGCGCAGTTCGCGCCCCTCGAAACTGACGCGGTGCGCCTCGGCATCGAGCAGCAAGGCCCCGGCGCTGACGCGGTCGGCCACCGCCTCGGGCACACGCCGGCGCAGTACAGCGCGAATGCGCGCCAGCAGCTCCTGCGTCGAAAACGGCTTGGTGACGTAATCGTCGGCGCCGGCATCCAGCCCCTGCACTTTATCGGTCTCTTCGGAGCGCGCCGTCAGCATGATGATGGGCACGCCCTTGGTGCGTTCGTGCGCCCGCCACTGTCGCGCCAGGTTCAGACCACTGCCACCCGGCAGCATCCAGTCCAATAAAATGACGTCGGGCAGGATGGCCTCGACCTCGCGTTGCGCTGCCTCGGCGTCGAACACGATGATCGGGGCAAAGCCGTTGTGCCGCAGGTTGACGGCAATCAGCTCGGCGATGGCCGGCTCGTCCTCCACCACCAGCACACGGGGCAGTTTTCTCATTTCAGCGCCGACTCCCGTTCCTGCGGCGAGACGTGCCGGATATCCTTACCCACGGCCACATAGACCCCGGCCTCGGCGATATTTTTGGCGTGGTCACCGATACGCTCGATGGCCTTGGCCAGAAAAGTCAGGTTCAGGCACGGCGTGATCAGGCGCGGATCCTCCATCATGAAGGTGATGAGCTTGCGCAAAAAGCCCTCGTAGACGACGTCGATGCGATCGTCGGTGTCGATCACCTGCAACAGAGCCGGCACGTCCAGGCGCGCGAACGCATCAAGGGCGGCACGAATCGAACCCGCCGCCAACGTGGCGGCGTGCACCAGATCGTCCAGGGGCAGCACGCGCGGCGCGCCGGCGGCCACGAAGTCACGCGTCATGCGCGCCACCCGCGCCGCTTCGTCACCGGCACGCTCCAGATTCACGATCACACGCGACACGCCCACCAGCAGGCGCAGGTCACGCGCAGTGGGCTGGCGGCGGCACATCACCGAGGTGATCTCGGCGTCGATCTCGACCTCGAGCCGGTTGACGCGCTCCTCCAAATCCAGCACCACCTGGGTGGCCTGCGTGTCGAGCTGGTGCAGCGCACGCATGGCTTGCCGCAACTGGGTTTCGACCAGGCCACCCATCTCCAGCACGCTGGACGAAATGTGGTTGAGCTCCTCGTCGAATTGGCTGGACAGGTGTCGTTCCATGATCCGCCGTCACTCCTCGTGTGTCATGATGAATAAACCTACCTTTATACGATACCCGCTTTCCGTGAACGTTGCGTGACAGTTTGACGGTTGAGCGCGGCGACTGGCCATGCAAACGGGGCAAGCGGCTTTGGTATGCTCAGAGGCAACGACGGAAGCCCTGCATGCAAGACGGAACCCTGCTGGCCGCGCTGGACCTTGGCTCGAACAGTTTCCGACTCGAAATCGGCCGCTACAGCGGCGGCCACATCGAGCGGGTGGAGTATTTGAAGGAAACCGTGCGCCTGGGCGCGGGGCTCGATGATACGAAGACACTGTCGGCCGACGCGATGGCGCGGGGGTGGGCCTGCCTGGCTCGCTTTGCCGAAAAATTACGTACCTTTGAACGTCACCAGGTGCGCGCCGTCGCCACCCAGACGCTGCGCGAAGCGCGCAACCGCGACGTGTTCCTGGAGCGCGCGCAAGCCATCTTGGGGTTTCCCATCGATGTCATCGCCGGGCACGAAGAAGCGCGCTTGATATACCAAGGCGTCTCCCATCTGTTGCCGCAGTCGGACGAGCGCCGCTTGGTGGTGGACATCGGGGGGCGCTCGACCGAAATGATCTTGGGACAGGGCTACCGCCCACTGCGCATGGAGTCCTATGGTCTGGGCAGCGTGGCGTGGTCGCAGCGATACTTTCCGGCCGGGCGCGTCACCGAAGCCGACATGCGCACCGCCGTCGTGGCCGCCAAGGCGGTACTGGACCAGGCGCTGGACGTCTTCCCCAGCGGCAGCTGGGACGCCGTGTATGCCTCGTCGGGCACCGCCGGGGCGCTGACCGACATACTGGGGCAGGCTGGCTTTGAGCTGGGCGTGATCACGCGTGAGGGGATGCAGTGGATCGTGCAGCGCCTGGTGCGCGCCGGCAACGTCCATGAGCTGCGCCTCGATGGGCTCAAGGACGATCGCCGCCCGGTGCTGGCCGGGGGGCTGAGCGTTTTGCTGGCGCTGTTCGAACTGTTCGACTGGTCACGGGTGCACCGCGCGCAAGGCGCGCTGCGGCAGGGGGCGCTGTACGACCTGATCGATCGCGCCTCGGACCAAACCGACGTGCGTGAGCGCACCGTGCGCTGGTTGGCGCAAAAATTCGCCGTCGACACGGCCCAGGCCGAGCGCGTGGGACGGGTGGCGACGCGCTTGTTCGAGCAGGTGGCGCGGCCCGACCCGCGCAACGGCCGCTACTCGCAAAAGCTGGCGTGGGCGGCCCATCTGCACGAAATCGGCGCACACATCTCGCACACCAGCGCTCACCGCCATGGCGCCTATATCTTGGACCACGTCGATGCACCGGGTTTTTCGCTGCCAGAGCTGCACCGCATGAGTTTGCTGGTGCTGGGCCAGCGGGGCAAGCTGCGCAAACTCGAAGCGCACCTCGACGATGAGCTATTCGTCAAGCAGCTGCTGTGTTTGCGCCTGGCGGTGCTGCTGTGTCATGCCCGCAAAGACCCCGACATCGATGCGATTCGGCTGTCGTACGTGCGACAGATTTTTCGCTTCCAGGCGACAAGCGGCTGGGCCCAACAGTATCCGCAGTCGGCGTGGCTGCTGCAGGAAGAAGCGCAGCACTGGGCACGCACCCCCTGGCGCCTGCAATTGGCACTACCGTAAACAACGGCTGAGGCTGCGGACGCCAGGAGGTCGTCGGTCAAGACGCGCTGCAGCCGCCCGATTCACATCGTCCGCGGCGGTGCACCGGTCCGCGGCCCGGGTACCGCCACCGCCAAGCGCTCACAACAGATCGGGCGCTTGGACGCTCAGCAGTATCGTTTGCCACTGGCCCTCGCGCTCGCGATGCCGCAACCACCACACCGCCCCTTTACGAATCGAACACGCGCCGGTCGTCAACCCCAGCAACTGCGCCACCACCTGCCCCAAAGTCGGCTGGTGCCCCACCACCAGCGCCGCCTGGTGTGCGTGCGGCCATTGCACCACCTCCAGCAACGCCTCGGGCGCGGCGCCTGGGGCCAGCTCGGCGCGCACACGGTATTTGCGCCCCAAGGCCAGTGCGGTTTGCTCCGCCCGCACCGCCGGGCTGCACCACACGCGGGTGCCTTCGGGCAAGTGGCGATCGAGCCAGACCGCCATCCGCGCAGCTTGCTTTTCACCGCGCGCGGTCAGCCGACGCGACAGATCATCGCCGCCACGCTCATCGGTCTCGTCCAAGTCTTCGGCTTCGGCGTGGCGCCACAGTATCAGGTCCATATTCATCCTCTCTGCCCCTGCCGCGCCGCCGGCTGGCTCGGGGCGCCGTCGACCAGCGCCGCGTGCTAACCCTTGGTGCCGTAGCGGTTCATCAACGTCGCTTGAGCCGCCGGCAGCGCCCCGCCGCGTCCGGGTTTACCGGCCACGGTCGCTGCTTTCACATAGGTCCCATCGGGCTGCAAGAGCCAGGCATCGCGCTGATCGGCCAGGTACAAATGCAGGCACTCGTCCATGATGCGCGCCCGCAATTGCGGGTCGGTCACCGGCCAAGCCAGCTCGACGCGGCGCAGCATATTGCGGTTCATCCAATCGGCGCTGGACAGCCACAGCTCCTCGTGCTCGCCGTAATGAAAATAAAACACCCGCGAGTGCTCGAGAAAACGCCCGATCACCGAGCGGATGCGCACATGGTCGGTGTAGCCCGGCACGCCGGCGGGCAAGATGCAGGCGCCGCGCACGATGGCCTCGATCTGAACCCCCGCCTGCGACGCGTGCACCAGCGCGCGCACGAGCGGCTCGTCGGTAAGCGCATTCATTTTGAGCAGAATGCGCGCCGGCTGCCCGGCCTTGGCGGCGGCGATGGTGGCGTCGATGCGCTCCAGCAAGCCTTTTTGCAGCAAAAAAGGCGCCATCAGCACTTTGTTGAGGCGCGGCAGCCGGTTCTGGCTGGCCAGGTGGCCGAAAATCGCATCGATATCCGCCGTCAGCGCCTCGTCGGCGGTCAGGTAACTCAAATCGGTGTAGGCCCGAGCCGTGCCGGGGTTGTAGTTGCCGGTGGAGATGTGGGCGTAGCGCACCAGGCGCGCACCCTCGCGGCGGGTGATCAGCAGCATCTTGGCGTGCGTCTTCAAGCCGACGATGCCATAGACCACCTGCGCACCCACCGATTCCAGCTGCTCGGCGTGGTTGATGTTGGCCTCTTCGTCAAAGCGCGCCTTGAGCTCGACCACGGCCGTGACTTCCTTGCCACGCCGCACCGCTTCGCGCAGCAGTTCGGTCATTTCGCTGCGCTGACCCGTGCGGTAGATGGTTTGTTTGATGGCCAGCACACTGGGGTCTTCCACCGCTTCGCGCAAAAACGCCAGCACCGCGTCGAAGCTCTCGTAAGGCTGGTGAATCAGCACATCGCCGCGTTTGAGGCGTTCGAAAAACGACTGCCCTGGCGTCAGCTCTACCGGCCAGCCCGGCGTGAAGCGCTCGAAGCGCAGCGCTGGCGCGTCGATCTGGTCGATGAGCTGGTTCAGACGCACCAGGTTGACCGGACCCGGCACGCGATAGAGGCTCTCGGGCGGCAGGCCGAACTGCTCCAACAGAAAGTTGGCCAAATAATCGGAGCAGCCCGCCGAGACCTCCAGCCGCAAGGCCTGCCCGTAGTGGCGCTGTTGCAACCCGAGGCGCAGCGCGGTACGCAGGTTTTTCACCTCCTCCTCGTCCAGCGCCAGGTCGGAGTGGCGCGTGACGCGAAATTGCGAAAACTCCAGCACCGTGCGCCCGGGGAACAGATCGGCCAAGTGGGTGCGGATGATGCTGGAGATGGAGACGAAATGCAGCTGCTTGCTGCCCGCGGCCGCCGGCATCGCCACGAAGCGCTTGAGCGCGCGTGGTACCTTGACGATGGCGATGTCGTTCTCGCGTCCGAAGGCATCGCGCCCGCCCAGCCGCACGATGAAATTGAGCGATTTGTTGGCCACCTGCGGGAACGGATGCGAGGGGTCCAGACCAACCGGCAGTAGCAGTGGCTGGACCTCGTTGACGAAATAGTCCCGCACCCAGCGGCGCTGGCGCGGATTGCGCTCGCCATGGGTGACGATGCGAATGCCGCGTTTTTCCAGCGCCGGCAGCAACTCGTCGTTGTAGACGGTGTATTGGCGCTGCACCAGCGCGTGCACACGCTGCGTCAGCGCGTGGTAGGTCTCCACCGTGGCCACGCCGCGCTGTTCGTTGGTCATACGCGCCGCGTGATGAGGGGCAAAGCGCACCTCGAAAAACTCATCCAGATTGGAGGAGACGATCGCCAAATACCGCAGGCGCTCCAGCAGCGGCACCTCCTTGCGGCAGGCCCAATCCAGCACCCGCTCATTGAACGCCAGGATGCTTTGGTCGCGATCCAAAAACGCGTGGCGAACCGACGGAACAGCAGCGGTGGCAGCAGCAGGCGCGGCAGCGGGGCTCGTCGAAGCAGAAGTTGCAACAGCGGACGTCATCGTTACATTATTTCGCGAAAACGCCGCACTTCCGTGACATTTTCATGACATCGAGGTCACCAAGCTCACGATGCACGCGTCGACACCGCTTCGGCGCGCGCGGCCCAATGCACGATCTCCAGTCGCCCGTCCTTGTGCTCGAGCAACGCACTCAGACTCTCGACCCAGTCGCCGTCATTGCAGTACAGAATGCCGCCGATGTCGCGCATTTCGGGGCGGTGGATGTGGCCGCACACCACTCCGTCCATGCCGCGGCGGCGCGCCTCGCGCGCCAGCGCCTCCTCGAACCGCGTGATGAAGGATACCGCCGATTTCACCCGGTGCTTGAGATACTGGGACAACGACCAGTAGGGCAAGCCCAGCAGCGCGCGCCAGGAATTGAAGTGCCGGTTCAGGCGCAGGGCCAGCTCGTAGAGCGTATCGCCCAGGTAGGCCAGCCAGCGCGCATACTGCACCACGCCATCGTAGAGATCGCCGTGTGTGACCCACAGGCGGCGCCCATCGGCGGTCACGTGAACCGCCTCCTCCACGACTTCGACGCCACCGAAATGGTGGCCCACGAAGTGACGCGCGAACTCGTCGTGATTGCCGGGCACGAAGATGACCCGACAGCCTTTGCGCGCCGCACGCAGCACCTTTTGCACCACGTCGTTGTGGCTTTGCGGCCAGTACCAGCGGCGTCGCAGCTGCCAGCCGTCGATGATGTCACCCACCAGGTACAAGCGCTCGCACGGGTGCGCCTTCAAGAAGGCCAGCAGGGCCTTGGCCTGACAGCCAGGCGTGCCCAGGTGCACGTCCGATATGAACACCGCGCGCAACAACGGGGGCTTGCGCTCCTTGTCGTCGCCGACGGCGCCATCGGCGTCGAATACCGCAGCGTCGGCGGCCGAGCGCAGCCCGGCGTCGCGCGTCTGCAGACGCTGCGCCAGCGGGCCCCAGCCCATCAGCATCGCTCCCCCAGCAGATGGCGCCGATAGCGCGGCGGCATATCGTCCAGCCGCATCATCATCGGCAAATCGGCCGTGTTGAACTCTGGGTCCCATGCCGGTGGCCCCAACACCTTGGCGCCCAGCCGCAGATAGCCTTTGACCAACGCCGGGGGTTCCACCACCGAGCCGTCGTCGAGCGCATCAACGGGCAGCGGCACCCGCGGCTGAACGTGAAATTCCACCGAGGCCAGGTGCCGCTCGCGCACCTGACGCCAAATGCTGGCGGCGGCGTGACCGCCGCCGGACATGGCGTGCGCGCCCCCGTAGCCCATCGGGATGCTCGCGCAGCCGATCATCAGGTGCAGTTTGTTGCGCACCATGAAGTCGGCCAGCGCCGCCCACAGCGCCATGATGACGCCACCGTGCCGATGTTGGGGGTGTACGCAGCTGCGCCCCAACTCGACCATCTGCTCGCGCCAGGCGCGCAAGCGGGTCAAATCGAATTCGGTGTCGCTGTAGAAGCACCCCACGCGGCGCGCCTGCGCCGGTGTGAGCACCCGGTAGGTGCCGACGACCTCGCCGCTGCCCTCCTCACGCACCAGCAGGTGCTCGCAATAGTCGTCGAACAAGTCCACATCGTGGCCCGGCACGGGGCTGGTCACACGCGCACCCATTTCCTCGACGAATACCCGGTACCTC
This sequence comes from Tepidimonas charontis, assembly GCF_007556685.1. Classification (GTDB taxonomy): domain Bacteria; phylum Pseudomonadota; class Gammaproteobacteria; order Burkholderiales; family Burkholderiaceae_C; genus Tepidimonas; species Tepidimonas charontis. The sequence goes on along the minus strand of NZ_VJON01000011.1, from coordinate 15,755 downwards.
AGCCGCTGCGCTTGGCGAACATCGTCCAGATGCCGCGCCCAGGCCACCCGCAAGCCGCCCGCCGCAGCTCCATCCTGCGGTAAAGGATGAAGCAACCTCCTGGCCGCCCCCGGCAGCGGGGGCGTCAGCGAAGCCAGGTGTAAGGTCGGGGTGGGCAGTTCTTTCATGGACGGTGATCTCCAGCGGTTGCCTGACGGTGCGGCCAGCGGGGGCGCTCATTGCGCCGAGCGCCCTGCCACGAGGCCTGCAGCATCGCAGTGTGGCGACGCCGCATGACGCGCCGATGGCGCGCGTGTGTCGATTGCGTGAATGGGCATCACCGGCAGCGGCGCTCGGCGCCCTCGTCATGAAAGCGCCACAGGCCAGGGCCACACTGCAGAGCCCATGCCGACGGGATTTCTCTGGCTGATCGCCGCGCAATTCGTCTCGGGACTGGCCGACCACGCCCTGCTCATCGTGGCCGTGGCGCTGTTGCACGAGCAAGGCCACCCAGCTTGGTGGGCGCCGCTGCTCAAATTCAGCTTCACCACCGCCTACGTCGTGCTCGGCCCCATGGTGGGGGCATGGTCCGACGCGGTACCGAAGCCAGCGCTGATGACGGCGATGAACGCGGTCAAGGCCTTGGGCGCGCTGGCGCTGACCCTGGGCGGCCATCCCTTGCTCGCGTTGGCCTGGATGGGCATCGGTGCGGCCCTGTATGCGCCGGCCAAATACGGCTGGATCACGGAGTCGGTTGCGGGGCAGCGGCTGGTCGCTGCCAACGGCTGGCTGGAGGGGTCGGTGGTGCTGGCGGTATTGCTGGGCACGGCGCTGGGTGGGTGGCTGGTGTCCGAACCCATGCGGCAACTCAGCCACATCGCTTTGACACCGGTGTGGCCTGCCACGGCGGTGCCGCCCTCCCTGGCAGCGGCCTTGCTGCTGATCCTGGGCCTGTACAGCGCCGCCGCCATCGGTCATCTGCACGTGCCGCCGCGGCCGCCGCGCCATCGCCTGCCTTGGTCGCAGGCGCTGCGCGTGTGGCAATCGTTCGGGGCTGACAACGCGCGGCTGTGGCGCGACCCCTACGGCGGGTTGTCGCTCGGCGTGACCACCTTTTTTTGGGGTTTTGGGGCCGTCATGCAATTCGCCGTGCTGCGCTGGGCTGAGGAGCGGCTGCACTGGCCCTTGTCGCAAGCGGCCTATCTGCAGGCGGCGGTGGCGCTTGGGGTGGTGGTGGGCGCGGTGCTGGTGGCGCGGCACATCACACTGCGGCACGCGTTGCGGGTTTTGCCGGTCGGAGCCGTGCTCGGCCTGACATTGGCGGCGGGCGTTCACATCACCCAACCCGTGTGGGCAGTGGCCGTGCTGGTTCTGATCGGGGCCTTGGGCGGTGTGCTGGTGGTACCGATGAACGCCTTGCTGCAATACCGCGGGCACCGCTTGCTCAGCCCGGGGCGCTCGATCGCCATCCAAGGCTTCAACGAGAACGCCAGCGTCCTGCTGGCCTTGGCGCTGTACAGTGCCACCCAGCAAGCAGGTCTGCCGTTGCTGCCGCTGATGAGCGGGTTGGGGCTGACGATGGGCCTGGGCTTTGGGCTGCTGTGGGCCATCACCCGTCACTGGCGGGGCGACCGTGCCACGCCAGCGCAAAGGACATCCCCGCGCCCTGGCGGGCCGCCAGTAGCCTGAGCCAGTGCTGCTCCATGTGCTCGGCGATGTGCGCCCACGACAGGTGCAGCACGCTCGGCCGCGCCGCCTGCGCCAGGCGCGCGACGGTGTGCGGCTCGCGTGCCAGAAGTTCGGCTGCGCGCACGAAGGCCCGCTCGTCCCCAGGCGGCACCAACACGCCGTTGCGCCCGCTTTGCACCAGCGTGTGGGCCCCCGCCAGATCGAAGGCCAACACCGGCACACCGCTGGCCAGCGCTTCGGTGACGACGTTGCCGAACGTCTCGGTCTGGCTGGGAAAGATGAACACGTCGGCGCTGGCGTAGGCTTCGGCCAGGGCCATGCCCGACAGCGCCCCGGTGAGGACGGCGGTCGGGCAGCGCGCCTGCAACGCGCCGCGCTCGGGGCCATCGCCGACGACGACCAGCCGCCAAGCCGGGTCGTGGGCACGCATGGCCTCATAGGCACGCACCAGCAAGTCGAGGTTTTTTTCCGCCGCCAGCCGTCCCACATAAAGCACGATGCGCGCGTCGGCGCTGGCCGACCACGCCGCGCGCAGCGCCGCGCTGCGCCAGCGCGGTGAGAAGCGCTCGGCATCGACCCCACGCGGCGCCACGCACAGCCGCTCGAACCCCCAGCCCGCCAGTTGGGCACGCAACGCCTCGGTGGGCACGAAGGTGCAGTCGGCCTGGTTGTGGAAGTGCCGCAGATAGCCCAGGATCGATTTTTCCATCCACCCCAGGCCGTAGTGCCGGCTGTAGGCGTGGAACTGGGTGCGAAAGTCGGTGCTCAGCGGCAGGCGCAGTTTGCGCGCCACCCGCAGAGCCGACCAACCCAGCGGCCCCTCGGTGGCGATGTGCACCAGGTCCGGTCGCCGCACGGTCCACAGCGACTGCAGCGCCCGTTTGGCTGGCAGACCCACACGCAGCTGGGGGTAGCGCGGGATGGGCAAGCCGCGCGTGAGCACCTGCTCCAGCCCTAGGCGCGCGCCATCGCGGTCATAGTCGTCGGCGCGCTGACGCGGGCGCACGATCTGCACGTGGTGGTTGCGCACCTGCAGCGCGCGCGCCAGCTGCTCGATGGTCTGCGCCACGCCGTTGATCTCGGGCGGGAAGGTCTCGGTCACCACCGCCACGCGCAAGGAGGGATTGCGCGGCGGCAGGCTGTCGATGGTCAGGGCTTCATCCATGGCAGCGAGCGTGCCCGCGCTGCGCGACAGCGGTATGACAGGCCGGCGGCACGGCGGCGGCTGTCACCACGTTTTCATACACGACGCGCACCATCGGCGACGCACTCGTAGCAGCCCACATCCAAGGAGTCGAACCCGTGAATGCTTTTTTGCATACCTTGCGCACCCAACGTTGGGATGACCACCGCTACTATCACCACAGCCGCATCAACCAGACCCTGCACCTGATCAGCGCGATCTCGTTTTTGGTGGCGTATGTCTGGCTGTGGATCGACCCCGCCGTCGCCGCCCTGATCGGCTGGGGCATTTCGATGGTGACGCGCCAGTCCGGGCATTTTTTCTTTGAACCGAAGGGCTACGATCACGTCAACCAAGCCACCCACGAGTACAAGGAGGCGATCAAGGTCGGCTACAACTTGCGTCGCAAGACGGTGCTGATGGCACTCTGGGCCGCGATACCGGTGCTGCTGTGGTGGGACCCGGACTTCTTTGGCTGGCTGCAGCCGCACAGCGACAACTGGGGCTTTTGGCGCAACGTGGGCTGGTTGTGGCTGTGGCTGGCCATCGGTGGCCTGCTGTTTCGCGTCGTGCAGCTGTGGTGGACCCACAACGCGTTGACGGCGCTGGCCTGGGCCACCAAGATCCTCACCGATCCGTTCCACGATATCAAGCTCTACCACCGCGCACCGCTGCACTTGTGGCGCGGGCAGCGGCTCGACGGCGAGCAACGCGCGGGCTGATCAGGCAGGTGGAGCAGCGCGGCCCCACCCACGGGCACGCACCAGCTCACCCAAGAGGCGGCGGCGTTGTTGGCGCCGCCATTGCGCCTCATCCACGCTCGGATCGCGCCACCACCAGCCGTCGGCCGCCATGCGCGCACACGCTTCCAGCAGCCGTGTGCGCACCTCGACCAAGTCCTCGTCGCGGTAAGCCAGACTGAAAATGAAGCGTCCGGTGCCCACCCAACTCAAGGCCAAGCCGGCCTCGCGCAAGTAGTACTGCAACATCCAGTGATAGCGGCTGGGTTGCAGGTAGTTTAGCGTCCACACCGACGACAGCGCCGACACCCGCACCGGAAAACCCCCGGCTTGCAAGGCGGCGTTGAATTCGTGTTCCCACCGCTGCCAGCGTTCATCCAGCCCCTCGTAGGCAGCCGCCACCGCGGGCTCGTCGAGCCGGCGCAAAAACGCGTTCATGGTGGCCATCACATACGGGTGGGCGTTGAAGGTGCCCCGCGCCAGACACAAGTCGGCCGGGCGCTCAGGGCGAAAGCGTTGCATCCACTCGGCGCGGCCGCACACCACGCCCACCGGCAAGCCGCCGCCCAGCGTCTTGCCGTAGCACACCATATCGGCCTCGACGCCGAAATATTCTTGAGAGCCGCCGCGCGCCAGACGAAAGCCCATGAAGACGTCGTCCAAAATGAAGGCGATACCGCGCTCGCGGCACACCGCGCGCAGGCGACGCAGCCAATCGGCATAGGCGCTGCGCTCGGCGCGCTGCAAGCACCGGGTGCCCACCAGGGAAGAGTCTGCCGGTGCGTTGTGGTTGGGGTGTAGCGCCTGCAGCGGGTTGACCAGCACGCAGGCGATGTCGCGGCGCGAGCGCAACACCTCCAGGCTGCGCTCGGACAGATCGGCGAGGGTATAGGTGTCGCGTGGCGGCAGCGGATTGCCGGGCCCAGGCTGCACATCCTCCCACCAGCCGTGATAGGCCCCGGCAAAGCGCACCACGTACCGCCGCCCGGTGTGGTAGCGCGCCAGCCGCACCGCCTGCATCACGGCTTCCGTGCCCGACATGTGAAAGCTCACCTGCTCCAGCCCTGAGATCGCCTGCAGCCGCGCCACGTTGTCGGCCACGCAGGCGTGATAGCCGCCCAACACCGGCCCCAACGAGCGGGCCATGCGCTCGCCCTCTTGCACGCAGTCCTTGTAAAAATCCGGGCCGAACAGATTGACGCCATACGAGCCCGCCAAGTCGTAGTAGGTGTGGCCGTCCAGATCCACCAGCTGTACGCCATGGCTGCGGTCCCAAAACGCGCCCAGCGGTAAATGCGCGGCCACCACGTCGGCAAAGGGAAACGGCACCCGGTAGCGTCCCGTGAGCTGCAAGTCGGGCAGTGCGCTGCGCGCGGCCCGTGTGGCCTGCAGGGTGCGGGGGCTGCGCATGCGCAGGCGTTCACCCAAAGCGAGGAAGGCCGCCCGGCGCGTCTGGGCCACATCGGCGGGCGCACCATCGACGTCGAAGGCCGTCTCCAGCGAGTAGGCATAGCCCGGTACGAGACGCGCCACCGTCTTGGCCAAGCGGGCATGACCGGCCAACGACGGGTATTTGGCGCGCGACAGACGCCAGCGCTGCCGCGCCCATGGCAGTGCCGCCACCGCAGGCGCCCATGCTGCCCAGCTCCACCAATCGGCCATTTGTCACACCCCTTTCAACATCGGTCGCCACAGTTGTAGCCATGGGCGTTGACAATCCGATGAAGGCCAGCAGCGGCTGGCGGCACTGGCGTGACCGCGTGCTGCTGCACGAGGACCTGAACTTTTTGCTGACCAATCGCGTGCCGCGTGCAGCCCTAACCCATGCGATGGGCTGGTACGCGCGCATCGACAGTCCGTTGCTGCTGCGGCTGTCGCTGACGCTGTGGCGGCTATTCGACGATCTGGACTTGAGCGATGCCGCGCCCGGCCCCTATCGCAGCCTACGCGACGTCTTCACACGCGCGCTGCGTCCCGGCGCCCGCCCCTTCGACCCCAGAGCGGATATTTTGTGCAGTCCGTGCGACGCCATCGTCGGCGCCTGTGGGCCGGTGTGCGGCACCACCGCTTGGCAGGCCAAGGGCTTCCCCTATCGGCTGGAAGATTTGATGGGGGAGACGTGTGCACGCACCTTCGCGGATGGGCGCTTCGTCACCTTGCGGCTGACGGCGACCATGTACCACCGTTTCCACGCCCCGGCCGACCTGCGCCTGCATCGCGTCACCTACTTCAGTGGCGACACCTGGAACGTCAACCCGATTGCGCTGCGCCGCGTGCAGCGGCTGTTTTGCCGCAACGAACGTGCCTTACTGGAGACTGAGCTGACTGACGGCACGCCCATGGCGATGGTGGCCGTGGCCGCCATTTTGGTTGCCAGCATTCGCCTGCATCCGGTGGACGTGACCTTGCACCTGCGCTATTCGGGACCGAACGTGATTCCCTGTGGCGTGGCGCTGCAACGCGGGCAGGAAATCGGCTGGTTCGAGCACGGCTCGACGATCATCGTCTTCGTACCAGCGGGCTATGAGTTGGCGCCGGGGGTCGAATCGGGCGTGCGGCTGCGCGCCGGGCAGCCTTTGTGGCAGCGCGTGGGTTGAGCGCAGCCCTGCGGGTCCCGGCCCTACGGGCACAGCCGAACCGCGCGGATCAGCCACTGCCCGTCGCGACATCCGCCAACGGCGCCCGGCGATACGCTGGTCTCAGACTTGTGCAGCCGCGGCCAGCTCATCGGCCCAATGCCGTGCCCGTTGTTCGTCGCGCGCCTCCACCATCACGCGCAGCACGGGCTCGGTGCCGCTGGGGCGGATGAGGACGCGCCCGTCGGCCCCCAAATCGGCTTCGGCGGCGCGAATGGCTGCGGCCAGCGCTGCATTCGCCCGCCAGTCCTGATCCGGGCGCAATCGCACGTTGCGCAGCACTTGGGGAAACAGCGTCACACCCTGCAAGCGCTCGGCCAACGTGCGCTGCTGCCGCACACAAGCCTGCAGTACCTGCAACGCGGCCACGATGCCATCGCCCGTGGTTTGCTTGTCCAGAATGATCAAGTGGCCCGAGCCTTCGCCACCGAGCAACCAGTGATGGCGGTGCAGCTCTTCCAGAACGTAGCGGTCACCCACCGGTGCGCGCACCAAGCGCACGCCGCGCGCCGCCAATGCCTGCTCCACCGCCATATTGGTCATCAGGGTGCCCACCACACCCGGCACCACTTCGTCGCAGCCCAGACGGTCGTCCGCCAGCAGATAGAGCAGCTCGTCGCCGTTGAACAGCCGCCCGCTGGCATCGGCCATCTGCAGCCGGTCCGCATCGCCGTCCAGGGCGATGCCCAAATCGGCCTGATGCGCGCGCACCGCCGCCACCAGGGTTTGCGGATGGGTGGCGCCGACGCCATCGTTGATATTGCGGCCGTTGGGGCTGCAGCCGATGGGCACCACCTCGGCTCCCAGCTCGTGAAACACCGCCGGCGCGATGTGGTAGGCCGCACCGTGGGCCGCATCGACGACGATTTTGAGCCCCCGCAGCGACAGTTCGGCCGGAAAGGTGCTCTTGCAAAATTCGATGTATCGCCCCGCCGCGTCGTCCAGGCGCCGCGCCCCACCCAGGTGCGCCGAGTCGACCCAGAGCGGCGCGTCTTCGAGCGCCGCCTCCACCGCCAGCTCCCAGGCATCGGGCAGTTTGATGCCTTGGTCGCTGAAAAATTTGATACCGTTGTCCGGGTATGGGTTGTGGCTGGCGCTGATGACGACGCCCAGACGGGCGCGTTGCGCGCGCGTCAGATAGGCCACCGCCGGCGTGGGAACGGGCCCGAGCAACATCACATCGACCCCGGCCGAATTGAAGCCCGCCTCCAACGCCGACTCCAGCATATAGCCCGAAATGCGTGTGTCTTTGCCGATCAGCACCAGCGGACGGTGGTCGGCATCGGCCTGGCACCGCAGCACGTGGCCGACGGCGTGCCCCAAGCGCAAAACGAAATCGGGCGTGATCGGCGACTGGCCGACCGTACCCCGGATGCCATCGGTTCCAAAATAACGGCGCGACATGTGAACGGGCTCCCTTGCTGCAAACGATGACGCCTCGCCGCGGGCGCGGTGAAAGCAGTGGTCGATTGTACGGAGGGGCCGCTGCCCGACCCGACAGGTCAAGCCTGTCGGCCGGTCAACGCAGCGGTCGCTTTTCGGACGACGCTGGCTGCGCACCCACCGGCGGCGTGGCGCCAGGCGCGGGCGCGCGCTAGGTGTTACGCTTCGCCTTTGCAGCGCCGATCGGGTCGGGGTTTACGCGCGCGTGGCCTCGCGGCCTGCCTGGTTCCGTTGCGCCGTTTGCACGGCTTGCCACACGCGCAAGGCCTGTACGGTCGGCTCGACGTCGTGCACGCGAACGATGCGCGCGCCGCGCTGCACCGCCAGCAAAGCGGCCGCCACGCTGGCGCCGACGCGGCGCGCGGCCTCATCCTGTCCGGTCAGCCGCCCCAGCGTCGATTTGCGCGACCAACCCGCCAACAGCGGGTAGCCCAAGGCCAGGATGGCGTCCTGCCGCACCAGCAACTCCAGGTTTTGCTCGACCGTCTTGCCAAAACCGATACCGTAGTCGAGCACGATGCGCTCGCGCGCGACGCCGCGCGCACGCAAAGCCTGGGCCCGCTCGGCCAAAAAGGCCACCACTGCCAGGGTCGCCGGCCCCTGCATCGGTTGTACCTGCATATCCTGTGGCTGCCGATGCATGTGCATCAGGCACACACCGCACGATGGGTGCGCTGCCACCACCGCCTCGGCGCTGCGGCCATCGGCGCTGCAGCGGCGCAGCGCCCACACATCGTTGATGATGTCGGCCCCCAGGTCCAGACAGGCCGCCATCACCTCCGGCTTGTAGGTATCGACGCTGATCGGCACCCCCAACCGCACCGCCGCGCGCACCACGGGCAGCACGCGCTGCAGCTCGACCTCCAGCGGCACGGGCGGGGCACCGGGCCGGGTGGACTCGCCCCCGATGTCGAGCATATCGGCACCCTGCGCCAGCAGCGCCTCGGCGTGTCGCAGTGCCGCAGCGGCGTCGGCGTGTGCCCCGCCATCGGAAAACGAATCGGGGGTGACGTTGACGATGCCCATCACCCGCGGCTGTGACAAATCGATGACGAAGCGGGTCGTGCGCCAAACGGTTGCCGATGCCACCGAAGAATGGGAGGTCGCCGAGCACGCGTCCGCAGCGCCGGGCGAACACCCAACAGCGCCACTGGCGGCAGCCACCCCGGTCGCACCCCATGACGCAGGCGCTACGGCGCCGGGTGCGGTGGTGCCGGCCTGCCCTCCATCCAGCTCGTTCACTGTCAGACCTCTTTCGACGGGTGCACCGCGGGCGGGTGCGCTACGCGGTCACGGACGCCACCGATTCGACGCCGCCCTGCAGCCATCCTGACTCGCTGTCGTTCGTGCGAGCCAGGCGCAGCCAACGAACGACCACCGAGCCGACGCCGCCGGCGATACATGGGCGACTTCACGCCGCCGACGGCGCCTGCGGTGAGGCCCCCTGCACGGGCTGCGCGGCGCCGCCCGAATCCCCGCCGCCGGTGTTGGGCGAACGCGGGCTCATGTCCTTCGGCGGCCGCGGTGGGCGGCCAGCCATGATGTCGTCGATCTGGTCACTGTCGATGGTCTCCCACTCCAGCAGCGCCTTGGCCATCGCATGCATCTTGTCGGCGTTTTCTTCGATCAGCCGGCGCGCCAGCGCATATTGCTCATCGATGATGCGGCGCACCTCGGCATCGACCTGGCGCATCGTCTCTTCGCTGATGTGGGTGGTTTTGGTCACCGAGCGGCCCAGGAAAATTTCGCCCTCGTTTTCCGCGTACACCATGGGTCCGAGCTTTTCCGACATACCGTAGCGCATCACCATGTCACGCGCGATCTGGGTGGCGCGCTCGAAGTCGTTGCTCGCCCCGGTGGTCATCTGGTTCATGAACACCTCCTCGGCGATGCGGCCGCCAAACAGCATCGCGATCTGATTGAGCATGTACTCCTTGTCGTAGCTGTAGCGGTCTTGCTCCGGCAGGCTCATCGTCACCCCGAGCGCACGGCCACGCGGGATGATGGTGACCTTGTGCACCGGATCACACTTGGGCAGCAGCTTGCCGATCAGGGCGTGCCCGGCCTCGTGATAGGCGGTGTTGCGGCGCTCCGCCTCGGGCATCACCATCGACTTGCGCTCGGGGCCCATCAGGATTTTGTCCTTGGCCTTCTCGAAGTCCTGCATCTCGACGACGCGCGCGTTGCGCCGCGCCGCCATCAGGGCCGCTTCGTTGCACAGATTGGCCAGATCGGCGCCGCTCATGCCGGGTGTGCCGCGCGCGATGATTTCGGGGCTCACATCGGGGCCGATCGGAATCTTGCGCATGTGCACTTTCAGAATCTGCTCGCGACCGCGGATGTCGGGCAGCGTCACGTACACCTGGCGGTCGAAGCGGCCCGGGCGCAGCAGCGCCGCATCCAAAATGTCGGGCCGGTTGGTGGCGGCGATGACGATGACGCCGAGGTTGGTCTCGAAGCCATCCATCTCCACCAGCATCTGGTTGAGCGTCTGCTCGCGCTCGTCGTTGCCGCCGCCCAAACCCGCACCGCGCTGCCGCCCAACGGCGTCGATTTCATCGATGAAGATGATGCAGGGCGCGTTTTTCTTGGCCTGCTCGAACATGTCGCGCACGCGCGCGGCACCCACGCCGACGAACATCTCGACGAAATCGGAGCCGGAGATGCTGAAGAACGGCACCTTGGCTTCGCCGGCGATGGCCTTGGCCAGCAGCGTCTTGCCCGTGCCCGGCGGGCCAACCAGCAGCAACCCGCGCGGAATGCGGCCGCCGAGCTTTTGAAACTTTTGTGGGTCCTTCAAGAAATCGACGACTTCCTTGACCTCTTCCTTGGCCTCGTCACAGCCGGCCACGTCGGCAAAGGTGACGGTGTTGGCGTTTTCATCCAGCATGCGCGCCTTGCTCTTGCCGAAGCTAAACGCCCCGCCGCGGCCGCCGCCCTGCATCTGGCGCATGAAGTAGATCCACACACCGATGAGCAGCAACATCGGCCCCCAGCTGACGAGCAAGGTCATCAGCAGCGAACCTTCTTCGCGCGGCCGCACGTCGAATTTGACGTCGTTGGCGATCAGGTCGCCCACCAAGCCGCGATCCAGATAGGTGGCGTTGGTGCGCACCCGCCGGTCGTCGGTGGTGATGGCGATGATTTCGGTCCCGCTCGATCCCTCTTGGATGGTCGCGCTCTTGATGCGCTGGGCGCGCACCTCATTGAGGAAGTCGGAGTAGGCCATATAGCCGGCGCCGCTGCTGGCGCGGCCATCGAACTGCTTGAAGACGGTGAACAGCACCATGGCGATCACCATCCAGACCGCCACCTTAGAGAACCACTGGTTGTTGTTCAACGAAAACTCCTGACGCTGACCGTGCGCATCCGCCGCCCGGCGGGTGCTCTGCCCAAACCCATATGCGTTGCATTGTAGGGCTTGTCGAGGGCCCTTGAGACACCTTTGGTCTGCAACCCTGCCAATGAAACGGATTGCCGCAGCCTATGGCGTGTGGCCACAGGCGTTGGGCACACCTTTCAGACCGCGCCCGATCAGAAAGGTTTCCGCCGACTGCGGGCGCGACGCCTTGGGCTTGTGCACCTTGACCGTTTGAAAATGTTGGCGAAACAGGCGCACCGCACGGTCGTAGGCTTGGCCATGGAATACTTTGGCCACCAGGGCCCCCTCGGGTTTGAGGTGTTGCACGGCGAAGTCCAGCGCCAGCTCGATCAGGTGCTCGATGCGTGCGGCATCCACCTCTTCCACCCCCGAGAGATTGGGCGCCATGTCCGACACGATCAGATCGACGCTGCGCGCCCCCGCCGGCCGCGCCTGCTGCAACGCGGCCTGCAACGCCTGCAGGGTTGATTCCTCGCGAAAGTCGCCCTGGATGAAGTGCACGCCGTCGATCGGCTCCATCGGCAACACATCGACGCCGACGATGGTGCCGCGCAGGCGCGCTGGCTCGCCCGCTCGGCTGACGGTGCCCAAGCGGCGCCGCAGATACTGGCACCAGGCGCCGGGCGCACAGCCCAAATCGACGATGCACTGCCCAGGCCGCACCAAATGAAACGCCTCATCGAGCTCCTTGAGCTTGTAGGCCGCGCGGGCGCGGTAGCCTTCTTTCTGCGCCAGCCGCACCCACGGATCGTTGACGTGCTGGTTGAGCCACGCCTTGTTGACCTTTTTGCTCTGCGTTTTGACCTTCATCCGCACCACTATAGCCGCCTCGACCGGCGACGGCAGCGGGTGACTGTGGCGGCAGCGTGACCCGCGTGTCCAGCCCCCGCCGGCCAGCCGCTGCGCCCGATGGGCACTGCGGCGTCGATTGCGGGATAATGCGTCTCATGGCCCGCATTGAACTCACCCCTGCCGAGCGCGCCGTGCGCCGTGGCGAAGCCCATCATCTGGAGCCGGTCGTGATGATCGGCGCCGATGGGCTGACCGACGCCGTGCGAGCCGAAATCGACGCGGCGCTCAACGCCCACGGCCTCATCAAAGTGCGCGTGCTCGCCGGCGACCGCGCGCAGCGTGAGGCCTGGTTGTTCGAACTGGCAGACACCCTGGGGGCGGCAGCGGTGCAGCACATCGGCAAGCTGCTCGTGCTGTGGCGGCCGCTACCACCCAAGCGCAAAGCCAGCGACGACGATCGCAAGCCCGGCCCACGCGAGTACAAAGTCGTCAAGTACGGCAAAAAACCGGGGCAGCGGCCCGAAATCAAGACCGTGCGCGTGCTGGGCAACCAACGCATCACGCCGGGCGGCCTGGTCAAAAAAGCCAAGCGGCGCATGAAAAGCGCCAAGAAGGCCGCTGCTGCCGCCCAGGATTGAGCGGGGTTGTCTGCGGCGTCCAGGGGGCACGCGCTTGCCGCGACGCGGCGCATCGATTTATCTGGCATGCTTGCGGCCATGAACGATCGCGCAGACCTCACCACACTGGCTACCCCGGATTCCGCGGCGGCTCCCTCGACCGAGATACCCGCCGCCGACAATCCGCTCTTGGACTTTGCCGATCCGCCGCGCTTCGACGCGGTGCAGCCGCAGCATGTGCAGCCGGCCATCGAAACCCTGCTGCAACAGGCCGACGCCGCGCTGCAGCGCGTCACCGCCGACGACTTCCCGGCCGAGTGGACCGCGCTGGCGCGCACACTGGATGTGGCCACCGAGCGCTTGGCGCGTGCCTGGGGCATGGTCAGCCACCTCAACGCCGTGGCCGACACGCCGGCGCTGCGCGCCGCCTACAACGCGACCTTGCCGGCCGTCACCGAGTTCTGGACCCGCCTGGGTGCGGACGAACGCCTCTACGCCAAGTTCAAGGCCATCGATGCGGGCACGCTCGATGCCACACAGCAGCGCGCGCGGGCGCTGGCGCTGCGCGACTTCGTGCTGGGCGGCGCGGAACTGCAGGGCGCAGCCAAGGCGCGTTTTGCCGCGATTCAGGAGCGGCAGGCCGAGCTGGCGCAAAAATTCAGCGAAAACGCGCTCGATGCCACCGACGGGTATCGAGCGTACGTCGAGCCCTCGACACTGGCCGGGGTGCCCGACGACGTGCTGACGGCGATGCGCGAAGCCGCGCGCGCCGACGGGCACGACGGCCAATGCCGCCTGAGTCTGAAACTGCCACTGTATCTACCGGTGATGCAGTTTGCGCACGATCGCGACGTGCGCCAGCGGCTGTATCGTGCCTACGGCACGCGCGCCAGCGACCAAGCCGAAGGCGACACCGCTGGCCTGGACAACGGCCCCATTTTGCGTGAGATCCTGGCCTTGCGCGCTGAAGAGGCTGCACTGCTCGGCTACCCGAGTTTTGCCCACCTGTCGCTGGCCACCAAGATGGCGCCCTCACCTGAGCACGTGCTGGGCTTTTTGCGCGATTTGGCGCAGCGGGCGCGATCCTTCGCACAGCAGGACGTGGCCGACATGCGCGCCTTCGCGCGTGACCGCCTCGGTTGGGACGATCCGCAGGCCTGGGATTGGACCTATCTGGCCGAGCAGCTGCGTCAAGAACGCTACGCCTACAGCGAGCAAGAGGTCAAAGCGTACTTCCCGCTGCCGCGCGTGCTCGACGGCTTGTTCCATGTGGTGCAAACGCTGTTCGATGTCGTCATCGACGAAGATCCTGCGCCCACCTGGCACCCGACGGTGCGGCGCTTTCGCATCGAGCGGCACGGCCGGCTGCTGGGGCAGTTTTACCTGGACCCGCACGCGCGCGCCGGCAAGCGCGGCGGCGCCTGGATGGATGACGCGCGCAGCCGCTGGTGCCGCCCCGACGGCGCGGGCCTGCAAACCCCGGTGGCGCATCTGGTGTGCAACTTCGCCGAGGGCGTCCAGGGCAAGCCGGCGCTGCTCACGCACGACGACGTCATCACGCTGTTTCATGAATTCGGGCACGGGCTGCACCACCTGCTCACGCAAGTGGACGAGCACGCGGTGGCAGGCATCAGCGGCGTGGAGTGGGATGCGGTGGAACTGCCCAGCCAGTTCATGGAAAACTTTGCCTGGGAATGGGGCGTCTTGCAACGTATGACGGCCCACGTGGACACCGGCGAGCCGCTGCCGCGCGCCCTCTACGACAAGATGGTGGCGGCGCGCAACTTCCAAAGCGGCCTGCAGCTGCTGCGTCAGATCGAGTACGCGCTGTTTGACATGCGGCTGCACTTGGAAGGCACCCCGGACGGCAATGTGATGGCGCTGCTGCAGCAGGTGCGCGACGAGGTGGCGGTGTTGCAGCCGCCGGCGTGGCATCGTATGCCGCACACCTTCAGCCACATCTTCGCCGGCGGCTACGCTGCGGGGTACTACAGCTACCTGTGGGCGGAAGTGCTCAGCGCCGATGCCTATGCGGCGTTCGAAGAGGCTGCCGGCCCCGGCGGCGACACGCTGCAGCGCGCCACCGGCGAGCGCTTCCGGCGCGAGATCCTGGAAACCGGGGGCAGTCGGCCGGCGTTGGAGTCGTTCCGTGCCTTTCGCGGCCGAGAGCCGCGCATCGACGCCCTGCTGCGCCACCGCGGCTTGGTGTGATACTCCTGTAATCCAACCTCGGCAAAGCCAAGCAGCCTAGCTGCATGTGCTGCTCGAGCGCTGGTGCGCGGGGCACGGCCTGACCTTGAAACTTTTGTGTGAGGCCCAGGCCTCGATCAGCGTGCCATCCACACTGAAGTGTTCGTCGCTGCTCAAGCTTGCCCAATCGGCGGTGTGTGCTTGACCCGCTCGAAAAAGGCGCGGGCCAAGTCTTCGTTGAAGAGCCGCTCGCGGTTGGCGCGCTGAAGGGGCAGTGGCCCCAGACCTTGTCCTCGATGTTCAATCCCACGAACCAGCGGTACAGCAGGTTGTACTCGATGGCCTCGACCAACTGGCGCTCGCTGCGGATGGAAAACAGGATCTGCAGCAGCAGGGCATCGAGCATCCCCGGCGGCACCGAGGGGCGGCCCCGGCGGGCGTACACCGCGTCGAACTCGCGGTTCATCGTCGCCAGCAGCGCAACGACTGCGGCGCGCAGCTTGCGCAGCGGGTGTGTCTGCGGCACGCGCTCTTCAAGGCTGATGTAGCTGAACATCGCTTGCCTGGGAAGTCTTGGTTGCCTCTCATCGTCCTCGTCCGCGTCGTTCGCCGATCGTTTCAGATCATACTGGCCGAGGCCAGCGTCGGCGGGGGATTTTTTCAACGGCCTGTTAGGGCCTGGCCGCCGGTGTGCGGGTCACGGCTCTTGTGCGGCCGTTGTGCGGCGCGCACAGGCTTTTCTTTGGTTGTTGCTGCCGCGCAGCGGCAAGGCTTCAGCCCATCTGCACCTCAAACCCCACCACATTGCGCTGCTGCCGGCTGAACTCGATGCCGACCAGATGCAGCGGTCGCCCGTCGGCGCGGTACTTGTCCGCATAGCCGCGCGCTTTGAGCTGGGCCAGCGCCTGCCCGGTGGCCTGGTCGGGCACCACCTTGAACTCGAACAGATAGATGCGCTCAGGGATCTTCACCGTCAGGTCGATGCAGCCGTGGTTGGTGACGTCTTCGGCAATCAGCTCCAAGCCGAGCGCGGCCAGGTGGCTGTAGAAGACGCTGGCCCAGTAACCCTCGTACTGGGTGATGGGGTTGGCGCGGTACCAGTCG
>NZ_VJON01000109.1 GCF_007556685.1 Tepidimonas charontis | reverse complement strand
GAGCAAACCGGGAACGGGCGCCGAGGCCGAGGCATCGGCCGCGGCGCTCGCTGCCTGACGCAGCTGCTGCAGCTCTTGTAGATTGCGGTTGAGCTCGGCCACGCGCTGCTCGGCCTCGCTGCGCTGGCGCTGCTCGGCGATCCGCGCCTCGGCCTCGGCGCCCGTTCCCGGTTTGCTCAGGGTGAGCTTGTCGGCGCTGGCGGCGGCGGGTTTGTCCTCCACCACGGCCGCTTCGACGGTGCCTGCAGCCGTGCGCGAGGCCGCCGGCGCGGCCGGCGCCGGGGCGGCGGCCGCCAGGCGTCGGCGGTACTCGTTGAAATCACGCGTCTGCGCGGCGACGATGCGACGTGCCTCCTGCGCGTCCATCTGACTGGCCAGCGTGGCGTCCGGGATGTCGATGACGGCGCCGGCGCGCAGCAGGTTGACGTTGCCGCGGATGAAGGCCTGTGGGTTGGCGCGCAGCAGCGCCACCAGCATCTGCTCCAGCGTCACGTCGGAGGGGCGGTGCGCCGCGGCGATGCGGCCAGCGGTATCACCGGGCCGCACGGTCAGCCGAGCGCGGGATTCCGGCGCCACTGCCTGGGCAGCGCGTGCGGGGACTGGCGCTGCGGGCGGCCGCGGGGTGGTGGCGGCGGGGGCGGGCGCCGCGACCGGTTGCGGCGGGCGCACGTCGGTGATGC
>NZ_VJON01000108.1 GCF_007556685.1 Tepidimonas charontis | reverse complement strand
TGGCCGATGCGCTCAAGGCGCTGGGTGGTGGGGCGGCCACCAACGATCAGGTGCAGATCGTCTCGCCCGACATCGCTGAAAACGGTGCGGTGGTGCCGGTGGGGGCGGTCAGCCGCATTCCCAACACCAGCGAGATCTACCTGCTGGTGGAGAAGAACCCGCAGCCGCTGGCGGCGGCGTTCATGATTCCGGCGGGCACCGAAGCCGATGTGCAGACGCGCTTGAAGATGGGGCAGAGCACCAACGTGCTGGCGGTGGTCAAGGCCGACGGCAAGCTGTACTCGGCGGTCAAGGAAACCAAGGTGACGCTGGGTGGCTGCGGCGGCTGATGGCTGGCGTGGTCAGTTGCGATTGAGGAAATAAGGAGAGCAGAGATGGCAGATCCGATGCGCATCCGGGCCAACGAGGCCGGTGGGGTGACGACGGTGCGGGTGCTCATGAGCCACCCGATGGAGCCTGGGACGCGGCGCGATGCGTCGGGCAATTTGGTGCCGGCGCACCACATCACGGACGTGGTGGCCACGCACAATGGCAAGGAAGTGCTCAAGGCGCAGTGGAGCGGGGCGGTGTCGCAAAACCCGTTTTTGAGCTTCAAGTTCCGGGGTGCGGCCAAGGGCGACAAGGTGGTGGTGAAGTGGACCGACAACAAAGGCGAGTCCCGCACCGACGAGGCCACCATCGC
>NZ_VJON01000107.1 GCF_007556685.1 Tepidimonas charontis | reverse complement strand
GGGAGACAACGTCACCATCACCGTCAAGCTGATTGCGCCGATTGCGATGGAAGAAGGCCTGCGCTTTGCGATCCGCGAAGGCGGCCGCACGGTCGGCGCCGGCGTCGTGGCCAAGATCATCGAGTGAGGCGAGCGATCATGAACAAGCAAAAAATCCGCATTCGCCTCAAGGCTTTCGACTACAAGCTCATCGACGCCTCGGCGGCCGAGATCGTCGACACCGCCAAGCGCACCGGCGCCATCGTGCGCGGCCCCGTGCCGCTGCCCACGCGCATGAAGCGCTTCGACATCCTGCGCTCGCCGCACGTCAACAAAACCAGCCGCGACCAGTTCGAGATTCGCACTCATCAGCGCCTGATGGACATCGTCGATCCGACCGACAAGACGGTCGATGCGCTGATGAAGCTCGACCTGCCGGCGGGCGTGGACGTCGAGATCAAGCTGCAATGACGGCTTCCATGCCCTGTTGACAGCCTATGTCAAGGCAAAGTAGAAATGTCCGCCCTCTGAGCAAGTTAGAAATGTCCGGTTTGACGCCGAAGGTATGTCCTCATGGGCTGGCCCATGGGCCAGCCCATGAGGGCGGAGCGCTGAAGAGACGACGCCAGGGGTGCTCAGGGCCGGGACACCATGGCTGTTTGACTTGGCGCGCTTTGAGGATGTCATCCACCCGCGCATTGAGCGTCTTGTCATCGACGGCGCTGGGGGTGGCTGGAGCAGGATCG
>NZ_VJON01000106.1 GCF_007556685.1 Tepidimonas charontis | reverse complement strand
ATGGTGCTCTCATCCGGCACCACATCCACCCCCAGGTCCAACCCAACAAACCGGGCCAGCAGCGGCGTGTCATACAGGGCTTCCTCCACCGCCGGATCCGACAGCCCAAACCACTGCTGCAGAAAGTAAATCCTCAAAAGCTTCTCGACCGCAAAGGGTGGACGACCACCCTTGGGGCCTGCCTTGGGCGCATACGGCTCGATGAGCGCAACCAGCTCTTTCCAGGGCACCACACGCTCCATCTGCTCCAAAAACTCACGCTTGCGGGTGCGCTTGGTGCGCAGCTCAAAGCCCGTATACATCGGCACCTGAAGACTCATCTGCTTCATGTCGCTATTGTCCCATCCCGGCAGTCAGGTGGGGAGGTTTTGCAGACCTTCCCTAATGGACAATTTGGGGTCGATGTAGATCTCGTCGATGCCGCGGTCCTCGATCTGCGGCGCGATCTCGGCCACCGCCGCCTTGAACAGTCGCGAGTAGCGACGGTACTCGTTGAAGTCGGTCGGCAGCAGCACCACCTCGGGCGCGAGCGCCGCGGCCTTCATGAGGCCCATGCCCGAATGCACACCCAGCGCCCGTGCCTCGTACGTGGCGGTCGTGATGACACCCCGCCCCGCGTACTCGACCAGCCGAGCGTAACGGCGGGTGCCGTCGGCCAGCAGCTCGGGCTGATGCCGGTGGCCGCCGCCGATCACCACCGGCTGACCGCGCAGGTCCGGGTAGCGCAGCAGCTCCACCG
>NZ_VJON01000105.1 GCF_007556685.1 Tepidimonas charontis | reverse complement strand
TGTGCGTCGAGACGCACGAGACCTGGCTGGAGGACAGCCGTTACCTGAACATGACGCTCCTTTCGGAGCAGAAAAAGGAGGCGTTGAGACTGGCCGCCTGAAGCGGCCGCGCGCTGTCGTCATCGCTCCGGGCTACGCCCTCCGCGACAACGACAGCGCAAACAGGATCAACCAATTACCTGATCACCAATTTGCACAACTTGACGCACACAACTGCCAGGTAGCGGCCCAGTCATTTGCGCGCAGTGCGCGGCGTCACGCCATGGCGTGAGGCCGCTACACAGGCCTTGAGCCCGTGCTGTGTCATCTCTTGAACCATCTGCAAGCGACGGGCGAAGGTAAGTCGGGCATTCTTATGGGTGTTCATCCGGCTGTTCCTGAAAGTGCTGGATTGTTTGGCGACTCCCAGTCTCCCAGACGCAGTCCGGGTGAACCGCAGATACAACCTATTGAAGCTTCACAGCTAGGGAAGGTCTGCAAAACCTCCCCACCTGACTGCCGGGATGGGACAATAGCGACATGAAGCAGATGAGTCTTCAGGTGCCGATGTATACGGGCTTTGAGCTGCGCACCAAGCGCACCCGCAAGCGTGAGTTTTTGGAGCAGATGGAGCGTGTGGTGCCCTGGAAAGAGCTGGTTGCGCTCATCGAGCCGTATGCGCCCAAGGCAGGCCCCAAGGGTGGGGTCGTCCACCCTTTGCGGTCGAGAAGCTTTTGAGGATTCACTTTCTGCAGCAGTGGTTTGGGCTGTCGGATCCGGCGGTGGAGGAAGCCCTGTATGACACGCCGCTGCTGGCCCGGTTTGTTGGGTTGGACCTGGGGGTGGATGTGGTGCCGGATGAGAGCACCAT
>NZ_VJON01000104.1 GCF_007556685.1 Tepidimonas charontis | reverse complement strand
CTGCAGCAGGATCATGATGGTGGCGCGCTCTTCGGCGCTCAGGTGCTGGTAGTGGGTTCCCATGGGACGGCGGCAGGGTCGAGTGCAGGGCAGATCAGGGGTGTTGCACTTGATTATTGACTCCACCTCGTTTCTGTTGCGGACAGAGCGACCGCGACTCTTCTCAACCCGTCGTATCCCAGAGCGTTGCGGAAGGCGTACAGACTTTGGTCGTCGTCACCAACCAGGGTGACCTCGGCACCGGCGCGGCCGTGGAGCAGAATCCACTCCATCTGCACTTCGTCCATGTCCTGCGCCTCATCAACCAGCAGCCAGCGGATCGGCAGTGGTGGCATGTCCCCGCGCGCCATTCGGCGAACCGACAGCAGCAACAGGTCCGCGAAGTCGATCGCGCCCTCGGATTCCATGAGTTCCTGGTAGCCATTGAACGCGGCCTCGATCTGCGGGTCGGCAAACGGGACGGGGGTAAGCCTGGCCTTGCTCGCGTCGATGGCTTGTACAACGTCGTCGAACGGGATGTTCGGCGCATGCTGCTTCCAGCACCTGCGCAGGACTGCCAGGCGTTCACCTTCAGAGAGCAGGCGCGGCGGCCGCGTCCGGCTGGCCCGCCTCAGTTGCGCTAGCGCAAGAGAGTGGAACGTACCAACGGCGAGTCGCCTTGCGTGCTCCTGGCCGCACGCAGACAAGATCCGTGATCGCAGTTCGTCGGCTGCGTCCCGGGTGTCAGGCGACACCGTAAATTGACCCCCTAGCGACACGAGGAACTGACCCCCTCGTTCGCAAGGAGGCCATCGTTGGAAACGAAGCACATTGAGGTAGATCCTGTGCGCCGTGTGGTTTGCGGAGTGCAGGAGATGTTGGAGCCGGAAGCGAT
>NZ_VJON01000103.1 GCF_007556685.1 Tepidimonas charontis | reverse complement strand
ATGGCCAACGCCATCCGTGCGCTGGCCATGGATGCCGTGCAGCAGGCCAACAGCGGCCACCCCGGGGCCCCCATGGGCATGGCCGAGATGGCCGTGGCCCTGTGGGGCCGCCACCTCAAACACAACCCAACCAACCCTGCGTGGCCCGATCGTGACCGTTTCGTGCTGTCCAATGGTCATGCCTCGATGCTGCTGTATGCGCTGCTGCATCTGAGTGGGTATGACCTGCCCATCGAGCAGCTCAAGGCGTTTCGGCAGCTGCACAGTCAGACGCCGGGGCATCCGGAGGTCGGGGTCACGCCTGGGGTGGAGACCACGACGGGGCCGCTGGGGCAGGGGCTGGCCAATGCGGTGGGCATGGCGCTGGCGGAAAAGCTCCTGGCGGCCGAGTTCAACCGGGAGGGGCATGCCGTCGTCGATCACTTCACCTATGTGTTTTTGGGTGATGGCTGTCTGATGGAGGGCATCAGCCACGAGGTGTGCTCGCTGGCTGGGACGCTGCGGCTGAGCAAGCTCATTGCGCTGTACGACGACAACGGCATCTCCATCGACGGGCACGTGCAGGACTGGTTTGCGGACGACACCCCGGAGCGGTTCGAGGCCTATGGCTGGTACGTCATCCGGGGGGTGGATGGGCACGACGTCGCGGCGGTGGATGCGGCGCTGACGCTGGCGCGCGCGCAGGCACAGCGCCCGGACGGGCGGCCGACGCTGATTTGCTGTCGCACCGTGATCGGGCAGGGCGCGCCCAACAAGGCCGGCACGCATGATGTGCACGGCGCGCCGCTGGGTGCGGCCGAAATCGCTGCCGCGCGCGCGGCGCTCGACTGGCCCTACGCGCCGTTCGAAATACCTGACGATGTGCGTGCGGCCTGGGATGCGCGTGCGCGCGGCGCGCAGGCCGAGGCCGAATGGCGCCAGCGCTGGC
>NZ_VJON01000102.1 GCF_007556685.1 Tepidimonas charontis | reverse complement strand
GCGCCGGGCATTGGACAAGAGCACTTTTCTTGGCCAGGTGATGGATGCCTTGGAACGCACCAAGGCGCGCATTCGTGCCAAGGACGAGCATCCGTTTCGGGTACTCAAATGCCAGTTTGGCTACTGCAAGACGCCCTATCGAGGCTTGGCCAAGAACGGCGCGCAACTCAACGTCCTGTTTGCGCTGCTCAATCTGTGGCTGGTGCGCAAGTCCTTGTTGGCTGCAACGGGATAAGTGCGCCCGCCACGGCGCCACTGGGGGCCGACGAGGCCTCAGGAGGCCCACGAAAGGGGCTTCTGGAGCGGAAAATAACTCAAAAAAATCTGCCCCTGATCCCGTCATGTGAAACAAAGTCTACCATCACCGCGTCCTCTGGAACGAATAGGCTGGGTTGTGCAGAGGTTTCTTAACTGATCCTGCGTTGGTAGTTGATGGGTTGGCGTTGCGGTGCTTGGCGGCGAACTCAGCCGGAGGTATCCGTCCAATCGTTCCGTGCGGTCGCACTTCGTTGTAGTCCTAACGCCAGATGGCGATGACCTCGCGAGCCTGGGCCAGGGATTCGAACCAGTTCTCGTTGAGGCATTCGTCCCTGAACTTGCCATTGAAGCTTTCGATGTAGGCGTTCTGGGTGGGCTTGCCTGGCTGAATCAAGATGTGCTGAATACCTCGTGCTTGCATCCATGCCATGAAGGCCTTGCACGTGAACTGCGGCCCGTTGTCGGTTCTGATGGTGTCAGGCGACACCGTAAATTGACCCCCTAGCTGTGAGCCGTCAAGAGGTTGTTCCGAAGAACTGGAAGCCGTGACATAGGCGGGACGCGGCCTATGCCGTGGTGCGGGCGATGCCAGTTGTAGTGGTGCTGCCAGCTGTGAAGCGCTTGGCGCCGCTGCTCGGAGTTTTGGTAGGTCCAGCCGTAGGCCCACTCACGCAGCGCCGACTGG
>NZ_VJON01000101.1 GCF_007556685.1 Tepidimonas charontis | reverse complement strand
GGGTGGTGGGTTGCGTCGGGGTGACGGCGGGCGGGGTGATGATGGCCTGATAGATGGCCTGCAGGTCCACTTGACCTTGCTTGACCTTGTCCGGAGTGACGTAGTTGGCAATGATGGCCTGGCCCTGGCGGATGGCCTCCTCGGGCGTCAGGTCGACAGAGTTGCGGGCAAATATGTCGCCGACTTGGGTACGCTTGCTCAGATAGTCGCCCACCCATTTGTAGGGGTCGTTGGCGGGGGCGGCGGCCACATAGTCCTTGGCGCCCTGGATGACGGCCAGCACGAATTCGCCGCGGCTGACTCGCCCGGCATCGAGCTGCTGGCGCCAATAGTCCAGCCCGCCGGGGTCCACTTCGTCGCGCCCCAGGACGTTGCGGTACACGGCGCGGATGAGCGTCTCTGCGCTGTCGCTGGCGCGGAACAGGCCATACTGCAAGCCAGCTTGGTAGAACTGGTTGGCAATGTCGGCCAGCGCGGCCCGCTCGCTGACGCCGCGGGCCAGGGCGCTGCCCAGTTGTGCGGTCCAGTAGTCCAGAGGCCAGACTGCTCCGGCGCGCGATTAAAGTAGCCGATTTAGAGCTCGATGAGCTTGAGGCGCTGCTCGTTAGTGATAGGCATGTTTTCCTTCTGTTGGCGCGATTGATGCGGGGCACCGCCCACAGTGCCCCGCGTGAGTTTGCACAAACAGGATGTACCGCGCAAGGCGGCTGCGGCTTTTACGCTACGCCATGGGGTTGTCCAGTGACCAGCCCACCCACTCGGGTACGCGCGGGGGCGTGCCGACAAGGGTCGGGTCGATGGCCCGCCACGCGCCGCTGCGGTCGGCTAGGTGTGAGCCGTCAAGAGGTTGTTCCGAAGAACTGGAAGCTGTGACATAGGCGCGACGCGGCCTATGCCGTGGTGCGGGCGATGCCAGTTGTAGTGGTGCTGCCAGCTGTGAAGCGCTTGGCG
>NZ_VJON01000100.1 GCF_007556685.1 Tepidimonas charontis | reverse complement strand
AAAAAAACCTTATAAATCATTGAGTAACGCGAGAGAAGGGCTGGTTGGTCTGGCACAATCTGGCACTGATAAGCAGGGGTAAGCGGCCGATTTCTGATGGTATATTTGCTGGTATCGGACGTTCCGAGGATCGATGAATTCGCTCGATACCATCCACCCGTTCTTGCCTGCGTGATGGTATCGTGATGGTATCGAAGTGATATAAGTTGTTGATTTGTAAGCAGAAAATTCCGCTCGGAGGGCCGGTTTTCTGAGATGGTATCGAGATGCTGTCCGAGACCAAGCTGCGCAACCTCAAGCCGCTGGACAAGCCGTACAAGGTAGCCGACCGTGCGGGCTGTACGTTGTGGTCACCCCGAAGGGAACGATCTCCTTTCGCTACAACTACCGCCTGAACGGGCGACAGGAAACGCTGGTGCTCGGCCGCTATGGGGCCGATGGCATCACCTTGGCCGAGGCGCGGCAGCGGCTTGTGGCCGCGAAAAAACTGGTCAGTGAGGGCAAGTCACCGGCGCGCCAGAAGTCCAGGGAGTTGCAGAGGGCCCGAGACGTCGAAACCTTCGGTGCCTGGGCCGAGCTGTGGCTAAAACATTACCCGATGGCAGAGTCAACGCGAGACATGCGCCGGTCGGTCTATGAACGTGACCTGAAGGAGTCCTTCGGCCGACTCAAGATGACAGAAATCAGCCATGAGGATCTTCGCTGTCTGTGCGACAAAATCGTAGCGCGAGGCGCGCCAGCAACGGCGGTTCATGCGCGCGAAGTCGTCCACATGGTGTATCGGTATGCACTGGAGCGCGGCCATCGCTATGAAAACCCCGCAGAACTCGTGCGGCCCACATCCATTGCGCGCTTCGAACCAAAAGATCGTGCACTGTCTCCGCAAGAGATCTGGCTTCTTTATCAATACCTGGAGCGCGTATCGACCGCGCCGACCATCCGCTTGGCGGTCAAGTTGCTGCTGTTGACGATGGTCAGAAAGTCGGAATTGACTGAAGCGACGTGGGGCGAAGTCAACTTTACCCAGGCGACCTGGACCATTCCGGCGGAACGGATGAAGAGGAAGCG
>NZ_VJON01000010.1 GCF_007556685.1 Tepidimonas charontis | reverse complement strand
CGCTGGCGGCGATTGCCAAGTTTGGCATCGCCGAGCAGGTCGGCTACATCTCCACCGGCGGCGGCGCCTTCCTGGAGGTGCTGGAGGGCAAGACCCTGCCCGCCTTCGAGGTGCTGGCGCGGCGCGCGCAAAGCGCCGCAGTGGTCTGAGAGGGGCCGCGCATGGCCGCGCGCCGTTGGTCACCCGAATCCTCGTGCCAGCCGCCGATCGAGCTCGGGCTGCCACGGGACAACGGCAGGTGCGCCGGGCACTGGTGCATCGTTTCGTCTCAATCGTGTTTTCGTTTTCTGAAGGAGTGCATCCATCATGGCACTGATCACATTGCGGCAATTGCTCGATCACGCCGCCGAGCATGGCTACGGTTTGCCCGCGTTCAACGTCAACAACATGGAGCAAATCCATGCCATCTTGCAGGCGGCCGATGCGGTCAACAGCCCGGTCATCTTGCAAGGCTCGGCGGGCGCGCGCTCGTATGCCGGCGAGCCGTTTTTGCGTCATCTGGTGGCGGCGGCGGTCGAGATGTACCCGCACATTCCCATTTGCATGCACCAGGACCACGGTGCCTCGCCGGGCGTGTGCATGCGCTCCATCCAGTCGGGCTTTACCTCGGTGATGATGGACGGCAGCTTGCTGGAGGACGGCAAAACCCCGGCCAGCTACGAGTACAACGTGCGTGTCACGCGCCAGGTGGCCGATATCGCCCACGCCTGTGGTGTCTCGGTGGAAGGTGAGCTCGGCTGCTTGGGCAGTCTGGAAACGGGCAAGGCCGGCGAGGAAGACGGCCACGGCGCCGAGGGGGAGCTCGATCATTCGATGCTGCTCACCGACCCCAATGAAGCCGCTGACTTCGTGCAACAAACCCAGGTGGACGCGCTGGCCATCGCCATCGGCACCAGCCATGGGGCCTACAAGTTTTCCCAGAAGCCCACCGGCAAGGTGCTGCGCATCGACCGCGTCAAGGAAATCCACGCCCGCATCCCGAACGTGCACCTGGTGATGCACGGCAGCTCCAGTGTGCCCGAGGATTGGTTGGCCATCATCAACAGCTACGGCGGTGACATGGGTCAAACCTATGGCGTACCGGTGGACGAAATCGTCGAAGGCATCCGTCACGGGGTGCGCAAGGTCAATATCGACACCGACCTGCGCATGGCAGCTACCGGCGCCATCCGCCAGCATCTGGCCGAAGACCGCAAGAACTTCGACCCGCGCAAGTTTTTGAAGGCGGCCACCAAGGCCATGGCCGGTATCTGCAAAGCCCGTTACGAGGCCTTCGGCAGCGCTGGTATGGCCAGCCGCATCGGCAAGATCTACACGCTGGAGGAGATGCGCCAGCGCTACGACAAAGGCGAGTTGGCACCGCGGGTGGCGTGAGTGGCGGGCGGCGCGTGGCGCCGATTCGGGCGACAATTCGGTCATGATCCCGATCAAGACCGAATCCGCGTGGCGCGGCACCGCCGATTGCAAGGCGTGCGGCATCCGCGACATGGTGCTGTTCGCCGACTTGAACGAGCAGGACTTCAACCTGATCCACGCGCCGATCGATGACCTCGTTTTTCGCAGCGGACAAACGTTGTACCAGGAAGGCGAGGCGGCGTTCGGCGTATTTACGCTGCGCAGCGGCCTGATCAAGCTGGTGCGCAGCACGCCCGATGGTCGCCAGCGCGTGCTGCGTGTGCTGCGGCCGGGGGACGTGGTGGGGTTGGAGGCACTGGCCACCAGTCGCTACGATAGCGAAGCGGTGGCGCTGACCGAGGCATCGCTGTGCCGCATTCCGACCGATGTCATCCACCGGTTGGCGCAAAATTCGCCACGCTTGCACTGGCGTTTGTTGCAGAAGTGGCAGCAGGCGCTCAAGGAAGCCGACGATTGGCTGGCCGCGCTCAATTTTGGCAGCGCGCGTCAGCGGGTGGCCAACTTCATCCTGAAAATGCGCCACGCCACGGACCCTTCGGTGGTGACGTTGTTCACCCGCGAGGACATGGGCGCGATGATGGATCTCAAGCTGGAGACCGTCAGCCGCGAAATCAGCGCCCTGGTGCGCGCCGGTGTACTGGAGCCGCTGGATCGCGTCGGGCGACTGTATCGTATCGTCGATGAGGCCGCCTTGGAGTCCATCGTTGCCGGCGACGCCGTCGGATGAGTGGCCGTCCGTTATAGCTCCTCGACGCGCCGTGGCGGATAGGTATCCCACCCCTGGCAACCCGGGCATTGCCAAAAATACTGGCGTGATTCGAATCCGCAGGCCGCGCAGCGGTAGCGTTTGAGCGGCTCGCAGGCGCGCTCCAGCGCCCGCCGCAGCAGGCGGTCGTCGTCGCCGGCGCCCAGCGGTGCTCCGGCCAGCCACAGAGTGGCCGCCACCAGCGACGGCTCCTGGCGCAGATGATCGATATAGTGTGCACGCGCAGCGGCTGCGTCGCTCTCCAGCACGGCCAGCGCCTGGGTGACGTCAAGCGCCGGGCCATACGTGGCCGCCCACGCGCGCAGTGCCGCCTGGGCGTCTGCTGCTTGGCCCGTCAGTAGCGCACCCTGGGCCAAGGCGTGCGCCACCAGCGGCAGGTGGCTGGGGCAGTGCTGTCGCAGCCCATGCAGGGCTGCCAAGGCCCCTTCGGTCTGCCCCAGGGACTGGCGCACCTCGGCCAGCGTCACCCATGCCCGAGCCGATGCGGGGATCTGCTGCACCAGTGCCTCCAGCAGAGCCAGGGCGTCGCCGGTGCGGCCTTGGCGCTGCAGCGCCAAGGCCTGCTCGCAGCGGTGGTGGGCCAGTCGCAGCCGAAAACTGCCGTGCGGCCCCCCTTCCAGGGCTTGTGCCATTTCGGCGGCGCGTGCCCAGTCGCGTGCGCGCTCGTGAATGCCCAGCAGGGCCAGCCGCGCCTCGGCGTCGTAGCGCGTGCCCAACAGGGCCTCGAAGGCCGCTTCGGCCCGATCCAGCAAACCGGCCTTCAAAAAATCCAGCGCCAGTGCGTGCTGGGCGCGTTCGCGCTCGGCGCTGGACAAGTCGGCGCGCGCCAGCAGATGCTGGTGTACCCGTACCGCCCGGTCGTAGTCCCCGCGGCGACGAAACAGGCCCCCCAGCGCAAAATGCAACTCGGCGGCATCCGGCTCGTGGCGCGCAGCCTCGATCAAGGCGTCGATGGCCTGGTCCTGTTGCTCATTGAGCAAGTGGCTCAAGCCACGAAAATACGCACGCGGCACGGCGCGGCTTTCCAGCCGCCAGTGGCGCAAATCGATGCGCGACGCGGCCCAACCCAGCCCGAAGGCCAGCGGCAGCGCCCACAGCAGCCAAGCGAAGTCAAATGCCATGCGCCGACTCGTCGGGGCTGGGGCGGGATGCGGGTGCAGACGGTGCCCCTGGGTCGGCGGCGCGGCGGGCAGCGCGCGTGGCGCGCCACCAGGGCGGAACCATCACCGCCATGCCGAGCAACACCCCGGCGCACAGCGTGATCAGCAGCACCAAAGCCAGTGGCGCTTCCCATTGGGCCCCAAACAACCCCTGCACCTGCACGGGGGTCTGGTTGCGTAGCGCCAGCGCAAAAACCAAAACGAAAGCCGCCGCCTTGAACAGCCAGCCCAGCACCTTCATACACGCTCCCGGGCGGCGTCCACGGCCTCGCGCAGCGCCTTGCCAGGCTTGAAGTGCAGCACACGCTTGCCCGGCACGGCCACCTTTTCGCCCGTGCGTGGATTGCGGGCCAGCCGCGGCGAACGCGTGACGACGGCAAAGCTGCCAAAACCCCGGATTTCGATGCGTTGTCCTGCGGCCAGGGCTTGGGTCATGCCTTCCAGCAGTGTCTTGACGGCGGCTTCGGCGTCGGCGGCGGTCAACAACGGGTGGCGCTCGGCCAGGGCGACGAACAGATCGCTGCGGTTCATAGGCCCGATTATGCCGGCAGCCGTGGGTAACAAAAAGCCCGGCCGGGGCAGGCCGGGCCGGGCGCACTGGCGCAGCATACCCGGCTCGCGACCGGGTTGCAGCGGGCACATCAGTTGTTGGCGTTGTCCAACTTGGCGCGCAGCAGCGCCCCCAAATTGGTGGTGCCGGCGTTGCCCGCCGACTGCGACAGGCTGGCCATCGCCTCTTGCTGGTCGGCGGCGTCCTTGGCCTTGATGGACAGCTGGATGCTGCGGTTCTTGCGGTCGATGTTGACGATGACGGCGGTGACCTCATCGCCCACTTTGAGCACGTTGCGCGCGTCTTCCACGCGGTCGCGCGAAATTTCGCTGGCGCGCAGATAGCCGACCACGTCGTTGCCAAGGTCGATTTCGGCGCCTTTGGCATCGACGGTCTTGACGGTACCGGTGACCGTGGCGCCCTTGTCGTTGACCGAAACGAAGGTCGTGAAGGGGTCGGCGTCGAGCTGCTTGATGCCCAGGCTGATGCGCTCGCGCTCGACATCGACGCCCAGCACCACTGCCTCGACCTCCTGGCCCTTCTTGTAGTTGCGCACCGCCACTTCGCCCGATTCGTTCCACGACAGGTCGGACAGGTGCACCAAGCCATCGATACCGTTGTCCAGGCCGACGAAGATGCCGAAGTCGGTGATCGACTTGATCGGGCCCTTGACCTTGTCGCCGCGCTTGTGGCTGTCGGCGAATTCCTGCCACGGGTTGGGCTTGCACTGCTTCATGCCCAGGCTGATGCGGCGCTTGTCCTCGTCGATGTCGAGCACCATAACCTCGACCTCGTCGCCGATGGACACCACTTTGTTGGGCGCGACGTTCTTGTTGGTCCAGTCCATCTCAGAGACGTGCACCAAGCCCTCGATGCCGGGCTCCAGCTCGACGAAGGCGCCGTAGTCGGCGATGTTGGTGACCTTGCCGAACAGCCGCGTGCCGGCGGGGTAGCGGCGCGCCACACCCAGCCACGGGTCGTCGCCCATCTGCTTCAGGCCCAGCGAGACGCGCTGGCGCTCGACGTCGAACTTGAGCACCTTGGCCGTGACTTCTTGGCCAACCTGCACCACTTCATTGGGATGACGCACGCGGCGCCAGGCCATGTCGGTGATGTGCAACAGGCCGTCGATGCCGCCCAGATCGACGAAGGCACCGTATTCGGTGATGTTCTTGACCACGCCGGTGACGATGGCGCCTTCCTTGAGCGTCTCCAGCAGCTTGGCGCGCTCTTCGCCCATCGAGGCCTCGATCACTGCGCGGCGGCTCAGCACCACATTGTTGCGCTTGCGATCGAGCTTGATGACCTTGAACTCCATGGTCTTGCCCTCGTAAGGCGTCAAATCCTTGACGGGGCGGGTGTCTACCAGCGAACCCGGCAGGAACGCGCTGATGCCGTTGACCATGACCTTCAGACCACCCTTGACCTTGATGGTGGTGGTGCCGGTGACGAACTCGCCCGACTCGAGCGCTTTTTCCAGCTGCATCCACGAGGCCAGACGCTTGGCCTTGTCGCGCGACAGGATGGTGTCGCCGTAGCCGTTTTCCACGGCCTCGACCGCGACGGCGACGAAATCGCCGACCTGCACTTCGAGCTCGCCCTGGTCGTTCTTGAACTCGCTGATCGGGATGTAAGCTTCGGACTTCAGCCCCGCGTTGACGACCACGTGGTTGTGGTCGATGCGCACGACTTCGGCGGTGATGACTTCGCCGGGGCGCATTTCGGCGCGCTTGAGGGATTCTTCGAACAGGGCGGCAAACGATTCAGACATGCAATTTCCTGAGGCCGCCGCGGTCCGGCAACGGCGGCAGTTGGGGATGGGCACCTGCCCGGAGGGTGGGCAGGTGGTGGGTCGACGAACCCTTGGACGATCGGATGCGAGGATCCGGCAGCGCCCGCGGGGCCTCAAACCTCACCGGCCCTGCGCAGCGTCCGGACCCGACGCGGCGGCAAAAGGCCGGCGTTGCTGCCACCAGCCCAGCACCGTTTGCACCGACTCTTCGATGCTCTGATCTGAGTTATCCAGTGGCAGCGCGTCTTCAGCCATGGCAAGCGGTGCAACCGCTCGCGATCTGTCGCGCGCATCACGCGCCTCGATATCGGCCAAAAGACTATCTATCATAGCATTTTCTCCGCGTGCACGCAACTGTTCATGGCGGCGTCGTGCGCGTGTGGCCGCGCTGGCGGTCAGGAAGACCTTGAGCGGCGCGTCCGGAAAGACCACCGTGCCCATGTCGCGGCCATCGGCCACCAGACCGGGCAGGCGCCGGAAGCGGCGTTGCAAGGCCAGCAGGCCAGTGCGCACGGCCGGCAGCGCCGAGATGCGCGACGCGGCCATGCCGACGGCCTCCGCGCGCACCGCCTGGGTTACGTCGCCGTCGTCCAGCCACAAATGCCCGCCATCGAAGCGCACCGGTAGCGCCGCTGCCATCGCCCCCAGACGCTGGGCCACCTCGGGGTCGAGTAGGGCGGCCTCATCGGTGGCCAGCCCCGCGCGTTGTGCAGCCAGCGCCAGCACGCGGTACAACGCGCCGGAATCCAGCACATGGTAGCCCAGGCGCTCGGCCAGTGCAGCGGCCAGCGTGCCCTTGCCCGACGCGGTGGGGCCGTCGATGCAGATGACGGGGATGTCGGCCGCATCGGCCTCGACCACGGTCCACAGGGTCTCGAAGTAGTCGGGGAAGGTTTTGGCCACGCATTGTGGGTCGAGGATGCGCACCGGCAGGTGCGCCGGGTTGAACGCCGCTAACGACCCACACATGGCCATGCGGTGGTCATCGTAGGTGCGCAGCGCCGCGGCACGCCAGCCGCGCCCGTCCAAGCCGAGGGGGTGCACGCGCAGCCAGTCCGGTCCTTCTTCGACGGTGGCGCCGAGTTGGCGCAATTCATGCGCCATGGCGGCGATACGGTCGGTCTCCTTCACGCGCCAGCTGCCGATGTTGCGCAGGGTGGACGGGCCGTCGGCGTACAGGGCCATCACCGCCAGCGTCATCGCAGCGTCGGGGATGTGGTTGCAATCGAGGTCGAGCGTGCGCAGTGGCCAGCGGCCGCGCCGCACGTGCAGCCGGTTGGCCTCGGCCTCGATGTGCGCCCCCATCGCTTGGGCGGCGTCGGCAAAGCGGATGTCACCCTGGATCGAGGCCAGCCCCACGCCCTCGATGGTGACGGCGGCGTCGCTGGCGGCCAGGGCCCCGGCGGCGATGAAGTAGCTGGCCGAGGAGGCGTCGCCCTCGACCGCGATCCGGCCCGGGGAGCGGTAGCGGGCGCCGGCGGGGATGACGAAGCGCGTCCATTCCTCGCGCTCCACCGCGACCCCGAAGCGCTGCAGCAGACGCAGCGTGATGTCGACGTAGGGCTTGGAGATGAGCTCGCCGACCACCTCGATCACGATGGCGTGCGTCTGGGCAGCCAGCGGCAGGGCCAGCAACAGAGCGGTCAAAAACTGGCTGGAGACGTCGCCGCGTACCCGAATCGGCGCGGCGGTGTGCAGCCCGGCGGGCGCACCTGAGCCCACGGCCAGCGGGGGGTAGCCTTCGCGCCCCAGGTACTGCACGGCGGCACCCAGCTGGCGCAGCGCATCGACCAAGTCGCCGATGGGGCGCTCGTGCATCCGCGCCACCCCGCAGAGTTCGAAGCGCCCGCCCTGCCGCGTGGCCAGCACCGCCAGGGCCGCGGTCAACGGTCGCATCGCCGTACCGGCGTTGCCCAAAAACAGGCGCGCGCTGGGCACGGCCAGCCGCCCCGCCAGTCCGCGCACGCGCACGGTGGTGGGGTCCAGCGGCTGCAGTTCGCAGCCCAGGGCCGCCAGCGCCTGCAGCATCACGCGCGTGTCATCCGAGTCGAGCAGATCTTCGATGGTCGTTTCACCCTCGCACAGGGCGGCCAGCAACAGCACCCGGTTGGAGATGCTCTTGGAGCCGGGCAGGCGGACACGGCCGGCGGCGCGCCTCAGCGGCGGGATGTCGAGGAAGGCGGTTCGATACATGGCGCGAAAGACGGAGAAGCAGCGGTATGGATGCCGGCGCCCCACTGCGCGCGCACCTGGCTGGCTTCGGCGATCATGGTGCGCAGGGCCGTGCCGTCGTGCGCCCGCAGCGCCGCCTCGAAGGCATCGAGCGCCGCGCGAAAGGCGTGGGCCTGGTGCAACACCTGTTCGGCGTTGGCCAACAAGATATCGCGCCAGACGTCGGGGTCACTGGCGGCGATACGGGTGAAATCCCGAAAGCCAGGGCCGGCCAAGCCCAAAAAGGTGGCCCCCGACGGCTGCAGGGCCAGCGCGCGCACGGCGGCGAATGCCAGCAAATGCGGCAAATGGCTCACGGCGGCGTAGGCGGCGTCGTGATCCTCGGGGCGCATGAGGCGCACGCGCGCGCCCAGCGCTTGCCACAGCGCACGCGCACGCTCGATGTGGGCGCCATCGGTCTGCGGCAGCGGTGTCAGAATCACTTGGCAGCCGCGATACAGGTCCGCACTGGCGTGCTCCACGCCGGCGCGCTCCTTGCCCGCAATCGGGTGCGCGGGCACGAATTGGGGCAGCCGGTCATGAAAGTGGCGCTGCGCCGCGGCCACGACGTCGCCTTTGGTCGAGCCCACGTCCATCACCAGTGCCGAGGCGGGCACCTCGGCGCGGATGGCCTGCAGGGTCTCGCCGGTGGCGGCCACCGGCACCGCCACCAAAACCAAATCGGCCCCCGCCACCGCTTGTGCGGCCGAGGCGGCGGCGACGTCGATCACGCCCAGCGCACGGGCGCGCTGCACGGTAGCGGGCGAACGGGCATAGCCCACCACTTGGCGCACCACGCCGGCGGCTTTGGCCGCCAGCGCAAACGACCCCCCCATCAAGCCGCAGCCCAGCACGGCCAAACGCTCGAACGCGGGGCAGGGGGGAGCCGGCTGGGGCGCTGCCGTGGTGTGGGCCGCTGCTGTCGAACGAGACGCCAAGTCCGCCGCCGTCATGGAAAGGGCCCTCATCTGGGCGCGTGCCGGTTGGGGCGCCACGGTGCGGGATGCCGGCCTGGGCAGGCCGAGGAAAGCCGTGTTGTCATGGCCGCATCACTCCGACACCGGATAAGCACCGAGCATTTTGTAAAACGCGCACAACCCCTGCAGCTCCTGCAGGGCGGCGGCGACGTGCGGCTGCGTGGGATGGCCCGCGATGTCGATGAAAAAATAGTACTCCCATTGGCCCGATTTGGCGGGGCGCGACTCGAAGCGCGTCATCGACACGCCGTGCTCCTTCAGCGGGCGCAGCAGGTCGTGTACCGCCCCCGGACGGTTGGGTACCGACACCACCAGACTGGTGCAATCGCGACCGCTGGCCGGTGGCATGGCCATCGTCTGCGGCAGGCAGATGACGGCAAAACGCGTGCGGTTGTACGCCTCGTCCTGAATGGCGTGGGCGACGATGTGCAGCGCGTACTGGGCGGCGGCGCGCTCGCTGGCGATGGCGGCCCAGGCTGGGTTTTGCGTCACCATGCGGGCGCCTTCGGCATTGCTGGCCACGGCGCGTCGCTCCGCGTGCGGTAAGTGGGTGGACAACCAGCCCTGGCACTGGGCCAGCGCTTGCGGGTGCGCCATCACCACCTCGATACCTTCCAGGCTGGGTTCCTGGCGCAACAGATTGTGCCGCACCAGCAAGCTGACCTCACCGACGATGTGCACCGGTGAGCGCAGGAACAAATCCAGCGAGCGCGCCACGACGCCTTCGGTGGAGTTCTCGACCCCGACCACGCCGAATTGCGCCGTGCCAGCAGCGGTGGCGTGAAACACTTCGTCGAAGCTGGGGCAGTAGATGAAATCGGCAGCGCTGCCAAAGTGGTCGATGGCGGCTTGCTCGCAGAAGGTTCCCTCCGGCCCCAACACCGCCACCCGCAGCGGCGCCTCCAGCGCCAGACACGCCGACATGATCTCGCGCCAAATGGCGGCCACGTGATCGTTGCGCAATGGCCCAGGGTTGAGGGCTTGCAGGTTGGCAATGACTTGCGCGGCGCGGTCCGGGCGAAAAAAGGGCGAGCCTTCGGCACGTTTGACGGCGCCGACTTCCTCGGCCACCCGCGCTCGCTCATTGAGCAGTGCCAACAGTTGGCGATCCAGCGCGTCGATGCGCTCGCGCAGCGCCAGCAAGCGCGGGCTGGCCACCGGCGCGGCCGGCGGCGCCACGGCTGCGGCGGTGCGCTGCGGCGTTGTATTGGCGGTGGCGGGGGGGATGGGCTCGGTCATGGCACGCGGTCAGGAAACGCGGGCAGCGCAGGCTCAGGCTTGCCGTTCGAAATCGCGCAGATAGTCGACGAGGGCCTCTACACCGGCCATCGGCATCGCGTTGTAGAGGCTGGCGCGCATGCCGCCCACCGACTTGTGGCCTTTGAGCTGCAGCAAGCCCCGCTCCTGGGCGCCACGCAAGAAGGCCACGTTGCGCGGGTGCGCTGGATCGCGCAGCGGCTGGCCGTCGTCACCGCGCAGAAAAAACGGCACGTTCATACGCGAGCGGCACGCCGGATCGACTTCGTTGACGTACAGGGACGAGCGGTCGATGGCATCGTACAAGCGCTGCGCCTTGACAATGTTGCGTGCCTGCAGGGCCGCGACACCGCTGAGTTCGCCTTCGCGCTGCGCCAGTGCCCACTGAAACACCAGTCCAGCGATGTAGATGGCATAGGTAGGCGGCGTGTTGGCCATCGAGTGCGCCTGCGCCAGCGTGCGGTAGTCGAACACGCTGGGGCAAATCGGCAAGGCGTGCCCGAGCAAGTCTTCGCGCACCACCACCAGCGTCAGGCCGGCTGGGCCGACGTTTTTCTGCGCGCCACCGAAGGCCAGGCCGACGCGCGTCCAATCCACCGGGCGTGACAGCACGTGCGAGGAAAAATCGATCACCAGCGGTGCGTCGCTGCCCAGCGCGGCCAAGTCCGGCAGGGTGTGAAACTCGACCCCGTGGATGGTTTCGTTGCTGCACAGGTGCACATAGCTGGCGTCGGCACTCAGGCGCCACGAGGCCGGATCGGGTAGGGTGGTGAAGCCGCAGTCGGCCGTGCTGGCGGCCACGTGCGTCTGGCCATAGCGGCCCGCTTCTTGCGCAGACTTCTGGCTCCAGGCGCCGGTGACCACGAAGTCCATCACGCGCGCAGGCCGCCGCCCCACCAGGTTCAGGGGCACGATGGCATTGTGCGCCAGCGCTCCGCCTTGCGAAAACAGGACCCGAAAATGCGGCGGGATGGCCAGCAGCGTGCGCAGATCATGCTCGGCGCGCTCCAGAATCTCGCCGAAGGCCGCACCGCGGTGGCTCATTTCCATCACGCTCATGCCGCTGCCGTGCCAGTCCAGCATTTCGGCAGCAGCTTGCTGCAGCACCGCTTCCGGCATCGTGGCCGGACCCGCAGAAAAGTTGTACGGACGCCCCATGCTCATTCCTCGGACGCGCTCGCGTCGGTGGGTGCGGCCACGGTGCCGCTGGCGCTGCCGCCGTCCTCGCTGGCGGCCGCGTCATCATCGGCGATACGTTGCAGACCGCTCAAGCGGTCGCCTTCGTCCAGTGCGATCAGCGTCACCCCTTGCGTGGCGCGTCCCAACTCGCGGATTTCGGCCACGCGCGTGCGCACCAGCACGCCGCGGTCGGTGATCAGCATGATTTCGTCTTCCGGGCGCACCAGCGTGGCGGCCACCACGCGGCCGTTGCGCTCACTTTGCTGGATGGCGATCATGCCCTTGGTACCACGGCCGTGGCGGGTGTACTCGCTGATGGGGGTGCGCTTGCCGTAGCCGTTTTCAGTGGCGGTCAGCACGCTTTGCGTCTCGTCTTCCGCCACCAGCATGGCGATGACGCGCTGGCCTTCCTCCAGCGTCATGCCCTTGACGCCGCGCGCCTGGCGCCCCATCGGGCGCACGTCGTTCTCATCGAAGCGCACCGCCTTGCCGCCGTCGGAAAACAGCATCACGTCGTGCCGTCCGTCGGTCAGCGCGGCGCCGATCAGATAGTCGCCTTCGTCCAAATCGACGGCGATGATGCCCGCCTTGCGCGGGTTGGCGAATTCCTCCAGCGCCGTCTTCTTGACCACACCCTGGGCGGTGGCCATGAACACATAGTGGTCGGGCGGGAAGCTGCGGAATTCACCCGTCAGCGGCAGCAC
Organism: Tepidimonas charontis; assembly: GCF_007556685.1. Classification (GTDB taxonomy): domain Bacteria; phylum Pseudomonadota; class Gammaproteobacteria; order Burkholderiales; family Burkholderiaceae_C; genus Tepidimonas; species Tepidimonas charontis. The sequence continues at coordinate 51,640 of NZ_VJON01000010.1, read as the reverse complement.
GACGGTGATCTTTTCGCCCTCGGCCAGCGGGAACATGTTGACGATGGGGCGCCCGCGCGAGCCGCGCGAGCCGGCGGGCACTTCCCACACTTTGAGCCAGTACAGTCGCCCACGGTTGGAAAAGCACAGGATCCAGTCGTGCGTGTTGGCGATGAAGAGCTGGTCGATCCAGTCGTCTTCTTTGGTGGCGGTGGCCAGCTTGCCGCGCCCGCCGCGGCGCTGCGCACGGTACTCCGACAGCGGCTGCGCTTTGATGTAGCCCGCGTGCGACAGCGTCACCACCATGTCTTGCGGGGTGATCAGGTCTTCGGTGTCGAGTTCCTGTGCGTTGTGCTCGATCTGGCTACGGCGTGCGCCTTCGGGGGTCTGGCCGAATTCGGCGCGGATGGTCCGCAGCTCCTCGGCGATGATGGCGGTGACGCGTTCGGGGCGGGCCAGAATGTCGAGCAGGTCGTCGATATGGGCCATCACCTCTTTGTATTCGGTGATGATCTTGTCCTGCTCCAAGCCGGTCAGGCGCTGCAGCCGCATCTGCAGGATCTCTTGCGCCTGGGTCTCCGACAAAGCGTACAGGCCGTCGGCTTGCAGGCCGGCGTCGCGCGGCAGGTCCTCGGGGCGATAGTCGTCGGCGTTGACCACGCTGCCGTCGGAGCGCGTGCGCGTGAGCATGGCGCGCACCAGCGCGCTGTCCCAGCGGCGCGCCATCAGCTCGGCCTTGGCCACCGGGGGGGTTGGGCTTTCGCGGATGATGCGGATGAATTCGTCGATATTGGCCAGGGCCACCGCCAGGCCTTCGAGGACATGGCCGCGCTCGCGTGCCTTGCGCAGTTCGTACACCGTGCGGCGCGTCACCACCTCACGCCGGTGCTGCAAGAATATCTCCAGCAGCTCCTTCAGGTTGCACAGTTTGGGCTGGCCGTCGACCAGCGCCACCATGTTGATGCCAAAGGTGTCCTGTAGCTGCGTGTGCTTGTACAGGTTGTTCAGCACCACCTCGGGCACTTCGCCGCGCTTGAGCTCGATGACCACCCGCATCCCGGACTTATCCGATTCGTCCTGGATATGGCTGATGCCCTCGATACGCTTGTCGCGCACCAGCTCGGCGATGCGCTCCAGCAGCACCTTTTTGTTGACCTGGTAGGGAATCTCATCGACGATGATGGCCTGGCGTTGGCCGCGGTCGATATCCTCGAAATGGCAGCGTGCGCGCATGACCACGCGCCCGCGCCCGGTGCGGTAGCCCTCGCGCACCCCTTGGACGCCGTAGATGATGCCGGCGGTGGGGAAGTCGGGTGCCGGGATGAAAGTCATCAGGTCATCCACCGAGGCGTCCGGGTGCGCCAGCAGGTGCAGGCAGGCGTCCACCACCTCGTTGAGGTTGTGCGGCGGGATGTTGGTGGCCATACCCACCGCGATGCCGGCCGCCCCGTTGACCAATAAATTGGGCAGTCGTGTCGGCAGGACCAGCGGCTCGCGTTCGCTGCCGTCGTAATTCGGGCCGAAATCGACCGTTTCCTTGTCGATGTCGGCCAACATCTCGTGGGCGATCTTGGACAGTCGGATCTCGGTGTAGCGCATGGCGGCTGCGCCGTCGCCATCCACCGAGCCAAAGTTACCCTGGCCATCGACCAGCATGTGGCGCAAGGAAAAATCTTGCGCCATGCGCACGATGGTGTCGTACACCGCGCTGTCGCCGTGTGGATGGTATTTACCGATGACGTCGCCGACGATGCGCGCCGACTTTTTGTACGGGCGGTTCCAGTCGTTGCCCAGTTCGTGCATCGCGTACAGCACGCGCCGGTGTACCGGCTTCAAGCCGTCGCGGGCGTCGGGCAGCGCGCGCCCCACGATCACGCTCATCGCGTAATCGAGGTAGCTGCGGCGCATTTCCTCTTCGAGGCTGACGAGAATGGTTTCTTTGGCAAAAGCGGTCATGGACGCGCCGCCCCGAGGGCGGAAGGGACAGCGACGCGCGCTGCCGGGGTGAAAAATACGCGGGCAGGGTGCGCCTCAACGCACACGAAACTGAACTATTGTAAGAAACTCGGGTGCCGTCCCGGGCGGGCGCCGATGCCAGGCGCGCGGGCCGTGCCCCAGGAGCCGATGTCGAATCGCCGTTTTGCGCTCCTGCGACAAGCGCAAGGAGGAATCGCGGCAATGTCGTTCGGCGTGTCCCCTGGGGGCTTGGCAGACTCGCCGTGTATGGCACAATAATAAACAGGCGGCCAGGGTTTCGTCCCCGCGGTCTGCTGAGTTGTTTTCCTCCACCACACAGACCCAGAGGTACAGAATGAACAAATGGAGCAAGATTGCGGCCTTGTTTGCCACCGCGGCCATGAGCGCAGGGGCGGGCGCCCAAACCATCGATAACTGGCGCAACGGCACGGGCGACTTGGTGTGGAAGAACGGCACCAACGAGCTGTGCTGGCGCAATTCGAGCTGGACGCCGGCGACCGCCGCCAAGGGTTGTGACGGCGCGATCGTCGCTGCCCCGGCTCCTGCTCCTGCTCCTGCTCCGGCCCCCGCGCCGGCTCCAGCACCTGCCCCGGCTCCTGCGGCGGCGCCGGCGCCCGACCCGGCCCCCGCGCCGGCTCCGGCTCCGGCTCCGGCTGCACCGGCCAAGGTGACCTACGCTGCCGAGACCTTCTTCGACTTCGACAAGGCGGTGCTCAAGCCCGAAGGCAAGGCCCGTCTGGATGATCTGGTCGAGAAGATGAAGGGCATCAAGGTCGAGGTCGTCATTGCCGTTGGTCACGCCGATGCCACCGGGCCAGAGGGCTACAACCAGAAGCTGTCCGAGCGGCGCGCCGCTGCGGTCAAGGCCTACTTGGTCAGCAAGGGTGTGGAGGCCAACCGTATCTACACCGAAGGCAAGGGCGAGACCCAACCGGTGGCGGACAACCGCACGCGTGAAGGTCGCGCCAAGAACCGCCGCGTGGAAGTGGAAGTGGTTGGCACCCGCTGATCGGTATTGGCACCGGAAGGGCGCGCATCGGGATCGGCTCCCGGTGCGTTCGTCGCGGCACCCTCTTCATGCCGCGCCCATCTGGTCCCGGCTTTTGCGCCAAAGCTCCGCCCAAAGCGGGGCTTTTCTTTTTGGCCAAGGCGGTGGGCGGGCCGCCAGGGGCGATAATTACCCTATGGGAGCATCACTTATGGAAGCGCCGTTGAATGCCGATGCGGCCGAACTGGCCAAGTTTTCCGAACTGGCCCACCGTTGGTGGGATCCGGACAGTGAATTCCGCCCCCTACACGAGATCAACCCGCTGCGGCTGGGCTGGATCGAAGGATTGGCGGGGCCGTTGCGAGGGCGTCAGGTGCTCGATGTCGGTTGTGGCGGGGGCATTTTGGCCGAAGCCATGGCCCGCCAGGGTGCGCAGGTGCTGGGCATCGATTTGGCTGAAAAACCACTGAAGGTGGCGCAGTTACACGCGCTGGAGCAACAGGTCAGCGGTGTCAACTACCGCTGTACCAGTGCCGAGGCACTGGCTGCGCAAATGCCGGCGGCCTTCGATGTCGTCACCTGTATGGAGATGCTAGAACACGTGCCCGACCCGGCTTCGGTGGTGCAGGCATGTGCGGCGCTGGTCAAGCCCGGCGGCTGGGTCTTTTTCTCCACGCTCAACCGCAATCCAAAGTCGTTTTTGTTCGCCATCGTGGGCGCCGAGTATGTGCTGCACTTGCTGCCGCGCGGCACGCACGAATATCGCAAGTTCATTCGGCCCAGCGAGTTGGCGGCGTTTGCGCGTCGGGCTGGCCTGCAGGTACGGAGTTTCAAAGGCTTGACCTACAACCCTCTGACACGCCGCTATCGTTTGTGTGAAGACACCAGTGTGAATTATTTGTGCGCCACTCAGCGGGAGTCGGCATGAAGGCGCAGCGGCTGACCGTACGTGCCGTCTTGTTCGACCTCGACGGCACCCTGGTGGACAGCGCCGCCGACCTGGGGCATGCCGCCAACCTGATGCGTGAGCGCCGCGGCTTGGCGCCGTTGGACGACGCATTCTACCGGCCGCGTGCCAGCAGCGGCGCGCGCGGCATGATCGAAGCGGCCTTCGGCGTCACACCGCAACACCCGGAGTTCGAGCCGTTGCGCCGCGAGTATCTGGAGACATACGCGCAGGTGATGCTGCGGCGCACCCGACCGTTCGACGGTGTGCCCGCGTTGCTCGATGGCCTGCGTCGCGCCGGTGTGCCGTGGGGCATCGTCACCAACAAGGTGGAGCGATTCGCGTTGCCCTTGACCGCGGCGCTGCCTGAGCTGGCAGACGCTGCCACCGTCGTCGGCGGCGACACCACCCCGCACGCCAAGCCGCACCCGGCGCCGCTGCTGGAGGCGGCTCGCCGCCTGGGCCTGGCTCCCCAGGTATGCGTGTATGTGGGTGATGACGAGCGTGACATCGTCGCTGGGCGCGCCGCCGGTATGCCCACCGTGGCGGTACGTTACGGCTACCTGGGCGTGGACGCCGATGTCACTACCTGGGGGGCCGACCTCATCATCGAGACGCCGCTGGAACTTTTAGACGCTCTGGCAGTGCGGTAGTGGCGGGCCACCGCCACGGGCCAGGCCTCGGCAGGCCCGAAGGGTTGAACTTTTCCGAAGTGCCTTAAACTAAGGTCATACGGGGCTGTACTGGTTTCGACGTGGGTACGGGCTCGCAGCAGGGCATGTCGAGGTGCTGTGACCTCGTAAAACGACAGCAAAAAAGTAACTGCGAACGACGAACGTTTCGCTCTCGCCGCCTGATTCGGCGAGCCTTGCACCGGTCGGCCGATAGGCCGGGCCGCGGGGGTTGAAAGACCTTCCGGCAGCAAGGGCATCTGCATCGGCTGGTCTCGCGGTGGGCAACCTGCCACGGGATGAGATTCCAGGTTGCTGGCCCAGGCAGTGGCGTGCCGCTGCGCAACCGCCTGGGTGAGACCTCAAACAGACGGCTACACATGTAGAACTGCGCGAAGAAGGCCTGCGGACGGGGGTTCGACTCCCCCCAGCTCCACCACCAGATAAGTTTCACAGTACCCCGCATGGTTCGCCCTGCGGGGTTTTTCATTGCTAAGTCGCTGATTTACCGCGCTTTTTTGGTCTCACAAAGTCCCGCGCGGTGCCACTGCATCCCGTTTTGAATGTGGGTATGGGCGCGGGTATCATCCGACCCTGCGGGTACGACCTCCAAGGGTACGGGAGACACCATGGCACTGAGCGACACCAAGATCCGGACGGCGCGTCCACTGGACAAGCCCTACAAACTCACCGACGAGCGGGGCCTGGCGCTGCTCGTCAACCCCAACGGCTCCAAGCTCTGGCGGTTTCGCTACCGCTTCGGCGGTAAAGAGAAGATGCTGGGCCTCGGGGCCTATCCCGATGTCAGCCTGCGCGATGCCCGTGAGCGGCGCGACGAAGCGCGCAAGCTCCTGGCCCAAGGCATCGACCCCTCACAAGCGCGGCGCGAGGACAAAGAAGCCGCGCACAACACCTTCGAGGCCATCGCCCGCGAGTGGTGGGAGCGCAACCGTAGCAAGTGGACGCCCGACTACGGGCTGCTGATCTGGCGACGCATCGAAACAGACGTGCTGCCCGTCATCGGGCAGCGCCCCGTGGCCGACATCACCCCGCCGGAAGTGCTGGCGCTCTTGCGCCGGATTGAGTCGCGCGGGGCGGTGGAAACCGCCCATCGCGTCAAGCAATACATCGGCCAAGTCGCGCGTTACGCCGTCGCGACAGGCCGCGCGACGATGGATCCGACAGCGGCGCTGGCCGGCGCGCTCATGACGCCCCCCGTTCGCCACTTCCCCGCTCCAACCGACCCCAAGACCGTCGGCGAAATCCTGCGCATGCTCGACGCGGCCAAAGGCACTTTCCCGGTCGTCACCGCCGTGCGCCTCATGCCCTACGTCTTCGTGCGTCCGGGCGAGTTGCGAACGATGCGCTGGTCGGATGTCGACTTCGAGCGCGCCGAGTGGCGCTACACCGCGAGCAAAACCGGCGTCGAACACCTGGTGCCGCTCTCTCGCCAAGCCTTGGCCTTGCTGCGCGATCTGCACGCCGTCACGGGGCGCGGCGAATGGGCCTTCCCCAACGAGCGAAGCCGTGACCGACCGATGAGCGACATGGCCGTCAACGCCTTGCTGCGGCGGCTTGGCATCGACACCAAGACGGAACTCACCGGCCACGGCTGGCGGGCGGTGGCGCGCACGCTGCTCGCTGAGCGCCTGGGCTTTGCCCCCGAAGTGATCGAACACCAGCTTGCCCACAGCGTGCCCGACCCGCTCGGGCGTGCTTACAACCGCACGAAGTACCTGGACGAGCGCCGGTGCATGATGCAGGCGTGGGCGGACTATCTGGATGGGCTGCGTGAGGGTCGGTGAGGCTGGGGGTGGGCTGGAAAGCAAGAAGAGGGGGCCGAAGCCCCCTGATGCCGTTGAATTTTACAATTCCAAATCCCAACCTTTACGCTTTTCTTTCACCTTTTCTTTTTCCCAAACCGGTATCGCGCCAAGCACTGCATTTTCCCGGCGATTTAATGCCTTCACTGCTGCATCCCGCGCTTCCTCGATCGTCCTGAATGCGGCTTTGTCAAGCTCGGCGGGCGCTTCACGGAAAACCCCGTCTTTGCACAGAATCCGGTCGCTTGCATCCCCGCCGAAAAACGGGTCGCCTTTGCCGGCGAACTCGATCACAAAGATTTTCGACGGGCGCACACCCACCCCAGACTCTTTTCATTTGCGCGATGTACTCATCGCTTTCGAGTCCATGTCCCATGATGAACTCCGTCAGAAATCCATCTCCACTTCCGCCGCCTTTTGCTTGCCGCGAGGCTTTTCAACCGCCTGCGGCTGCTCTTTGCCAAAATCCAGCACCTCCTTGATTTTTTCAACGGTGTCAGCGTCAAGCTGCGCGCGATAGCGGTATGCAAGCCGAGCGGCAACCGCGGCCTGCCGCGGCGTGAGCGTTTCGGCGGACGCAAGCTCGTGACCAAACTCCGAATCCGCTTTCGAAAACCCCCGGTCGTTTTTCGCGAGTGCCCGGTCGCGGTCTGCTTCGGCAATTGATTTGATTGCGCTGTGTACGACTTGAATTTGCTCCGACGTAATGCGCGCGGCAATGCGTTCGTTTTCTGCTTTGCGCTGCGCGATTTTTTCATCATTACCGGCGGCACTGAATCGGCTGAGCAACTGAATCGCGGTGCTGCCGCGTTGCTGCTGGCCTTGCTGAATGGGGATCGCGCTGAGGTCAATTTCCCCTTCTTTGTCAAGACCCTGCGAAATCACGTCGATCTTGTGCGCCATGGTTTTCGCGATATGCGATTCCAGCGTGCCGTCAAAAACGAGATAAGTGACATTGACAGCGTTTTTCTGCCCGATGCGGTGCACGCGGTCTTCAGCCTGCAACACTTTCCCGGGTGTCCAGTCCATCTCGGCGAACGCAATGTCGGATGCGGCTGTAAGTGTTAAGCCAACCCCTGCGGCGCCGATTGTGCCGACAAACAGTTTCACATCCTTGGTATTTTGGAATTTTTGAACCGCAGCGTCGCGGTTCGCAATAGACGTTTCGCCCGTTACACAAACGGCCTCAGGACCAAATTCCTTCGCAATCGCTTCGGCGACTTCTTTGTGATGACACATGACGACTAGCTTTTCCGGCTCCTGATCCCTGATCCAAGAAATCACCGGCTCCACTTTCGCCATGGCGAGCGCGTGCCGAACTTTTGACATCTGATCAAATTGCGGCTTGAGTCCGTCTTTGAGTGCATGAATGCCCTTCTGAAATGTCTCCATGTCGCCCTCGATTTCCGCCCGCGCGATTTCTTTTGCAGTCGCGGCGGCTGCATCGTCCATCGCTTGTGCGATTTCTGACTCTTGCTTGAGTAAATCCCGCACTTTACCGTCGGGCTCGATCACGAAGACGTTGCGACGCTTGTCCGGAAGCTCCTGCAACACGTCCGCCTTGAGACGCCGAACCATAAACGACTCGCGCATGCGCTGCTGCAGTTCGGGCAAATTCGACGCGCCCGACGTATCCCAACCCCATCGGGTTTGCTGTGCATCACAGTAGCGCATTGCAAAGTATTTCCAGCTCCTGCCCAGCCCGTTGGGATCGATGGCGTGCACGAGCGGCCACAGCTCGATCGGACGATTCAGAATCGGTGTTCCGGTCAGAAAAATCTTTCGACCGGCCTTAATCGGCGCGTGCTCTTGATCGCCGAGAATTAGTTTTGTGCGCTCCGCTTTGGAATTTTTGAGGTAGTGCGCCTCGTCAACGATGAGCGCGTCCCACGTGCGAGATTTGATCTCCGTATTGAACTTCTTGACTTGTTCAAAATTGCAAATGACGATATTCGTGTCGGGGAAGTTTTTGCCGTCGGCGATGCCAACGGTCAGGTCGCGGGCGAGCCACTTTTCTGCTTCGCGTCGCCAGTTGTATTTCAAAGAGGCAGGAACGATCACAAGCGCCGACTTGATGCTTTGGTCGGCATTGATGACGCCTATCGCCTGCACCGTTTTTCCAAGCCCCATTTCGTCAGCGATGAGCGTCGATGTGCGCCCCATCGCGTAAGCGATGCCGGCTTTTTGGTAGGGCAGATAATTCAAACCGTCTGGCGCCGGAATTTTAATCGAAGGGTTGTCAAGCGCCGCCGCGCGAGAAAGCTCGCGGCTTTCCTTGGCTTTTTCCAGTGCGGCTTGCGCTGAATCGCTCAGCTTGACTGTGATACCCGGAATGTTGAGCGCGCGTTCCACGCAATCGCTAGATGTACTCCACCAAACCTTTAAGTCACGATCCCAGGAAAAACCCGAGCTTTTAGCAAAGTCTTTGTGCTCGTAGTCCACGAGAAAAATGAAGCGCCCGCGCTGATGATCGATTTTGAAAGTCTTCATTTTTCAACTTCCTTTTCAAGAGAGAAAGTCAAAAGGACTTTTCGAGAGCAAAATGGATCACGCTTGACCCCACGATTCCGCCGATATTCGGAATGATCCCGGCGCGAAGTGAAACATCATCTGCAATGGAGACCCGGATTGAGGGAACTGCTAAAAGCGTCAGTTTGCCCCTAGAAATTCTGGCAATATCATCGTAACCCGTGTAACCCGTGACGAAGCCGAGGGTTAGACCAATAGCCAGCCTCCCGCTCTCGCTTTCGGCCTCAAAGTGCTTGCCGGCGTAGAAAGACATTTTTCTCACGGAATTTCGATAAAATCCCCCAGTCCACCCTTCTTTACTCTTTATGTACAGACCTGGATTAAAATTGTTGAAGCCCGCGGAAGAGTGAACGCTTGCAATGTGCACTCCCACGGTTACGCGGCCACCTATGTCGTCCCTGCTTTCGGCGAAAGCAGGCAAACCGAAAAAAAGGGCCGTCAGAAAACAAATAACGACCTTGGCGGATTTTATCGCTCTCACTTTTACGCTCCTTGCGTTACGAATAAATCAGCGAAGTCAGCGAAGCGCGCGAAGTCAGCGAAGCGCGATAAGCAAAAAGTTGCTGAGCAAAAAGCTCTATCTCGGCTGGCTCAATTTGAGCCCGTTCAAGCGTAAAACGTAGATTGGCAAGCGCGATGCGTGCGCTTTTCATCGAAAGTGTTTCGTCCAAGATCGCGGCAATATCGCGCTTGATCGTGTCCAGGTCGCCATCGCTAAAGTGAACATGTGACGGTACGCGTAGACGAAACATGCCGTCAATCACGAGCGTTTTCATATGCTGCCCCGAGCTTTTTCTCGATAACCGACCGCCGCCAACCAACACACCGCAGGCTGATCGTCTGCGGTGGCGGCAATTCGCCTCGCTCGATCATGCGGTAGAGCGTGCTTTTTGAGACGCCGAGAATCGCCCGCACTTCATGCGGGCGTAAAAGGAAGTCATCGAACCCTGCGCGCTGTGCGGTGAGCAGACGACTGAAGTCTTGTGCTGGTGTTGCGTTCATGCTGTATAGAGGAACGGGAAGAAATATCGCGCCCTATTTCCGCTCTTTTTAGCTACCATAATCCGGCGGCGTGCAATCAATGTAGGGAACCTCGCCGACATACTGAGCATTCTTTTGGCGGGCATCACGCAAAATGGCGGACTCGATCCAGCGCTGTTTATCAAAGGTGCGCGGCTCTTTGCCTGCGGCAATCAAGCGCGCATTGCGTGCCTGGAACGTCGCCTCGCGCTGATCGACATCCGCCTGAATTTCGGGCGTTAAGGCGCCCCATGTCACCCATAACTTCGCGCCGGCGGAAAAAGCCGATGTCATAGATGCGTTGCAGCTAAGACGTTCACCACCGTACTCTTCATACGTCATCGCTGGAATGCAAAAATCAATCGATATCGACGCCGGTAGCGAAGCGAATTCTTGGTATTCATGCCGCCAAGGCATGCGGTCGTAAACCCATTCGCCGCTAGATGAAAGAAATGCGCCGCCTTCACCGGATTGGGCTTCGGCAACGACGGCCACAAAACCTGGATGACCGGCGTCTGAAATTGAAAGCGTCACACGTCCCGCGGGATAATAACCGTTGCAATAAAACGACACGGCTGCGCCCGCGTTAACAGCAGCTGCACTGACAGTAAGCGCAAGTGCGATGATGTGCTTTTTCATGATGAACTCCTTTCGTTTTCGTCTATGTTCCCGTCTATGTTCCACCAGTTTCGTGGCAACTGTGGCAAACCCTCTTTCACAAAAAACTCGAAATACGCGCGCCACAGCGCCTCGCCCTCGGGACATCGCACCCCGTAGCCTTGGCCCGCCGCAGTGCAGCGGGGGCACTGGAGCGAGTGCGTGATGTAGCGCTCGTGCGCTTCGCGCCTGCTCGCGGACGCGGTGCTGTAAGACATGAGGCTTAACGCCACTCGATCACGCGCGGCTTCGCTTTGCTCGCCGCCATGACGCCCCACACAACACAAATAATCCAGGCGGGTAGCACGAGAATCGAGGCCATGCCGAGGGTCAAAAAGCTCAACACGCCGATTGCGAGAAAAGCCGCGATCATGATCACGCCGCCGGTGACGGTCGCGTAGAGCAGGCCCAGCGGGCCGAAAAAGAATGTCAAAAGAAATGCCGCGAGGACCGATTTTTGTTCGACGTGAAAGACGTTGACGACGGACGGTGTGGTCATGATGAAGCTCCTGTTGTTTTGAACGAACTGTGCGTGCGGCACGCGGCACGCGCGCAGAGACGTTGACACGCCGTCCGCCGCACATCAGGTAGAGGAACGGGAAGAAATAACCGCGGGCCCGGTGCCCGCCAGGGCTTGCAGGTGTGTTTCGGCTGTGCTAAAATTCGTGCGCCGGTTGAGATCTGGCTTCCCCGCGTAGCGGGGGTGGACGATATGTCTAACTCGACCTCAATCGGCTATCGGGCTTCCCCGCCTCCCGGCGGGGGTGAACGTGTCCATCCCCGAGCGCGTGGGGACACCGCTTAGCTTTCCCCGCTTCACTGCGGGGGTGATCGAAACCTCCTTCCCCTCATGCCCCTCCCGAGAGGGGCTTTTTTCTTGGGCGAGAGTACGGAAGGTCTCGCGCAAGATCGCTCGCGCAGCGCTTTTGCTGTGCTTGAGCTTTGAAAGCTTGTCAGCAAGCGGCTTGAGCGCGACGGCTATGTGCACAGGAACGGGCGGGGTAGGGCAGCAGGAAAGCAAGAAGAGGGGGCAGGGGCCCGTGGCGCGCGAGGCACATCCGGCAGCCTTGTGCACCCCGGCCCCGGGCCGGGACAGGGAAGGGCGTTACAGCGTAACGCTACCCGCGAGGTGCGCGCCGCTCAGGGACCGGGGTGTCGGGGCTGTGCCCTGACTGATGAGCCGCCCCCGCGGGGGGCCGCGAATCACCGGGCGGGAAGGCGCGACAAGCGCCTGGCGCCCCTACCTTGCACTGGTATTCGGGACACAGGTGACATTCGCGGGAACGAGTGACCGCAAGGGCGCTGCCCCGATACTGACAAACACTGACAAAAAGACGACGTAGTACCGGGTGAAAACAGGCTAAAAGAAGACATTGATAAGACGGAAAACAGGCGTAGCGTGTCAACATACGGTCAAAACACCGCGACAGGTACGACTGACAACCGACAGTAGTTGACAGCAAGGACAAAACACTGTATAAAAACCGCGGATAGTACAGACAGACACCGGCGTAGTGATGACTTAGTACCGCAGTAACGATGACAGGGCACGGCAGAAAGCCGACTGAAAAGCGGAAAAAACCGGCAAAGTGAAGACGTAACAACGACTTAAGACTGGAATGGTGAGACTGAAAGCCGACCAAAACCGTCAGTTCGCCGCCGCCGTCCGCGCGGCACTGGCGCGGGGCTGCACGCTGCAAGACGCTTTGCTGGCGGGGTGTGCTGCCGTTCCTGTTTTGGGTGGCTCGTCGCTTGTTGCGCTGCGCCGCCGCTTCTTCCGGCATCGGTCACGGGAGGAAAAAACCGAAAGTAAGGTGGACAAGATGCGGCGTCTGGTGCCGGAAATCGAGCGCTTGCGCGCCGCCGGTGCCGCCTGGTCCGATTTGATGCCGTGGCTGTCCCAACGGCTTGGTGTGCCAATTGCTGACGACAAGGGCGCCCGCGCGGTCCAAAAGCTCTTCCGCCGCGCTGTTGCCAAGGAAGGTTGCCATGAATCCCAACGATGATTTTCTTCGTGAGCTGGCCGAAGATTCGGCAAGCCGCTATCGAAGCCGTATCAACCAAGAGCTGATGGCGCTGCTGCCTGCGATTCAGGATCTGGTCAGGAGCGGCAAGAGCATTCGCTCGATCACGACGATTCTGTCGAGCTCGCCGCGCTCGCCTCTGCACGGGGTCAAGCGAGAAACGATCGAGCGGGCCTACTTCCGCTTGCTCAAAAGAGGCGTGGTGCAGGACAAGGTTTCGCCTGCTGCCGCACTTGCTGCGTCATTTCCCGCTGTGGCGTCGCCCCCGCCCGCACCCGTGGCCCCGCCGGTGACCGCTTCGCCGGCTCCGGGCCCTGCCGCTTCTTTTGCTTTCCCGGCTCCTGCCTCCGCGCCCGTGCCGGCTCCCGCCGTGGCGGCGGCCGCGCCGGTAGTGGCTTCTGCGAGCGTCGCGCCCGCGCCGGCCCCGGTGGCCGCGCCCCGTTCGGCTTACGCGCCGTCACCGGACGCCCTGGCAGAAAAGCGCGCTGCCGAGGAACGCCGTCGGGCCGAGCGCGCGGCCCGGGAAAAGCTCTCCGAAGGGATTCAGACCTTCCTCGTGCCCGAGCCGTGGCCCGTGCATCCGGTGCTGCAAGGGCCGCTGGAGCCGCGTTTCTGTGACCCGATCGATGGCGAGGATCTGCCTTTCGAGGTCGTGCCGCCGGCGGTGCAGGTGGTCAATGAGGTCAACTGGAAGTCGTCGGGGAAGGCTTTCCAGTTCCCGCCGGAGGTGCGCGCGCTGCTCATGCAACACCTGCAAGAGCGTGGCATCGGCCAAGGCGGGCAAGGGTTCTTCACCCGCTGGACGCCACAGCAAACCCGTGAAATCGCGAGAAACATCCAGCGCGGTCTCGCGGCACAGATTGAAATCTTTCGGCAGGCGGCCAGGGATGGCAAGTCTGTTGATCCCGCACTGATCAGCCAATATCAGAATCACGCCGAAGACGCCCTGGTGGATCGTTTACTGATGGCGCGAGAAAACTGGCGCCGCCTGCTCGCGTGCATACAGATAGAAATGAACGTTTTCCAGATTCCGGACCGCCTGCTCTCTAAGCTTCAGGACAACCCCCATCTCACCGGCAGGTTCTCCGGCGTCAGCAATGTGTTCAATTTCGGGATGTGGGAGGTGGTTGCCGGCAAGTGAATATTTCTCGCGGTTCCTCTGTAGAGGGTGTGTGTTCTTTCCTCTTTCTCTTCCTGAAAGGAGCTTTCTGTGGACATCTTTATTTCGCATGGTGAAAAGGGCGGCATCGGTAAGTCGATGGTCTCCAACGCGCTCGTCGATCTCGCGCTGCTGTCCGGCAAGCGGACGTGGCTGATCGAGGGGGATCTCTCCAACCGGGACGTAGCCGCGCGCATGGGCAAGCACTGCGAGCGCGTCATTGAGCTGAGCCTCGCCAACCCCGACGGCTACGCAGACGCGCTGCTCGACCTCGACCGCGTCGTGCAAGAGGGCATCAGTGAAGATGCCGAAGTCATGGTGATCAATCTTCCGGCGGGGGCTGGGCAGACGCTGGACAAAGACCCGGAGGTGTTCACGAGTATGCTGATGCACGGAGAGGCGAGGATCCATGCCGTCATTTCCTGCGGCACAGAACAGCGCTCGATCGACCGGGCGGTCGAGATTGCGTTTGACGGAGTAGGCAAGAACGCCCGCAACACGCTCTTGCTTGCACAAGAGTTCCTCCCCGGGGCGACGAAGGCGCCGACGCTGCTGCAGCGCATTCAAGACGCGGTGGTCGCGCATGAGCAGACCCGCGCGGTCAGCATCGCCGCGTTCCCGGCGCTGCCCGGACAGCAGGCGATTCGCTATGTCCAGGACCAAGCCGAAGCGCGGATTTCCGAGTTGTGCGCGCGACAAAACATGCCGGTCATGTCGCTGTACATCCGTCGCTTCCTCGCCGGCGCCCGGCAAGCGCTGTCGCCAGTGCTGGAAAACAACTTCATCAGCCAAGAGGACATCTCGATGGGGCGGCTGCGTGCGCCGGAACCGCTGCTACACTAAATCAACCCGACCAAAAGCAATCCCCGCCTAGGCGGGGATTTGATTTTTTATTCAATGGGCAAGTCGACTTTGCTCTCGATCGCGCTCTTCGCGCAAAAATTCGAGCGCGTCTATCGCTTGCTCGCGTGATACACCCATTGCGTTAATCAAGTCGTCGACGATTTCATCGTCTGACAAGTCGACCCCCAGGCCGGCAACGGCTGCATAGTAGCGCGCAATCTCATCGAGCGTCATTTCGCGCAAATTCTCTTCCCGCGCAGTCATCAGAATCGCGATTGCTCTTGCTTTCGCGTCGTCCCCGCGTCCGATAACCCTGCTAATGACCGCTTCGATGGCGCGCGCAATTTCCGCGTCAGTAAAAGCGCAATTTGTTGCGGCCTGAATCGCGGCAATCGCCTGTTTCCACGTCAGCTCGCCAGTATCCGTCAGAAAAAATAGTGCGTCTGACAAGCCATAACCCTGCGAAAAAATGATGCGCGCGGCTTCTTGTGTGCCGCAGCTCAAAATAGCTGACTGAATTGACTCCAAAAGAGCGTGATGATCGGTTTTCATAATGCTTTCGCAAATCGCATAATGCTTTCGCAAATCGTTGAGGTTTTGTGGATCCGCAGGATGTAGAGGCGTCGGGAGAATTATTTCTTCCGAAACCTCTAATCTAACGTAACGCAACCCAACCCGGAGATGTAGCCGATGAAGTCGATGAAGTCCATCGTTCTTGAGCAAATTTCTGACGAGGAAATCAAAAAGCGCGCCGCCGAAATTGATGAAGCCGATCCCGCGTGGACCGTGGCCGCGATGGTGGCGCAAATTTCTGTCGTCAAACA
Source organism: Tepidimonas charontis (assembly GCF_007556685.1). Lineage (GTDB taxonomy): Bacteria > Pseudomonadota > Gammaproteobacteria > Burkholderiales > Burkholderiaceae_C > Tepidimonas > Tepidimonas charontis. The sequence goes on along the minus strand of NZ_VJON01000010.1, from coordinate 36,200 downwards.
CGGAAATCTTACAGAAAATTTCCAGCGAGGGGTCGTTGATACATTTAAAGAGAGCGTTAAAAGCTCAATTGACGAGGTTCGGCAAGCCACAACGACCGCAATTGATGAAGTGCAACAAGCCGCCGCGCTGATTAAGACATCTAGTCAGAGTTTGGCAAATAAGGGTGCGGCTGTTGAAGAGTCCGCTTCAGCGGTACGCGAAATTTTCAGTGAGTTCATGAGTCAAACGAGGGCGGACCGAATAAAAAATGCCGCGATGGAGGGCGTGGACGGCGCGCTGATGAATGCGGGCGACCGTTTTTTCTCGCAAGCGGTGGCCGCTCTCAAGACTGACGTAACGAGCTTTTTCTCTAATCAGCGACAAGACATTAAATCTTTTCTTGAGAAGCAGCAATCGACAGTCGAGTCGGCGAAGACCCTCGCCGTTGTCGCCGCCGCCGGCGGTGCCGGGGTCGGGGTCGCTTTGGGTCTGCTGATCGGCAACCTGCTGTAACGGGCTGTTACACACTGTTACAAAAAAGAGGCCTTCGCGCACCGCTTCGCGCGTGCGCGGGCTTGCGCGTGCGCGGGCGATTTCGTATAATGCGGACATGCTCGCAGCGAATGCCCGTCTGACAATCGCCCGCCCCGGAGCGGGGGCGGTGGAGGGGGCATTCATTGCACGCGTGATGGTAGATGTGGGAGCAAGCTTTCGCGCCGTCACCAAGATTCTCGCCATCAACGCTTTCTTCGCGGCTGCCGCGGTCGCTGCACTGATGCTTGCGGTCGCGATTGTGGGCGAGGCGGCTTCACATTCACAGCTGCTTCGTGTGATTACCGCGGTTCCCGCGGTTCTCGCTGCGATATTTTTTTCTGACAAAAAGGCTGTTTCGGAAAAGCTGGCCCGCCGCCGCGCGGCGAGGGCGGCGTCGATCTCGCTGGCATGCGAGACGGAACGGGCTCGCACTGCTTGCGACGAGGCCGTCGTGCTGCGTGTCGCGTCGGCAGTGACCGGCGGCATCATGCCGCGCCCCGCCGCCGCCGAAGCGCTGTCCCGCGCTGCCCCGCAGGCGCTCCACCAGGACCCCCGCGCCGCCCTGGCGGCTTCTCACCTGCGCGCCGTCATGCGCGCCCTCATCACGCTCGCTCGTGATCTGAGCACCCGCGCCCGCACCTCGCTGCGGATCCGCGCGGGCTGACCTCTTTTCCTTCCCTTTTTCACTCCCAAGGAGGCGGCATCCCGCGCAAACCGCGCGGGGCCGCCTTTCTCATGTCCATTGCGCATTTGATGCCGCCTCCGCAAGGAGCGGAAAATGGACATTCAGGATCAGGACATTCGCAATGCTACTGCAGTCGAAATTGCAAAAACGCTCGCCGCGCAAACCGGCATCTTTTTGACGAAAAAAGATCTCGAGTCAATCAGCAAGCTCGAAGAAATCGCGCATAAGCAGCGGCGACTAATTTTGCGAAACCGCTGGAATACCGAAGCGGGACAAAAGTGGGCGAAATCGGCAGGCAAGCTCGTCAGAAACTCGGCAGACGCCGATGACCATTCAACAAAACTCTCGATCTCAACGGAAATTGCGCTTGGCGCGGTTGAGATAAAAATCAAAAAAGGCGCCATTCCCGAAGTCGCAAAAACTCTCGCAGAAAAAATCACCAGGCTACAAGGTGTTGTGGTCGACAATTCGGCGCTTCTGGAAATTCGCGAATCGGAAGTGTCAGCCTGCGGTGAAAGCGATGAGGATGACGAGCAAATTTTTAGCGTTGATGATGCTACAGAGTCGGCGCTAGAAACATTCGCGGAAATTCGCGACCTGGATTCATATTTTGGTGAAAAAATCCCGGTCGGATACGAAGATGTCGAAAGTCTCATCAAAATCGCGGTGAGCGAGCTCGCAGAGGAAAGAGGAACCGTTTCGGAAATAACGTGCCGGAAATACATTTTCGCCGCATTGCGCGCAGTGCTTGAAAGTGACCCGCGCGGAAAAGCGCTGGCCGACGAAATCGCTAAAGATAAGAGTAAAAAAATTCGCGTGCTCGAAAAACCCGCCGCGTGGAAAGCGATTTCAATCATCGTCGACAGCCTCATCCCGGACGAGCTTGCCCAAATATTGGACTTTTCGCGCCTCGGCGTCGCACAAAGATACGCCGCGATTTTTGCAGCCATTGAAGGCCGGGATATTCGAGAAGCGACAAAGTGCGGCGACGGCCACGCGATTTCTGTAATCGCCGATCGCGGTCAAAGAGCAATCCAAGCGCAAGCCAAGGCACGGCTGCAACGGCAGGGAACGCTTGCGCGCATTGCAATGTCGGCGGCGAAAGCGGGAACCGATGCGGAGCCGATTAGCGCCGCTTCACAATATCCGGTAATGATGCGGCTGCACACGCATGAGCGGCAATTGGCACTGTTTGCTGCTTAAACGGGGAGGGGCGAAAATGGACAAGTTTCACGTTCGTGAATTTGCCAATCGCCCCGCGCCCAGCCAGGAATACTTAATCGAAGGTATTCTGCCTCTGGGCGCAATTGGCGATATTTCCGGGATGCCCGGCCAAGGGAAATCGACGCTGGCGCTGCTAATGGCCGACGCGGTTTCGCAAGGATTGCCGTGGTTCGGAAAAAAAACCCGGCAAATGGCCGTCGCGTGGATTACAGGAGAAGCCTCTGGAAAGGATGCAATACACCGCGATTGTGTACGCCTGGGAATCGATTTCGAGGAAAGCGATATCCTGTTCATTCGGGCAGAAAAGGAAATGTTTCGCTTTGACCGGCTCTCTGAATGCTGGATTACAACCGATGAGGGTGGGCAAATTCTAAAAGGGCTGAGGGATTGTCGAATCGGATTTGCAATCATTGACACGATTGGGTCGGTCGTCGCGGGGCTTCGTGAAATTGATAACGATCAGCAGCGGCAATTGGCGAGGCATCTGCGAAGCGAATTCGCGGAAACCTCGCTTTTAACGATTTCGCACACGAATCAATCGTCCGCGAAGGACGATCTAAGCTGGCGTCTGCATTACCTATCGCGCGCCGGTGGCAATGGTTTTCCGGGGGCTATTCGGTGGGCTGCGGGAGTGAGCGAGCTATCGCCCGAGGAAATTCAGGCATTCAATATCGCGCGCACTCCCGGTTCGCGATATGTGGCTTTCGGGATTTCGAAATACAACGAAATGCCAAGGCCTGAGTACAGCAACCATTCGCCGGCGATTTTTGAAATTCGCGCGGATGGCGGGGTGGAAATGGTGAAAGTTCGGCATCTTGGCGCTGAGGCTAATTTGACTTCCGGCGCGGATGGTGTTACTACGAAAGCAAGAAAGGGGGTTCGCGATGAGCGCGAGCGCAGAGCAGTGTTTTGAGGTCAATCATGCGCGCCATGACCGCGCGCACTGTCTTGTGCCGGGGCTTTTTCGCAGTCTGCAAAAAGGTGAGCGCAAGCGCGAAAAGCTGGACATCACACACAGCTTCGGGGATGTCGTGGTGCGGTTCTGGGGCCCTGAGCCGTTGGGCGCTGGCGACCTGCGCGTCCTTCAGGGGCTGGTGGCGCTGGCGGGGCCGGTCGGCGCGATTCTGCCGCCGGCGCCGACCTCCCCTGTTGGGCAGGAGCTGCGCGCATCGCTTGAGCCGAAGTGGGCGGCGGTGGAAAAAAGGGCTCTTGCCGTCCGCTGCAGCTACCGGGCGCTTGCGCGCGAAATTGGCTACGCCCCCGGTGACACAAAAGCCATTCGGGACTGCCTCGAACGACTATGGGCGATATCGGTGCTCATTGCGGACCAAAATGGACGCCGCATGGGCTTCAGAATCTTGTCGTTCTACGCAAGTGACGATGGCAAGGGTGAGCTTACGGTGGCACTCAACCCGCTGATCGCCCGCGCGGTGCTGGGCGATGGACAGCATGTGCACATCGACATGCACGAAGTGCGCTCTCTGAAGTCTGATGCCGCGCGGCTGATCCATCAGCGCCTGTGCGGCTGGATTGATCCAGGCAGAAGCGGCAAGGTCGACCTCGACACCCTGTGCAGCTACGCGTGGCCGACACAAGCGGACAACCCGAACACGCTGAAGACTAGACGGCAAGCCGGCAAGCGCGCCCTCAAAGAGCTATCCGATCTGGGCTGGCGGGTCGCCGAGTACGCTACCGGTCGCTTCGAAATTCAGCGCCCGAAGCTCCCAAAAACCGCCCGCTAACGGTAGCTGACCCCCCATGCTAGTAGCTGACCCCCCATGCTAACGCCACCCAAACCGCAAGCTAACGCCACCCAAACCGCAAGCTAACGCCACCCAAACCGCAAGCTAACGCCACCCAAACCGCAAGCTAACGCCACCCAAACCGCAAGCTAACGCCACCCGGCACACCTGAAAAAACCTTTGAAAAACAAATACGTAGCCGGACTTTGCTCATCCCCTCTAAGACTCTCTAAGAGAGTCTAAGAGATTCTAAGGGGCGCGGCTTTGCCGCCCGCTCCCCTTGAGGTCGCGGGCTCGCCGCGCCTCGGGGTGGAGGAAAGAAAGCAAGAGAGGGGGGGGGTAGGGCGACCCCTTCTTGCTTTCCACACCCCATCCCCGCCCCAAACCCCCAACCACACGCCGACGGCTCGCCGCGCCTCGGGGTGGACGAAACAAGAGAAGGGGGCCCCCTCTTGCTTTCCCCTCCCATCCCTCCACCCGCCCACCCACGCAGAAGGTGCCCGCGGTGGCCTTCCGCGGTACCCGCAGGCCAACCCCCAATGCGGCCGCGGCGTTTATTTCTTCCGCCACCTCTGTCTGAGTGAGCAGCACACAGCACAAAAACGTTTTGTGCTCTTTTCCGCCCCGCCGCTGCTCGCTGTTTTATTTCTTCCCGTTCCTCTACACCTTAGCAACCCTCTCTGTCGAACACAAACACCAAACACAGGAGCATTTCGATGCTTTTCAAAAAGTCCTCATCTTCCTCCCGTGCGCCAGGCGCATCGGACTCAAGGTCCATCGCCCGGGCGGCTGCCGGGTCTGCCGGCCCGATCGCCAATCCGTATCTCAATGCCCGTCGCGAGTGGGATGAGCGCTATGGTGATTTGATTTCCCGCGCAAAAAACTGGCGTATGGCTGCGATTGGTGCAATCGGCGTTGCCGCAATCGCGGTTTTCGGCGTCGTTTTCATCGGCTCGCAATCAAAAATCCAGCCTTTTGTGATTGCCGTCGACGACCTTGGTTCGCCGGTTGCCGTCGCGCGGCCCGCGCAATTGCAAAAAGCGGGTCAGCACGACGAGCGCGTCGTCAAAGCGCAACTCGCGAACTTCATTTTTAACGCCCGCTCGCTCATGCGCGATTTCTCCTCGCAACAGGTTCTGATTGATCGCGCATTTGCGATGCTCTCAACCGATGTCGCGCCGATGGTCACGGAATTCCAGCGCGATGTTCGTCTGCCGCTGCAGAAAAAAGGCACAGTCGTGTCGGTGCAGGTGCAAACCGTCATTCCCGCCGGCCCGGACACGTGGCAAATCGACTGGATTGAAGTCACGCAAGAGCCTGGTTTGACAGCGCAACGTGAAAATTGGCGGGCGCTGATTTCGATCGGCTTTGACGAAAAGATTGCCTCAAATCCTGAGTTGTTCTATTGGAATCCGCTGGGGATTTACATCAAACAAATCAATTGGCAAAAGGTTTCCGCCTGAATTGAAAGGACTGAATCATGAAAAAAATCCTTGTCTCCACCATCGCCGCGCTTGTTGGCGCCATTGCTTTCGCGAATGTTCCTACGCAAACCGTCACGCCCCCGCCGTTTGACAACCTCCCGGCGGCAAAAGAGCCTGCTGGCGGCGCGAAGCTTTCCCCGCGTGACCGCGCGGCGCTGGAGGCATACAAAAAGTGGGAGCAAACCGGAACTGCTGACGCGCTGGTCGGCGAAAACGGCGAAATTCGCTATCCGTATGACTTTTCGCGTCCGACAGTTACGTGCGCGCCTCTGCATGTTTGCACAATTCGTTTGATTCCCGGCGAGACGATTACGAGTATCGCGCTTGGCGATACAGTGCGCTGGCTTGTGCAGCAAACAACCGCCGGTGACCGCCCCGTCATTTTTCTGAAGCCGACCCAAGGGGGCATTTCGACCAATCTTGCGGTGACAACGGATGCAGGTCGACTGTATTACCTGCACGTCGTCGCGTCGGCAAAGGAATACACCCCGATTGTCGGCTTTTACGATCCTGCCGACATGTTGCGCAAGCAAACAGCGGAAGCGCGGGAAATTGAACGCTTGAAAAAGCAGCTTCAGGCGGCTGAGGAATCGGCCCGGCTGGCTCGCGAGGAAGCTGAACGTCGCGCCCGCGAGCATAAAGAGCGGACCGTTGTTGCCGAAGGCCCGGCGGCGGAATTCGATCCGACCAAGCTCGATTTCTCGATGCGTTGCGAAGCGAATTCGCGTGCTGCTCGGGAATTTGTGCCGACGCAGGTTTTTGCGACGAAAACGCATACTTTCATTCAGCTTCCTGATTCGCTTGAGGGCAAAGAAATTCCGGCCGTATTTCGCAAGTCGGGCGCGCAATTGCAGCTGCTGAATGTGCGGCGTAGCGGGTCGTATCTCGTGGTTGACGGAACGCCAAACGAAATTTCGCTCGCTCTTGATGTTGGCAGCAACGCGCGCGTTGTCGATTGTGTTCGCAAGTGAATTGACGGGGGAAGAAATGTCGACGTTTTACGATCCCGCACTTGACCCCGCGAATCAGTCGGCGGGGAATGCAATCTCGGGCGGTGAAAATAGCGTTTATGCGCAATCCGCCGAAGATGTCGTTGGCCCGGGCGTGACGGCGCAGGAGTTGAAGATTCATGCCGCGCCGAAAGAGACGAAACGCGCTTCGGACAAAGGCAAAAAGCTGATGTGGTTTAGCGGATTTGTCATTATTTCCGGGCTCGCAATCGGTATTGCGATGTCAGGGCAAAAGGGTGATGCACAATCCGCCGACGCGGCTAAAAGTGGGTCTGCGAATAGCAATAGCAAATCTACTACAGTTGTTGCGACAGCGCCTCGCGTGCAAGATCTTTCGAAGTCTTCGCCCGACACTGCTCTGTCGGACGCCGCCGGTGTTCCGCGCCCCGTTGATGCGCCCGGGGATGCTTCTGCGCCGGGTGCGTCGTCTGCGTCTGCACAAAATCGCCCGCCGACCCCGCGCGAGCAGTATCTCGAGTGGCTAGAAAAACACCGATACGATCGCTTGCGCGCGAAGCTCGTCGCTGATCAGAGCGCTTACACCGCGAAGCTCGTCGACGATGCTGCTGGCGCCTCGATGCGCGGCGCGGTCGCTCGCGCTGGCGTCAACCCGGCGGGTGTCGGCGCAGGATCTGGCGGCGGTGGCGAGGCTGTGGCATACACCGGTCAACCCCGGCCTGAGCGCCTCGATGCGGTCAACGCGGCGCTCGCGAGCGCTGCCGCTGCCGCCAACCGCGGCCCTGGTGTCCACGCTGCAGCCGCAGTTCCGCCCGTGCCTTTTGCCGCTGCGCGGACCGGCGCTCCTGGTGCTGCTGATGATCCCGTTGCTCGGGCGGAACGAGCGGAACGCTTTCTCGAAAGCGAACGCGACGCGGGCTATCTCGACTCGCGCGTCGCGGAAAAGCGCGCAGGCAATGAAATTGCCGCTGGAACAACGATTCCCGCGGTAATGCTCACTGCAATCAATTCCGACTTGCCCGGCTCAATTGTTGCGCAGGTGCGGTCAGACGTGTTTGACACGTTTGACTACCGCGTCAAACTGATTCCCGCTGGCTCGCGTCTTGTCGGGCGGTATTCCTCGGAAATCATTTACGGTCAAGAGCGTGTTCTAGCCGTGTGGGACGAGCTGATTTTCCCGAACGGGCGGCGAATCAATCTCAAAGGAATGCAGGCAACGGATGCCGTCGGTGCAGCGGGCATGTCTGACGAAGTGCACACGCATTTCTGGCGTACCTGGGGCAACGCGCTGCTTGTTTCAATGATCGGCGCGCTCGCGCAACAGGCGCAACCACAGAATTCGAGTGCGTTTTCCGCGCCAACGGCCTCGCAACAGGCAACGCAAGCGGCGGCGAATTCGTTGAATGAGACGGCGCAGGCGGTTTTACGGAAAAACCTGAATATTGCGCCAACGCTCGAAATCCGCCCGGGTTATCTGTTCAATGTGCTGGTCAATCGTTCGGTGTCGCTGCCCGCGTATCGTGATTGAGGTGGATTATGGGTGAAATTCTGGTCATTGTCGCGCTCGTCATGGCGGCGCTGTTTTCGAATGCGAAGGCGCAAGCACCGTCGTCGGACGAATTCGTTGGCGAAATGCAGGTGTTTTTGCAGCAAGAAGCCGCGAAATCGGGCATGGCATTTCGTGTCGACGGGCAACTGAAAGATCGCGTGTTCGTGCGCGTGTCGAGTATCTCGAAGTTAAAGTCGGACGTTGACATTGCTGAGCGACTGAAGCCTGTTGCGGCGCACTTGCCGCCGGGGGTTTCGATTCGCGTGCGGGACGGCGAAGTCGTGTTGCAGGTGCGGTGATGCTTGCTTCGGCTCTCTTGCTTGCTGCATCCCTGCCGTTTCCTGCGTGCATTGATCCGCTTGAGCGGCATTTCAATCTGCCCGCGGGAATCGTTAATGCCGTGATCGCGGTGGAGTCCGGTGGGCGCGTCGACGCGGTCAATCGAGCGAATCGCAACGGGACGACGGATTTCGGCTTGATGCAAGTCAACTCTTCGCATCTGCCTCGACTCGCGGCGCATGGTATCGATGAAAAGCGGCTGCTCTCTGACCCGTGCGCGAATGTCGCGGCGGGCGCAAACATTCTTCGCGAAGCTCTAGATAGTAGCAGCGGCGCGATTGTGCCAGCGCTGTCACGCTACAACACCGGGCGCTTTAGCGAAACGGGGTTCTCGTACGCGCAAAAAGTGCTGGCCCGCTGGAACAACGGCGGGGCAGCAATTGTTCATGCCGCGAATGCTCGACGAGAAAGCATCTCGCCGGCGCGTTCGCCGCTGATCGTTGCAAGCGCGAAAAGTTTTGAAGAAATGTCGTGGCGGTGATCGAAAAAACAACGCGTATAGCCGACGCGCTGGAAAAAATCTTCGGCGAAAAGGTTGCTTGCCGCCGACGTACAGGCGCGCTTTGGGAATTTACGGCGCCCGGTGATCGTAATGAATTCATGGGGCGTATCCGTGACGGCGGCGATACGCTGGAAATCTGGCATTTCGGGCGACAACGCGACTGGATTTTCGATTCGCGCTTTTCGAAAGTTCAAACGTCGTTTTCTGTGCCAGTGTTTCGCGCGCGCACAGAAGATGTTTTGAATGCAGAGCCGGGATTTGCAATTCGCAGGGCCGCGCCCATGCCCCAACAGCGGCTAAGTCAGCATGAGCTGTTTTCAGCGGCGGCAGAAAGCCTCGCGCGTCACGGGTGGGAATTGAAACGAATTTCGCAGGGAATCGGGTATTTTTCGAATGCCAATGGCCGCTCCCCGGCGGGGCGGCTGCATGTTACGGAAGATGCAGCGATTTTCTGGAGTCATCGCGGTGATGCAGACCTGGGTGAGCCGTGGGTTGGCACATTTAAAGACGGAATGCTGAAATTCTACGCACCTGAACGCGCGTTTCGTCAGCAACGCGACGTTGCTTGCCCGATGGTCACGGCATCGTTATTGAGCGAGACACGTGTTGAACATGATTTCGAGCGAATCGAATCGATTTGGTCAAAGCTGGCATTGAAGCCGGCCCCCGCGGAACACCGGCATTTTGTCAAAGGCGCGCCCTCTCCAGAGCGCGCATTGAAAAACGAAGGATTTGGCGTGTGTGCCAGTGGGCCGTATGCCGGCGCGGTGGCGGTTCCGATGTTTCAGTGGGAAGATGGTCGCGCGCGCATTGGCGGTATTCAAATGTTGCTGCCGGCAGAAAACCAGGAATTCGGAACGGATAAAACAATGATTCGAGGCTCTAAATTGGAAAAAGCATTTGCCATCGTGCCACTGATTGCCGCGGACGATGTGCCGAACTGGTTTGCGCAGGCGCGTGATTCGAAAGCGCGGGTTGTCTTGTGCGAGGGCGTGATGACGGCGCTGGCGGTGCACCAGTCGGGTGCGGGGCTGGCGGTGGCATGCTTTTCGTCTAACAATCTGGTGTCTGTTGCGAAATTGCTGCGCGAGCAATTGCCGGACAACCCAATTGTGATTGCCGCCGACAATGACATAGCGCTAACGCGCGACGGCAAGCTGAAGAGTCAAGCGGTTCTCAAAGCGTGCGAAGCCGCGCGGGAAGCCAATGCTCATGTCGCATTTATGGGCCGCTCGCGGCCCGTGGGCGCGGACGCGCGGGACATCTTCACGAGCGAGGGCCCCGAAGCGGTGAGGCGCTGGATGGATGCGGCTGCCGCGCCGGAAGCGGTGCGGGAACGCTTTGAAAAGCTCATTGAAAAGCGGCGCACTGAGCTCGGTGTTGAGCGCTGATCGCACTTATTTCTTCCCGTTCCTCTACCTTTGTGTGTGTACCACGCGTCCATGCGTCACACAATCAATCAACCTCAATTAGCTCGAAAGGGGTTTGGCATCATGAAAAAGCTCTTTGAACGTGTTCGCAACACGTACATCGTGAAAAAGGCCCGTCACACCGCCGCAATCGCGGCCGCGTCCGCGCTCGCTGCGCCCGCGGCGTTTGCCGGGACGGGGTTGCCGTGGGATTCCGCCGTGACGACGATTCGCAACAATTTGACTGGGCCGGTTGCAACCGCGATTTCGGTTGTGGCATTTTTGGCTGCCGGCGCGACGCTGGTCTTTGGCGGGGATGAGCTGGGCAATATCGCTAAACGGCTGCTGTATATCGTTCTCGGTATTGCGCTCATTGTTCTCGGCAACAACTTTCTCACGACGCTGGGCCTCGTCAATTCGGGCGGCCTGCTGTTTTGAGAAAAAAGGAGAGGGCGCATGGACGCGTGGGAAGTTCCAGTGCATCGGTCGTTGGTTCGACCGTTGCTGTTGTTGAACGGTGAGCGAGAACTCGTGATGATGCTCGGTATTGTTGCCGGGACTTTCATTGTCTCTCTTTTTCAGCTGTGGGCGGCTATTACAGGGGCGGTGCTTTGGTTTGTGGGGCTATTCTTTTTGCAGCGCATGGCGCAAAAAGACCCGAAACTCTCGAAAGTGTATTTTCGATCGTTGCGGTACACGCGAAAGCGTCACATCCCGTCGGCCTCCACGCCGTTTGCGCTGCCCGTTGAAATTCGCGAGGTGAAATAAATGCAACTGCAAGAATTCCGCTCCAAAGCCTTGGGCCTGCCGGATTTTTTGCCGTGGGCAGGTTTGATTGATAATGGCATTGTACTGACAAAATCCGGCGCTTTTTTGTCTGCTTTTGCTTTCCGCGGACCTGACCTCGACTCGTCGACGCGCGAGGAACTCGTCGCGGTAGCTGCGCGACTGAACGCCGCGCTGCTTCTGCCCGACGGCTGGAGCGCTCACGTCGATCTGATGCGCGAGCGCTCGCGGTTCGTGATGCCGCCGGGTGAGTTTCCCGACCGGACGACACGGCTGCTTGCCGATGCCCGGGCGATTGCGCGGGAGGGTGAGGACGCCGGTTTTGAGACGCGGGCGGTGATGACGTTCTGCTGGCACCCCGATCCTGATGCGGCGTCGAAAGTGGAGGCAATCTTCGTTGAAGGCGGCGAAACGCAGGGCTCGCACACGCGGGCGCTGGCCCGTTTCAAGAATGCGCTGCGCGAAGTCCGAGACCGGCTGTCCGGTCTCATGAAAATCGAGCGACTGATTGATCGCGAATTGCCCGACGGCTCGATTGACTCGCCGCTGCTCGCGCATCTTGCCGAATGCGTTGATTTTCAGCGTCGCGAGCGCTACATACTGCCCGAAATCCCGATGTATCTCGATGCGCGCTTGGGGCGCATTGGGGTGACGCCGGGTTTTGAGCCGATTGTCGGTCAAAAGACGGTCATTGCGCTTACGATCTCCGACATGCCGGCCACGTCACATCCTGGCATTCTCGATTTTCTCGGGCGTTTGCCGGTTGAATATCGGTGGTCGAACCGTTTTATTTTCTTGTCCGCTCGCCAAGCCGACAAGGAAATCAAGCGATTCCGCTCGAAATGGGCACAAAAGCGCCTGTCGCTGATGAATTTGCTGCGTTCGTCTCAAGGCGGCAATGTGACGCATATCAATCTCGACGCCGACGCGATGGCGCGCGATGCGGTGGAAGCGGAAGCGGAAAACTCGTCGGGACTGGTGCGGTTCGGGTATTGGACGAGCGTGATTCTGCTCGCACACGAAGATGCGAAAGTCGTGCGCGAAACTGCGCGGCAAGTGCAAAAGCGCATTGTCGATGCGGGTTTCGAGTGCATGATCGAAGACGTGAACGCGATGGAAGCGTATATCGGCTCGATGCCCGGCAACGTCGCCGCGAATGTGCGCAGACCGCTGATCAACACGATGAATCTCGCGCATTATTTGCCGGTGACGCAAGTCTGGACAGGGCCGGTGAAGCATCCGTGCCCGTTTTATCCTGCGGGTTCACCGCCGTTGCTGCTGACCGCAACCGACGGCGCGACACCGTACCGCCTCTGCCTGCACGCCGGCGACTTGGGGCATACGGCAATTGTTGGCCCGACCGGTTCGGGCAAGTCGACGCTGCTCGCGACGCTCGTTGCTGCGCATTTTCGCTACCCGCGCGCGCAGGCATTCGTGTTTGACAAGGGCTACTCGATGATGCCGCTTGTGCTCGCCGCGGGCGGCCAACATTACGACATCGCGGGCGAAGATGCGGCTGTAACGTTTTGTCCGCTTGCTGAAATCGATACAGACGCTGAGCGCGCGTGGGCGGCGGAATGGCTTGAGAGCTTGTGCGGGCTGCAGGGACTCGAGGTGACGCCAGAAATTCGCAAAGAATTGTTCCGCGCAGTCAAGCAACTGGCTGAGCAAACGACGATGCCGTTTGAGCGTACGATGACCGCATTTGTGACAGTCGTTCAAGACGAAAAAGTGCGCGCGGCGCTCGAATTCTATACGCTACTCGGCCCGGCAGGGCATTTGTTCGATGCGGCAGAAGATACGCTGTCTTCATCGCACTTTCAAGTGTTCGAAATCGAGCATCTGATGTCGCGGGGTGAACGCTTTGTCGTTCCGGCGCTGACGATGCTGTTTCATCGACTGAGCAAGCGTTTTGACGGCTCGCCGACGCTGCTCGTGCTCGACGAAGCGTGGATCATGCTCGGGCATCCAGTTTTCCGCGAGAAGATCCGGGAGTGGCTCAAAGTGCTGCGTAAATCAAACGTGGCGGTCATCTTCGCGACACAATCGTTGTCAGACTTGTCGAATTCGGGCATTGCGGATGTCGTTTTCGAGTCGTGCCCCTCGAAAATTCTGCTTGCGAATTCGGAAGCGCAGACTGAAGCGCTGATGCCGCTGTATCAAGCAATCGGCTTGAACTCGCGGCAAATTGAAATCATCGCGCGCATGACGCCGAAGCGCCAGTATTTCCACCTGCACCCGGACGGGCGGCGGGTGTTTGAGCTGGGGCTCACTGCAGAAGAGCTCGCATTTGTCGGGCGTTCCGACAAAGAGTCGCTGCGTCGGATTAGAGCGCTAGCCACAGAAGACCCAGAGGCCTGGCCGGCAACTTGGCTGCGCGAATGCGGGCTTGCGGACGCTGCAGAAGCGTGGTTGTCGTACGAGTGATTTGTTGGAGGACATGCATCATGAAAAAGCATCTCATCGCGGTACTGGCCGCTTCTCTTGCTTTCACCACCGTCCCGGCGCGGGCTGGGGGAGCGGCTGGCATGGCGACGGAATTCACGCAACTTGCCAACAATTCAGAACTCATCGCGATTTATGGGGAAAATGTCGCGCAAGTACAGCAATTGATTCAGCAGTATCAGAATATGATTCAAAATACGCTGGGTCTTTCAACGCAAATGTGGCCATCAATCATGGTTCAGATTTCTGATCTGATCGACAACATCGCGGCGGTGGACGGTGCGGCCAACGCGTCGGCAAACGCGCTGACGCAATTTGCGTCGCATTATAACGATGTCGCGTCTCTGAATTATGCGCAAATGATTCAGCGCTGGCGGACTGGTGTGAAAAACCAGATTGCAGAGTCGTTGCGTGCGGCGGGGTTGAATGCGAATCGCATGCGCGATGCACAAGAGGCGCTTGCCGAAATTCAAGCGGCGTCTCAGTCGGCGCAGGGGCGGATGCAGGTGCTACAGGCTGGCAATCAGATTGCCGGGCTGATGGTCAACGAAATTCAGTCGCTGCACGGGACAATTATCGCTGCTGAGCAGGCTCGGCAGAATTTCATGGCAACTGAAATTCGGGAAAAGGAAAAGAAGGAAGAGGCGTTTCGCGAGTTCTGGCGTGACGCGGGCCGCCGGCTTTGAATTCGGTCGGCAGTGAAAATGAAAGGAGCGCGCAATGGACATGCTCGATCGCATGCTGTCTTTCATGGAAGCCACTTACAGCGGGTGGCTTTCCAATGCGCTGACGATTGCAACCGCACTTTTTGGCATGCTTGCCGTGCTGGAATTGGCGTGGTTTGGTGCTCAAACTGTTCTGAAAAAAGGTGAACTGAGCGATTTGTTTGGCGGCGTCATTCTCAAAGTCGCCGCGCTCGGATTCTTCTTCACTGTCATTCAGCAGGCAGACAGTTGGATTCCCTTGATTCAGCAGTCGTTTGAACAGGCGGGTCAGCAAATTTCCGGCTCTTCACTGCCGACAACACCGTCGGCGCTTATTGACAGAGGAATCAGAATTGCAGCCCAAATCTGGGCAACAGACACGAGTGGGTATTTTTGGGAAGTTTCAGACAACTTGGCAAACGCGATTCTGCTGGCCTTGACCGCCCTCACGATCATCGTCTCGTTTGTCATCATTGCGCTACAGCTTTTTGTCGTCAAAGCAGAAATGCTGGTCGTAATGGTCGCGGGCGCGTTGATGTTGGGATTTTCGGGTTCCCGCTGGACGATGAATTTTGCTGAAAAATATTTTGGTTACGCGGTTTCAACCGGCGGCAAGTTGCTCGTGATCTTTGTTCTCGCGGGTTTTGGCACCGAATTTGCGAATAGTTTAGACACGATGGCAACGAATGTGTCCGGGGCGTCAAAGTTCGCTGTTTCGGACATGCTGTCAATTTTGGGATCGAGTGGCGTTTTTGCGGTCATGTCATTCATGATTCCGTCGCTTGCGGGTTCTGCGCTGTCCGGCGCAGCATCCCTGTCGTTGTCAAACACCGCGTCGGCGGCGTCGGGGATGCTGAGCAACGCAGCTTCCGGTGCGGCGGCTGTCGCATCGCCCGTCGCTCGTGTGTCGAGCATGGCGCTGGGCCGTGCGGCGGCGGCCTTCGCGCCGGCATCGGCGGTCGGGGCGGTGGCCGGTGTCGGGCGTGGCCCTGCGGGCGCCGGCGGATTCGGGTCGGTCGGTGGCGCGGTGCGGGCTTTTGGCGGTGGCGCTGCTGCTGGCGGCGCTGGCGGTGGTGTGGACCGCGGCGCTGGTGTGCAAGCGGCGGTCGGGGCTGGAAAGCAAGAGAGGGCGTCCGCGGACCCCGGCGGGGCGTCGGCGCGCGGCGGTGGTGCTGATGCCGGTGGTGCACCAGGATTTGCAGATCCGCGTGTCGTGCGTGGCGGCGCTGGTGGTGCTGGTGGCAACGCTGGTGGCGCTGGTGCGGGCACGACAGGCGCAGGGGATGAAATTGACCCGAAAGCCGCGCAACCCGGCGGCGGGCGGTTGCGCGACTATCGCGAAGAAGAAGCAGAGAAAAAGCGCGATATGCGTGCACGCGCGTCGTCAGGCAAGCTTTCGCGCATGCTGCTCAAAGCTGCAGACAAAACAAGTGCTGCGTCTGACGAAATGTCTGCTTTTGCGAAACGCCGCCGGCGCATGATGCCCGGCGACGGGCATACCGGCGCGGCGCCTGGGATCCGCCTCGGACTCGGCGACTAATAACAAATACACTCGCGCGCTCCTTGCCGAGCTTTTCCGCCCCCCACGGGGCGGTTTTTTTCTTCCGCTTCCTCTAGAGGATGTGTAACACAGAGGAGCGCGCAAAATGAAAAAGTTGGCATTTGCTGTACTTGCGTTCGTTCTGACGACGCATTCTTTGAGTTCTTTTGCCGAGCAATCGTCAGGGCCATTTATTTCCGGTATCTCTGTCAGTGTTGGTCCGATACCGTTCGAAGTCAATCCGCGGCATTCCAAAGCTGAGTTGCTCGTAACCGTCTCAAGAAACGTCGGCGGTAGCAAAAATGCTGAAACCTCGTTTCCGGTGACTGTCAAAGTTTCCCCCGTCTCGGACTTCTCGTCTGATCGCGCGAAAAATCTAATCATAAAGACCGGCGTCGATCAGCGAACTTTATCGTCATTTGGTTCCGTTACTTTTAAGGCGATTGTTTTCGTGCGTCCTGGCGCTGAGCTTTCGAAAGAAACCGACCGGCTCTATGTGCAGGTTTCTTCGCCGGTGGGCGGGCAATCGTATTCGATTCCGGTTTTGTGGAAGCAAAAATGATCCGGGGGTTTCAGAATGATCAGCGAACTCCGGTTCTTTGTTCTTTTTGTTGCTTGCGCCTGTGGCTCGCCCGTCTTTGCGACTGACGATTTTAACGTATCGGATGTTACATGCGGTGATCGTCGCTTTTCTGACGAGGCGTGGATTGGGGATTCCGCCGAAGACCATTTGCTATCACGGGTTGGCGGGTTGTCTGACGAAGTTAAATCGAGGTGCGAAATAAAAGAAGACGTTGTTTATGTGACCGCGAAAAAGCATGATTCCGTGGTTAATTTGACGCCTACAGCGCTGGAAAAAGAAAATCTTGTTTTAAGCAAGCATTTGGATTTTCGTTACCGTTTGCCGAATGTGGACATTCTGCATGCCGTAAGCGTTCCAGACGCGATGGCGGTCCACGCCCGGTTTGGTGTTAGAAATGACGGCGACTTTTTCGTTAATGCTTCCGCACTAAATGGCGCGGGTTACCGTGGCTTTGTGTCTGTTTCATTTACTGATAATGGACTGGGTTATAAAACCGGCAAAACTCTAAATCTCGGTGAAGCCTACATTGTTTCGCCGACGGGCTGGAGGTCCGGCCTGTTTAATGATGTGGCCGGCGCGGTTTTGGGTCTATCTATTCCGCTTAGCGAATCGCTTTTTGAGCGTGCACCAAATTCAAATTACGGCGGCCTGCTGTCGCTGGGCAATGATGCCCGCTCTGTTCTTGTCCCCCCGGGGGAGTTTTATCTGGAGAGTGTCTCGCCGACTGGCTTGTCTCATCGAAAATCGATTATCAAAACCGACACGCAAAGAATGCTGCTCATTGATGCTGACGAGGTTGCGCGGCTGCGCCGACAGTTGTTTTCTGTTGGAAGCCGAATCGCTGCGCCCGACGGTTCGACCTTGCTTTCCCGCCTCCCCACCCGGTTCGATCTGAATGTTGTTGGCGGGATTCAAGTGCAGTCTTCCTCGTTTTTTAACGCTCGGTCAGAGCGAAAGCCATTTTTTGCGATTTCTGGCAAGTTTTACGAATCCCAAGACTCGAGTGCACGTTTAATCGGGCATGTTGGCACTCGTGGGGTCTTTTTTGGTCTTTCCAAAACTTTTAGCGGTCACGGCTTGGGTGGCTTCCCCGTTTTTGCGGGCCTGAGATTCTCCGCGCCGAATTGGAAAGATCCGTCTTTTGGTGGCTTTAGTGGCTTTCGTTACGGGGATCTCTACTTAAATGCTCAAGCGGACTTTTCTCGCTTAAACAATCGGGCCACGGTTTTCGCGGGTTACAAGGACTATTATGCATCCTTTGCGATGCAAGAGGCTCGGTTTGCGGCGAGCGCTATCAGGGAAAATCGTTTTGAAATTGGCGCAAGCTTTCAGTTAAAGCAAGCCTCTATTCGGATATCTTTGGGTGTTGTAGACCGCAACACAGCCAGACGCCCCGAGAATTTTGTCTTCTTGTCCGCGGTCATTCCGTTTTCTGGCCGAATCGGAGATAATGGGCGGCTAACCGGTCATGCGTTTACGCAAGCTCGATCAATAAGATATCAGCAAGGATCTTTTACCGATATTGTGGCCGGCGTAACCGCTTCCGGCTCTATCGGTGACCGTCGATTTTCTTTTACCGGCGTGTCGCGAAAGGATAGCCAAAGCGTTTGGGGTCTTTTTGATTTTGGTCAGTTTTCGCTTGTTGGCAGCGGAAGCCTACCATCCGGTCGCGGCAATTTGACTTTATACGGGTCTGCGTTTTTTCTAAAAACTGAAGGGCAAGCCTCTTTCGGTTTTGCGAATCATTCTGTATCTTCATCCGCAAAAGATAAGCTGCTTGTTGTTTATGGCCCGCCTGGCCTTTCTTTTAAGACGCAAGGCTCTGCAATTTATCATGCCGTCGGTAAATCCGGTGTCACGGTGTTGCCGGTGTCCAGCGCGACAGAGTTCATTGACGTGTCTTTTAGCGATGATTCGAATGTTTCTGTTGACGGAACGCGTGAAAAAAGAATTTTTCTCTGTAAGAGCGCCTCATCGTGTGAGAAGGAGGCTATTGTGAAAGTTCATGTTGACGGCATTGACGCGAGGGAAGTCGAGTCGATGTTTGATGACACGCCCTGAACTTATGTGAGACCTTGAGGTGCTTTTATTTCTTCCGGCGGCTCTATGCTATGCGAGGTCGCGTGTCGGTGTGCACGACGGCGTAGCAATGTGTCTAACCCAACCCTGTGGAGCATCCTTTTATGAACACGAAGATTCTTTCGAAGAAGATTTCGGCTGCTGCCGTGGCTGTTGCCGGCGCCCTTTCGCTGCTGGCCCCGGCTGCGCACGCCGGTTCGGCTAGCGGAACGCTGGACGGCTCAATCTCGATTACCGGCGGCTGTATGATTAAAAACGGCGCATTCTCGTTGAGCTTGAATCCAGCGGGTTCGTCGAATGTTATTGAAAACATACCCGGCTTGGGCAATTCGATTGTGCTTGCGCAACAAACGATTGACTTTCGTGCCGGCTGCGCCGCTGGAATATCCGGCACGCTTCGTGTCGCACAAAATTCGTCTCTTTTTTTGACGGGCGGCGCTTTGGCGACAAAGACAGCCCGCGGATATAACACAGGCGTGAACAAGTACTACATTTCCGGAAATGGGACAGACATTCCCGGTAGTCAACATATTTATTTTGATATTACCAAAGGGGATTGCGCGACTCCGTTAAATGAAAGTGTAACGGGCACCGGGTATCTTGAAAACTTTAGCGCCTGCATTAAAGCGGTTATTCCTGGTACAAGCCCATCACTCTGGCCGACGGTAAGCGGGACAATTTCGTTTCCGCTGGAAATTTCATTTTAACCGCTGAATACTGGAGCCCCGCCTTCTGGTGGGGCTATCAACACGGAGCGCAAAAATGGAAACTTTGCTCACCCCCGAACAAGAACGCCGCGTTGCGGTATTTCAGCGCTATGAGAAGATTGCTGCGCCGGTGCGCGAACTGCGCAACGGCAAGATCGCCGAGTTCGAGAAAGAGTGGTCGGACCGAATGATGAATTTCATCATAGAGTCTGATCAGAATCGCTATGATCGTATGAAAGCGCTGCAAGATCGCGGAATTTCAGAGACCGCTGCGCGTGCGCGGGTGGCGCTTGAAATCGCTGTCGAATTCGAGTCGTTGACTGCTGAGAAAGATGCCGCAGCGCGCAAGCTGGACGAATCGCTGGAAAAGCCGATGCGCTGGCGCGATTTTGTCAAGCAAGAACTGGACGAAACCCCCGGCGACCCGGTGCTGATGTCGCTTCTCGAAGAAGCAGACAAAGTCGATCACGATTTAGCGGTTGACGGTTTTCTGAAGTCACCTCCGCCGGAGCGCGTCTTGTCTGACTTGACCGCTATTGAAGAGGAAAAAGGCGTCGCATTCAAGCGTGGGATGCAGACCGTGTTTCGTGACGCAGGGCCTCGGCTGGATGTGTTCAAACTCGATGATCGCGATATCGAAGCGGCACTTAAAGTCGCGGCACAAAAGTTCGATCCCGAAAAGGGCCTTTTGCTCACCGGCGACACGGCTTTTAAAACGCGTGCTGCGGAAATCGCGGGCAAGCTCGGGCTCAAACTGCGCAACACGGAACCCGAAGTGCTGATGGCGTGGGCGCGCGGCGCAGAAAAGAACCCGCAACTGTCTAAATCGGTTGCGCCGTCAGTTGCGCGTGGCATCGAGGGCGACGAGCGGCAGCCGGAAATCAATCGCTACCGCGGCGAACAATTGCTGCGTATTGCGCCTGAAACAGCGCTGGCATGGGGCGACGATATTGAAAAGCACGGTCTGACGTTTGAAGCCCTCGGCGTTCGCGACGGTTTCGTCGCGGTCAAAATGCCGGCTGACCGGATGGAAAAGGCGTTCGAAAACTGGCGCTCGCTCGACAAAGCCGTGATGGACGAATTGCAAAAAGCCGATTTGAGCAAGCCCGACGGTGGTCTGAAGTTGTCTGACAACGCGCGGCGGGTGCTGGTTGAACGAGAAATGATTAGTGAAGACGGCACGCTCAAACCCGCGGGCGTCGATGTCGTGCTGCTGCGCGACGATCACGTGCTGCGCTCGCGCGAAGACGCGAAGCTGAAGCAGATTTTCGCGCCCGGCGCTGATCTCAAGACGTCGCATGAGTTTGTGCGCGAAGCGGCTGGCGAACTGCGCGGCGGTCGCAAGCGCGCCCCGGTGCAGGAGCGTGCGGAGGCGCAGGAGCAGATTGAGAAAGCGGAAGAGAAAAGCGCGCAACAGCAAGACGAAAAGCAGCAGGAAGTGAAGAGCGAAGAGCTTACCGTCGACGCGCCGAAGCCGCGTGCAAAGAAGAAAGAAGTCGATCTCGGGATCGGCATGTAACGCAACCGGCGGCCCGCGCGATGCGGGCTTTTCTCGTGAAAGGAGTTGTGCAATGAACTCGTTTCTGCATGTTTTTGTCGTCGAAATCGACGGCAAGCTCGTTTCAATCGAGGCGGTGGAATCTGAACACGCTGACATCGCGGGTATTCTCGATGATGCCGCTTCGGATGATCCGTGCACCGCGGAGGGCTGAGTCATGGAAAAAGAAAAGCAAGCGCGTGACGTGCGTCAAGAAGTCACTGACGCAATCGTGAAAAAGCTCGAAGCCGGGGTGATGCCATGGCGTCGCGGCTGGTCGTCTGCTGAACAAGCAAAAGATGCGTTGTTGCTGCCGCGCAACGGCGAAACCGGCAGAGCTTACCGCGGGGGAAATCGGCTGTATTTGATGACGATGATGCAGGAAAAGGGCTGGTCCGATCCGCGCTTCATGACTTTCAATCAATTGCAAAAACTCGATGCTGGCCCGCGCAAGGGTGAAAAAGGCCTCCCAGTCGAGTATTGGGACGAACTGCCGTTTTGGAAGCGGCGCGACGTTGATGTGCTGCTTTGCGGCGAGAAAGTCAAAGTGCACGCAGTCGATCCGCAGCTAAAAATCGCAACCGTTGGCGACGACCGACGCGATGTGCACACGCAGTCGCTGTTTGTCCAGGGTCCGGCGGGCCAAGTGATTTCGTGGGGCGCGGCGGAACGGTCGCTCAATCTGCTGTTTGCGAAATATGCTGTTGTGTTCAACGTAGAGCAGTGCCGCGGACTCGAAAAATGGCTCGAACAAAACCCGATTGAGAAGCCACAGCGCACAGAAATCGGGCTTGATGAGACGCTTTCCAAGATCGTGGCCGGCATAGAAAAAACGGGTCTTGTTGTCAAACATGAGCCGCAGGATCGTGCGTTTTACACGCCGCTCGCCGACCGAATCACGATGCCGCGCCCGGAACAGTTTCATAGCGTGGCAGAGTATCGTTCGACGCTGTTGCATGAGCTTGGGCATGCAACCGGACACGAAAAGCGACTTGCCCGCGAAGGCATTACGAAGATCGCGCCTTTTGGCTCTGAAATTTACGCAAAAGAGGAACTCGTTGCTGAACTGACAAGCGCGTTCATGGCGGCGGAAACCGGCATTGAGCGGCTTGACGATTCGCATGCGTCGTATATCGATTCGTGGTTGAAAGCACTCAAAGGTCAAAACGGGAAACACGTTTTGTTCGAAGCGGCCCGGGACGCGGAAAAGGCGACGGACTACCTGTTAGATCGCGGGCGTGGGATTGAAATCGAAAAGGCCCGTGAGACAAAAGCAAAAAACAAGGGGCAAGAGTTGGAAATTGCTTGATTGCAAGACGGGGAGCGCGCGATGAGTCAACAAAATGCAATCTACACGATTCCGAATTCAAAAGGCGACTTGGCGAAAATTTGGTGGATGGCAGCGCTGGTGTGGCTAGCCATTGCCGTCATCGGTTTGATTCTCGCCACACAATTTGTCGCTCGCAAATTCGGATACGACGCAGTTTTGGGTGAACCGATCGCGGGCAATTTGTATTCGCCGCTCGCAATTGTCGGGTGGATATTCAAGTGGTGGCGGCCCGACATCCCCGCCGACACGCGGGATGTGCTCTCGAATGCGATTTTGATCGCTGTCGGTACGTCCGGCGCAGGATTGATCGCGGCGGTTGCGCTGGTCGTACACCGAACGCGGCGGCTGAAAGACCAGGAAAACCATCTTCACGGCTCGGCAGGTTGGGCAACGCAAGAGGACATTCAAGCGTCTGGCCTGCTGCCGTCGGATAAAAACCGCGGCGGCTGTCTGCTGGGCGCCGTCGATCTGCCCGTGCCGCTGCGCAAGCGCTTGGGCGCAGCGACGAAGAAGCTGAGCGCAGGGGAATTCACGCAAGCGAAAGCGCTTCTCTTTGAGACGACGCAACGCATTTATCTGCGTCATGCCGGCCCCGAGCACATTCTCGTATTTGCGCCAACCCGCTCGGGGAAGGGCGTTGGGATTGTCGTGCCGACGTTGCTGTCGTGGTCGGAATCCGTGCTGGTGCATGATATTAAAGGCGAAAACTTTGCGCTGACCAGCGGATTTCGGCAAAAAGTGCTGAAACAGCGCTGCTTGCGTTTTGCGCCGTCAGAAGTCGGGTCGGTGAAATTCAATCCGCTGGAAGAGATTCGGCGCGATGGGAACATCGTCAAAGACGTTCAGAACATCGCCACGATGATTGTTGATCCAGACGGAAAGGGGCTTAATGATCACTGGGCCAAGACGGGGTTTGATTTGCTCACCGGGGTAATCCTCTTCGTCTTGCTTTGTCCTGCCATCCCCAACGCAAAGCGTTCGCTTTCTACAGTTCAGGCGATTCTGTCGGACGGCGGCATCATTCGTGAACTCGCGGAAGAGGCGGCAAAGAAAAAGAACGCGGAAGAGCCGGAAACCGGCGTGCGGGCGGTGATGGAATTTATTCGGGATTCAGGGTTCGAGGCCCTGGCGCAGGCCGGACAATTGCGCGAATTCGAGCGCATCGGCTGGCAAACCGCGGCGCAGGCGGCGCAATCGTATCTCAACAAGGCGCCGAACGAGGCGTCGGGTGTGCTGTCCACGGCGCTTTCGTTTCTCGCTCTCTACCGCGACCCGATTGTCGCGGAAAACACAGATTCGAGCGATTTCACAATTGAATCGCTGATGCAGCAGCCGTCGTCGTTGTATCTCGTCGTGCCGCCGTCGGATAAAGATCGGCTGAAACCGCTGATCCGGCTCATCATTAATCAGGTCGTGCGGCGGCTGACGGAATCGATGGAATTTGAGCCGGGCGGTGCATCGAAGACGCGCTATAAACACCGGCTGTTGTTGCTCATTGATGAATTCCCGGCGCTGGGCAAGCTCGATGTTTTTGAAGAGGCGCTTGCGTTCATCGCGGGCTACGGATTGAAAGCGCTGCTAATCGCGCAAGACTTGTCGCAGTTGCAAAAAGCATACACGAAAGACGAGTCGATTGTGTCGAACTGTCACATTCGAATTGCTTACGCGCCGAATAAAGTGGAGACCGCTGAGCTGCTTTCTAAAATGACCGGGCAAACGACGGTCAAATACGAGCAGCGTAACTATAGCGGTTCGCGGCTATCGTTGCTGCTCAACAACGTGTCTACAAACGAGCAGTTGACGCAACGCGCGCTGCTGACAGCGGACGAGTGCATGCGGCTGCCGCCGGATGATGAATTGGTATTTGTGGCAGGGTTTAAACCAATCTACGGCAAAAAGATCAAATACTATGAAGACCCGATTTTGTCCGCGCGGCAGCGGATGGGGCCGGCGGTTTGAGTAGCGGGGAGGGAAGAGGAAAGCAAAAAAGGGGGGGGCAGGATTGGGCGAGGATATTTCTTCCACGTCCTCTACATGACATGAGTGTTCTTTCTTTTTCGTCCCATAAGGGAGTGCGCGCATGACTTTCTCTAAAAAACACACGCTCACTGTTGCGCTGCTGACCGCTGCAACCGTTGCAGTCCCGTTTGTGCTTCGCGCGGCAGATATTCACGTGGCAGTGACGCCGTCAATCAACGAGCGATTTGTTAAAGTCAAGCCGGTTTCTGAAGCCGGTCGCGGCGATTATGTCGCATTTTGCCGTCCGTTGCATATCGGCAATATCCCACGCGGGGGCAAGTGCCCCGATGGGACAATTCCGCTTGTGAAACGCGTGATTGCGGCGAAGGGTGACATTGTAATGTTTACGCCAACGGAAATCCGCGTCATTCCCGGCGATGGCGGTGAGCCGAAATTCTACTCCGCGCCGCATCATGATCCGAAATTGCCGCATCCTGGTTGGGGGCAAAATATTTTCGTCGATGTCGATCAGGTTGTCGTGATCGGCGATCATGTGCATTCTGTTGATTCCAGGTATTTCGGCTTGGTCGGCGCTGAATTCGATGCGAAAGACGGCGGGGTTTGAAAAATGGAACTCGGTCTGCGTGAGCGCGAGGTCCGCGCTCGACAACTCGAATCGCTGTCCCGCGCGTTCGGCGATAAGATACTCGCATGCTTTCGTGACAAGCGCGTCATTGAAATCATGCTCAATACCGACGGTCGCGTCTGGATTGAGCGCGCAGGCGAGCCGGAAATGACTGTACTGCAGGATATGTCGCCGGTGCAGGCGATGGGTGCGATTCAAGCGGCGGCTGCGCTTGTCGGGACGGTTGTCAATGCAGACAAACCGATTCTCGAGTGTGAGTTGCCCAACGGCGAATCCGTGTTTGGCGGCGCGCGGCTGGAAGCGCTGATTCCGCCTGTGGTTGCATCACCCGTTTTTGCGATTCGAAAGAAGGCGGAATTGATTTTTACGCTATCCGACTATGTCGAGAAGGGCATTCTCTCGCCGGCTGGCAAGGCGTTTCTCGAAAACGCGGTCGCTGAGCGAAAAAACATCCTGATCTGCGGCGGCACCGGCACGGGCAAGACGACATTTGCTAACGCAATGCTTGCTGCGATGTCTGAAATCGATCCGCACTCGCGCATCGTGATCATTGAAGACACGCTTGAGTTGCAGTGCGCTGCGAAAAATGTGGTTTTTTTGCGAACGTCTGACGGCGTTGATCAGACGCATTTGCTTCGCGCTACAATGCGCCTGCGCCCCGATCGCATTGTCGTCGGGGAGGTGCGCGACAAAAGCGCATTGGCACTTTTGAAAGCCTGGAACACCGGTCACCCGGGCGGGCTCGGCACGGTGCACGCGAATGATGCGCGGGCGGCGCTGGTGCGACTCGGGCAATTGATTCAGGAAGCCGGGGTGCTGCCGGTGCCGGAATTGATTGCTGAAGCGGTTGATGTCGTTGTGTCAATCAAGCGCGAAGCGGGCGGTCGGCGCATTGATGAAATCGTGCGCGTGATCGAACACCGGGCGGACGTGGGATTTGTTGTTGAGAGTGTGCTTTAACGAGAAAAACCGCTTCGCACGGAGCGAAGCGGCTGCGGATTCGCTTAGCGTTTAGCCGAATATTTTGAAGGCGATCCACGCGAGAAGAGGCGAACCGGCGTAAATGATGGTTTTGGCGACGATGTCGTCAATTTCAGACATCAGAAACTCGATGATGGTGTCGAACATGGCTAACTCCTTCCATGCGCTGTTGAGTTGACAAGTATCGCCGTCCTCGTGACGACAATTAAATTATAAGCCCGCCGATCACGATGTCAATACCTCAAGAGGCAATGAAACCCCCTTCTTGCTTTCTAAACCCATCCCCTGCCTCCCGAAAAGGAGAGGCAGGTGTTATACGCTGCGGCAACACTTTTTGAATTTCAAATGAAGCGAACGCGCCGTTGGTTTTTTAAAGCCGTCGCCGTAGCACTGACGGCGGATTTGCCGCGCCGCGCGCGGGCACAGGCGCACTCTGAAATTCGAGTGGGTTCTATCGCTTTCCGCTTGGGCCTGCCCGATGCCGTTACCCGCGCGATTGTCGTGCATTCGCCGTTGCCGCCCGCCCAGCGAAAATACTCGCATGCCGGCATTGTTGCGGCCACGGGCCGTCACGTCATTCACGCGCTGCCGCGTGTCGGCGTGCACGTCTCGACGATTGATGAATTCGTCGCTGAGTCGCGTGATGTCGCTTTCCTCTTGCCCCCGCCCTCGGCCCGCGCGTTGGCAATCGCGAATGCCGCGGCGTCGATGCTCGGTGCGCCGTTTGATGATGATCTGCGCTTGAGCGAATCCGACGCGCTCTACTGCACCGAACTCGTCGCGTGCGCGCTCAAAAAAACGGGGGTCTTGGTTGACCCCCGCTTGTTGCGCGTGCCGTTTTTTGATGAGCCGGTGATTCACCCCGACACGCTGTTCCTCGACTTGCTCGCCGCCGGCTTTCAGTCTGCGATGCGAAACTCGTCGATAGAGCGGCCCGATTGAAGCGCGGCTTTTAGCCACTCAGGCTGGCGGCCCATGCCAGTCCAGGTTTTTCCCGTCACCGGGTCGCGGAACCGAGGTTCGCCTTTCGCGCGGAAACGCGTCTTGCGCTTCGTCGCAATTTTCGCGATTTCGTCAGACGTGATGTCCCACGCCTTCATGATCTCGACGATTTCGAGAATCTTCTCTTCGCGCTCGCGTTTGCGCAGGGCCTCGGCTTCACGCAAGAGCGCGCGGGCTTTCTCTTCAAGCTCCCGCGCGGAAGTGACTTCAGCGCTCGATATCAAGACCTCTTGTGCCAGTGCGTCCATGTTCATGACTCCTTTCATGCTGTTGTGCGGGCTCATTGTATTCGATTAGATCAAGATTCGCAACGCGAATTCCCCGCTCACGACAAAGTTTTGCTGCTCGCTCGCGAAAGTCTCTGTCGCCCGTGATGAACACCTCCCCGCCGAAACGGTCGGCTGCGATGTCGAGCGCCACAATCATCGCTTCGTCGTCGAACTCGCTTGCGAGCGTTACGCGTTGACCTGCGTCTTTCACGCGAAGCGCACCATCGTTGTCAAAAAGCAACACTTCTGTGTTGTCGCGACTCACTTGAATCGTCGCAGTTGCAAGCGTGAATGTCCGCTCATCGCCCTCTATGCCGCCGACGGCTTGCGCTGGCGGCTTGTCCGGGCCGAGGTTTTCACCGTCGAACCCTGGCTCTTGATCTTTCTCAGCGCTTTTGAGCTTTCTGCGCTCACGGTAGCGAATGCCCCGCAATGCGGCAATTGCCGCTTCGTCGCCCGCGCGCGCTTGCATCTCGAGAAAATCGCGCCAGCGCCCGCTAAATTGCGCTTTGATCGCGTCGATCTCTGCCCGCTGCTTCGTTCTGAGCAGCTGCAACGCCTGCGGCGGGACATCACCGGCGGCAATGAGGTCGGCGCGCTCTTGCGCGTGACGCGCTTTTGCCCGCGCGATCGCTTCTCGCCGCCCGGCTGGGGCGGATTTTTTGTGCTCGCGAAAGCGCTCGAAGAGTTCCCGTCGCGCGGCGGCGCGTGCTTCACGCGCGGCGGCGCGGGCTACGGGATCTCGCTTCGTCGCGTGCGCGGGTTGCTCCCGCGCGGCCCACTCTTCGCCGCGGGCGGCGGCGGCTTGAAACGATGCGAATGTGCAGCGAACCGCTGGGACGGGAGCGGCAGGCAAGGAAGAGGGGGCGGGCTCGAACGTGCCCAGGCGCGATTCGAGTTGTTTTAGCGAAAGCTGCTGATGCACTGCACTTGCTTTCACTGCCCACGCGCCGTCGATCCCGCCCGCTTTGAACACAAGCCCGCCTTTGTGCGGCTCGATGACGAGGCCGGCCTTGCCGGCGATGGTGTGCAGCTCGGACCAGCTTTGCGCGTTCACGAGCGCTTTGTCAATGCCGGTCGTGCGGCAGAAGTCGACGATGCCCGGCAGTCCTCTTGCCTTTTCGACGCTCGCCTCGGGCCCCGCGGCGCGCTCGATGCGCTCGCGTGTCGCGCGAACGATGCGCCCGTCTCGGACGACGTGCGGGCCGGGCGAGTGTTTCCACCCCTGCGCGAGTTCAATCTCGCGCATGGTGCGGTCGAGAATCAGATAGTCGCGCTTCGGCGGCCCCAGGCACTCAAGTGTCGTCGCGTCGTACTTGATGGCGACAATGTGCAAGTGATGATGCGCTTTGTCGCGATGCAGCACCCAACACGCGGCGGTGCGCTGCATGCCAAGACGCTTGAGCGTGTGCCGTGCGGCATCGTGCGCTTGCTGCTCGGTCGGGATCTCCCCGGGCTGCCACGCGACGACGACGTGGTATAGCGGCTGGTCTGCTGCTACGCCCCGCTCGCGCACGCGTTGGACGATCTCGTCGAAAAAGCGGGCAATCAGTCGCTGCTGTGCGAGCGGGTCAATCAAGCCTGCGCGGGCAAGCGTGTTGCTCACGCCGGCCGTGCTTACGCCTTCGCGCGCGGCATACGCAATGAGCGCGCGGGCGTCTTCCGGCGCGCCGTCAAGTAACTCGGCGGTGCGCTCTTCGTCGGGCGACGCGATGTAGTCGACGACAGCGCGTGCGCTACGATAGCGCTTCTTTTGTGCGATGACTTTTGCGAGCATACCCCCCGGAGGCGGGGGAAGAAAGAATCAATAAGACGACGCTTACGGGAGCCGATTTTGGTTTGAAAGTTTCTATCAGGGTATGGCAGTGGGTACGGCTTATTGGGGGCTTCGTAAAGCCTAGAAAAAACAATTACTTAATATCGATATAAGACGGCCCCCAGCTCCACCAACACCCTGTTTAAAGGCCGCTAGGAATGACCACCTAGCGGCCTTTTTCATTGGGAAATCAAGGGCTTGCTGTGCAGGCGTGAACAAGAAAAGCCATTGACAGCCAGAGCGAGGCGGGGGAACATACGGGGGAACAAACCCGGTTTTTCCCCCGCATGGGGGAACAAAATCCCCCAGGGTGGGGGAACAAGGCCCCTAGCAAACGGGGGAACAGGGTTGAAAAGGTGCCCCCATGTTGACCGATGCCCAATGCAAAAACGCTGTTTGTCCCCCCGGTAAGCCACGCGCACGGCTGGCCGATTCCGGCGGGCTTTACCTGGAAGTGTCCCCGGCGGGGTCAAAGCGCTGGTTTCTCAAGTACCGCAGCGCGGGCAAGGAATACCGGCTGGCGCTGGGCAGTTACCCCGCGGTGAGCCTGACCGCTGCGCGGCGGGCACGGGACGCGGCGAAGCTGCAAAAGGCCCAGGGGATCGACCCCATACAAGCCAAGAAGGTGGAAAAGCTCAAGGCCGTGAACCCGGCGGGGGATACCTTCAAAGTGGTGGCCCTGGAATGGTTCGAGAAACAGGAACCCCATTGGAGCGAAGCCCACGCGGTACGAGCCAAGCGCCAGCTTGAGCGCGATCTGTTCCCCTGGCTGGGGGAACGACGGCTGGCCGACATTGAGCCGGTGGAACTGCTGGCAGCGCTGCGCAAGGTCGAGGAACGAGGGGCCATCGAAACCGCCGACCGGGGGCTGATGCTGGCGCGTCAGGTGTGGCGCTATGGGGTTGCCACGGGCCGCGTGAACCGGGACATTACGGTTGACCTGAAGGGGGCCTTGTCGCCCTATCGAGGCAAGCACTTTGCCGCGATCACAGACCCGGTGCGGCTGGGTGAACTGCTGCGGGCGATCAAGGGCTACAAGGGCGGGCCTGTGGTGCGGGCCGCGCTGCAACTGGCCCCGATGCTGTTCCAGCGCCCCGGCGAGCTACGGGCGGCACGCTGGGAGGAAATCGACCTGGAAAACGCCATGTGGACGATTCCGGCGGCCAGAATGAAACGGCGCAAGGACGGCAAAGAGCACGGCGACCCGCATTTGGTGCCCCTGCCCACCCAGGCGGTGCGCATCCTGGAAATCCTCAAGCCCTACACCGAATCCACCGGGCTGGTGTTCCCCGGCGAGCGCCAGCGTGACCGGCCCATATCGGAAAACAGCGTGCGGGTTGCCCTGATAGCGATGGGCTACACCCCCGACATTCAGACCTGGCACGGGTTCCGAGCCACGGCGCGAACGATGCTGGCCGAACGGCTGGAATTTGACCCGCTGCTGATCGAGGCGCAACTGGCCCACGCGGTGCGCGATGCCAACGGGCGGGCCTACAACCGAACGACCTACCTGAAGCAACGGCGGGACATGATGCAGCGGTGGGCCGACTACCTGGACAAGCTGGCCGCCGGGGCGGATGTAATCGAGTTGAAGCGGGCTTGATGGTTTGACGCCACGCCTAGCCCCCGGCTGATCCCCGAGGGCGAAAACCGGGATACCCTGACCCGGCTGGCGTTGGCATCTGATGCAAGGGGGTTGCGTGAAAGGGGCGCAATGAAAAAGCCTTGGGAAGATGATAGCTGCGAGCAAGTCCAGTCCTACTACACCCGCTATCCGGTTCCAGTGGCGGCGGCGCTTTGGTGCCGCATTCCGCCGGGTGAAGTTCAGGAATACTTGAACGCATCAACCCAAGTGCATCGCGCTGTGTATCGGCACCCATATATCCCATGCCTTGAGCCGCGATGCCGAGCAATACACGAAGCGATTGAAAAGGGAGCGTTGCTTGTATGCCGTGAAAACGGGGAACCTTTTGATGGCAGAACCAACCATGTCGCTCCCGAGCGGAGACACGTTACCCGCCAAAACCTGAAAGAGTGGATAGCCAGAGAATTTCCGTCTGACAAGCCCCCTTTCCTGTTTGATGAAGTCGAGCGCAAAACCCATGCGGCGATCAATGCCGACGCATTCCGGGCCTTGCAGGCGGATCGGGATGCCGCACGCGCGGAATTGAAAAGAGCCAGAGAGTGGGCGGATTCGCAACTGCGAGAGATGGAGGCGCTGCGGGGCGAGCGCGATTCCCTGCGGGCAATGGTGGAAAAGCAGGCGCAGGTTGGCCCAAGAGCGGAAGCCACCTACCTGAACATCATTGGCGGGCTGCTGGATTTGATGCTGGGCACCACACCCGGCGGGCAAAGGGGGTCGGTTTACGATTCTCAAGCCGCAATCATTTCCGCATTGCTGGCCCACCACGAAGGAAAACCTGGCATTGCAAGCTCCACCCTTGAACAAAAGTTTGCCGATGCGCGGCGCAGCATCAAGGCGACGTGATCGAGTGCCCTAGCTAGGATGGCCTGCGCCCTAGCTAGGATGCCGTGAGGCGCTGAAACCAGGACAGTGTGACCCATCGCAACAACGGCGACCAAAGCCGGTTAACGATGGGCACATATGGCAATTTGGCGAATCGACACCTGCAAGGCGGAAGCGGGCTACCGCAGCAACGCATCCATTTACAACCTGATCCGCGCCGGGCTTTGGACAAAGCCTGTGCCCATTGGACAGCGGTCCGTGGGCTGGCCGGATGACGAGGTGCGGGCATTGTGCGCGGCGCGAATCGCGGGCAAAACCGACGACGAAATCCGCGAACTGGTGAAGCGGCTGCACAGCAAGCGGGCCGAACTGTTGCAGGCGGTATGAGGGGGGGGCAATGGCGATCAACCCCACCCTTGAAGAAAAGCCCGCCGGGGGCGGCAACCCCACGGCAGGCCGGGCGATCAACGGTTTGCATTTTCCCACGGCGAAGCAACCGGGCAAAGCCTTTGATCATGGGCTGGCCCTGCACCCAGCAGACCCCACCAAACAATTCCGGGCCGCCATCCTGGCCGCTGGCCTGACGCCACCGGATGACATCATCCCCGATGGCAAGCTGCACCGCTTTTCCAGCGACGGCAGGCGTGGCGACGATGCGGGCTGGTACGTGCTGCACCTGGACGGCGTACCGGCTGGCGCTTTCGGCTGCTGGCGCGAAGGCTTCACGCGCCAATGGTGCAGCAAGACCCGGCAAGCCATGACACCGGCGGAGCGCGAAGCCCACCGGCGCAAGCTGCAAGCCATGCGCCAGCAACGCGATGCAGACACGGCGCAGCGCCAGCAGCAAGCCGCACAGGTGGCGGCCCGACGCTGGCGGGCAGCAGCCCCGGCCACCGAAGAACATCCCTACCTGAGCGCCAAGGGCGTGCAGGCCCACGGCGTGAGGCTGGAAGGCGAGGCGATGCTGATCCCCATGCGGGACACGGCGGGCACCCTGCACAGTCTGCAAGTGATCGACCCCGAGGGCGGCAAACGGTTTCAACCCGGCGGGCGGGTCAAGGGCTGTTATCACGCCATCGGCAAGCCTGAAGGCGTGCTGATCGTGTGCGAAGGCTACGCCACGGGAGCCAGCATCCATGAGGCCACCGGGTGCGCCGTGGCCGTGGCCTTCAACGCGGGCAATCTGGAAGCGGTGGCACTTGCCCTGCGATCCAAGTACCCCGATGCGCGGCTGATCGTGGCCGCCGATGACGATTGGCGCACCGATGGCAATCCCGGCATGAGCAAGGCCACGGCGGCGGCGCGTGCGGCGGGCGGCTGGCTGGCGGTACCCGTCTTTCCTGAGGGGCGGCCCGACAAGGCCACCGACTTCAACGACCTGCACAAGCTGGCCGGGTTGGAGGCGGTGCGAGCCTGCATTGATGCTGCCCAACCCGTGGCGTCCCTGGCTTTGCGCGATGCGTACGGGGGTGATTCCTGGCCCGATCCCGTACCCTTGCCCGACGCCTTGCCGCCGGTGGCCCTGTTCGATGAGGAACTGCTGCCCCAAGCCCTGCGCGGCTGGGTGGCCGACATTGCCCTCCGGATGCAATGCCCGCCGGACTTCCCGGCGGTGGGGGCGCTGGTGGCATTGTCCAGCCTGATCGGGGCGCGCGCCGTGGTTTCACCCAAGGCGCGGGACGATTGGCGTGTGGTGCCCAACCTGTGGGGTTTGATTGTCGGCAGGCCGGGGGTGATGAAGTCCCCGGCGCTGGGCGAGGCGCTCAAACCCCTGCACCGGCTGGAGGCCATCGAGCGCGAACAGTGGAAGGCAGCGCATGACGCATGGACGCTCGATTGCAAAGTGGCGGAACTGGCCGCCAAGCAAAACGAGAAACAGGCAGCGAGCATGGCTGCCAAAGACCCGGCCAAGGCGCGGGCGCTGCTGACACCGGCAGACCTGCCCGAAGAACCCACGGCGCGGCGCTACGTGGTCAACGACGCCACCGTGGAAAAGCTGGGCGAAATCCTCGAATCCAACCCGTGGGGCACGCTGTGCTACCGCGACGAAATCCACGGGCTGCTGTGCAGCCTGGACCGGCAGGGTCAAGAAGGGGCCCGGGCCTTCTACCTGCAAGCCTACGACGGCAACCAAGGCTACACGGTGGACAGAATCATCCGGGGCACCCACTACATTCCCCGCGTGTGCCTGGCCCTGCTGGGCGGCATCCAACCCGGCAAGGTGCAAAGCTACGTGCGCGAGGCCGTAGCCGGTGGCGCGGGCGATGATGGGCTGCTGCAACGCTTCGGGCTGGCCGTGTGGCCCGACGTGAGCCGGGAATTTGTCTATGTGGATCAATGGCCCGACACCCCAGCCAAGCAGGCCGCATGGGCCGTGTTCGAGCGGTTGAACCAACTGCAACCGGCCAGCGACACCGACCCCCACGAATGGCGCTTCAGCCCTGAGGCGCAAGCCTTGTTCGTGGAATGGCTTGAACCATTCGAGACCGAGATTCGCGGCGAGGAACTGCACCCGGCGCTGGTGTCGCACCTTGCCAAGTACCGCAAGTTGATTCCGGCGCTGGCGCTGCTGTTCGCTCTGGTGGACACCCCCGACAGCGGGAACGTGATCCACGAGCGCGAACTGTTGCGGGCGCTGGCTTGGGGCGACTACCTGCGCACCCATGCCGAACGTCTGTACGCGGCAGCGGTGATCCCCGAGACCGCCGGGGCGCGGCTGCTGCTGGACAAGATCAAGGCGGGCAAGCTGACAGACGGCGACGGCGTGCTGTTGGACGCCTTCACCCCCCGGCTGGTGGCAGTCAAACACTGGGCGGGACTTGCCACCCCCGATGCGGCGCGCAAAGCAGCGGACTTGCTGGCCGATTACGGCTGGCTGATGCGGGAGGCGGTGCCCACCGGCGCGGCCGGTGGCCGACCCAGCGAGCGCTACCTGATCCACCCCATGCTGCTGAAAGGGGGCGCATGATGGGCGCTTGGCTGGCACGGCTGAAAAATCAAAAAAGCCCCGACACCCACGCTACGAAACCTACAAAACCCCCGCAAGGGGAGGAAAAGGCAGGTTTCGTAGGTTTTGTAGCGTACCCCCCGGCCCCTTTCGCAAAAATCAAGCTGGGCGACGGCGCGGCGATCAAGCCCCAAGCGACAGCGGCAAACGAGGCCGTGCAACCTGACCCCGCACCCGCAACCGACCCCGACCGCTATTGCTGGCCGCACTCTGAGGCCATGAACACGGCGGAGATTGACGCCTTCATGGCGCGGCTGGCCCGGTTCACCGACAAAGGCGCGAGCTACGACGAAGCCGAGCGGCTGGCCGATGCGCTGGTGGCCCGTGACCGCCAAGGCGACGACCGGCGGCTGTGTCTGGAATGCGCCCACCTGCAAGGCGCTGGCCGCTGGCGCTGCGGCAACTGGCGACAGGCCGACGTGGCCCGCGATGCGCTGGCGCGTGATCTGGTGCTGATGTTGCAGCGCTGCGCGGGGTTTGCTGCATCGGTCAACCCGCCCCTATCCGAAGGACGGCAACCATGAAACGAACGTGCGCCAACTGCTGCGCCTACGATGCCCGATGGGGCTGCATCAACGGCATCCACGATGCGGCCCAGCCCAACGCCTGCTGCGCCCAGCATCAGACCCCGGCGGAGTTTGACGCGGACATGCAGGCCATTGACCGCTTCCGCATCCGAATCGGGCTGCCCCCGCGGTGGGGCTGGCCGGACGATGCCACCCCCGGAGTGACCCCATGATCGAGCGCAGCCTACCGAAAGCGGCGGCGCAACGACTGCTGCAATTGCAGGCGATGGTGGATGCCATCGCAACCAAGCGACAGGCCCGCAAGGCCGCGTCCGATCTGGTGCAGCGGCTGGTGGCGCTGGGGGTGGAGCCTGAAAAGGCCCGCCATGCTGCCGAGAAGGCGCAGCGCAACGGCTGCGGGCTGTGCATGGCGAAGAACCGCCGTGGCCTGCCCTGCATCGCGCTGGGCGATGGAGCGGGCGGGCGCTGCCGCTTCCACGGTGGAATGAGCACGGGCCCCAAGACACCGGAGGGCAGGCAGCGGGCGCTGGAAGCGCTGGCGCGGGCTGCCGCAGCGAAGCGACGCAAAGAGACGTAGCGCACGGCGATGCCTTCGGGGGCGGTGGAAGTTAGCGCCAAAGTTACCGCTGCAAGCGGCAAAACGCGGGGTGGGGTACGCTGGCAAAAGTTGCAGGGTTGACTATGCGCGTTTGCAAGCGCGAGGGGGTGGGGCTTGGGGTAAGAGTGGGGAGGCAGGGCTTCCCGGTGCCCCTAGCTTGGTGGGGTAAACCGGGGTACCAAGGCCGCGCCGGGGGAACAAACGGGGGAACGGTTCGCAAATTCTGATTGATGAAATCCATGCAAATCAAAGACTTGCAACAATGATTCAGTAGACCCCAGCCCAATACCCCAAGGCCAACCGATCTCGGTTGGCCTTTTTTCATGCCCGCAACGCCAGTATTGGCGCGGTTTCCGGGCGGCGCCTTGCGGACGCGCACGCCGTCTGGGTGTCAAGCGACACGAAGATTTGACCCCCTGAGGAAGGTCTGCAAAACCTCCCCACCTGACTGCCGGGATGGGACAATAGCGACATGAAGCAGATGAGTCTTCAGGTGCCGATGTATACGGGCTTTGAGCTGCGCACCAAGCGCACCCGCAAGCGTGAGTTTTTGGAGCAGATGGAGCGTGTGGTGCCCTGGAAAGAGCTGGTTGCGCTCATCGAGCCGTATGCGCCCAAGGCAGGCCCCAAGGGTGGTCGTCCACCCTTTGCGGTCGAGAAGCTTTTGAGGATTTACTTTCTGCAGCAGTGGTTTGGGCTGTCGGATCCGGCGGTGGAGGAAGCCCTGTATGACACGCCGCTGCTGGCCCGGTTTGTTGGGTTGGACCTGGGGGTGGATGTGGTGCCGGATGAGAGCACCAT
>NZ_VJON01000001.1 GCF_007556685.1 Tepidimonas charontis | reverse complement strand
GGGGGCGGGATGCCCCAGCCCGCCTGGGGGCGCAGTGCGCTGGGTGAGGAGGCACCTGGCACCTGGTTGCCGGGGGTGGGACCCGCAGCGCGTGCGCCGGGCCGCGCCGAGCCGGCAGTCAGCGCCAGCGGCGCCGAAATTCGCGCCGGCATGACGGTCTTTCACGCCAAGTTTGGCGAAGGGCGGGTGCTGGCGATCGAAGGACGGGGCAGCGATGCGCGCGCCCAGGTCGATTTTCGCCGCCATGGCACCAAATGGCTGGCGTTGGCAGTGGCCAAGCTCACCCCGGTGGAGTGAGACGCCGCGGCGTGCTGCCAATCGCTTGGGAAGTGGCCGGGAGCGAGTCGCAGCGCACCGCTCAAGCCGGTGGCTGGCCGTCGTTGGTCAGGAAGCTGTCGCGAAACGTGAAGTACAGCGAGGTGAAGAACGCGGCGCTGAGCAAGGCCGCCACCGGAAACATCAGCACCTGCAACACGCTCGCGCCGCCGAGCCATTGCGCCAGCAGCACCAGTACCAACGACACCGCCAGAAAAACCGCGCTCCACCCCAGCATGAACACCAGCAGCGCGCCTTTGTTGGTCCAGCAGGCCACCCAGCTGAAAAAAAGGCTCTTGACCGGGTGCACGCCATGCCAATGCACCAGCGCCGGGGCGTGCCAAAACAACAGACCGAGCGGTATGTACAGCACCCCCTGCCAGGCCAGGTTGCGCAGCAACGCCCCTTCTTCCAGCTTGGGCTGGCCGTCTTGGCTTTCCAGTGTCAGCGTGGGTGCACCCGACAGCCAGCCCGCCAGCGCCATCACGATCAGCGAGCCCACCGCGTACAACGCGCCCAGCAGCAGCATCGCGCGGGCGCGCTCGCGTCCGGCGCGAAAGGCACTGGCCAGAACGATGGGCATCGGAAATTGACCACGGTCGGCCTCTTTGGCCGCCGCCATCAGACCCAGGGTGGCGGCCGGCAGCAGCGCCAAGGCCAGCGGCGCGCCCACCAGCGGCACCATGGCCAGCACACTCACGGCCAAAATGAACATGAAAAACAGCCCGCCCATGGCCAAGGGTTGGCGCGCAAAGGTGCGCAGCCCCAGCCGAACCCAGTGCAGGCCGGTGCGGGCGGGAACGTGGTGCAGTTTCATCGGCGGTGTCGGAAACGGCGCGAAGATACGGTCGGAGCCAAACAGGGTGCCGCAGACACCGGCGTCATGACGCCGGCACTACCGGCGGTGCGGCATCCCGCAGCAGCGCTCGTCGTTGGCCAAGATGCGGGCGGCATGGTCAGGCCCGAACGCTTCAACATTCTGCCAGCCGCGCGCGCAGCACGCGTTCAAAGTGCGCTGGATCGTGCGGCTTGAGCACCGCTGCC
The DNA here is from genome assembly GCF_007556685.1 of Tepidimonas charontis. Lineage (GTDB taxonomy): Bacteria > Pseudomonadota > Gammaproteobacteria > Burkholderiales > Burkholderiaceae_C > Tepidimonas > Tepidimonas charontis. Next base: position 165,072 of record NZ_VJON01000001.1, on the reverse strand, counting down.
TGCCGCGGCAAATACCAGTCCCACAAGCGCGAAATCCAAAACCGCAGGGCGCCGGCGCGGCGCAGCGCCGGCAGCAGCTGCCGCTCGCTGGCGGTCAGCGGCCGCACGGCTTCGTACGCATCCAGCAGGGCGTCGGTACGCGCCGGGTCCGCCGCCCCCGTACTCAGGTCGATGCACCAGTCGTTCAAACACACGGCCAAATCGAACAACCAGGTATCGCAACCGGCGAAGTAGAAGTCGAACACGCCGCTGAGCCGCTCACCGTCGAACATCACGTTGTCGCGGAACAGGTCGGCATGTACCGGCCCGCGCGGCAGCCCTTGGTACGCCGGGCTGGCGGCGATGTGGTTTTGATACGCCAGCTCGGCCTGCAGCAGCCGTGCCTGCTCGGGCTGCAGGTGCGGCAGGATGACCGGCACCGTTTCGTTCCACCACGCCAGCCCGCGCAAATTGGGTTGTTCGCGGTCGTAATCCCGCGCGGCCAGGTGCATGCGTGCCAGCATCGCCCCCACCTGCGCGCAATGGGCTGGCTCGGGGGCCAACACGCTGGCCCCCTGCAAACGGTTGACCACCGCTGCCGGCTTGCCCTTGACGGTATGCAAAATGGCGCCGGCTGCGTCCGCCTGCGGGTCGGGCACCGGAATGCCTTTGCCCGCCAGATGCTTCATCAGGTGCAAATAAAACGGCAACTGCTCGGCGCTCAAGCGTTCGAACAACGTCAGCACCCACTCCAGACGCTGGCCCTCGCGCTCGGTGCTGACGAAGTAATTGGTATTTTCGATGCCGCCGGCGCAGCCGGCCATGTCGATCAGGCGACCCAGCCCGAGCCGCTGCATCAGGTCGGCCGCCTCGTCGCGGCTCACCTCGGTGAAGACGGCCATGGCGGATCAGAACCGCAAAACGCGCCAGCGGCGTGTGCCGGCGCCGGAGAGTTCGTCCGGGCGCGCGCCGTCGATCGGGCGCACATCATAGCCCGGCAGGGCCGAGCGCGTCTGTACTTCGATGCTGCGGGTCTGTCCGCCGATGCGCCATTCTTCGACCCGGCTGTGCCCGTCGGCATGTATCAGTCGTTCGACCTTCGGCTCGGGAAAGCGTGCGGCCGACGCCTCAGCGCTGGGGGCTGGCTGTGCGCAGGCCAGGGTGGCCGCGCACAAGCCGGTGATGGCCGCAGCCGCCACACGACAACCGGGCCGAGCTGGACGGTCGGCAGCGGTTACGATGGACGTGTGCACCGAAGGCAGCGGCCGACCACGGAGATGACGGGAGATGCGAGGCATAACCGCCCAATTGTATGCTGCCGACGCGCTCGCGGCTGTGCGCGGTGCTGCCTTGTAGCCTGCTGCTGTTGGTTGCGGCCGGCCAGGCGTGCACGCACTTGCCGCTGGCGCGGAGGCGGCCATCGACAGCGCCGTGTTTTTGTTGCTGCGCCCGCGCCACGGCAGCCCCCGCTGCCGCCACAATAGCACCATGACGCAGACCGCTTCTTCCGAACCGCTGCTGGTGCTGGTGGATGGCTCCAGTTATCTGTACCGAGCGTATCACGCCATGCCCGATTTGCGCGCCGTGCCTGGCGACCCTGACAGCGCGCCTACCGGGGCCATCCGTGGCATGGTCAATATGGTGCAGGCCCTGCGCAAGAGCCACCCCACCGATCATCTGGCGGTGGTGTTCGATGCCGCCGGGCCGACGTTTCGGGAGCAGCTCTACCCCGAGTACAAGGCGCACCGCGCGCCGATGCCGCCAGACCTGCGCGCGCAAATCGAGGCCATCCAGGAGTGGGTGCGCTTGAGCGGGTTGCCGGTGCTGGTGGTGCCGGGGGTGGAGGCTGACGACGTCATTGGAACTCTGGCGCGCTGTGCGGCGCAGCAGGGGTGGCGGGTGCTCATCATCAGTGGCGACAAGGACCTCAGCCAGTTGGTCGATGAGCGCATCACGGTGATCGATACGATGAGCGGCAAGGTACGCGACCGCGCGGGGGTGCAGACCGAGTTTGGCGTGCCGCCGCATTTGATGGTGGACTACCAAGCCCTGGTCGGCGATGCCGTCGACAACGTCCCAGGGGTGGACAAGGTGGGGCCCAAGACGGCCGCGAAATGGCTGCAGCAATACGGCTCGCTGGACGCGATCGTGGCGCATGCCGACGAGATTGGCGGCGCCGCCGGGGCGAATCTGCGCCGCGCCTTGTCGTGGCTGCCCACGGCGCGTCAGCTGCTGACGATTCGCACCGACTGCGATTTGCGCGATCACGTCCCGGGCTTGCCGGCACTGGATGCGTTACGCGTGCGCGCGCCCGATGCCGCTGCGCTGCGGGCGTTTTACGAACGTTATGGGTTCAAAGGGCTGGTGCGCGCGTTGGCCGAGGCCGAAGACGGCGACCGCGTGCAGGCGGGCGCGGCCACGGCGGCGCCAGCGGCGGGCGATCGGGCCAGCCTGGCGCTCGAGGGCGATGGCGGCCCTGGCGCGGCCACCACCGAGCGCGGTGGGCTGCAGGCGGCGCCGCTGCAGGTGGACATCGTCAGCGATGAAGCGACGCTGCAGCGCTGGTTGCAGCGGCTGCGCGCGGCGCCGCTGGTGGCGCTGGATACCGAAACCACGTCGCTGGACGAGTTGCAGGCGCGGCTGGTGGGGATTTCGGTCGGCGTCGAGTCAGGGCAGGCGGCCTATATCCCGCTGGGGCATACCGGTGCCGAAGCGGTGGGTCGTCAGTTGCCGCTGGCCCGTGTCTTGGCGGCGTTGCGCCCGTGGCTGGAGGATGCGGCCGCCCCCAAGTGCGGCCAGCACACCAAGTACGACCGCCACGTCTTCGCCAACCACGGCATTCAGGTGCAAGGGTATGTGCACGACACGCTGCTGCAAAGCTATGTGTTGGAGGCCCACAAACCGCACAGCCTGGACAGCCTGGTCGAGCGCCATCTGGGGCGGCGTGGCCTCAGTTATGAGGACGTCTGCGGCAAAGGGGCAGCGCAGATTCCCTTTGCTGCGGTGCCGCTGCCGCGTGCCGCCACCTACGCGGGAGAGGACGCCGAGATGTGCCTGGCCGTGCACGAGGTGCTGTGGCCGCGCCTGCAGGCGGCGCCCGCCCTGCTGCGCATTTACGAGCTGGAGATGGCGGTCAGCGCCGTCCTGTGGCGCATGGAGCGCCACGGCGTGTTGATCGACGCGGGCGAGTTGCAGCGCCAAAGCGTGGAACTGGGGCAGCGCATCCGCGCGCTGGAGGCCGAAGCGCACGCGCTGGCCGGAGTTGCCTTCAACCTGGGCTCGCCGAAGCAAATCGCCGAGGTGTGCTTTGAGCGGCTGGGGCTGCCGGTACTGAAAAAAACCCCCGCCGGCGCCCCCAGCACCGACGAGGAGGTGCTGGAAAAACTGGCTGAGGACTATCCGCTGCCCGCCTTGATCCTGCAGCACCGCACGCTCGCCAAGCTCAAAGGCACCTACACCGACAAACTACCGGCCATGGTCAACCCGGCCACCGGGCGGGTGCACACCCGCTTCGCGCAAGCCGTTGCCGTCACCGGGCGCTTGGCCAGCAGCGACCCCAATTTGCAAAATATCCCCATTCGTACTCCTGAGGGGCGGCGGATCCGGCAAGCCTTCATCGCGCCGCCGGGCTGCTGCATCGTCAGCGCCGACTACTCGCAAATCGAGCTGCGCATCATGGCGCACCTGAGCGAAGACCCGGCGCTGCTGCGCGCCTTCGCCGAAGGCCAGGACGTGCACCGTGCCACCGCCGCCGAGGTGTTCGGGGTCGATGCCAGCCAGGTCACGCCCGAGCAGCGCCGCTATGCCAAGACGATCAACTTCGGCCTCATCTATGGGATGAGCCCCTACGGCTTGGCCAAGGCGCTGGGCATCGACGCCAGCGCTGCCAAGGCCTATATCGACCGCTATTTCGCCCGCTTCGCCGGCGTGCAGGCCTACATGGAGCGCACACGCGCCCAGGCGCGCAGCCTGGGCTATGTGGAAACGGTGTTCGGGCGCCGCCTGTACCTGCCCGACATTCGCTCACCCAATGGCCCGCGGCGGTCGGCGGCCGAGCGCGCCGCCATCAATGCGCCGATGCAGGGCACAGCGGCCGATCTCATCAAGATGAGCATGGTGGCGGTGCAGCAGGCGCTGGATGCCGCCGGCTGCCGCACGCGCATGGTCTTGCAAGTGCACGACGAACTGGTGTTCGAAGTGCCGCAAGACGAACTGGACTGGGTGCGGCGCGAAGTGCCGCGCCTGATGGCGCAGGTGGCGAGCCTGCGCGTGCCTCTGGTCGCCGAAGTGGGTGTGGGCGCAAACTGGGAGCAGGCGCATTGAGCACGCGTGGCAGCAGCATTAGCGCTCGCGTGGATCAGCGGAGTCGCTCGCCGGGGCCTCGTGCTTGCGGTGACGATCATGCGACGCACGCGGTGGGTTGACCCTGCACATGGTGGTTTTATGCCTTCTCTTTATACGCTAATCATATGATCGCGCAACCGCCGTGGCGCTGGTGCTGCGGCAACCAAGGAGACCCCCATGGCCCTGACGACGACCCAAACCCGTGATCTGCAGGCACTGCTCGATGCTGCACCCGACGTGCCCGCGGCCGCCCCGAACCGGCGAGCCGTTTTGCGTGCCGCGCTCGGTGTCGGGTATTGTGCAGCGGCTGCGCCGCTGGTGGCACAAACCGCCATCCGTACCCCCGCCGACGGCTTGGTCGCGGGCGAAGTGTCGATGGCCGTCGGCGGCACCTCCGTGCCGGTGTATCGGGCCGCACCGGCGGGGCGCACGGGTTTGCCGGTGATTTTGGTGATATCGGAAATCTTCGGCGTGCATGAGTACATCGCCGACACGGCGCGCCGCTTTGCCCGTGCGGGCTATTTGGCGCTGGCGCCGGATTTGTTCGTGCGCCAGGGCGACCCGCAAAGCTACGGCGAGCTGGCCCGCCTGCTCAGTGAACTGATCGCCAAGGTGCCCGACGCCCAAGTGATGGGCGATTTGGACGCCTGCGTGGACTGGGCGGCGGCCAACGGGGGCGATGTCGCGCGCTTGGCCGTGACCGGATTTTGCTGGGGCGGACGGCAAACGTGGCTGTACGCCGCGCACAGCCCGCGCGTCAAGGCGGCCGTGGCCTGGTACGGACGCCTGGAAGGCGAGCGCAACGCGCTGCAGCCGCAGCATCCCATCGACGTGGTCGGTGTGCTCAAGGCGCCGGTTCTGGGGCTTTATGGTGCGGCAGACACGGGCATCCCGCTGGCTTCGGTGGAGCGCATGAAAGCGGCGCTGGCGCAAGGCAGCCCGGCGGCGCGCGCGAGCACCTTCGTGGTCTATCCGGACGCGCCGCACGCCTTCCACGCCGACTATCGCCCGAGTTACCGCGCCGAACCCGCGCAAGACGGCTGGCGCCGTTGCCTGGATTGGCTGCGGCAGCACGGCGTCGTATGACGCGCGGGCCGGATCGCTGAATAGCCCCCCACCGTGGGTGGGGTGTACGGTCGGGCATCAGACCGAGCGCGCGCACGGGCGCGCGGGGTCGGCGCACCACTCACTCCAGCTGCCGGCGTACAGGGCCGGGGGCGACCAGCCGGCCAGCGTCATCGCCAGGACGTGGGGGGTGGCGCTGACGCCACTGCCACAGTACACCACCACGCTGCCGGGATCACGTCCCGCCAGTAGAGTCTCCCACTTGGCGCGCAGTGTCGCCGCCGGTTTGTAGCGGCCGTCTGGGGTGAAGTTGTCGGTCCATGGCCGATTCAGCGCTCCCGGGATGTGGCCAGCCACCGGATCCAGCGGCTCTTGCTCGCCGCGGTAGCGTGCGGGCGCGCGTGCGTCCACCAAGGTTTGTTTGGGGCGGCCCAGCGCGGCGCTGACGTCGGCAGCGCTGCACAGTGGCAGTGCTGCCGGCTTGACCGGGTAGGCAGGCGCCGGGGCGGCGGCCGGTGCATCGCCGCTTTCCGTCTCCCCTGCGCTGGCCAGCCAGGCGTTCCAGCCACCGTCCAACACGGCCACCGCGGTGTGCCCACACCAGCGCAGCAGCCACCACAGGCGGGCGCTGGTCATGCCGCCCTGTCGGTCATAGGCCACCACAGGGTTGTCGGGGCCGATACCCCAGGCGGCAAGGCGCTGCGCCATCACCGCCGGCGTGGGCAGTGGATGGCGACCACCACACAGAGCCGCGTCGGCGCCAGCACTCAGATCATCGTCCAGATGCAGGTAATGCGCACCGGGGATGTGCGCATGCCCATACTGCACGCGCCCGGCTGCGGGGTCGGCGAGGTCGAAACTGCAGTCGAACACCCGCCAGGCAGCGCCGGCGGCCAAGGCGGCGCGCAGGGTGGCGGCGTCGATCAGTCCGGTCGTCGGGAAGGCGGGGTTGGCAACGCTCATGCGTGTTCTTCGGCAGGTAGTTTGGGGACCGCCCGTTCGCGCAGAAAGGTGGCGGCTACGCCGCTGCCGACGATGAGCAGCATGCCCAGCCAGCCGATCAGCGGCAGCCGGTCATCGAAGATGATCCATCCATACAGCGCTGCAAAGGCGATGCCGAAGTATTGCAGATTGGCCACCACCAACGTGGCACCGCTGGCGTAAGCGCGCGTCATGCACAGCTGACCCAGCACGGCGAACAAGCCGATGGGCAGCAACCACGCGGCCTGCGGCGTCCACAGCCCATGGCCGCCGATGACGGCGGTACCGGCAAAGCCCGCGGCGGTCGCCCCCAGCGAAAAGTAAAACACAGTGCGGGTTTCCGGCTCGCCGGCGCGGGCCAAGGCGGCGACTTGCAGGTAGGCCAGAGCCGAGGTCAGGCCGGAGAGCAGCCCGGCCAGCCCGCCCAGCGCCGCCGTGCCATCGAAGGTGGGCCGCAGCACCAGGGCGACGCCGCCAAAGCCGATCAATACGGTGGCAAACAACGGGGCTTGGTCGCGCCATGGTTGCGCGCCGCGCTGCCACAGCAATGCCCCGCCCAGTAAAAAGGCGGCCACCCACACGCTGCTCATGTAGTTGAGTGTCATGGCGGTAGCCAGCGGTAGCTGCGCGATGGCATAAAACCACGCCAGCAGCGACAGGGTGCCGACGATGGTGCGCCACAAGTGCATGCCGGGCACGCGCGTGGCCAGCGGCACCCCGCGCAGACGGGCCAGCACGGCCAAAAAAATGACGCCGATGAGCCCGCGGTAGCCCACCACCTCGAAGCTGTGGAAGTGGGCCGAGGCAAATTTGATGCACACCCCCATCGACGCAAACAAAAACGCGCCCAGCACCATCCACAGGGCTTGGGTGGGGCGCGGGGCCGAGGGGGGGTGCGCGCGCCAACGGCGGCCGACATCGGCCGTGTGGCCGGTGTCGGTGGCGCCGGTGTCCGAACCGGCAGCGCCGCTGCCGGGTGCGCCACGCGCTGCGGCGCGATCGATGGTGCGGTGGCGGCTCAGGGCTTACCCCGCCAGGTCACCTTGCGTGGGCCAGCCCATCTTGGCGCGGTACCACTCATGGAAGTGCTGCATGCCATCTTCCATCGGGCTCTGGTACGGACCCACCTCACTGGTGCCGCGCTGCATCAGGGCTTTGCGCCCGGCGTCCATACGCTCGGCGATTTCGTCGTCTTCGACCGCCGTTTCCATGTAGGCCGCGCGCTGTGCTTCCATGAACTCGGGCTCGAACGCGGCGATTTCTTCCGGATAGTAAAACTCGACCAAATTGAGGGTTTTGTCTACCGCGATCGGATGCAGTGTGGAGATCGTGAGCACGTGCGGGTACCACTCGACCATGATGTGCGGGTAGTAGGTCAGCCACACCGCGCCGTGCTCCGGCAGCCGGCCTTCGCGGTGGCGCATCAGCACCTCGTGCCAGCGCTGGTACACCGGGCTGCCCGCTTTGGTGGCGAGATCTTGCACCCCCACCGTCTGCACCGAGTATTCGCGCCCGAACTGCCAGCGCAGGTCGTCGCAGGTGACGAAGTTGCCCAGCCCGGGGTGGAAGGGCACCACGTGGTAGTCCTCCAGATAGACCTCGATGAAGGTCTTCCAGTTGTAGTTGCACTCGTGCAGCTCCACGTGCCCCAGCACCATGCCTTCGAAGTTGAAGGCATCGCCCACCTGCATATCGGCCAAGTCGGCGGCGATGTCGCGGCCGTTGTCTTCGAACAGCAGACCGTTCCACTCACGCAACGGCCAGCGCTGCAGGTTCAGGCATGGGTCCTGCGCGAAGTGGGGGGCGCCAATCAACGTACCGGTGGGCAGGTTGTGGCCGAGCCCGCCGCTGTACGTCCAGCGGTGCAGCGGGCACACGATGTGACCGCCGGCGTGCGCCTTGCCCTCTTGCAACAGATTGCCACGGCCCTTGAGCATGACGGCCTGACGGTGGCGGCAGACGTTGCTGACCAGCTCCACCCCGCGTTCGGTGCGAATCAGCACGCGGCCATCGCCCTCGTGAGGCAGCGCGAAATAGTCTCCCACGTGGGGCACCGCGTTGGCGTGGCCCACATAGCGAGGGCCGGACTGAAAGATCGTCTCTCGCTCGCGCTGCAGCAGCGCTTCATCGAAATACACGGACACCGGCAGCTGGCTGCGTGCCTGCTGCAAGGAAAGGCTCAAATCGGACATGATGACCTGGACCTCGAACAGCCCCGCGGCGGGGCGAATGTGCGTGACTCGTGTGCGAACGGAGACGACGCGGGTTGGGTGGGGACACCTCCTTGTGGGGAGAAAGGACGATCCCCCGCCAGCCGAACGTTCAGCCGCGGGGGATATGCGATTGTAGTGCCAAAGCGGGTTGGCGGGCAAGATGGCGTGGCTGTCCTAAAATGTGTATCAATGGCATAGGGGACTCTTGTTTGTCCGACGCCCCGTGCGCTGCGCGGCGTCGACTGCCCTTCGTGCTTTTCGAGGCGGGGTCCTCGGCCTGTGATGCCGGCCCCCGCGCCCTCCATCGACGCCCATCGCTGCCATGCCCGACGCTTCCCTCTCGACTCCGGCCACGCCCAGCTACGAGGCGGCGGTGCAGGAGCTCGAATCCCTCATCAGCCGCTTGGAATCGGGCCAGATGCCGCTGCAAGAGCTGCTGGGCGCTTACCAGCGCGCCAACGAGCTGTTGACGTACTGCCGGGCGCAGCTGCAGGCGGTGGAGGACCAGATCCGTATCATCGATGGCGAACGCAGCCGGCCGTGGGAGCCGGGCACATGACGATGATCCGGTTCGCGCCCACGGGCACGGCGCTGGCCTGGGACGATTGGGTGGCGCAGCGTCTGCGCCAAATGGAGGCGTGGCTGGCCGCGCATCTGCCGGCGGACGCCCCGGCGGGGCTGGCGCAGGCGATGCGCTACGCCGTCCTCGATGGCGGCAAACGACTGCGCCCGTTGTTGGCCCTGGCCGCCTGGGAGGCGGTCGTGCCTGGCGACGAACAAGCGGACCCGGAGCCAACCGACGTAGTGTGGGCGGCGGCCGGGGCGGTGGAGCTGATTCACGCCTACTCGCTGGTGCACGACGATTTGCCTTGCATGGACAACGATGTGCTGCGCCGCGGCAAGCCCACCGTGCACGTGCGCTTCGGCCAAGCGCAGGCTTTGCTGGCCGGGGATGCGCTGCAGGCCCTGGCCTTCGAGTGGTTGACCGCGCCACCGTGGGCGGCGCAGCGGCCGGCGCTGGCGGTGGCGTTGGTGCGCGAGTTGGCGCAAGCGGCCGGTGCCCACGGCATGGCCGGCGGTCAGGCCATCGATCTGGCCTGCGTGGGCCGGCGCATCGATCGGGCGGCGCTGGAGGACATGCACCGGCGCAAGACCGGTGCGCTGCTGCTGGCCAGTGCGCGCATGGGGGCGCTGGCCGGTCAGGCGGACTCAGCGGCCTTGGAGGCAGTCAGCGCCTACGCCCGCGCACTGGGGCTGGCGTTTCAGATCGTCGATGACGTACTCGACGCCACGGGCGATACCCAGGCGCTGGGTAAGACCGCCGGCAAGGATGCGGCGGCCGACAAGCCCACCTATGTGTCGCTGCTGGGTTTGGAGGCGGCGCGGGCGTGCGCCGAGGCGCAGTTGGAGCAGGCGCTGGCCGCGTTGCAGGCGTTGCCCGCCGCGCGCGTGCAGCGCCTGGTGGATGTGGCGCACTGGGTGATCCGGCGCAGGCATTGATGCCCCCGCGCCTGCGTGGCGCGGCTGGGTAATGAAGGGAAATCGCCAGATGAGCGGATTGCTGACTTCGATCGACACACCTGCCGACCTGCGCCGGTTGCCGCGTGAGGACCTGCGGGCGCTGTCCGATGAGTTGCGCACGTTTTTGGTGCAAAGCGTGGCGCGCACGGGCGGACACTTTAGTTCCAACCTCGGTACGGTGGAATTGACCGTCGCGCTGCACTACGTCTTCGATACCCCGCACGACCGGCTGGTGTGGGACGTGGGCCACCAAACCTACCCCCACAAGATCCTGACCGGGCGGCGTGAGCGCATGCATACGCTGCGCCAGCTTGGGGGATTGAGTGGTTTTCCGGTGCGCAGCGAAAGCGAATACGACGCCTTTGGCACCGCGCACTCGTCCACCAGCATCTCGGCGGTGCTGGGCATGGCGGTGGCAGCGCATCTCAAAGGCGAGCGGCGGCGCGCCATCGCCGTCATCGGCGACGGCGCGATGACGGCGGGGATGGCCTTCGAGGCGCTGAACAATGCGGGTGTCACGCGGCTGCCGTTGCTGGTCGTGCTCAACGACAACGACATGTCGATCAGCCCGCCGGTAGGGGCACTCAACCGCTACTTGGCGCAACTGATGAGTGGGCGCTTCTACGCCGCCGCCAAACAGGTGGGCAAACAGGTGCTCAGCGTGGCGCCGCCCCTGTTGGAGCTGGCCAAGCGGCTGGAGGAGCACGCCAAGGGCATGGTGGTACCGGCCACGCTGTTCGAAAAATTCGGCTTCAACTACATCGGCCCGATCGATGGGCACGATTTGGATGCGCTGGTGCCGACGCTGGAAAACATTCGCCGCTTGCTCGATGACGGTGCCGGGCCGCAGTTTTTGCACGTGGTTACGCACAAAGGGTACGGCTACAAGTTGGCCGAAGCCGACCCCATCGCCTACCATGGGCCGGGCCGTTTCGACCCCGCCGTCGGCTTGGTGCCGCCGGCACAGCCGCCCAAGCCAACGTTCAGCGCCGTGTTTGGACGCTGGCTGTGTGACATGGCCGAGCGCGACAAACGGCTCGTCGGCATCACCCCGGCGATGCGCGAAGGCTCGGGCATGGTCGAGTTTCATCAGCGCTTCCCCGACCGCTACCACGATGTCGGCATCGCCGAGCAGCACGCCGTCACGTTTGCTGCCGGGTTGGCCTGCGAAGGCCTCAAACCGGTGGTGGCCATCTACTCGACCTTCTTGCAGCGCGCCTACGACCAAGTCATTCACGACGTAGCGTTGCAGAATTTGCCGGTGGTGTTTGCGCTGGATCGCGCCGGCATCGTCGGTGCCGACGGCCCCACCCACTGTGGCGCCTTTGACATCGCGTTTTTGCGCTGCGTGCCCAACGTCTCGATTGCCTGCCCGGCCGATGAGGCCGAGTGCTATCAACTGTTGACCACGGCATTCGAGCAGTCGCACCCCGTGGCGGTGCGCTACCCGCGCGGTGCTGGGGTGGGGACGGCGTTGCCGGCCGAGCCGCGCGCCTTGCCCTTTGGCCGCGGCGAAGTGCGGCGGCAGGGGCGCGGGGTGGCGATTTTGGCCTTCGGCACACTGCTGTATCCGGCGCTGCAGGCCGGCGAGGCGTTGGGGGCGACGGTGGCCAATATGCGCTGGGCCAAGCCACTCGACACCGATTTGCTACGTGAGTTGGCCAGTAACCACGAGGCCCTGGTGACGCTGGAGGAGGGCGCGGTGGCCGGTGGGGCGGGGGCGGCGGTGTTGGAGTGGCTGGCGCAGGAGGGGTTGCTGCGGCCCACCCTGCAGCTGGGTCTGCCCGATCGCTTCATCGAGCATGGCGATCCGGCGCAGCTATTGGCGCGGCTCGGGCTGGATGCCGATGGCATCGAGCGCACGGTACGGGCGCGCCTGGGGGCCTACCTGCAGGCGCGCCCGACATTGGTAGTGGTGCCGCCAGCGGCCTAAAATGCGGTGCGCCGCCGCGCGCTCGCAGTCCACGACCCGCTTTGGCCCTGGCGCGGGCGCGGGCAGTCCAGGCACTGGCCGCGCAACGACGCTGCCTACGGGGTGCCCGGGCTGCCACCCCCGTTCATCGCCACCGCTTTTGGCGGGCTTGAAGAAAGTATCGGCGCCCGTGAAAAGTCTTCAAAAAGCGGGGTGGGACGACGTTTACTTGGGGAAAACCCGCCCCTGTGGCGCTTCGGCGCTCCGCTACACTGCGGAACGCTTCGTGTGTGTGCACCGAAGCGAATGGGCACGCGGTACGTCATTTTTCAGACTCAGGAGCTCCTTTCATGGATCGTCGTTCCGTCATCAAACACGCCGGCCTGGCCGGTATTCTGGCCGCAGGCGCGGCGCCCGCCGTGCAGGCGCAGCCGACCATCCGTTGGCGTCTGACCTCCAGCTTCCCCAAGTCGCTCGACACCATCCACGGCGCGGCCGACGTGTTCGCCAAGAAGATCGGCGAGATGTCCGGTGGCAAGTTTCAGGTGTCGGTGCACGTGCCCGGTGAACTGGTGCCGGCGTTCGGGGTGGTGGACGCGGTGCAGCAAGGCACGGTCGAAGCGGGTCATACGGCCCCGTACTACTACTTCGGCAAGGACGACACCTTTGCCATCGGCACCGCCATTCCGTTCGGCATGAACAGCCGGCAGTTGACGGCATGGTTCTACGACGGCAACGGCATGAAGCTGATGCGCGAGTTCTACGATCAGTACAACATCGTGAACTTCCCCGGCGGCAACACCGGCGCCCAGATGGGCGGCTGGTACCGCAAGGAAATCAAGAGCCCGGCCGACATCAAGGGTCTGAAGTTCCGCGTCGGCGGCTTTGCCGGCAAGGTGCTCAGCCGTCTGGGCGGGGTACCGCAAAACATCCCGGGTGGCGAAATCTACCAAGCGCTGGAAAAGGGCACCATCGACGCCACCGAATGGGTCGGGCCGTACGATGACGAGAAGCTCGGCTTCTACAAAGTGGCCAAGAACTACTACTACCCCGGCTGGTGGGAAGGCGGTGCCCAACTCGACTTCTACATCAACAAAAAGGCCTATAACGACCTGCCCAACGACTACAAGGCGATGGTGGAGGCGGCGGCATCGCACGCCCACACGACCATGCAGGCCATGTACGACGCGCGCAACCCGGCCGCTCTCAAGCGTCTGGTGGCCAACGGCGTCAAGGTGCAGGCGTTCCCGAAGTCGGTGATGGACGAGGCCTTCAAACAGGCCATGGAGCTGTACGAGGAGCTCAGCGCGAGCAACCCGAACTGGAAGAAGGTCTACACCGACTATCGCAACTTCCAGCGCGACGCCAACCTGTGGTTCCGCTTCACCGAGGCGCGCTTCGATAGCTACATGCAGTCGGTCAAGCTGTGACGCCTGCGGGCGTGTGCCGCAGTGGCGCTGCGGCATAACCACGGCGCTGGACCCCGCCGCGGCGGGGGGTTTTTTGTGTCGCCCAGCGGCGCCGACCGGCGCCGCTTCGGCTAGACTTCGGGCCCGCCCAAACCGGGCGGCGACCGTGGAGAAGACGACATGAACCTGTTGTTGCGTGTGGCGCGCGGCATCGACGGCCTGAACCGGGCCGTCGGCTGGAGCGTGATGTGGTTGATTCTGGCGGCGACGCTGATCAGTGCCGGCAACGCGGTGGTGCGGCGTGTGTTCAACGTCAGTTCCAACGCCTGGCTGGAGGTGCAGTGGTACCTGTTCGCCGCCGTTTTCATGCTCGGTGGCGGCTACGCCTTTTTGCGCAATGCCCACGTGCGTATCGATTTCGTCTCGGCCAAGCTCAGTGCGCGGGGGCGCAACTGGATCGACGTCATCGGCATCGTGGTGTTTGTGCTGCCGCTGTGCGCGATGATGATCAAGCTGGGTTGGCCGCTGTTCGAGCGCGCCTGGGTCAGCGGAGAAATGTCATCCAACGCCGGGGGACTGGTTCGCTGGCCGGTGTACCTGCTGATTCCGGTCGGTTTTGCCTTGCTGGCCTTGCAAAGCCTCTCGGAGTTGATCAAGCGCGTGGCGTTTTTGCTCGGTCGCGAGCGCGATCCGCTCGACCACACCGGCCCGAGCGAGGCCGAGATGCTGGCCAAAGAAATCGCGGCGGCCGAAGCGCAGCGGGCGCAGCACACCACCGTCGCCGCCCGCTGAGAGGGCACCCGCACCCGTTTGAGGACGGCTCGTCATGGCCGCATTTCTGCACGACAACTTCGTCCCGGTGATGTTTGCCGGGCTGCTGTTTTTTTTGCTCACCGGCTTTCCCGTGGCCTTTGCCTTGGCCGCCACGGGGCTCTTTTTTGGCTTCATCGGCATGGAAATCGGGTTGTTTCCGGACAACCTGTTCCAGGCCCTGCCGCTGCGTGTGGTTGGCATCATGCAAAACGACACGCTGCTGGCGATCCCGTTTTTCACCCTGATGGGCATCGTGCTGGAGCGCAGCCGCATGGCCGAAGATCTGCTGGACACCGTCGGGCAGGTATTCGGTCCTGTGCGCGGCGGCCTGGCGTTTGCCGTGGTGCTGGTGGGCGCGCTGCTGGCGGCCACCACCGGGGTGGTGGCGGCAGCGGTGATCTCGATGGGGTTGATCTCACTGCCCATCATGCTGCGCTACGGCTACAACCGCGCCATCGCCACCGGGGTCATCACCGCCTCGGGGACACTGGCGCAGGTGGTGCCGCCATCGCTGGTGTTGATCGTGCTGGCCGATCAGCTTGGCCGTTCGGTGGGCGATATGTACGCCGGCGCGTTGGTGCCGTCGCTGCTGCTGATCGGGCTGTATCTGATCTTCATCGCCGCGGTGGCGCTGCTGCGGCCATCGTGGGTGCCCGCCTTACCACCCGAGGCGCGCATCTACCGGGAAGACAACGGTGCCAGCGGCCACCGTTCGCTGCTGGTGCTGTTGGTGCTGGTGACACTGGCCGGCTGGGGGTGGGCACAGGTGCATGGCCAAGTGCTCAACCCGCTGCTGGGGCGGGCCGCCGACGTCGCCGCGCCCACCGATGAGGTGGTGGTGTTGTCCACCACCGTGGCGGCCCTGTTAGCGCTGCTGTTGGCGGGTCTGAACCGCCTGTTGCGTCTGGGCTTGCTGTCGCGGCTGGCGGAGCAATTTACCTTCGTGTTGATTCCGCCATTGGTCTTGATCTTCCTGGTGCTGGGAACGATTTTCTTGGGCGTGGCCACGCCCACCGAAGGGGGCGCCATGGGGGCGGTCGGCGCGCTCATCATGGCGGCGCTGA
This sequence comes from Tepidimonas charontis, assembly GCF_007556685.1. Classification (GTDB taxonomy): domain Bacteria; phylum Pseudomonadota; class Gammaproteobacteria; order Burkholderiales; family Burkholderiaceae_C; genus Tepidimonas; species Tepidimonas charontis. Next base: position 149,771 of record NZ_VJON01000001.1, on the reverse strand, counting down.
AGCGCCGGCTGAGCTGGACGATCGTGCGTCAGGCGCTGGAGAACAGCACCAAGCTCTCGATTTTCGTGCTGTTCATCCTGATTGGCTCCACCGTCTTCAGCTTTACTTTCAATGCGGCCGACGGCCACATTTGGGTCGAGCATCTGTTCGATGCCATTCCGGGCGGTGTGATCGGCTTCCTGGTGGTGGTCAACCTGCTGGTGTTCGTGCTGGGGTTTTTCATCGACTTCTTTGAGATCGCGTTCATCGTGGTGCCGCTGCTGGCGCCGGTGGCCGACAAGATGGGTATCGACCTGATCTGGTTCGGCGCGATCCTGGCGATGAACCTGCAGACATCGTTTCTGACGCCGCCGTTTGGTTTTGCGCTGTTTTATCTGCGCAGCGTCGCCGCCCGCGAGGACTACACCGACGCCGTGACCGGCCGCCGCATCCCAGCCGTCAAAACCACGCAGATCTACCAGGGCTCGATCGCCTTCATCGTGCTGCAGCTGATCATGGTGGCGGTGTTGATATGGCAGCCACAGCTCGTCACCGGCAATATCCAGAAGGCCGTCGAAGGCGACATGGACGCGGTGCGCCAGCAACTGTTGGAGATGCCGGTCGGCAACGAGGAGGACGGGGCCAACCCGTGGGGTGAGGAAACCACCGAACCGACAGCCGAGGGTGACGGCGCCGACCCAGCCCCGGCGGCCGAAGACGCTGCGCCGCAGCAAGACGATCCGATGGAGGCGCTCAAGCGCGAGATGCAGGAGCGCAAGCCGTGAACGGTGCCGCCGAAAGCACGGCAGCGCGGCTGCAGGTCGATGTGCGGATCCTGGACGAACGCTTGCGCGAGCGGCTGCCCAGCTACGCCACCCCGGGCAGCGCCGGCATCGATTTGCGCGCCTGCCTCGACGGCCCGCTGACGCTGGCGCCCAACGCATGGGAGTTGGTGCCCACGGGGTTGGCCATCCATTTGGCCCACCCGGGCTACGCGGCGCTGATCCTGCCACGCTCCGGGCTTGGACACAAGCACGGGCTGGTACTGGGCAATCTGGTGGGTCTGATCGACAGCGACTACCAGGGGCAATTGATGGTCAGTGCCTGGAACCGCAGCCCGGTGCCGTTTACGATCGAGCCACTGGAGCGCATCGCCCAGCTGGTCATCGTCCCGGTAGTGCAGGCGCAATTTCGCATCGTCGACAGCTTTGCGCAGGCCACGCTGCGCGGCGAGGGCGGCTACGGCTCCACCGGCCGGGGCTGAGCGCGCGCCGGTACCGCCGGGGAATGCGCCGTCAGGGTGCGGTGCGCAGCTGAAAAAAACCGGCGCCGGCGCTGCCCCGGCCGACCTCTTCGGCCGAGGCCTCGCGCACGTCGTGAATGCGCAGCGACAGCCGCAGCGCCATCCCCGCCAACGGATGATTGCCATCCAGCACCACGTGCTCCGGGTAGATGTCGCTGACGAAGTAGAGCCGATCGCGTGGGGCATTCGAGGAGCAGCCCGACGGCAGGCCTTCGAAGATCATGCCGACTTCCAGGCTCGGCGGAAACGCCGAGCGCGGCTCCAAAAAAATCAGTTGATCGTCGAAGTCACCGAAGGCCTGCTCCGGCTCCAGGTGCAGCTCGAGGCGGTCACCCGCTTGGCGACCTTGCAGCGCCTGTTCGATGCTGGCGAGCAAGTCACGCCCGCCGACCAAGCACTCCACCGGCTCGTCACACTGGTCGAGTACCTCGCCCGTGGTGTCTTTCAGGGTCCAGCTCAGGCTGACGACGCAGGAAGGGGTCACTTTCATTGGACAATTGTCCCATGAACGACGCAACCCGTGTCACACCGCCAGCCGCAGCCACCAGTGCGGCTGGGCAACCCCATACCGCCGATGCGTCGGCGCAAGCCATCGCGCCCGATGTCCCCACCCCGCTGCTGGGCGGCTTGAGCCCGCGCCAGTTCATGCGGCGGCATTGGCAACGCCGTCCGCTGCTGATTCGGCAGGCACTGCCGGGTTTCGTGGCGCCGCTGGATCGCGCCGCATTGGTGGCCTTGGCGGCACGGGACGATGTCGAGTCGCGCGTCGTCGAGCAGGATCCGGCAGCCACCGACCCGGCACAGACTTGGCGGCTGCGGCATGGTCCGTTCGACCCGGCAGCTCGGCGTGGCGCGCGGGCGCTGCCTGCGCGCACACGTCCGGGCTGGACGTTGCTGGTGCAAGGGGTGGACCTGCATGACGACCGGGTGCATGCCTTGATGCAGCGCTTTCGCTTCGTGCCGGACGTGCGGCTGGACGATGTGATGATTTCGTGGGCCAGCGACGGCGGCGGCGTCGGTCCGCACTACGACAGCTACGACGTTTTTCTCCTGCAAGCGCAGGGGCGGCGGCGTTGGCGTATCGGACGCCAGAAGGATCTGCGCCTGCGCCCGGAGTTGCCATGCAAGATCCTGCAGCACTTCGAGCCGCAGCAGGAGTGGGTGCTGGAGCCGGGTGACATGCTGTATCTGCCTCCGCGCTGGGCGCACGAGGGTGTGGCGGTGGGTGGGGAGTGCATCACGATCTCGATCGGCTTTCGTGTGCCCCAGCGGGGTGCCCTGGCGGCCGAGCTGGTGCAGCGCCTGGCCGATGAGTGGGAGGACGACGTGCTCTACCGGGACGCGGGACAAGAGGCAACCGCTCACCCGGCGCGCGTACCCGCGGCGCTGCAGGCGTTTGCACGCGAGAGCGTGGCTCGGTTGCTGGCCGATGGCGCGGCGCTGCACTGCGCCCTGGGCGAGGTGCTAACCGAACCCAAGCCGCATGTCTGGTTCGAACCCCCCAGTGAACCCTGGACGCACGGTGCGCTGGTGCTGGACCGCCGTACCCGTATGGCCTACGACGATGAGTATATTTTTATCAATGGCGAAGCGCTGCGCGCGAGTGGACGGGATGCCGCCCTGATGCGACGGTTGGCCGACGCGCGAGCATTGAGCGCTGCCGAGGTGCGCCGAGCCAGCGCGGCGGCGCGCCGCGTTTTACGCCAGTGGTACGACGACGGCTGGCTGCATCGCAGCAATGACTAAAACGCCCGCCGCACGACCGTTGGTGTGACCCGATGACGCTGCCGGTGGCGCTACGCCGGGTGCGCCTGCACGGTGCTGCCGACGCTCACGGCGACGGGCACCGTTGGCGATGTTCGTGGGGTCGGATTGGGGTAAACCCTGTTTTTTGCGTACAATTGAGATAGTGGTCGTGCTCGGCCGGCTCGGTCGGTGCATGATGCTCGTTTGTTGCAGGAGGCCGGAGAAAGCGACAAACGCGTAACACGGTTTTCCGGCATTGTCCAACCCCACCTACCCTTCACCGATAACAATGATGAAACAGACCACGTTTATTGCTGCGCTCCTTGCCGCTGCCGCGCTGACCGCTTGCGGCAAGAAGGAAGAACCCGCGCCTGCCGCTGCGCCGGCGCCCGCTCCGGCCGCCGCGCCGGCCGAGCAGGCGCAGCAACCGGCGCAGCCGGCCGCGGCCGACCAAGCCCAGCCTGGCGCCACTGGCCAAGCGCAACCGGCGGCGGCCGATCAGGCCCAACAGCCCGCTGGTGAGCAAAAGCCCGCCGAACAGAAGCAGTGATGCTGGGCGCCACCGGGCAGCCCGCTCATCGGTACTGCGCGGTGGTTACTGCTCGCTGGCGTAAGCCACTGGCAAAACCGCCCCATGCGTGGGGCGGTTTTTTTTGCTGACGCCCACCCGGCATTCGCAGCGCTGGCCGCTGTCCGTGTCGTCTTTCTCGGGGACGGCCGGGGCCGGGCATACACCACGCACGTCCATTCGGGCGCACGCCGGGCGCGCCCCCGTCGCCGCCCGCTGTGGGCCGTGCCGGCTTGAGCCGAGCTGTTTGACCAGCACTTGGCTGCGCCGTCCCAGTTGTATTTGCGCTTGCGCGCTTGGCCCCTCCGGATACCGGCGAATGTCTGTGGGCTCGAGTTTGGCTAGCAGCCAGACGAGGCGCTCGCGGTCATATCCCTGTCGATAGGAGCAGGAGAACGATGCCGCTCTACATCGCCGAGCCGGGGTCGATGTCTGGCGCTGTGCCGGGGATTGCCCGTATCTGCTGGCACAGCCGAGGCAAATCGTGTTGAATGGTCTTCCAGACGATGACCAAGTCGACTTGATCGTAGCCATGCGAGACGCGATTGCGCATCGTGTACAGAGCCTGCCAAGGTATGTGGGCGTTTTGCGCGGCAAATACGGGATCTGCACGCTGAAGTTTGTTGGCAGCCTCACCTATGATCTCGAAGTTGCGCAGCACGGCGTCCTGCACGAGTTCACTGCTCAGGAAGGTCGCCTCATCCAGACTGGCCGTGTAGCGCTCGATACGCTCGATGGCCTTGAGAATGTGACCGAGGTAGTCCAGGACGCGCAGCGCCTTGGTTATATCGGGACGGCCTCAGCGATGACCTGAAGGCGAAAAGAGTCGGGCAACGCGCCGGGCGTCAGCACATCAACCCGCACCCCGAGCAGACGTTCCAGTTCCACCTGAATCGCCGCCACGTCCATCAGCGTCGTCTGCGGTGTTGGGTCGATGAGGATATCGAGGTCGCTGTCGTCAGCATCCTGGCCGCGCACGACAGAGCCAAAGACCCGCGCGTTGCGGGCGCGGTGGGATTCGACCACACGCCGGATCGTGGCGCGATGAGCCGCCAAGGCTTCGGAGGGTTTCACGGTATTTTCGCCTACACACGCAATATCCATCATAGTAGAAAAGCGGTGTGCCGAGCAACTGACCGTCCATGAAGCACACGTCGGACACGCCTGCCGCGCCGTCCGCAGCAGCCGCCAGCAGCCTCAGCCGAGCCGTTTGACCAGCACTTGGCTGCGCCGGTCCCAGTTGTATTTGCGCTTGCGCGCTTCGGGTAGCCAGTCGGGCGACACCGGGGTGAAGCCCCGCTTGATGAACCAGTGCATCGTGCGCGTGGTCAGCACGAACAGGCTCTGCAGTCCCATCAGACGCGCGCGCTGCTCGATGCGCTTGAGCAGCCGCTCGCCATCGCCTTGGCCCTGTGCGTGGGGGGAGACGGTCAGCGAGGCCAGCTCGCCGGTGTGCGCCTCGGGGTAGGGGTAGAGCGCGGCGCAACCAAAAATCACACCGTCGTGCTCGATGATGGTGTAGTTGGCGATATCGCGTTCGATTTCGGTGCGGCTGCGTTTGACCAAGGTACCGTCTTTTTCGTAGGGCTCGATCAGTTGCAAGATGCCGCCAACGTCGTCCGGCGTGGCTTCGCGCAGGTTTTCCAGCTTTTCATCCACCACCATCGTGCCGATACCGTCGTGCACATAGATCTCCAGCAGCAACGAGCCATCCACCGCGAACGGGATGATGTGGCTGCGACCGACCCCGCCTTTGCAGGCGCGCACACAATATTGCAAATAAAACGCCGGTTCGGTGGGTTGGGCCGGCGGTGGCGCGGCGGCCAGGATGCGCTCGGCGTCCGCCAGCGAGAGTTCGGTGTCGATCGGGTTGTCCTCGCCGGGTGGGTCGAACGGGCGCGTGCGAATACCCGGCACTTCGGTCACGAACACCAGCTTGTCGGCGCGCAGGGCCACGGCGACGCTGGTGGCCACTTCTTCCATGCTCAGATTGAAGGCTTCGCCCGTGGGGGAAAAGCCAAACGGCGACAACAGCACCAACGCCCCCATGTCCAGCGCGCGCTGAATGCCCGCCACATCGACCTTGCGCACCACGCCCGAGTGCTGAAAGTCGATTCCATCGACGATGCCCACCGGACGCGCGGTGATGAAGTTGCCCGAGATCACGCGTACCGTGGCGCCGGCCATTGGCGTGTTGGGCAGCCCCATGCTGAAGGCGGCTTCGATTTCGAACCGCAGCTGGCCGGCGGCTTCCTGGGCGCAGTCGAGCGTGATCGGGTCGGTGATGCGCACGCCGTTGTGAAAGCGCGCAACATGGCCTTTGGCGCGCAGTTGTTCATCGACTTGGGGGCGAAACCCATGCACCAGCACGATGCGCACCCCCATGCTCTGAATCAACGCTAGGTCCTGCACCAGGTTGGGCAGCTTGCCGGCGGCAATGGCCTCGCCCGGAATGCCCACCACGAAGGTCTGATGGCGAAATTTGTGGATGTACGGTGCCACGGCGCGAAACCACGGCACGAAGGTGAAATTGAAGACGGTGGACATCGGCGGCAGGCTTGGCTGGCGAGGTGGGCAAGGGCGCAGCGGTACCGCCGCTGCGGCGGGATAATCGCGCCCTCATGTCACAGAACGAAGTGTGCCATCAGCCGGCGCCACCGCCGGTGATCGAATTTCCCGAGGCCTTGCCGGTGTCGGCGCGGCGCGCCGATATCGAGGCCGCACTGCGCGCCCATCCGGTCATCATCGTCTGTGGTGAAACGGGTTCGGGCAAGACCACGCAGCTGCCCAAAATCGCGCTGGCCATGGGGCGCGGCGGCGGCCCGCACTGGCCGCCGGGGCCGGGGCGGCGGCGCCCCTTGATCGGCCACACCCAGCCGCGTCGCTTGGCCGCCACCGCGGTGGCGGCGCGGTTGGCCGAAGAAACGCAGACCCCGCTGGGTGAACTGGTCGGCTACCAGATTCGTTTTCATGACCGGGTGCAGCCCGGTGCCGCCATCAAGCTGATGACGGACGGCATATTGCTGGCGCAGACGCAGCGCGATCCTCTGCTGCGTGCCTACGACACCCTGATCATCGACGAGGCGCACGAGCGCAGCCTCAACATCGACTTTTTGTTGGGGTATCTGAAGCAGCTGCTGCCGCGCCGGCCGGATCTGAAAGTCATCATCACCTCGGCCACGATGGATGCCCAGCGCTTTGCCGAGCACTTTGCCAGCGCTGCCGGGCCGGCGCCGATCATCGAAGTCAGCGGCCGCACCTACCCGGTGGAGGTGCGCTGGCGCCCGTTCGAGGAAAGCCGCGACTACGGCTTGAACGAGGCGATGGCCGATGCCGTCGACGAGCTGTGGCGCGGCGGTGCGCACGACGGCGATATTTTGGTTTTCTTGCCCGGCGAGCGCGAAATCCGCGAAGCCGCCGATCACCTGCGCCGTCATCTGGCGCCACAACCCGCCTTGCGTGACACCGAGGTGCTGCCGCTGTACGCCCGGCTGAGCGCCACCGAGCAAAACCGCATTTTTCACCCCAGCGGGCGGCGGCGCATCGTGCTGGCCACCAACGTGGCCGAGACGTCGCTGACCGTGCCCGGCATTCGCTACGTCATCGATTCGGGCTTGGCGCGCATCAAACGCTACAGCCTGCGCAGCAAGGTCGAGCAGCTGCTGGTGGAGCCGATCAGCCAGGCAGCGGCCAATCAGCGCGCCGGGCGCTGCGGGCGGGTGGCCGAGGGGATCTGCATTCGCCTGTATGACGAGCGCGACTTTGCCGCTCGCCCACGCTACACCGACCCCGAAATCCTGCGTTCATCGCTGGCCGGGGTGATTCTGCGCATGAAGGCGCTGGGACTGGGCGATGTGGAGGCGTTCCCGTTCGTCGATCCGCCGTCGCGGCGTGCCGTCACCGACGGTGTGCAGCTGCTGCAAGAGCTGGGCGCGCTGGATGCACAAGGGGAGTTGACCGCGGTGGGGCGGGAGTTGGCGCGCCTGCCGCTCGATCCGCGCGTGGGGCGCATGATCGTGGCCGCGCGCGACCGCGGCGCCTTGGCCGAGGTGCTGGTGATCGCCAGTGCCCTGAGCGTGCAAGACGTGCGCGAGCGGCCGCTGGAGGCGCAGGCCAAGGCCGATCAGGCGCACGCCGCCTTCGACGACGAGCGCAGCGAATTCGTCGGCTTGCTCAAGCTGTGGGATTGGCTGGAAAAGGCGCGCGGCGGCGTGCACGCGCCCGGCGAGCCGCCGACGCACCGCCTGTCGCAGCGGCAGTATGAGGCGCTGCTGCGCGAGCGCTACATCCACGTCAAGCGCGTGCGTGAGTGGCGCGACATTCACCAACAACTGCACACGGTGGCCGCCGAGCACGGCTGGAAGCCCAACACGCAGCCGGCCAGCTACGAGCAAATCCACCTGAGCCTGCTGGCTGGGCTGCTGGGGCATGTGGGCTGCAAGCACGACACGGACGACGTCTATCTGGGCGCGCGCGGCATCAAATTCGTACCGCACCCGGGGGCACGCTTGAAAAAACGCCCCGGCCGCTGGGTGGTGTGCGCGGAGCTGGTGGAGACCTCGCGCCTGTTCGGCCGCGGCCTGGCCACCATCGAGCCGGCTTGGATCGAGCAGGTCGGCGCGCATCTGATCAAGCGCCAAGTGGGCGACCCGCATTGGGAAAAGCGCAGCGCCGAGGTGGTGGCCTACGAGCGAGGCACGCTCTATGGCTTGACGGTGTATAGCCAGCGGCGCGTCGCGTACGCACGCATCGACCCGGCCGCAGCGCGCGAGATCTTCATCCGCGAGGCGCTGGTGGCCGGCCTCACCGAAGACACCTGGGACACCCGGCTGCCCTTTTGGAACCACAACCGGCGCGTGCTGCGCGAGGTGCAGGCGTTGGAGCACAAGGCGCGCCGCCAAGACGTGCTGGTGGACGAAGCGCTGATTTACGCATTTTACGACCGTCAGATTCCGGCCGACGTCTGCGATGGGCGGTCGCTGGAGCGTTGGTGGCGCGAGGCGGTGCGCACGCAGCCGGGTCTGCTGATGCTCAGCCGTGAAGAACTGATGCGGCACGAGGCCGCCGGCATCACCACCGACGCCTACCCGCCGCTGTTGCGCGTGGGTGGCGTGGATTGCCGCGTCAGCTACCACCACGAGCCGGGCGATGCGCGCGACGGCGTCACCGTCGAGGTGCCGCTGTTTGCGCTCAACCAGGTCTCGGCGCAGCGTGCCGAATGGCTGGTCCCTGGCCTGCTGCGCGAAAAAGTCCACGCCTTGCTCAAAAGCCTGCCGCAGAAGCCGCGTGCGCGCTTGGTGCCGTTGCCGGAGACGGCGCAGGCGATTGCCGATGCGCTGCGTGCGCCCGAGCGCTGGGCCCAGGGCGACCTGCTCGATGCGGTGCTGGCAGCGGTGCGCGAGCGCACCGGCTTGCCGGTGCAGCGCACCGATTTCAAGCTCGAGACCTTGCCGGCGCATCTGCGCATGAACTTTCGCCTCGTCGATGAACACGGGCGACAGCTGGCCATGGGGCGCGATCTGGCCGCGCTTAAAGCGGCCTGGGGCGCGCAGGCGCGCGGGGCGTTTCAGGCGCTGGCGGCGCTGCGTGCCGCGCCAGCGCAGGCCAGCGACGCGCCAGCCGCCGCTGCGGGTTCTGGCGCTGCTGCTCGCCCGCCGGTCGCCGCCGCTGGCCGGGCTGCCGGCCCAGTGACGGCTGCCGGCGGCGGGGCAGGTCACGCGCCCGCGCCGCATCGCCCGGCGCCTGTGGCGCCACAGGGGAGGGCCAGCGCCGCCGCACCGGCCAGCGCAGCGGCAGACGGCGGCGCGGCCGTCCTCGACGCCAGTACGCGCCACACGCGCTGGGACTTTGGGGCCTGGCCGGAGCTGATGGAAATTCGCCAGGGGCGGCAGACCCTGTTCGGTTACCCGGCCTTGCGGGATGCGGGTGACGCCGTGACGGTGACGGTGTTCGATGAACCCGAGGAGGCGCTGCGCGTGCATCGCCAAGGCTTGCGCCGGCTGTTCGCCTTGCAGCTGCGCGACACCCTCAAAGGTTTGGAGCGCAGTTTGAGCGACTTGCAGCGTGCGGCGGTGCTGTTCATGCCACTGGGTACGCTGGAGGAATTGCGCGGCCAGGTGCTCGATTTGGCACTGGAGCGCGCCTATTTGACCGAGCCTTGGCCGCGCGATGCCGACGCATTCGCCCAGCGGCTGCACGAAGGCCGCCAGCGCCTGGGGCTGATCGCGCAGGAAGTGGCGCGCCAGGCCGCCACCATCGTGACCGAATGGGCCGCGGCGCAGCGCAAGCTGCGCGACGCCAAGGCGCCGGCGGCCACCGTGGCCGACGAGCAGCAGCACCTGCAGCGCTTGCTGGGCAAGCGCTTCGTACTCGACATTCCCTGGGCGCAACAGGCTCACCTGCCGCGTTATTTGAAGGCAGTGCAGCTGCGGCTGGACAAGGCGCGCACCGACCCCGCACGCGACGCTGCACGGCTGGCCGAACTACAGCCACACGAGCAGCGTCTGTGGCGCCTAGTGGCGCAGCGCAAAGGACAGTGGGATGAGCGCTTGGCGAGCCTGCGTTGGATGTTGGAGGAGCTGCGCGTGAGCTTTTTCGCGCAAGAACTGCGCACCCCCTACCCGGTCAGCCTCAAGCGGCTGGAGAAAGCCTGGGCGCAGATCGACGCGGCCTGAGCTTGGCGGCTTGGGCAGCGGCAGCGTTGCGCACAGCGCCCACACGGCCCAGCGCGCCGCGCCCATCGGTGTGTCGTCGCTCGGCGCGTGGCGTGGCCCGTGGTGCGCGCCGTGCTCGCCACTACAGGGCGCCGAGGCGCTGCAGCGCTGCCTGCAGCGTCTCGTCACGCTTGGCAAAGCAGAAGCGAATGCGCTGCTGCTCGGTGGGACTGCCGTAAAACGCCGACAGTGGAATCGCGGCCACGCCGATTTCGCGCGTGAGCCACTCGCAAAACGCGGCCTCGGGCAAGGTGCGCTCGGGCACGGCCAAGCCGCCGTAGTCCACGCACTGAAAGTACGTGCCTTCGCATGGCAGCAGGCGAAAGCGGGTGCGCGCCAAGCCAGCCCGGAAGCGGTCGCGCTTGGCCTGATAAAAAGACGACAGCGTTTGGTACGGGGCCGGGTCGGCCATATACGCGGCCAGACCATACTGCATCGGCGTGTTGACGGTGAAGACGTTGAACTGGTGCACCTTGCGAAACTCGGCCATCAGCGCCGCCGGCGCCACCGCGTAACCCACCTTCCAGCCGGTGACGTGGTACGTCTTGCCAAAGCTGCTGACGACCACGCTGCGCGCGGCGATGGCCGGGTGCGCCAGCGCGCTGTGGTGCGGCTGGCCGTCGTACACCATGTGCTCATACACCTCATCGCTGATGACGACCACATCGCTGCCAGCCAACGCGTCGGCCAAACCGTGCCAGTCGTCGGCGCGCCAGACGGTGCCGCTGGGGTTGTGCGGCGTGTTGACCACGAGGCCGCGCGTGCGCGGCGTCAGCGCCGCAGCGATCCGGTCGATATCCGGGCGCAGGGTCTGTGGATCGAGGGCCACCCGCACCACCCGCGCGCCGGCCAATTCGATGTTGGGCACGTAGCTGTCGTAACACGGCTCCAGAACGATCACCTCGTCGCCTGGCTGCACCAGGGCCAGGATGGCCGTGAAGATGGCCTGGGTGGCGCCTGCGGTGACGGTGATCTCGCGATCGGGGTCGCAGGTACGCCCGTACAGTGTCGCGATTTTGGCCGCAATGGCGGCGCGCAGGGCCGGCACGCCGGCCATGGGTGGGTATTGATTGTGCCCGCCGAGCATGGCTGCGCTGACCGCTTGCACCAGCCGTTGGTCGCAATCGAAGTCGGGGAAGCCCTGGCCCAGGTTGACGGCGTCGCACGCCTGCGCCAAGGCCGACATGACGCTAAAAATCGTCGTGCCGACGGTGGGCAGACGGCTGCGGGGCTGCGGCGTGCCGCCGCTGTCGGATGGGGTTGTATGGGTCGATGTCGCTGGCATGGCAACGTTGTAGGGTGACACTACATCTGATAATCCTGGCCGCCGCCTTCCATGGTGCGCAGGATCAGCTCGCGCGTGAGCCGTTCGCTCAAAAACTCGGCAAAGCGCAGCACGAACTGGCGCAGGTAGGCTCCGCGCTTGAAGGCCACGCGCGCCACGTTGTGCCCGAACAGATGGCCGGCCGGGCGCGCCACCAGGTCGGGGCTGCGCTCATCGCCTTGCACCGCCATTTCGGCCACGATGCCCACGCCCATGCCCAGCCGCACATAGGTCTTGATGACGTCGGAGTCGATGGCCTCCAGCACGATCTGCGGCGTCAGGCCACGCTGCGCAAAGGCTTGATCGATGCGGGTGCGCCCGGTGAACGTCGGGTGGTAGGTGATGAGCGGATACGCCGCCAGATCCTCCAGCGTGATGCGCTCGCGCGCCAGCAGCGGATGGCCAGGCGGCAGTACCAAGGCGTGCTGCCAGTCGTAACAGGGCAGTGTCACCAGGTCCGGGTATTGGGTCAGCGACTCGGTGGCGATGCCGATGTCGGCCACATCCTCCAATACCCAACGCGCCACCTGGTCGGGCGCGCCTTGGTGCAGGCTGACCGTGACCTTCGGGTACGTTTGCCGCAGCCGCGCCACCGGCGCTGGCAGCACATAGCGCGCCTGCGTGTGCGTGGTGGCGATGGACAGCGTGCCGCTGTCTTGCGCCGCGTATTCCTGCCCGATGCGCTTGAGGTTTTGCACCTCGCGCAAAATGATGTCGATGCAGCGCACCACCTCGCGGCCCGGCTCCGTCAGGCGCTTGATGCGCTTGCCGTGGCGCGCGAAGATGTCGACGCCGAGTTCGTCTTCGAGCTCCAGGATGGCTTTGGAGACGCCCGGCTGCGAGGTGTGCAGCGCCTTGGCTGCTTCGGTGAGGTTGAGGTTGCGGCGCACCGCCTCCTGAACGAAACGAAATTGATGCAGGTTCATGGCGGAGAATCGGTGGGGGGATTCAGCGGCGCAGCACGCGCCAGGCAAAAGCCGCCAAAGAGGCCGCCCAATACAGGGCCGACGGGGCGGCCGCAGCCACCCACGGCATCCAGCCCTGCAAGAGGCCAATGTGGCCGAAGATGGCGTTGAGCAGCACGAAGCTGACGCCGATCAAAATGCCGACGAATACATAGGCCGACATGCCGCGCTCGCGCAGGTGCAAATAGGCAAAGGGCAGTGCCAGGGTGACCATCACGATGCAACTGAGCGGGTAAAACAGCTTGCGCCAGAACTCGATTTCGTAGCGCTGGGCGGCCTGGTCGTTGGCTTGCAGGTGCCGGACGTACTGCCACAGCTCCAGCGTGCGCATGCGCTCGGGCTTGAGCAGCGCCACATGCAGCATATCCAGCGTCAGCGTCGTCGGCCAGTCCCAGTGCGGCAGATGTTGCGGCAGCAGCCGCTCGGCGTCGCCGACATCGAGCCGCTGCACCTCGTGCAGCCGCCACAACCCGGCGCGCGCATCGATATCGCCGCGCGCCGCCTGCACGGTGGCGCGGATGCGACCGTCGGCGCTGAATTCGAACAAGCGCACGCCACGCAGCGATCCGTCGGGTTCGACCGCGCGCACGTTCACCGCCGTCAGGGTCTGGGTGTCGCGCTCGCGCAGCCATGCGCCCGTGTGGCCGATGCTCAGGGCGCCGCGATACTCGGCTTTGAGCAGTTGCGCTTGGCGGGTGGCCGTCGGTGCGACATAGTCGCCGACGACGAAGGTCAGCAGCGCAAACAGCGCGCCCAGCCCCAGCACCAGGCGCAGCGCGCGCCACGGCCCCAGGCCACTGATGCGCAAAATGGTGAACTCCGACCCCTGTGCCAGCCGCGCCAGCGCATAGACCGTGCCAATCAGGACCGCAAACGGCATCAGCTCGTACAGACGTGCCGGCAGCGTCAGCGCAACGAACAGCAGCGCCTCACTCCACCCGTAGCGGTGGTCCGGGCGCAGCAGTGACGGGCGGCCGAGCGCGCGCAGTTCGTCGATCAGATCGAAGAAGGCAAACAGCGCCAGAAAGCCGAGCAGCACGAGCAGCACGGCCCCCAGCACCTCGCCATAGAGCAGGCGGCGCACCGTTTTCATGCCGACTCCCGTGCGGGTGTGGCCCGCCAGCGGCGCAGCCGATCCGGCCATGGATGCTCGCGGTGTAACAACCACAGCGCCGTCAGCAGGGCCACGCTGCCGTGCAAGGCCAACAATAGCACACTAGCGTCGATGCGCCCGTTGGCAATCCAGGCGCGGCTTGCGCCCAACATATTGTGATACGTGATGAACGCCAACAGCATGAAGAGCTGAGCGCCGCTGCGGCCGGCGCGTGGCCGAGCCGAGGAAACCGCCACTGCCAGCCCCACCAGGTTGACGGCCGCCAGCACCATGCCGATGCGCCAGCTCAGCTCGGCGAGGCTGGCTGGCGCCGGATCGTGCCACAGACTCCAGGTCGAGCGCGCACCCAAGCGCAGCGCCTCGTCGGCGGTCGGTTCGGCATCGCGCAGCCGCACCCAGTGCTGCTCGAATCGGCTCCATTGCCACTCGATCACGCCGTCGCGCATGCCACGCCACAGGCGCTCGCCACTTTCCAGCACCAGGTAGAGCACGCCATCCTGGGTATGCAGACGCGCCCGTTGCGCCGAGACGACACTCTCGCCGCCGTCGGGCTCGTGGCTGGCGACGAACACATTGCGGCCATCGTTCGCATTGACCGCCTGCCGGTCGATGAAGAGCACGCGCCGCCCGTCGCGTGACTCCTGGAATTGCCCCGGTGTGACGCGCTGCAGATCGCCCCGCTGTTCGTAGCGGGTGCGCAGCGCGTCGCGCTGCCCTTGCGCCCAGGGGCCGACGACGGTGGTCAACGCCGCAATGGCCAGCCACATGGGCCAGGCAAAGCGTGCCACCGGTGCCAGCAGGCGTGTCAAGGCCACGCCGCTGCTGTGCCAAATCACCATTTCACTGTCGCGGTACCAGCGCGACAAGGTGCCGACCACGGCGGCAAACAAGGCCATGGTCAGCACCAAGTCGAGCGACCCCAGAATGCCGTACGTCATGAACAGCGCCAGGGCCTGCGGATCGACTTCGCCACGGCTGGCCTGCCCCAGCGTGCGCACCAAGGTGATGGTGATGACGACCGTGAGCATGACCACCAGCGCGGCACCAAAGCTGCGGCCCAGTTCGCGACGAAGCGAGGTTTCGAATAACATCGACGGCAACCACTGACGATGGGCTGCATTATGGACGTTGAACTTCGAACGCTGAGCGTGCACGATGCCGCGTCGCAGGACGCTGACGCGCTGATGCTGTTGTGGACCGACGCCGCCGACCAGGCAGACGCCGCCGTGGCCGATCCGCTGACGCTGTGGGCACGGCAAGCACTCACCGAAGGTGACCTGGGCGCCGAGCCGGGCCAGTGGGTGGCGGCGTACCGTCTGCCAGGGGCGCGCGCGCGCCGTTTGGTGCTGGTGCGCTGCGGCGACGGCAGTGCGCGGCGGGTGCGGCAGGCGGTGACGGCGGCGTGGGGTGCGCTGAAGGCGGGCGGCCCCGTGGGCACGTTGCTGTTGCATCTGGGGGCGCTGCCGCCGGCCGCCGTCACCGCGGCGGTGCTGGCCATTGCACACGCCAGCTATCGCTACGTGACCACGCTTACCCAGGGCAAGCCGCGCAGCCTGCGCCGCGTCACATTGGGGGTGGCCGACGCCGCATCGGTGCAGCAGGCGTTCGACGAGGCGGTGGCCATCGTACACGGTCAGGAGCTGGCGCGCGAGTGGGCCAACCGTCCCGCCAACCACGCCACGCCCACCGATTTGGCCGACGCCGCGCTGGCGCTGCGCCGCGACGGTATCGAGGTGGACGTGCTCGGGCCCAAAGAGGTGACCAAGCTCGGTATGGGCGCTTTGCTCGCCGTGGCCCAGGGGTCGGCGCAGCCGCTGCGCTTGATCGTGCTGCAGTACCGGGGCGCGGGCAAGCGCGCCGCACCGCTGGCGTTGGTGGGCAAGGGCATCACGTTCGACACGGGCGGCATTTCGCTCAAGCCTGCTGCCGACATGGACGAGATGAAGTTCGACATGAGTGGCGCGGCCAGCGTGCTGGGGACGTTTGCGGCGCTGGCACGCCTGCGCCCGACGCTCAATGTGGTGGGCCTGATCCCGGCCTGCGAGAACATGCCGGGGGGACGCGCCATCAAACCGGGCGACGTGGTGCGCAGCTTGAGTGGCCAGACGATCGAGATCCTCAACACCGACGCGGAAGGGCGGCTGATTCTGTGCGACACGCTCACCTACGCGCGGCAGCGCTTTCAACCGCGCGCCATCGTCGATGTCGCCACCCTCACCGGCGCCTGCGTGATCGCGCTCGGGCATGTGCGCTCGGGGCTGTTCGCCAACGACGATGCCTTGGCGCAGTCACTGCTGCAGGCTGGCGAAGCAGTGTCCGATCCGTGCTGGCGAATGCCCCTGGACGATGACTACGGCGAGGCGCTGAAATCGAACTTTGCCGACGTGGCCAACGTCGGTGGGCGCGCGGCCGGGGCGGTCACGGCCGCCAAGTTTTTGCAGCGCTTCGTGGGCGACACCCCGTGGGCCCATCTGGACATCGCTGGTACCGCATGGACCAGTGGCAAGGACAAGGGGGCGACCGGACGACCAGTGCCGCTGCTGGTGCGCTTTCTGATGCAGCAAGCCAGCGAAGGCAGCGATCGTCCAGCCCCGGCGCGCAAACGCCGTGCGGCGGCGCGGTCGTCCTGAACCCGGGGCCTGCGATGCAGGTGGCGTTCCATCTCAATGTGCCTGCGGCCTGGCCGGCGCGCAGCCGGTATCTGTGCCGGTTGCTGGCCAAGGCCTACGCCGCCCGCGCGCGCGTTTGGGTAGTGGTCTCGCCAGACGAAGCCTCACCTTTGGATGAGGCGCTGTGGACGGTGCTGGCCGACGATTTCGTGCCGCATGTGCGCGTGGGCGGCGGGCCTGAGCTGTTGGTGCGGCATTCGCCCATCGTCATCGCCACCGCCCAGGATGCGGTGGTGGGGCCGCGCCAAGTGTTGGTCAATGCCCAGCCGGAGTGGCTGCCCGTGTTGGATGCGGCCGCGCCACCATTTGCGCGTGTCATCGATGTCGTAACCACCGATGAAGCCGACAAACAGGCGGCGCGGCAGCGCTGGCGGCGCTTTCAGGGCATGGGTCTGCAGCCCGTGGCCCACGACCGGGCCGCGCGCGCGGCGGTCGAGGGAGGAGGGACATGAGTCCAACGGGGCGCGTCCCCCCTGCGGTCGTGCCCACGCTGACCGACGTGGTGCAGGCGGGTCCCGAGCCGTCTACAGTGGCGACGCCGTCGCGCGCCCCAGCGAGTTCGGCGACTGCGCACGCCAGTGGGGCTCAGGCGGCCTCCTCGGGGTCCGGGGCCGATACGACCGCCCAACCCGCGGCCGTGTGGTCGGGCCGGCACACCGTCGGCCCTGCCGCGTCCTCGCCGCGCGTCGTGTCTGCCAGCGCTGGGGTCGACGACCCGAGCGATGGGTCGGTGCCCCCGGACCGGGTCGAGCAGGTGCTGGATGCCTTGCTCACCACCTTGGAGCCGCGCGTGGCGGCCGTGCTGGACGCTTGGTGGTTGCGCCAGCGCGCTGCCTTGGCGGCCGACCTCAGCGATACCTTGCGCGACGCACTGGCGCGCGACATTCAGGCCGTGTTGGCGCACAACGGCGCCGACGCACCGACCCGAGATCCGCCACGGGTGCCGTGACTGGCGTGTGTGCGAGACATCGGCGGGCGCATCGGGGTGCGGCCTCTGATCGATCCGGCTGCGGGCACCGTTTCATCGGGCCGTGATCCGTATCGATTAGGGACAACCCTAGGTCGATCGGAAAACGCCGTCAGGGTTCCGTAAAGGGACATTTTTTTCGTGTATCGTAAAGCCCTGCGCGAAAAATCCGTGTTGCGCAAACCATCGTAACGTTCATTCCAGACGAAGGGTCATCATGCACATGCACCTCAAACTCGCCATCGTGGCGGCCGCCGCTCTCGCCGTGGCGGCCTGCGGCAAGAAAGAAGAAACACAACCAGCAGCCACCACGCAGGGGCCGGCGGTCGAGACCCTGGTGGTCAAGATCGGCCACGTTGGCCCCACCAGCGGCCCGATCGCGCACTTGGGCAAGGACAATGAAAACGGCGCCCGCATGGCCATCGAGGAGCTCAATGCCGCCGGCATCCAGCTCGAAGGCAAGCCGGTGAAGTTCGAGCTGCTGGCCGAAGACGATGCGGCCGACCCGAAGCAGGGCACCGCCGCGGCGCAGAAGCTGGTCGACGCCAAGGTGCACGGTGTGATCGGGCACCTCAACTCGGGCACCACCATTCCGGCCTCGCAGTTGTACAACGCTGCCGGTATTCCGCAGATTTCGCCCTCGGCCACGAACCCGAAATACACCCGTCAGGGCTTCAATAATGTGTTCCGCGTCGTGGCCGACGACACGCACCTGGGTGGCACGCTGGGCAAATACGCGGTCGAGAAGCTGGGCGCCAAAAAGGTGGCGGTGATCGACGACCGCACCGCCTATGGCCAAGGCGTGGCCGACGAGTTCGAGAAGGGTGTCAAGGCCGCCGGTGGCGAAGTCGTCGATCGTGAGTTCACCAACGACAAAGCCACCGATTTCAATGCGATTCTCACCAAGATCAAAGCCAAGAAGCCCGATGTGGTGTTCTTTGGTGGTATGGACGCGGTGGCCGGGCCGATGCTCAAGCAGATGAAGCAACTGGGCATCAACGCCAAGTTCATGGGCGGGGACGGCATTTGCACCAGCGAATTGCCCAAGCTGGCTGGCGACGGTATGGCCGACGAGCAGGTCTACTGCGCCGAGGCCGGCGGTGTCGAAGGCGAACAAAAGGCGGCGATGGAGAAGTTCCGCGCCGACTTCAAGGCGAAGTTCGGTACCGATGTGCAGGTCTATGCACCGTATGTGTACGATGCCGTGCACGTGATGGTCAAGGCGATGCAAAACGCCAATTCGCCCGATCCGGCCAAGTACCTACCGGCGCTCAAGGCGATCAGCTACAAGGGTGTCACCGGTCTGATCGAGTTCGACGAAAAGGGCGACATCAAGAACGGTGCGCTGACGCTGTATACCTACAAGGGTGGCCAGCGGTCCGAAATCGCGGTCATCCGCTGATCCAGCCCGACGCGTTGATTCAAACCCCGCTGCGGCGGGGTTTTTTGTGTCTGTGGACCGCCAAAAAAACACCCCGCCGTCCAAGGCGGGGTGCGACAGCGGCGCTTGAGTGGCTGACGCCGATGGGCTGGCTGAGCAGTGTCCCATCGGGGTGAACGGCAACCGCGGCGCCATCTAGACGATGGCGGGCTCGGCGCCTCTGCCCGCCTCGGCTGCGCTCATCACGACAGGTGGGCGCTGATGATCTTGGTCATCTCGAACATCGACACCTGGGGCTTTTTCAACACGGCTTTGAGCTTGGCGTCGGCGTTGATCATGCGCTTGTTGGTGGCGTCCTGCAGTTTGTTCTTTTTGATGTACTCCCACACCTTTTTCGTCACCTCGGTGCGCGGCAGCGGCTTGGCGCCGACGATGGCGGCCAGTTCGGCGCTGGGCGTCATCGGCTTCATGAAGGCCGCGTTCGGGGTACGTTTGGGCGCCGCAGCGGCCGGGGCAGCAGACTTGGTCGTCTTGGCCGCAGGCGCGGCTTTGGCAGTGGCAGCTTTTTTTGCAGTGGCCATGGAATCGTCCTTTGGTTGGTTGCAAGCTCGCCACGGAGCGCCGTGCGCTCGCATGGTTGGGCAGCATCGTAACCCCAAAGCGCGGCTTTTTCCAGATGGCCGCAGGGGGTTTGGGGCAGAGCGCGGGTTTTCCCGGTCCCGTGGGCTCGGCAGCGTTGCGCGCGGCCGACAGTGGCCGCGTTTGGCGCACGGGCCGGCGTCGGCGGCATGGCAAGGGGTGGTGGGTGCGCATCATCTATCATCGGTGCCCAGTCGGGAGCGCGCGACCGGGCGTGACCCCTTGCTCGGTTGTGCGAAGGCCGGGTTGGGGTGGCTGCCGTGGTGCCTAACCCGGGGCGTGTACGACCTTTGGAGCCCACATGACATGAACTTGGCTTTTTCGACCTGCGATTTGTGTGACGCCCACAAGGGCGACGACAGCGGTGCGGTGCGCGTGTTGCCGCCGGTGTGGCGTTCGTTCGGCGGGCGCACGTACTTTGCCGGTCCGGTGAGCACGGTCAAGTGTCACGAGGACAATACGCTCGTCAAGGCGGCGCTGGATGAGCCCGGCCAGGGACGGGTGCTGGTGGTCGACGGTGGTGCCTCGTTGCGCCGCGCGCTCGTCGGCGGTAATTTGGCTGCGGCCGCCGCACGCAACGGCTGGGTCGGTATCGTGGTCGATGGCTGTGTGCGCGACGTGGCCGAGTTGGCGGCCGCCGAGGTGGGCATTTTGGCGCTGGCGGCCATGCCGCTGCCGACCGAAAAACGCGGCCAAGGGCAGCGTGACGTCAGCGTGCAGATTCAGGGAGTGTGGGTGCGCCCGGGCGATTGGTTATACGCCGACGCCGACGGCGTCCTGGTGGCGGCTCAGCCGCTCCATGCCCGGTAAATCATCGCCGCGGCCACCCAGAGCAAGGCCACGGCGAATACGCGCTTGAGGGTGGGCACGGGCAGCGCGTGCGCGGCGCGCACGCCCAGCGGCGCGGCTAGTACGCTGGTGCTGGCTACCGCCACCAAAGCCGGTAGATAGACATAGCCCAGCGAGCCGGCGGGGCGGCCCGCCACGTCGGCGCCGGCCCAGATGTAGCCGACCACATTGGCCAGCGCGATCGGAAAACCCAGTGCGGCGCTGGTGGCCACTGCCTGGTGCATCGCCACGTTGCACCACGTCATGAACGGCACACTCAGAAAGCCGCCGCCCGCCCCAACCAGCCCGGACGCGAACCCGATGACGCTGCCGGCGCCGACCAGCCCGGCGGTGCCGGGCAGGGTGCGCGTCGGCGCCACTGGCCGCGCGCGCAGCATCTGCAAAGCGGTGAACCCGATGAACGCGCCGAACAGCAGCGCCAGCCAGCGGCCTTGCAAAATCCGAAACACCCCCGCACTGGCCAGCGCGGCTCCCAGGACGATGCCAGGGGTCAGGCGCGCCACCAAATCCCAGCGCACGCCGCCGCGGCGGTGGTGCGCACGCACGCTGGCGATCGAGGTAAAGACGATCGTCGCCATCGAGGTGGCAATGGCCATCTTGACGGCGAGGTCGGGGACGACGCCGCGGGCGTCGAGCACGAAGGTGATGACGGGCACCAGCATCATGCCGCCGCCGATGCCGAGCAACCCAGCCAAGAAGCCGGTGATGAGGCCGATGCCGGCCAATTCGATGAACAGCAGGGGATCGAGCATGATGGAACGATGCCAGCGAGCGGACGTGGCGCAACACACGGCGCGGTCGCTGTCGGTGCAGGCCGGGCTGTCAACCACGCCACGCCGACCCAACATCGGCAGCAAGGCCTGGGCGTGCGGTCGAGGCAGCGCCACGGACGCCGCCTCGACAGCGCGTGCAACGCCCGACGCCGAAAGCAAAACGCACGATGTCGAGGGGCGGCGTCGAAGTGTGATGAGGGTGTCTGCCAAGCCGCCGAGCCGGCATCCTGAACGCGGGGGTTCAGGTGGGCGAGGGCAGCACAGCTTCGGGTTCGTCTGACGCGAGACGATCACGCCCACTGCGCGATGTACCAAGCCCGAGCTCTATGAGCATTGGTTCAAGGAATATAAAGCCCGACGATTGGCAGACGGCTTCATTGTACGCCCGAAAATTCGCGGCGACTCGACTGTGCGATCGGTGTGTCGAGGCGCGGCTGACGTTGCCGCCGCGCGCGCTGCCGCTGCGCACCTGGCCGGTCAACCTCGGCCGATGCCTCGGTGCACCCTCCCATCGGGCGTCAAAGCAAACGGTCATCGGCGGCCAGCGCCGCGTCGATGCGGGCAATCAAGGTGCGCAGTTTGTCCTCGGCGGCGGCGGGCAGCCCGGCCCCCGTACCGTCCGCCGCAACGCCGTCGCTGCCGTCGGGGGTGCCAAAGGAAGAGTTGCGAAAGACCAACGCCGGGTCGCGTTGGGAGGCCTCGAAGGCCACGTTGAGCGCGGCCAGCACCGCGATGCGATCGCGTGCCTTGACCTTGCCGGCGTCACGGATGCGGCACATCGCGGCGTCCACTTTGGCCGCCGCCTCGCGCAACGCCTCCTCGCCGTCCACCGGGCAGGCCAGCAGGTAGGTCTGGCTCATGATTTGCACCTCGACCTGTTTGATCGCGGGCTTGTTCATGGGGCGTCCTCCGCGGCGGTGTCCAGGCGTTCGATGAGGGCGTCGAGCCGCTGGCGTGCCTGCTGACATTGGGCCAGCAGCTGGTCGCGTTCCCGCCTCAGGCGCGCCACCTCGGCTTGCAGCAGCGCCTGGGTGCGCAGCAACTCTTCGTGCCGCAGCAGCAGCCGCTCGACTCGCTGGGCCAGTTGTTCGATGATTGCCGGCGTCATGGATGGCCGATTGTAGGCCCTGGTGAGCCGTGCGTAACGGGTCGTCGTGCCTGGCTGACGACGCGGCTTGGAGTGATGGGACGCCCGCCACGCACCGCGGGCGATCACGGCCCAGTGGCTGGGCGGTCGGGGGTAGCGATCGTGCGGGCGCAGCAGGCGGCCTCATTACAATGACATGGCGTTGGTGCTCGCGGCGTACGTTCTGTGCATCGCAGTTAAACGGGAAGCTGGGGGGCTGGGTGCCGCGCGCACTCGGCCTAACCAGCGCTGCCCCCGCAACGGTAAGTGGACGGGCGGCCCTCGGGTCGCCCCGCTTTCGCCCACCTCGCCACTGAAGGCATTCAGCCTTTGGGAAGGCGGCGAAGGTCGCTTCCATCAGCCCGGATACCGGCCAACGGGGTGGTCTCGCGCTGTGCGTGAGGCCGTAGTGCCCAGTCACTGTCGGGGAAGGCAGTGAGGGTAACCAGCAACGTGTTTCTATCATGTGCGACGGAATGAATCGCGCCCGTGTGGCGTGCGTGCCTGCGGCCGTGTTGGCTTTGTGCGGCGGGTTTAACGCGTCTGCGTCGGCTCAGGTGACGCAGATGGATGAAGTGGTGGTGACGGCGACGCGGGTGGCTACGCCGCTGACGGATCTGCTGGCCGATGTGTCGATCATCGACCGAGCGCAACTCGAACAGGCCGGGATGCAGTCGCTCATCGATGTGCTGGCGAATCTGCCTGGCGTGCAGGTGTCCTCCAATGGGAGTTACCGCTCCAATTCGGGGGTGTTTCTGCGTGGGGCTACCTCCTCCCAGACCATTCTGCTGATCAACGGGGTGCGCGTGGGCTCTGCGACGTCCGGGGGCTACTCCCTGGAAAACTTGCCGCTGGATCGGATCGAGCGCGTCGAGGTACTGCGCGGCGCGGCTGCGGCGCTGTACGGTCCCGATGCAGTCGGTGGCGTGATTCAGGTATTCACCCGCGAGCCCCAGGAAGGACTGAGGCGTTCGGCTTCCGTGGGAGCGGGGACGGATGGGCAGCGTAAGCTGGGAGCCTCGTTGCAAGGGCAGACCGGCGACTGGGGCTACAGCCTGGGGGCCACCCATGAGCGGGCCAAGGGCATCAACGTCAAGCTGCCTGGCGCTTCCGGCTTCAACCCCGATACGGACGGGTTCAAATTCTCTAGCCTCGACGCCAGCCTGCGCTACCGGGTCAATGCCCAGCATGCGGTGTCTGCCCAGGTGCTGTTCAGCGACGGTGAGTACGATTTCGATGGTGCGCCATCACCCAATCCCCTGGGTCTGAATGCTGCCACCGCCCGGGCCGTGGCGCATCCTCGCCTGCAGCAGCAGGTGCTGAAATGGACGGCCGACTGGACCGCCGACTGGACATCGACCTTGACGTACGGTCGCTCTCGGGACGTCTCGGTCAACCGCTACTGGCGCATCGCTGACGGAGCGCCCGCCGGCGCGAGCCGTTTCAACACCACCCGCACCCAACTCGTCTGGCAAAACGACATCCGTTGGGGGCGCGACACGCTGAGCCTGATCGCCGAGCAGCGTGAGGACGAGGTGGACAGCACGACCCTTTACACGGTTTCGGCACGCACTGTGCGGGGGCTGGCGGCCTCGTATGCGATGAGAGGGCAAGATTGGGATGGACTGGCTACCGTGCGACATGACCGCAACTCCCAGTTCGGCAGCTTCAATACCTGGGCGCTGTCGGCTGGTTACAAGCTCAGCCCGTCGCTGCGGCTGGTGGGCAGCATGGGCACGACCTTTCAGGCGCCCAGCTTCAACCAGTTGTATTTCCCTGGCTTTGGCAACCCCGAACTGACGCCTCAGAAAGGCCGGGCACATGAAGTGGGCTTGCGCTATCAGCAGGGACCCACCCGGGCCAGCGCCGTGCTGTACCGCAACCGGGTCGAAGGCTTCATCACCCCTTCGACCAATGTGCAGTCCAACTTGGCCGTGCTAGAGGGCGTGACGCTGACGTGGGATCAGTCCTGGGATGCGACGGCGCTGTCGGTATCCTATGACTATGCCGATCCGCGCCTCAAGCCCAGCAACGACCGTGTGGTGCGGGTGGCCCGCCACGTGTTGCGTACCCAGGTCAGCCACCGGCAGGGGCCCTGGCAGTCTTTCGCCGAACTGCGCTTGTCGAGCGACCGTGAGGATACCTTATGGCCGGGACGGGTGAGGCTGCCTGGCTATGGGGTGTTGAATGTGGGGGCTACCTATCACATTCGTCCGAACCTGAGCTTGCAGGCGCGGCTGAACAACCTGACGGACAAGACCTACTCGCTGGCCAATGGGTTCACCACACCTGGGCGCAATCTGTTCGTCTCGCTGAACTGGAACGACTGACCCGATGCCGAACGTGCCCGCCCGCTGTCCCACGCTACTCATTGCTGCCCCGGCCTCGGGGCAGGGTAAGACGACCGTGACGGCCGCGCTGGCGCGCCTGTTGACGCGGCGCGGCTGGCGGGTGCGGGTGTTCAAGTGCGGGCCGGATTTTCTGGACCCGCACTGGCTGGCGCTGGCCAGTGGGCAGCCGGTGGACAACCTTGATCTGTGGCTCAACGGCGAGCGGGATGTGGCTGCGCGGCTGCACGCTGCCGCCAGCGAGAACGACGCGATCCTGATCGAAGGGGTAATGGGGCTGTTCGATGGCGAACCCAGTGCGGCAGATCTGGCCATGCGCTGGCGCATTCCGGTGCTGGCGGTGGTGGATGCCAGTGCCATGGTGGGGACGGTAGGTGCGCTGGCCTATGGTCTGCGTCACTACCGCCCGCGGCTTCCCTGGGCAGGTGTGCTGGCCAACCGGGTGGCCAGCGATGGGCACGCGGCGATGGTGCGGGCCGCTGTGGAGGCCGCCCCCGACGGTGAGACAGCTGTGGGGTGGTTGGGAGCGTTGCCGCGGCAGGCGGCGTTCGTGCTGCCTGAGCGCCATCTGGGCCTGACGGTGGCTGCCGAATTGCCCGATGCCTTGGCCCGTTTGGATGCGGTGGCCGATGCGCTGGCGTTCACCCCGTTGGGTCTGATGGACGAGGCAGGTTGGCAACGCTGGGTAGCAGAATTTGCGTCAGAGCCCTCGGCAAACGAGCCTACGCCTCAGTTCTTGTACGGGCGCACCGTCGCAGTGGCACGTGATGCGGCCTTTGCGTTCATCTATCCGGCCAATGTGCAGATGCTGCGTGAGCTGGGGGCTGAGGTGGTGTTTTTCTCGCCGTTGGCCGACGAGCCGCTGCCGCCGTGCGATGCGGTATGGTTGCCGGGCGGCTATCCGGAGTTGCATGCAGCCGCGCTGGCTGCGGCCACGCGTACTCGCGAAACCTTGGCCGCGCACGTCGGGGCGGGCCGACCGGTGTGGGCCGAGTGTGGTGGTATGCTGGCGCTGTGCGCCGGCATCACGCTTGTCGACGGCGTACGCATGCCGCTGTGGGGGCTGCTGCCGGGCGAAGTGTCGATGCACAGTCGCTTGGGGGCCCTGGGGCCGCAAGCGTGGCGAACGCCCCATGGCGAGCTGCGGGGGCACACGTTTCACTACTCGACATTGCAGACCGCATTGACGGCGGTGGCCCACACCATGCCAGCCCGCGCCCATGGTCGGACGGAGGCGGTGTACCGGCACGGCAGTATCCAGGCGAGCTACTTCCATGCATGGTTCGCATCGTCGCCCCGAGCGACGGCTGCGCTGTTCGGTGCGGAGGTCGGTCAATGAGTGCGGCTGAGGGCCTGGCTTTGGTTGGCGCTCACTCTCCCAGCGAAATGCGCTGGGGCCCCCAGCACATCGTTTGTCTGACGGAGGAAACCACCGAGTGGCTGTATCTGCTGGGGCAGGAATGGCGCATCGTGGGCATCAGCGGCTACACGGTGCGCCCGCGTCGGGCGCGGGAGGAAAAGCCCAAGGTCAGCGCCTTTTTGAACGCCAAGATCGACAAGATCCTGGCGCTGGATCCGGACTGCGTGTTCGGCTTTTCTGATCTGCAGGCCGACATTGCCGCAGCGCTCATCCGCGCCGGCGTTCAGGTGACGGTGTTCAACCAGCGCAGCGTGGCGCAGATCGAGTCCATGCTGTATCAGGTGGCGGCGATGGTGGGTTGTGCGGAGGAGGGTGCGGCGCGTCTGGCGGCGATGCGAGCGCGGCGCGACGCGATTCACGCCGAGGTGGCGGCGCTGCTGGCGCAGGGGCGGCGGCGTCCGCGCGTGTATTTCGAGGAATGGGACGAGCCGCCGATCAGTGCCATTCGCTGGGTGTCGGAGCTGATCGACGTGGCCGGCGGCGAGGACATCTTCCCCGAACTCGCGGCCCAGCCGCTGGGCAAGCAGCGCATCGTCGCCGACCCGACTGAGATCGTGCGGCGTGCGCCGGATATCGTCATTGGCTCGTGGTGTGGCAAGAAGTTTCGCCCGGACAAGGTGGCGGCGCGCCCGGGCTGGGCCGAGGTGCCCGCAGTCCGCACCGGTTCGCTGTTTGAAATCAAATCTGCCGACATTCTGCAGCCGGGCCCCGCGGCGTTGACCGACGGGCTGGAGCAACTGCACCGCATCGTGCGGGACTGGATGGTGCGCCATGGCTGACAGCGCAGTGCGTGAGCTGATCGTCGGTGGACAGAAGAGCGGCAAGTCGGCCCGCGCCGAGCAGCTGGCCACCCAGTGGCTGGCGGCCGGCGGTGGACGGCGCGCGCTACTGCTGGCCACGGCCGAAGCGCGCGATGCGGAGATGCGGGCGCGCATCGAACGCCATCAACGTGAGCGGGCGGCCCGCGTGCCCGGCTTGCAGACACTGGAGGTGGGGGTTGACCTGCCCGAGCAGTTGCTGCGGCAAAGCTCGCCGCAGGCGCTGCTGGTGGTGGACTGCCTGACGCTGTGGCTGACGCAACTGGGTTGGCCTGCACGCGCCCCAGCGTATCACCGCCCAGACCCGAACGCGTGGGAAGCCGCCACCGAGGCGTTGGTCCAGGCACTGTCCGCCACTGCCGGCCCAGTGGTGCTGGTGAGCAATGAAATCGGCTTGGGCGTCATTCCCCTGGCACCCGAGGTGCGCGGTTTCGTCGATGCGCTGGGGCGGCTGAACCAGCGGGTGGCGGCGATCTGCGAGCGCGTGACGCTGATGGTGGCCGGTTGCCCCTTGGCGGCGAAAGGAGGGCCGGCATGACCGTTGGGCACCTGTTGCCGGTGTGCCTGTGGCGCATCGTGCTGACGCTGCTGGCGTGGGGCTGGGTGGCGTGGGCGCTGGCGCAGCCCATCACGGTGATCGACGACCGGGGCCGCACCGTGACACTGCCCGCGCCGCCGCAGCGGGTGGTGTCGATTCTGCCCTCGCTGACTGAGACGGTGTGCGAGCTGCAGCAATGCCACCGGCTGGTGGGCGTGGACCGTTACTCCAACTGGCCCGCAGCGATCGCCACGCTGCCGCGCGTGGGCGGCGGGATTGACCCCAACATCGAGTCCATCGTGGCTTTGCGCCCGGACGTGGTGCTGGTGGCCGTGTCCAGCCGCGGCAGCGAACGGCTGGAGGCGCTGGGGGTAAAAGTGGTGGCGCTGGAGCCCAAGACGCATGCGGACGTGCAGCGCGTCATGGGCAAGGTGGCGCAGGTGCTGGGCCTGCCGCCGCAGCAGGCGCAGCGGATCTGGCGCCAGATCGACGCTGCGGTGTCGGCCGCGGCGCAGTCGCTGCCGCCCGAAGTGCGGCGCTTGCGCGTGTACTTCGAGGTCAACCGCGCGCCGTACGCGGCCGGGGCGTCCTCATTTATCGGGGAAACGTTGGCCCGCTTGGGGGCACAAAACATCGTGCCTGCCGAGTTGGGGCCGTTTCCGAAGCTCAATCCGGAGTTTGTGGTGCGCGCCAATCCGGACGTGATTCTGGTCAGCGAGCGCAATTTTCCCGATCTGACCGAGCGGCCTGGCTGGGGACGCATTCGCGCCGTGCGCGAGGGGCGGCTGTGTGTGTTCCCGAACGAGCAGGCCGACACCATCATTCGCCCCGGGCCCCGCCTGGCCGAGGGCGCCCGCCTGTTGGCCGACTGTCTGCGCAAGCACGCCCAGCCATGAGTGCGCCCGGCTCATGTTCCCTGTCGTCGCAGGCCCCGGCGGCCCTGGCCGCGCATCGGCTGGGATGGGGGCTGGCCGTGGTCTTGGTGGGTGTGGCGGCGGTGCTGGCCCTGCTGGGCTTGGGGGTGGGCAGCACCGGCGTGGAGCCGGTATGGGCGCTGCTGGCCGATCCGGTGGCGACGCACATCGTATGGGACATTCGCGCACCGCGCACGCTTGGGGCGTGGGCGGCCGGCGCTTTGCTGGGGCTGGCGGGGGCGGTGGCGCAGGGGCTGTTCCGCAACCCGCTGGCCGATCCGTTTTTGCTGGGCAGCGCATCGGGCGCGTCGCTGGCGGTGGCGCTGGCTTTGGTGGGGTTAGGGGTGTCGCCGTTTGCCACGGTGTGGGTGGTGCGCCTGGGGCTGACCGGCGCGGCCTTCGTGGGCGCGGTGGGCGCTGTCCTGCTGACGCTGACCCTGGCGCGTGGCGTGCAGCACACCTACCGGCTGCTGCTGGCCGGGGTGGTGGTGGGCATGGTGCTGGGGGCGTTGACCTCGCTGGTCACCCTGCTGGTGCCGGAGGTGTTGCAGGCCATGCAGGCCTTCCTGCTCGGCTCTACCGGCTACGTGGGGTGGTCGGCCTGGGGCATCATGATGACGACCGGTGTGGTCTGCCTGCTGGCGGCGGCCGCGCTGGCCAGGGGGCTGGATGCGCTGACGCTGGGCGAGGCCACGGCGCAGAGCCTGGGGGTGCCGCTGGCCGCGTTACGCGCCGCATTGGTGGCGGTGCTGGCGCTGGCCACCGGCACGGCGGTGGCGCAGACCGGGCTGATCGCGTTCGTGGGTTTAGCCGCGCCGCACATGGTGCGCGCGCTCATCAAAGCCACCTATGCGCGGCTGCTCGCGCTGTCCAGCCTGATGGGCGGCGTGTTGCTACTGGCGGCCGATTTGCTCGCGCGTGGTTTGTTGGCCCCGCAGGAGATTCCGGTGGGTGTGCTGACCGCCGTGCTGGGCGGAGGGTACTTGCTGTGGTTGATGTACCGGCGAGCGGCATGAGTACCCAGACCCGTCAGCCTGCAACCGCTGCGCCCGCGGTTGGCCGCGCTGCGGCGGGGCCGGTGGCACTGCAAGCGCGCGGGCTAACTGTCACGGTGGGGCCGCCTCACGCCCGGCGGGTGGCCGTGTCGGGGCTGGATGTGGCCATTGCCGCCGGGCGCTGGACCGCCATCGTGGGCCCGAACGGTGCCGGCAAATCCACCCTGCTGCGGGCCTTGGCAGGGCTGGCGCCGGCTCACGGGGAGATCGTTTTGCTGGGGCGGCCATTGGAGCAATGGTCTTGGCGTGAGCGTGCGCGCTCGCTGGCCTGGCTGGCCCAGGGTGGCGTGGCCGACGCAGGCGCTGACGATTTACGGGTGTGGGATGTGGTTATGCTGGGCCGTCTGCCGCACCAGGGGTGGTTGGCAGCCCCCAGCCCGGCTGATCACGCTGCGGTGGAGGCGGCGTTGCGTCAAACCCACGCGTGGGACTGGCGCGAGCGCGCGTTCGGCACGCTGTCCGGTGGCGAGCGGCAACGCGTGCTGTTGGCACGGTTGCTGGCAGTGCAGGCACCGGTGCTGTTGATGGACGAGCCGCTGTCTCATCTGGACCCGCCTCATCAGGCCGATTGGTTGGCGTTGGTGCGGGCGTTGGTGACCGAAGGACGCACCGTCGTCAGCGTGCTGCATGAGGTCTCTCTGGCCCTGATGGCCAACGATCTGGTGGTGATGCGCGAGGGTGCAGTGGCGTACGCTGGGCCGGTGGACGATGCTCGGGCGCACGAGGCGTTGTCGGCCGTCTTCGACCACCGACTGCGCATCCAGGCCGTCGATGGCCGCTGGGTGGCGCTGCTGCAGTGAATGGAAAGGCTTTGCCTTATGCAGCTCGAGTCTCCACCTACCGAAAAACGTTACGACAAGCCCGAAGGCGAACGCCGAGGTTTGCTCATCGTTCATACTGGCGACGGCAAGGGCAAGAGCACGGCGGCCTTCGGGTTGGCGTTGCGGGCGCTGGGCCGCGCCCATGTGCACGGGCGGAAGGTGCGCATTTTCCAGTTCATGAAGGTGCCCACAGCCCGCTTTGGAGAGCATCGCATGTTCGAACAAATTGGCTTGCCGATCGAGGGGCTGGGCGATGGCTTTAGTTGGAAAAGCCGCGATCTGGAGCGATCCGCTCAACTGGCCCGGGATGGCTGGCTGCGCGCCAAGGCGGCCATTCTCGACGGAAACCATTTTTTGGTCGTTCTGGACGAGATTACCTACCCGCTGATATACGGCTGGTTGTCGCTCGATGAGGTACTGCATACCTTGTGCAAGCGCCCTCGCGATGTGCACGTTTGCCTGACGGGGCGGCGTTGCCCGTCCGAGCTGATCGAGGTGGCCGATACCGTGACCGAGATGAAACTGATCAAGCACGCTTTCCAGGCCGGTATCCCGGCACAGCGCGGGATTGAAGATTGACCGTGCGCCGAGGATGCGGAACGCAGGCAAGGTTGTTGCCGAGAAGGAGATTGCCCATATGTCTGAAACGATTGAAAAACCAGTAACGGTGTTTTGTCGGCAAACGCTTCGACCGACCGTGGCTGAGATGTCAGAGGCGACAGAGACGGACACCGCCACCGCAGCTGATAGGCCCCAGCGCTGGCACGTCGAAGACGTGCTTGCGTTGCTGAATCTGCCTCTGCCCGAGCTGTTGTACCGTGCCCAGACAGTGCACCGGCAGCACCACGACCCCACGCACATGGAGCTGGCGACGTTGCTGTCGATCAAAACCGGTGGCTGCCCCGAGGACTGCGGCTATTGCCCGCAATCGGCGCACTACGACACGGGCGTCAAGGCTACCAAGGTGATGTCGCCGCAAGAGGTGCTCGAAGCCGTACGGGCCGCCAAGGCGGCCGGGGCAACGCGTTTTTGCATGGGGGCAGCGTGGCGCGCGCCCAACGACCGCGATCTCGAAAAGGTCGAAGCGTTGGTGCGCGTGGTCAAGGACGAGGGGCTGCAAGCCTGCTGCACCCTGGGCATGCTCAGCCGTGAGCAGGCGCAACGTCTCAAAGAGGCGGGGTTGGACTACTACAACCACAACCTGGACACCGCACCCGAGATGTACGGAAACATCATCACCACGCGCGATTACCAAGACCGGCTGCAAACGCTGCAGCACGTGCGCGACGCCGGCATTCACGTCTGTTGCGGCGGCATCGTGGGGATGGGCGAAACACGCACCGGCCGCGCCGGGCTGATTGCGCAGCTGGCTAACCTCGCCCCCTACCCGGAGTCGGTGCCCATCAACCACCTGGTGAAGGTGCCCGGCACGCCGCTGGCCGACCAGCCAGACCTCGACCCACTGGAGTTTGTGCGCACCGTGGCGGCGGCGCGGATCACCATGCCACGCGCCAAGGTGCGTCTGTCGGCCGGCCGGCGCCAAATGGA
Source organism: Tepidimonas charontis (assembly GCF_007556685.1). Taxonomy (GTDB): domain Bacteria; phylum Pseudomonadota; class Gammaproteobacteria; order Burkholderiales; family Burkholderiaceae_C; genus Tepidimonas; species Tepidimonas charontis. The sequence goes on along the minus strand of NZ_VJON01000001.1, from coordinate 118,193 downwards.
CGAATCGACCCAGGTGCTGTGCTTTTTGGCAGGTGCCAACTCCATCTTCTACGGCGATAAGTTGCTGGTGACCGGTAACGCCGACGTGCAGGCCGACCAGGCACTGCTGGCGCGGTTGGGTATGCACACTTCCATGGGGGCAGCGTGAGCCAGTGGCTGGCGTCCGTACCCGCGGAGGCCGGAATATCCGACCCGGCGACCATGGCAGTTTGGGCAGCGTTGTCGCCCGCAGTGATCGGCGGGGCCGTGCTGATTGCGTTGGCCATCGACCGCTGCTGCGGCGAGCCTCCCGCCTGGCTGCACCCCGTGGTTGGTATGGGCCGTTTTTTGGCCGCTGCGGGGCGCTGGGCAGCGCCCCCCGCAGTCGCGGAGGACAGATCAGCAGCGGCACGCGCGCTGGCAACCATGCAAGCGACCACGGGGAGATCATCTCTTGGCCCCTTGCTGCGCGGCGTTCTGGCGTGGTTGATGGGAGCGATTGTGGTGGTGGCCATGGCAGGCGCGCTGCAGGCCCTGGCGCGCGACTGGCCGGCATGGGTGCAGGCGGCGTGGCTGGGGCTGTGGCTCAAGCCACTGTTCGCTTGGCGTCTGCTGCGCGACGAGGTCACGGCGGTGGAGGCTGCCCTTGCACAGTCGCTGGATGCAGGACGCGCGCAGGTGGCGCGGCTGGTCAGCCGCGATGTCGATTCGCTGGACGAGGGGGCGGTGCGCGAGGCAGCGCTATCGACCCTGGCCGAAAATCTCAACGACTCGGTCGTGGCACCGTTGCTGTGGTTCGCGGTGCTGGGCCTGCCCGGAGCCGCGCTGTACCGTTTTGCCAACACGGCCGATGCCATGTGGGGCTACCTGGGCGCGCGCCATGGTCGCGACTGGACGTGGGCGGGCCGCTGGGCCGCGCGGGCGGATGATGTGCTGTCGTGGCTGCCGGCACGCTTGACCGCGCTACTGCTGGCTCCGGCGTGGTGGTGGGGCATGCGCTGGTCACGCCTGTGTACAGAGTCGGCGCGAACCCCCTCGCCCAACGGGGGCTGGCCCATGGCAGCTTTGGCGCTGACCCTAGGGGTGTGCCTGCGCAAGCGCGGGGTGTACGCGCTCAACCCCAGTGGCCGGCCCCCACTGCCGGCCGATACGCCACTGGCGATCCGGCGCTGCGCGGCGGTGGTCGCTGTCCTTGCCGCAGCGGCAGCCGCCGTGGTGCTGGTGGCTGGCCCAACGTCGGCAATCTCAGGAGGGCAGGCGTGAGAGGGCGCGAAGCGTGGGTGCGCATACACGGCGGCCCCGACGTCCATGGTGCCGTGCCGTGGGATTTCTCCACCAACGCCAACGCCTGTGGGCCGTGCCCCACCGCGTGGCAGGCCGTGCAACAGGCCGACGCCACGCGCTATCCCGACCCCAGTTACACCGAGCTGCGCCGTGCGCTGGCCGACTGGCACGGCGTGATCCCTGAGCGTGTGCTGGTGCTGGGCAGCGCCAGCGAGGGCATTCAGCGCCTGACGGCCGCTTTTCGCCTGCGGGGGGCGCGGCATGTGCACCTGCCCCGGCACGGGTATGGCGACTACCGTCATGCCGCTCGCGCCTGGGGCCTGTGCGAAGTCAAGCAACCGGCGCACGCCGACCTGGTTTGGTTGTGTGACCCGGGTAGCCCACAAGGGCAACCGCAGAAGCGCGACGTCGTGGAGGCGGCGCTACAGGCCCCCAGCGAACGCAGTGTGGTGCTGGATGCCGCGTACGCGCCGCTGCGCTTGTATGGGGCGGACGCGCTGACGAAGGACGAGCTGCGGCGAGTGTGGCAAATTTGGACTCCCAACAAGGCCCTCGGCATGACCGGGGTGCGCGCCGCGTACGCCATCGCTCCGGAGGGTGCTGAGGAGGACGTCACCCGAATGGAGGCACTGGCGCCATCGTGGCCGGTGGGAGCTCATGGCGTCGCGCTGCTGCGCGCCTGGGTGCAGCCGCAGACGCAGCGCTGGCTGGCCGACAGCCGCCAAACCCTGGCTGCTTGGGCCGAGGCTCTGCGTGCCCGATTGGAGCCACTGGGCTGGATCTGTGCGCCCAGCGTGACCCCCTTTTTCTGCGCCCGCCCGCCGCAGCCGCTGGACGCCGCCGCCCTGCGTACCCATGGTGTGCGCTTGCGCGATGCCACGTCCTTTGGCCTGCCGGGCTGGTGGCGCATGAGTGCGCAGCCGCCGCAGGCGGTCGACGCCCTGGTTGCTGCTTGGCAGGCCGCAATATCGTCTGCGCCGCGCGAGGCGTGTGCGACCCGGGCGCACCTCGATGCGGGTGGCGCGCGCGTCTCCATGGATTGCGTCCAGCATGCGCGCGGGGAGGGCCGGGCGTGAGCGCACGCTGCGTCATGGTGCTGGGGACCTCCAGTGGCGCGGGCAAAAGTTGGCTGGCCACCGCGCTGTGCCGTTACTACGCGCGCCAAGGACTGCGCGTGGCCCCTTTCAAGGCGCAGAACATGAGCAACAACGCGCGCGTGGTGCCCCTGCCCGGCGGCGTCGGTTCGGAATGGGGTGCGGGTGGCGACACGGGGGGCACTGGCCCTGTGGGCATTGCTGCCGGCAGTGGTGGTGAGGGCGAAATCGGCTCGGCCCAATATTTCCAGGCACTGGCCGCCGGCGCTACCCCGGACGTGCGCATGAATCCGCTGTTGCTCAAGCCCGAGGCCGACACGCGCAGCCAGGTGGTGTTGCTCGGGCGCATGCAGCCCGACTTGGCCGCGCTGCCGTGGCATGCGCGCAGCGAGCGCGTCTGGCCCATCGTTGCCGCGGCGCTGGACGACTTGCGCGTGCAGTACGACCTCATCGTCGTCGAAGGCGCGGGCTCGCCTGCCGAGATCAATTTGCAGGCCAGCGACATCGTCAATCTGCGCGTGGCCCGCTACACCCAGGCGCGCTGCCTGCTGGTGACCGATATCGACCGCGGCGGCGCCTTTGCCCACCTGTACGGTACGTGGGCCTTGTTACCCGACGATGTGCGCGCCCTGCTGCGCGGCTTCGTGCTCAACCGTTTTCGCGGTGACGCGGCGCTGCTGGCCCCGGGGCCGCAGCAACTGCGGGCGCTCACCGGCGTGCCTACTCTGGCCACCTTGCCCTTGCTGCGCCAGCATGGTCTGCCGGAAGAAGACGGTGTCTTCGACGACCGCTGCGGCGCCGCTGGCGCCGTGCACACCACCGTGGCCATCATCGCCTACCCGCGTCTGAGCAATCTGGACGAGTTTCAGCCGCTGAAAAACGTCGAGGGGTTGCGCCTAGTATGGGCGCGTCGCCCTGCCGACTGCGTGGGCGCCGACTGGATCATCCTGCCTGGCTCCAAGGCAACGGCGGCCGATCTGGCCTGGCTGCGCGCGCAGGGGCTGGATGCGGCGATTGCCCAGCACGCCGCGTGCGGCCGGCCCGTGCTGGGCATATGCGGCGGCCTGCAGATGCTGGGTGAAGCGCTCGTCGATGTCCACGGCATCGATGGCAATGCCCCCGGTTTGGGGCTGCTGCCGCTGGTGACCGCGTTTGCGCCGGACAAGACCGTGCGTCGCAGCACGGCGCGCTTTGGCGTCTGTCATGGGCCGTGGGCCGCCTTGTCCGGGCTGCCCGTGCATGGGTACGAGATCCACCACGGCCGCACCGTGCCGCACCCGGCGCTGTGGGGGCGCGGCGAGCGCGCGCACGAGGTCATCCCCGCGCTGGCCTGGCAAAACGCCGCCGGCAACGTGCTGGGTCTGTATCTGCACGGGCTGTTCGAAGACGCGGGCGTGCTGCACGCCCTCTTCGGGGCGCGTGCCCGCCCGCTGCAGGCGGTGTTCGATGCCCTGGCCGATTGTGTCGAGGCCCACTTCACCGCGGGCGCGCTCGATGCGCTGAGCGCCCCTTGAGTCAGCCTTTTCCCACCCACGACGAGGAGTCCCTGCCATGTTCGATACCTTGCCCGACGTGCCCGACATACACGATCCGACCTTGGCCGAGCGCTTGCAAGCTCTGCTGGACGACAAAACCAAGCCGCTGGGCTCGCTCGGTCGGCTGGAGACGCTGGCGCAGCGTCTGGGCCTGATCCTGGGCAGTGAGGCGCCGCTGCTGCGCGATCCTCAGCTGCTGGTGTGTGCCGCCGACCACGGCCTGGCGGCGCGCGGCGTGTCGGCCTACCCCAGCGACGTGACCTGGCAGATGGTGGAAAACTTCTTAGCCGGTGGCGCGGCGGTCAGTGTCTTGGCGCGCCAGCACGGCCTGGCGCTGACGGTGGTGGACTGCGGCGTGCGCCGCACCTTCGCGCCCCGCCCCGGCCTGGTGGACGCCAAAGTCGGCTGGGGCACGGCCGACAGCAGCGAGCAACCGGCGATGACCGTTGCGCAGTGCGCGCAGGCGCTGGCCAACGGGGTGGATTTGGTACGCCGTTTGCCCGGCAACGCGCTGTTGCTGGGCGAGATGGGCATCGGCAATACCTCGGCCGCATCGCTGCTGATGAGCCGGCTCACCGGGTTGGACATCGCCGACTGCACCGGCGCCGGCAGCGGGTTGGACGCCGACGGGGTGGCGCGCAAAATCGCGCTGCTGCGGCAGGTGCTGCAGCGCCACGCCAATGCCAGCGAGCCGCTGGACGCGTTGGCTGCGCTCGGTGGCTTCGAAATCGCCACCCTGGTGGGGGCGGTACTGCAGGCCGCCGCCGAGCGGCGCGTCATCGTGGTGGATGGCTTCATCACCAGCGCCGCGGTGTTGGTGGCGGTCAAGCTGCGCCCGCATGTGCTGCAGCGCTGCGTGTTCGCCCATCGCTCCGGTGAGCGCGGGCACGCCTTGCTGCTGGCCCACTTGCGCGCCGAGCCGCTGCTGGATCTGGGCCTGCGCCTGGGCGAAGGGTCTGGTGCGGCGCTGGCGTGGCCGCTGCTCGTGTCGGCCTGTGCCATCCTGCGCGAAATGGCCAGTTTTTCCGCTGCCGGGGTGTCGCGGCGCAGCGCGAGCCAGCCGGCATGATCGTGCGCGGCGTGCGCCACTTTTTGCTGGCGCTGCAGTTTTTCACGCGCATCCCGGTGCGTGGCCGGCTGGCCGCTTGGGTGGGCTATTCGCCGGCCATGCTGCGTGCCAGCGCAGCGCATTTTCCGGGCGTCGGCTGGGTGGTGGGAACGTGGTGCGGGGCGGTTTTTGCGTTGGCGATCCATATCTTTGGCGCCAACGCCGCCGGCGCCGCGCTGGCTGCGGTGCTGTCCACCGCTGCCGGTGTCTGGCTCACCGGCGCCTTCCATGAAGATGGCCTGGCCGACACCGCCGACGCGCTCGGCGGTCACGTCAGCCGCGAGCGCGCGCTGGAAATCATGAAGGATTCGCGTATCGGCAGCTACGGCACACTGGCGGTGCTGCTGGCGCTGGCGTTGAAGTTGGCGCTGCTGGTGTGGCTGACGCAGGCGCTCGGACCGCTGGCGGTGGCGTGGGGACTGTTCGGCGCCCACGTCACCTCGCGTACCGCGCCGCTGCTGACGATCGCGACTTTGCCGCACATCGGCGACACCGCCACGTCGAAGAGCAAACCGCTGGCCGATCGCATCGGGGTCGCCGCGCTCGGGGTGGCGGGGCTGTGGTGTGCGGCGGCGCTGGCCGTGCTGGTGTGGGCCACACCGCCGGCGCCCTGGTGGGCCGGGGTGCTAGGGGCGCTGCTCGGCTGGAGCTGGATGTGGCACCTGCTGCGTCGGCGCCTGGGCGGTTTTACTGGGGACACCTTGGGCGCGACGCAACAGCTCGCCGAACTGGGATGGTGGCTCGGGCTGGCCATGGCGTCGGCGCTGGTTGGGGGAGGCTTCGCTTGAGAACGCGCGGTCGTGCGGCAGGCGTTGGAACTCGTCCGTGCCACCGATTCCGGGGCGGGAGGGGCGCGCCGTGACGATGCCGACGTTGTGGCTGGTACGGCATCCCGCTGTGGAAGGCGCTACTGGGCGGTGCTATGGACGGCTGGACCTGAGGGCGCAGCTGGCGGCCGTGGCGGCGGTGGCCCAGCGGCTGCATGCCCGCCTGCCGGCGCGGGCGAGGGTGGTGTCGTCGCCGGCGGCTCGGGCGTGGGGGTTGGCGCAAGCGCTGTCGGCGCTACGTCCGACCATGCCGCCGCCGCGCATCGATGCACGCCTGCACGAGCTGGACTTTGGTGCCTGGGAGGGTTGCCCGTGGGACCAGATACCGCCCGCAGTGCTGGATGCCTGGTGCACGGACTTTGCCCACTACGCCCCCGGCGGCGGCGAGTCGGTCGCCGCCTTGCTGGGGCGCGTGCGCGCGGCGTTGCGCGATCTGTTGGCCTTGGGCGGCGGTGACACGGGTGTGAGCGGCTGCGCCACAGGCGCGGGTGCCGGTGGCCCCACCGCAGACGGCGAACGGCCGGCGTGGGTCTGGATCACCCACGCCGGGGTCATCCGTGCGGTGCGCTACACCGTGCGCCACGGCTGGGACGCCACACCAGCGGCGCCACACCAGTGGCCGCAGCGGGCTCCGGGATTCGGGGCCATCCTCCGAGTGCCCCTGCAGCGGCTGGCCCTGTCCGCCAGGTCAGCCCGGCCCCTGGCGTGTGCAGCGGCCGCGCCACTGCATCTGGCCACGGGATGGTGCGCTGGCCGCGGTGCGGCCGGCACCTCGAAAGAAGGATGATTTCTCCACCTGAGGGCGGGCGGCCCCATCGGGATCGTGTCAGTGTCTAGGGACTTTCCCTAGGTTGGGCGCCCGCGTCCCCGTTTCATCAGCCGCGTGTAAGGCAGCGCCCGGATAGTCGGGCACAGCATCATTGCGCGGTCCTGCGCGGTGCGCTACGCAGGCGGCCCGTCCGCTCGTCGATTGTGTGTGTATCCGAGGAGAGTCTCATGTCCCAAGACAGCAACGCCCGGGCCTATTGGTCCGCGACGCTGGGGCTGCTGGCCAAGGTATTGGTCATCTGGTTCCTGGTGTCGTACGGCGCCGGCATCCTGTTCGTGGAGGCGCTCAACAGCATCAAGCTGGGGAGCTATCCGCTGGGCTTCTGGTTTGCCCAGCAAGGGTCCATCTACGTGTTCATCGCGCTGATCTTCTGGTACGCCAAGAAGATGGGCGAGATCGACCGTAAGTTCGGCATGGCCGAAGACTGATCCGAAGGAGCGCACCATGAGTTTGCAACTCTGGACTTATCTGGTCGTTGGCGCGACCTTCGCGCTGTACATCGGCATCGCGGTGTGGTCGCGCGCCGGCAGCACGTCCGACTTCTACGTCGCCGGCGGCGGGGTGCACCCGGTGACCAACGGCATGGCCACCGCCGCCGACTGGATGTCGGCAGCCTCGTTCATTTCGATGGCGGGCCTGATCTCCAACATGGGCTACGGCGGCGCCGTGTTCCTGATGGGCTGGACCGGCGGCTACGTACTGCTGGCTTGCCTGCTCGCGCCGTACCTGCGCAAGTTCGGCAAGTTCACCGTGCCCGAGTTCATCGGTGACCGCTACTACTCGCAGGCCGCGCGCAACGTCGGCGTGATCTGCCTGCTGGTGGCCTCCATCACCTACATCATCGGCCAGATGACCGGGGTGGGCGTGACGTTCTCGCGCTTCCTGGGCGTGTCCAGCGACATGGGGATCTACATCGGCATGGCGATCGTGTTCGCCTACGCGGTGTTCGGCGGCATGAAGGGCATCACCTACACCCAGGTGGCGCAGTACATCGTGCTGATCGTGGCCTATCTGGTGCCGGCGTTCTTCATTTCGCTGGCGCTCACGGGCAATGTCATTCCTCAGCTCGGCTTGGGGGCAGACCTCAAGGGCACCGATGTGTCGCTGCTGGCCAAGCTGGACCTGGTGCTGAAGGACTTGGGCTTTGGGGAGTACACCACCGCGGTGGCAGGCAACAAGCTCAACATGTTCTTCTACACCGTCTCGCTGATGATCGGCACGGCCGGCCTGCCGCACGTGATCGTGCGCTTCTTCACGGTGCCGAAGGTGGCCGATGCCCGTGCTTCGGCGGGTTGGGCGCTGGTGTTCATCGCGCTGCTCTATACCACCGCGCCGGCGGTGGGGGCGATGGCACGCTTGAATCTGATCGGTACGGTCAACACGACCGTGGGTGTCGAGCCCGATCCCGCCGGTGGCATCCGCGTCAACGCCGAGCGCGTGAAAGCGGGCGGCGACCCCTTCGCCCCGGAGGCTGCGCTGCCCTATGAGCAACGCCCCGACTGGTTCAAGCGCTGGGAAAAGACCGGTCTGCTGAAGTTCGAAGACAAGAACGGTGACGGCCGCATCCAGTTCTACAACGACAAGACCAAGAATGCCGACGTGCTGGCCAAGGCCGAAGCGGCGGGTCTGAAGGGCAACGAGCTCACCGTCAACGCCGACATCATCGTGCTGGCGAACCCGGAAATCGCGCTGCTGCCCAACTGGGTGATCGCGCTGGTGGCTGCGGGTGGTCTGGCGGCGGCGCTGTCGACCGCGGCGGGGCTGCTGCTGGCGATTTCGTCGGCCATCTCGCATGACCTGATCAAGGGTGCCATCAAGCCCGACATCAGTGAAAAAGCCGAACTGCTGGCCGGCAAGATCGCAATGGCGGTTGCCATCGTGGTGGCGGGCTACCTGGGCCTGAATCCGCCGGGCTTTGCGGCGGGGACCGTGGCGCTGGCCTTCGGTATCGCGGCCTCGACCATCTTCCCGGCGCTCATGATGGGTATCTTCAGCAAGAAGGTTACGGGTGCTGGCGCCATCGCGGGCATGCTGTCGGGCCTGTTCGTGACGCTGTTCTACGTGTTCGCGCACAAGGGCATCTTCTTCGTCAAGGGCACCGAGTACCTCGATCTGATCGGCGGCGCCAACAGCTTCTTCGGTGTCACGCCCGAGGCCTTCGGCACCGTGGGCGCCATCGTGAACTTCGTGGTGGCGTTTGCGGTCAGCGCGGTGTCCAAGCCGGTGCCGGCGCACATTCAGCAGCTGGTCGAGTCGGTGCGCGTGCCCAAGGGCGCGGGCGCTGCGGTCGGTCACTGAGACCGATGAAGTGGGGCGCCGCGTGGTGCCTTGCCCGTCGATCGTGGGCGGGGGGCGGCATCAGCCGCACCTTGCCGTCCAGTGGCTCTGCCGGACGATCCGGCAGAGCCGATCGTTTTCGGAACATCGAACCGCCATGGTCAGTATCTATCCGATCAAGATTTTGTTTTTTCTGGCGCTGTTTCCGATTGCCTTCGTTTGGCTGCGGCGCGCCTGGCGCATCGCCGTGCGGCGCGACTTTTCTGAGGTGGCCTTGAAAAAAGGCGAGCCACCGCCCGACGCCGCGCGCTGGGCGCCCTACGAGCTGGCGCTCGATCTGGTGGCCGGCGGCGTGCTGGTGGGCGTGATCGTGTCCGTGCTGTTGGGCTGGGTCGAATACCAGGATTGGGTGGCGGTGGCCGGCAGCACGCTGTGGATCAAGATATTTTTTTCGTTCGCACTGTCGCGTCACGCGCACGGATTTGCCGCAGGCCAGCGTAGCGCACCGCGTGCGTGACTGGCGGCGTATGCCGTCTCAGGCGCGGGCCTCCAAATCCTGCCGGATCAGGGTGGCGATCTCTTCGATCGACTTGTGGGTGGTTGACAGCACCCGAATGCCGGCGCGGCGCATCAGCGCTTCGGCCTCGCGCACCTCGTAGCGGCAGTTCTCCAGGCTGGCGTAGCGCGAGTTTGGGCGTCGTTCGTGGCGAATTTCACTCAAGCGCTGCGGGTCGATGGTCAGGCCGAAGAGCTTCTTTTTGTGCGGCAGCAGCGCGGCAGGCAGCTGGCGGCGCTCGAAATCGTCCGGGATCAATGGGTAGTTGGCGGCCTTCAGGCCAAATTGCAGCGCCAGGTATAGGGACGTTGGCGTCTTGCCACTGCGGCTGACCCCCACCAGAATCACGTCTGCCATCTCCAGGCTGCGGTCGGTCTGGCCGTCGTCGTGCTCCAGCGTGAAGTTGATGGCCTCGATACGGTCGTGGTACTCGCGGCTGCGTGTGACATCGGAAAAGCGCCCGACGCGGTGGTTGGATTTCATGCCCAGCTCCAACTCCAGCGGCGCGATGAAGGTGCCGAACATATCGATCAGCAGCCCGGTACAGTCACGTCGCAGCACCTCCAGCGCCTCTTCGTTGACCAGGGTCGTGAACACCAGCGGGCGCTTGCCGTCCACCTGCGCCGTGTGATTGATCTGTCGCACCGCCTGGTGCGCTTTTTCAGCGCTGTCGATGAAGGGCAGGCGCACCATCTTGGGTCGGATTTCGAATTGCGCCAGCAGCGCGCGCGCAAAGGTTTCGGCGGTGATGCCGGTGCCGTCGGAGACGAAGAAAGCGGTGCGGTGGGGCATGGGGAGCGAAGGTAGGGCCAATTACAATGCCGCCATTATCGCGACCGCTGCACGGGTCCTGCATCTGCGTGGGCCGCGCCGGACCAGAACAACGACTCGAAAGTCCCCGCGCCGCCACGCCCAAGGTGTTCCTGCTCGGGCGCGCACCCGGTTTTTCATCATCGAGGAGTGTTCACCATGTCTTCCCTGTTCCCCCCTGATGCGCTGGTCGTGCCGTTCGAGCAGCTGCGCATGTCCGACGTCGAGGCCGTCGGTGGCAAGAACGCCAGCTTGGGCGAAATGATTTCGCAATTGCCGCAAGGGGTGCGCGTGCCCACCGGTTTCGCCACCACGGCGCACGCGTTTCGCGAATTTCTCAAGCACGACGGCCTGGCCGAGCGCATCCATGCCAAGCTGGCGGCGCTGGACGCCGACGATGTGCGCGCCCTGGCGGCCACCGGGGCCGAAATTCGCGCCATGGTCGAGGCGCAGCCGTTTCCGCCGGCGCTGGAGCAAGCCATTCGGCAGGCCTTTGCGGCGCTCGACGGCGGGGTCAACGCCAGCTACGCGGTGCGCTCGTCGGCCACCGCCGAGGACCTGCCCGACGCCTCCTTCGCCGGGCAGCAGGAAACCTTTCTGAACGTCAGCGGCATCGACGAGATCCTGCACAAGATCAAGGAAGTTTTTGCCAGTCTCTACAACGATCGCGCCATCAGCTACCGCGTGCACAAAGGGTTTGCGCACAGCGAAGTGGCGCTGTCGGCCGGCGTGCAGCGCATGGTGCGCTCCGACCTCGGGGCATCGGGCGTGATGTTCACCATCGACACCGAGTCGGGCTTTCCGGACGTGGTCTTCATCACCGCCAGCTACGGGTTGGGGGAAACGGTGGTGCAGGGTGCCGTCAACCCGGATGAGTTCTACGTCCACAAGCCGATGCTCGAGGCTGGCAAGCACGCCATCATCCGCCGCAATCTGGGCAGTAAGTTGATCCAAATGGTGTTTGCGTCCCCCGAAGAGAAGGCCGCCAGCGGCAAGCTGGTCAAGACGGTGGACGTGCCGCTGGAGCAGCGCAACCGCTACAGCCTCACCGACGCCGAGGTGCTGGAGCTGGCGCGCTACGCGCTGGTCATCGAGCGGCACTACGGGCGCCCGATGGACATCGAGTGGGGCAAAGATGGCATCGACGGACGGATCTACATCCTGCAGGCGCGTCCCGAAACCGTCAAGAGTCAGTCCGCCGGACAGGTCGAACTGCGCTACAAACTCAAGGCCAAGGGGGCGGTGCTGGCCAGCGGTCGCGCCATCGGACAGAAGATCGGTACCGGCAAGGTGCGCATCGTGCACTCGATCGCCGAGATGGACAAAGTGCAGCCGGGCGATGTGCTGGTCACCGACATGACCGATCCCAACTGGGAGCCGATCATGAAGCGCGCCAGCGCCATCGTCACCAACCGCGGCGGGCGTACCTGTCACGCCGCCATCATCGCGCGCGAGCTGGGCATTCCAGCAGTGGTGGGTTGCGGCAACGCCACCGAGGCCCTCAAGGATGGGCAGTTGGTCACCGTCAGCTGCGCCGAGGGTGACACCGGCCACATCTACGAAGGTCTGCTGGAGACCGAAGTCACCGAGGTGCAGCGCGGCGCCATGCCCGAGCTGCCGGTCAAGATCATGATGAACGTCGGCAACCCGCAGCTGGCGTTCGATTTCGCCCAGATTCCCAACGGCGGGGTGGGGCTGGCGCGGTTGGAGTTCATCATCAACAACAACATCGGCGTGCACCCCAAGGCGATCCTGGACTACCCGAATGTGGACGCCGACCTCAAGCGCGCCGTGGAGTCGGCCGCACGTGGCCACGCCAGCCCGCGCGCCTTCTATGTGGACAAGGTGGCCGAAGGCGTGGCGACGATCGCGGCGGCTTTCTGGCCCAAGCCGGTGATCGTGCGTCTGTCGGACTTCAAAAGCAACGAGTACCGCAAGCTCATCGGCGGCAGCCGCTACGAGCCCGACGAGGAAAACCCGATGCTGGGTTTCCGCGGCGCGGCGCGCTACATCAGCGACGACTTCGCCGAAGCCTTTGCGATGGAGTGCGAGGCGCTCAAGCGCGTGCGCGAGGACATGGGCCTGACCAACGTGCAGGTGATGGTGCCGTTCGTGCGCACGCTGCAGCAGGCGCAACGCGTCACCGAACTGTTGGCGGCCAAGGGTCTGAAGCGGGGTGAACACGATCTGAAGCTCATCATGATGTGCGAAATCCCCAGCAACGCCATTTTGGCCGAGCAGTTTCTGCAGTATTTCGATGGCTTCTCGATCGGCTCCAACGACCTGACCCAGCTCACCCTGGGGTTGGACCGCGACTCGGGGCTGGAGCTGCTGGCGCACGATTTCGACGAGCGTGACCCAGCCGTGACGGCCCTCATCGCCCAGGCCATCCGCGCCTGCCGCGCCCAGGGCAAGTACATCGGCATCTGCGGCCAGGGTCCCAGCGATCACCCGGATTTCGCCCAGTGGCTGATGGAGCAGGGCATCAGCTCGATCTCGCTCAATCCGGATACCGTGATCGAGACCTGGCAGCGCTTGGCGGAGCGCGCCTGAGCTCGTGCCCACCGGAGACAGCGTCGTGCGCCCCTTCGGTTCTTCGCCGACCGCACAGCGGCTGTGGGCCATGTTCGTGGCGGGCGTGGCGGCGGTCAATTTTCCGCTGCTGGCGCTGTGGGCCACCTGGGCCCAACAGTGGGGGGCGGCGGCGCCCTTCGTCGTGGCGCTGTTTGCTGTCTGGGCGGTGCTGATCGCCGCCTTGGCCTGGATCGTGGAGCGGGCGCCAGACTGACGGCGCAGGGCAGGAGGGCCGCGCGGTGTCTGCTGGGGTCGTTGCCGCTGCGGCTTTTGCCTACCTGGGGTTACTGTTCGCGCTGGCGCACTGGGCCGATGCGCGTGCGCGCGCCGGCCGCTCCGTCATCGACAACCCCTGGATCTATGCGCTGTCGATGGCGGTGTACTGTACCGCCTGGACCTACTTTGGCAGCGTCGGGCGCGCCGCCAGCGGCGGGCTGTGGTTTTTGCCGATCTACCTCGGGCCGACGCTGGCCATGGTGCTGGGCTGGACGGTGCTGCGCAAGATGGTGCGTATCGCACACACCTATCGCATCACCACCATCGCCGACTTCATCGGCAGTCGCTACGGCAAAAGCCCGGCCGTGGCCGGTTTGGTGACCTTGATCACGGTCATCGGGATCGTGCCCTATATCGCCTTGCAGCTCAAAGCCATTGCAGTGGCCTACGCGGTGGTGGTGGGTGAGGGCGTGCACAGCGCACGCGCGCTGCCGTGGTGGCAGGAAAGCACCTTCTACATCGCCCTGGGGTTGGCGGTGTTCACCATCGCCTTCGGGGTGCGCCACTGGGACAGCACCGAGCGGCACGAGGGTATGGTGGCCGCCATTGCGTTCGAGTCGCTGGTCAAGCTGGTGGCCTTTTTGGCGGTGGGCGTGCTGGTGACCTGGGGGCTGTTCGACGGCTGGGCCGATATCGTCGGGCGCGCACGGCAAGAGCCGACGCTGGCGCGGTTGCTGGACTTGGGTGACCCCAACGCGTTCGCGTGGTCGAGCTGGTTTGCCTTGGTGGTTTTGGCCGGGCTGTCCGTGCTGTTGCTGCCGCGCCAGTTTCAGGTGATGGTGGTGGAGGCCGTCGATGAGCGCCACATTCGTCGCGCGGCGTGGGTGTTCCCCCTGTATCTGTGGCTCATCAATCTGTTCGTGCTGCCGATTGCCTTGGCAGGGCTGCTGTGGTTCGGGGTTGGCGCCAGCGACGTCGACATCTTCGTGCTGCGCTTGCCGCAGGCGGCCGGTGCCGACGCCGTGCTGCTGCTGGCCTTCATCGGTGGGCTGTCGGCGGCCACCGGCATGATCATCGTCGAGACGATTGCGGTGGCCACCATGGTCTGTAACGACCTGGTGCTGCCTTGGTGGTTGCGCTACGGCGCGCACAGTGGCGGCGCCGACCTCACACGCATCATCCTGCGCATTCGGCGTGGCGCCATCGTCGTGCTCTTGTTGCTGGGCTATGGCTACTACCGGGTAGCGGGCGACGCCTATGCTTTGGTCAGCATTGGTCTGATCAGCTTCGCCGCAGTGGCGCAATTCGCCCCGGCCTTGCTCGGTGGCATGTACTGGCGCGGGGCCAGCCGCGCCGGCGCCGTGGCCGGCTTGCTGGGTGGCTTTGCCGTCTGGGCCTACACGCTGATGCTGCCCTCGCTGGCCAAATCCGGTTGGCTGCCGGCGTCGTTCGTCACCGACGGCCCGTGGGGGCTGGCCTGGCTGCGGCCGGAGGCCTTGTTCGGCTTGCACGGCTTCGATCCGCTGACACACGCCCTGTTTTGGAGCGCGTTGGTCAACGTCGGGTTATATGTGGGGGTGTCGCTGGCGCGGCCGCCGGGCGCAGCCGAGGCCAGCCAAGCCCTGTTGTTCGTCGATGTCTTCGATCGCCACGCACGCCACGACCCCGCCGCGCCGGTATTTTGGCGCGGAGCGGCGTCGTTGTCGGCGCTGCAAGCGCTGCTGGCGCGGGTATTGGGGCCGCAGCGGGCCCAGGCGGCCTTGCAGGAGGTGGCGCGCCAGCGCGGCGTCGCGCCAGGCGCCTTGCCGGCCGACGCCGCGTTGGTGCACTGGGTCGAGACCCAGCTGGCCGGCGCCGTGGGCAGCGCCTCGGCGCGCCGGCTGGTGGCTTCGGTGGTGCAGGAGCAGCCCCTGCAGCTCGACGATGTGCTCGACATCCTGCAGGAGACCAGTCGGCTGCGCGCCCTGTCGCGCGCACTGGAGGAGAAATCGGCGTCGCTGGAGCGCGCCACCGCCGAGCTCCGCGCGGCCAACGAGCGGCTGCAGGAGCTCGACCGCCTGAAGGACGACTTCATGTCCTCGGTGACACACGAGCTGCGCACCCCACTGACGGCGATACGGGCGCTGTCGGAGATCATGCGCGACGATCCGACGCTGGAGCCGGCGCAGCGCCAGCAATTTCTCGATATCGTGGTGGCGGAGGCCGAGCGCTTGACGCGGCTGGTCAACCAGGTGCTCGATCTGGCCAAAATCGAGTCGGGCAACGCCCAGTGGGCGGTGCAGCGGCTCGAACTCTGCGCCTTGGTGCGCCAGGCCACCCAAGCGGCCGAGCCGCTGTTGCATGAACGCGGCGCGCGCTTGCTGCTGCAGTGCCCCGAGTCGCCCCTGTGGGTGCGCGCCGACGCGGACCGGTTGCAACAAGTGCTGCTCAATTTGCTGTCCAATGCAGCCAAATTCGTGCCGGCCCAGCACGGCCACGTGCAGGTGCGGGTACGGCGCTGGACCGACGCGCAGGGCGCTGCCTGGGCGCGCGTTGAAGTGCAGGACAATGGGCCCGGGGTGCCGCCGGCGCAGCAAGCGGTCATCTTCGAGAAGTTTCGGCAGGGGGGCGACGCGCTGCAGCGGCCGCCGGGCACCGGTTTGGGCTTGCCGATCAGCCGCCAAATCGTGGAACATTTGGGTGGGCGGCTGTGGCTGCAGTCCACGCCGGGTCAGGGGGCGTGTTTCGGGTTCGACTTGCCCCTGCTCAGTGGCCCAGACAACGGAGACAACGCCGATGAGCAAACGCGTCTTGATCGTCGATGACGAGCCGAACATCCTCATTTCGCTGGAGTTTTTGATGAAGCGCGCCGGCTACGAGGTGCGCACGGCGCGCGACGGCGAAGAGGGCTTGGACGCGGTGATGCAGTGGCGGCCCGACCTGGTTCTGCTGGACGTGATGATGCCGCGCAAGAGCGGGTTCGATGTCTGCCAGGCGATTCGCGCCGATGCCTCGCTGGCTGGTCTGCGCGTGGTGATGCTGACGGCCAAAGGACGTGACGCCGACGTGGCCAAGGGCTTGGCGCTGGGGGCCGACGCCTACCTGACCAAACCATTTGCCACCCAGGATTTGGTGCAGCGCGTGCGCGAATTGCTGGGAGACCCGGCATGAGACGGCGCATCGATGCGCGCCTGTGGTGGCTGTTGGCGGCCGCCGGCGGCGCTTCGCTGGCCTGGCTGGCGGTGACGGTGGGGCTGATCGCCGTTACGCTGGAGCCCGAGGCGCGCCAGCGCATGCTCGACTTGCTCGGGGACCGCTGGGGTTTCGTGCTGCTGATGTGGTTGTTGGGCATGGCGGGCATCGCCTGGGCGCTGCAGCGCGCCTTCGACATCGCCGTGCACCCCTGGCGTCGGCTGGCCGAAGAGGCGCGCGTGCTGCTCACCGCCGACCCGGCCCCCGCCCTGCGCGAGCGCGGGCCGGCGGATGTGCGGCGTGTGGCACAGTTGTTCAACCAGCTGGTGCAGCAGCGTGAGGCCTGGCGCGCCCAGCTCGACGAGCGGGTGCGCGAGGCCGCGCGCCATATCGAGCAGGAAAAATCGCGGCTGGCCGCGCTGATGTCCGAGCTGACGCAAAGCGTGGTCGTCTGCAATCGCGACGGCCGTATCTTGCTCTACAACAACCGGGCCCGTCTGCAATTTCGGGCGCTGTCGCCGGGGCCCAGCCAAATCGCCGGCGGCGAGTGGATCGGCTTGGGGCGCTCGATCTACACGGTGTTCGATCGGGCGCTGATCGCTCACGCGCTGGACAATATCGCCCAGCGGCTGCGGCGCGGCGCCGCCCACCCCAGTGCGCAGTTCGTCACCACCACGCGCAGCGGGCAACTGTTGCGGGTGCAGGTGGCGCCGGTGCGCGACACCGCCGGCGACAGCGTGGGTGAAGCGCCCCTGGCCGGGTTCGTGCTGGTGCTGGACAACATTACGCGCGAGGTCGAGCAGGCAGCGGCGCGCGAGCAGCTGTGGCTGGAGCTGACCGAAGGGGCGCGCCGTGCCCTGGCCAATGTGCGCGCGGCGCTGGAGGTGTTGGAGCTGCCGGAGGCTGACCCAGCGCTGCGCGCGCGCTTGCTGGATGTGGCGCGCGAGGAAGTCACGGGGCTGAGCGAGCGGCTGCAGCGTGGCGTGGCGGACGGTGCGGCGCTGTGGAGCAGTCAGTGGCCGATGGAGGATATGCTCGGCGCCGACCTGGTCGCGGCACTGCAACGCCGCTTGGCCGATCTGCCCGGACTGGAGGTCGGCTGCGGGCCAGTGGCGCCCGACGTCTGGCTGCGCATCGACAGCTTCTCGCTGTTGCAGCTCATCGCCACCCTGGGACGACGCTTGCATGACGAACGCGGGGTGGAAAGGCTGCAGTTGCGGCTGCAGCGCGTGCCGCCGGCGGCCGCGCGCGGGGCGCAGGTGCATCTGGACGTGGTGTGGCCGCACGCGGGGGACGAGGGGGCCTTGTCGGCCCTGATGGGCTGGGAGCTCGACCCGCTGCGCGTGGGCGATGCGGGCACGGCCTACAGCGCGCGCGACGTCATCGAACGGCACGGCGCCGCCTTGTGGGTGGAGTGCGACCAAGCAGCGGGCGAAGCCTTTTTCCGCTTGCTACTGCCGGCGGCCGAGCCGGCGGACGCCGCGCCGGTGGCCGCCGCGCTGGTGCGGCCGGCGGCAGACAGTCGCCCCGAGTTTTATGACTTCGACCTGTTCCGGGTGTCACCCGCCACTCAGGCGCTGGACGATGTGCCGCTGGAGCAATTGTCGTACACGGTGTTCGACACCGAAACCACCGGTTTGAACCCTTCCGAGGGAGACGAAATCATCCAGATCGGTGCCACGCGCATCGTCAACGGCCGTTTGTTGCGGCATGAGAGTTTCGAGCAGCTGGTCAATCCACGTCGCACGATTCCGCGTGCCTCGATTCCGATCCATGGCATCACGCCCGAGATGGTGGCCGATCAGCCTGACATCACGCAGGTGCTGCCGGCCTTTCACGCGTTTGCGCGCGACACCGTTTTGGTGGCCCACAACGCCGCCTTCGACATGCGTTTTTTGCAGCTCAAGGAAAAGACCACGGGCGTCGTATTCGATCAGCCGGTGCTCGACACCTTGCTGCTATCGGCCGTGGTACATCCGGAGCAGCCCTCGCATCGGCTGGAGGAGATCGCCGAGCGCTTCGGCATCGATGTCATCGGCCGCCACACGGCCCTGGGTGACGCCATCGTCACGGCCGAGGTGTTTTTGCGCCTGATTCCGCTGTTGCAGCAACAGGGTATCCGCACTTTAGGCGAAGCGCGGCGGGCCGCGGAGCGCACCTACTACGCGCGCCTGACGTATTGAGGCCGGGGCGTTGTCGTCCCGTGTGTGGCACCACGGCGGCCCGTGCGGGTGGGTGCCGGCCGCCCGCACCGTTGCCTGTGCCCACTGGGACGTAGCGCCGACGGGCGGCCATCAGAACCGCCCAGCCAGGTAGCGCCGCTCCAGCACCCCCTGCAGTTCTTTGACCACGGTGAAGGCGTCTTTGAGGTGGCGGCGCTCCAGCTCCGAGAGCTCGTGCAGGTGCAAATAGTTGTCAGCCGCACGCCCCTCCGCCAGCAAACGCGCCTGGTGCTGGATGCGCAGATCGGCCAAAAAGTCCAGCGCGTCGATCAGGTCGCGTGTGCGCTCGGCGGTGATCTCACCACTGTGCGCGGCGCCCGCCAAGCGCTCGCGGGTGCTGACCGCCAGCAACCCCCCGGCCAGCGCGTACACCCGGGCCAGATCGATGATGGGCACGATGCCACTGTGCTTGAGGTCGATGGTGCCCTCGTGCTTACCGCTGCGAATGGTGTGGATGCCGCCCAGCCAGCCCAGTGGGGGCTGGTGCGTCAGCGCGTTGCTGACCATGTGCGCCAAGAAAATGCGTTGCCCGGGGGTGCGTTGCAGCACTTCGGCGCGCAAGGCGTCCAGCAGCGACCGCTCGCCATGGACGAAGCGCTGGTCGAAGAAGACACAGGTCAACATCAGCGCCTTCGGTTGTGGCTCTTCGATCCATTGGCGGAAATAGGCGCGCCAGCGCGCCAGCGGCTGCCGCCAGGCGTCGGTCATTGCCATCATCTCGCCCGGGCAATACACATAGCCACAGGCATTGAGGCCGTCACACACCCAGCGTGCCAATCGTTCGAAATAAGCGCCGTGCGTCGCCGGGTCGTAAGCGTCGTCCAGCACCAGGCAATTGTCCTGGTCCGACTTGGCGGTTTGCTCGTTGCGTGCCTGCGAGCCCGCCGCCACCCACGCGTAGGGTACCGGCGGCGGGCCAAAGCGCGCTTCACCCAGCTGCAGCAACCGCGAGGTCAAGGCGTCCGTCATGGCCGACACCAGCCGTCCTGCGGCGTGCGCGGGCGTGCCGGCGGCGGCAAGCTGGCGTTGCAGCTCGCCGATACGCGCACTGACCTGCACCAAATCCTCCAGGCTTTCCTGCGCGTAGATCGCTCCGGCCAGGTTGACCGCGGAGTTGCTTTGCTGCTGTTGCAAGTCGGTGGCGGTGATGATGCCGACCACGCGCCCGTCGTCCAGGACCGGGACGTGGTGCACATTCAGGCGCGCCATCAACAGCAACGCATCGAACGCATGGTCCCCCACGTCCACCGTCTGTACCACCGTGGTGGCGACGTCCACCACGGCCGACTGTGGGTCGAGGCCGGCGGCCAGCACGCGATTGCGCAGGTCACGGTCGGTCACCAAGCCGATCAGGCGGTTCTCGTGCACCACCAGCAGCGACGAGACGCGCTCGTCGCGCATCAAGCGGGCAGCGGTATGGATGGGGGTGTCGGGCGCCACCGTCACCGGCGCGCGACGCAGCAGTGCGCGCACCGGCAGGGTGGCCAGCCGGATCGAATCGTCGGTGTCGCGTGGCGTGGCAGCGGAGGTATTCATCGGTTACACGCAGGTGGATGCCAGCCATCGCATCGTACACCGCGCAGCGCGCAAAAAAGACGCGCGGCGCTGCCGGTGGTGGTCGATGGCGGCCACGGCGATCCGGCGCGTGTGGTACGTCGTCGGCAGCGACGCATTATCTGCCGGCAAAATAGCACGCCTATGCGCGCTGCCATGGACCCGGATGCCCGCCGCCGACTGGATCGGCTGTATCTGCGCTTTGGTCTGGCGTTTGCGGTATTCGTGGGGGTATTGGCGGTGCTGGAGGGGGCGGGCGTTTCGCGCACCGCCATCGGTGTGACGTTCCTGCTGGCCACGCTGGCCGTGTACGCCACGATCGGCATCTTGGCGCGCACCATCGATCCGGTGGAGTACTACGTGGCCGGACGACGGGTGCCGGCCTTCTACAACGGCGTGGCCATTGCAGCCGATTGGCTGTCGGCGGCGTCCTTTTTGGGCTTGGCCGGCACCCTGTATCTGCAGGGCTTCGGTGGCTTGGCCTATGTGCTGGGCTGGAGTGGCGGCTTCGTGCTGGTGGCGGTGTTTCTGGCGCCTTACCTGCGCCGCTTCGGGCAGTTCACCGTGCCGGACTTTTTGGCGGCGCGCTACGGCGGCGCGCCGGCGCGGCTGGTGGGGGTGGTGGCGCTGTTGCTGTGCTCGTTTCTGTATCTGGTGGCGCAAATCTACGGGGTCGGGTTGATCACTTCGCGCCTGACCGGACTGGCCTTCGAGGTGGGTGTCTTTCTGGGGTTGGGGGGCATTTTGGTGTGCTCCTTCCTGGGCGGCATGCGGGCCATCACCTGGACCCAGGTGGCGCAGTACATCGTGCTCATCGTGGCGTATGTCACGCCGGTGGTGTGGCTGTCGATGAAGCAGACCGGCTCGCCGGTGCCGCAGCTAACCTACGGGGTGCAGCTGCAGCAGGTCACCGCCATCGAGCAGGCGCTGGCCGACAGTCCCGATGAGCGCCACGCACAGCGCATTTGGCTGCACCGCGCGCAGGTGCTACAGGAGCGCTTGCGCGACCCTGCCGCAGCCCTGCAGCGAGAGCGCGCGCAGATCGAGCAGCTGATCGCTTCGCTGGGGTCGTATGGGGCGGACGCCGCCGAACTCGCCGAGGCCGAGCGGCTGCTGGCGCAGCTGCCGCGCGACGCCGCCACGGCGCAAGCTCTGTGGGAACGCGAGTACCGGCGTGCCTTGGCACAGAGCGCGGCGCTGGGCGGTGTCGCGCCGCAGGCGCAGCCTTTCGCCACCGCCGGCACACCCGTGCAGGCTGCGGACGTTGCACGGCGCCAATTTTTGGCGGTGGTGTTTTGCCTGATGCTGGGCACGGCGGCGCTGCCGCACCTGTTGGTGCGTTTCTACACCGTGCCGGACGTGGCGCAGGCGCGGCAGTCGGTGGTCTGGGGCTTGGGCTTCATCGCCTTGTTGTATCTGACCGCTCCGGCCCTGGCGGTGCTGGTCAAGGCCGAGATGTTCGGTGGTTTGATCGGTGTGTCGTTCGATGCCCTGCCGTCGTGGGTGGCGGGGTGGAGCCGGGTCGATCCTGCGTTGTTGTCGGTGCAGGATGTCAACCGCGACGGACGCGTGCAGTGGAGCGAGATCAGTATCGGCGCCGACATCATCGTATTGGCGGCCGCCGAAATCGCTGGGTTGCCGTATGTGGTGGCCGGTCTGGTGGCGGCGGGCGGCTTGGCGGCCGCCCTGTCCACCGCCGACGGGCTGCTGCTGTCGATCACGAGCGCCCTCAGCCACGACGTCTACTACCGCACGATCAATCCCCATGCGGACGCCGCACGCCGGGTCACGCTGTCCAAAGTATTGCTGCTGGTGGTGGCCCTGTTGGCTGCCTATGTGGCCGCCCACAAGCCGGCCGATATCTTGTTTCTCGTCTCGGCCGCTTTCTCGTTGGCGGCGTCGGCCTTCTTTCCGGCTTTGGTGCTGGGGATATTCTGGTCTCGCGCCAATGCCGCCGGGGCCTTGGCTGGCATGGTGGTGGGTCTATCGGTGGCGCTGGGCTATATTGCCGTGACCCACCCCTGGTTGCACGAATGGCTGGGGTTGCGTGGCCCGGTGCGCCTGTGGTGGGACATTCCGCCCATTGCGGCGGGTGTGTTCGGCGTGCCAGCCGGGTTGCTGACGCTGGTGGTGGTCAGCCTGCTGACCCCGGCGCCGCCTGCGGCCGTGCGCGAGCTGGTGCAGCGCTTGCGCGCGCCGGCACGCTCCCAGCTATAATAGAGGGCTTCCTTGCTGCACCCAGTTGACGCCGGGGCAGCAGTTTTGCCACAAGGAGAGTTCATGCGTCACTACGAAATCGTCATGCTGATCCATCCGGATCAGAGCGAGCAGGTGCCCGCCATGCTCGAGCGCTACAAGAGCATGATCACCGCCGGCGGCGGGGTCATTCATCGCGTCGAAGACTGGGGGCGTCGCCAGTTGGCCTACCAGATCAACAAGCTGTCGAAGGCGCACTATGTGTGCCTGAACATCGAGGCGGGTCGTGAGGTCATGGATGAGCTCGATCACGCCTTCCGCTTCAACGACGCCGTGCTGCGCCACCTGGTCGTGCAGAAGAAGAAGGCGGAGACTGGCCCGTCGGCCATGATGAAGGCCGTCGAGCGCGAGGAGGCCCGCAAGGCCCAGCAGGAAGCCGCGGCTTGAGCCCGGCGTCGGCGTCTTCCCCGTCGGAAAACCACCTGCGGCTGGTGGCACGCTTGGCGCAGCTGGCACCTCTGCGTTACACCCCGGCCGGTTTGCCCGCGCAAGATGTGTTGCTGGAGCACGAGTCGCAGCAAACCGAGGTCGATCACGTGCGTCGCGTCGCGCTCAACCTGAAGGCCGTGGCCTTCGGTGAAACGGCACTGCGCCTTGGTCGCATGTCGCTGGGTTCGCGTCTGCGCTGCACGGGGTTTCTGGCCGCGGCCTATCGGGGCAAAGGCGTCGTCTTCCACCTCCAACATATCGAGCCGATCGAGTAATCAAGGAAATCATCATGGCTGCACCGCAACGCAATTCGCAGAGCAACCGTCCTAAGCGCGCCTCCAACAGCAACCTGCTGTTTCGTCGCAAAAAGTTCTGCCGCTTCACCGTCATGGGCGTGGAAGAGGTGGACTACAAGGACATCGAAACCCTGAAAGACTTCATTGCCGAAAACGGCAAGATCATCCCGGCGCGGCTGACCGGCACGCGCGCCATTTACCAGCGCCAGGTGGCCACGGCCATCAAGCGCGCGCGCTTTCTGGCCCTGCTGCCGTACACCGACCAGCACCGCGTCTGAAGGAGCCCGATACCATGCAAGTCATCCTGCTCGACAAAGTCGTCAATCTGGGCAACCTCGGCGATATCGTCAAGGTCAAAGACGGCTATGCCCGCAATTTCTTGATCCCCACCGGTCGCGCCCGTCGCGCCACGCAAGCCGCCATCGATGAGTTCAAGGCGCGGCGTGCCGAGCTCGAAAAAGCCGCCGCGGCCAAGCTGGCCGAAGCGCAGGCTCTGGGCGAAAAGCTCAACGGCTACACCGTCAAGCTGTCGCAAAAGGCCGGTGTCGATGGCCGTCTGTTCGGCTCCGTCACCAACCACGACATCGCCGCCGAGTTGACCAAGGCCGGGTTCCCGGTCAGCAAGGCCCAGGTGCGTATGCCGCACGGCGTGCTGAAGATGGTGGGCGACTACACGGTGTCGGTGGCGCTGCACACCGACGTCGTCGTCGACGTCAACGTTCAGGTGCTGGGCGAGACCGTCTGAGACTGTCCAGTCGCCGCAACGGCTCACCGCTGAAAGCCACCCGTGAGGGTGGCTTTTTTATTTGGCCGTGCGCGGCTTGCAGTGCGTGGTAACATCGCACGGCCGTCCGCTGGGAATGTTTCGCCGCGGGGCGCGCGTCTGATCATGGTTTGGTTCGCCCGGTCAGGGCAGGGCGGGTGAGGCACCGACGGCCAACGAGAGGTCGGCGCCTTGCACCACCGGTGCGGATCTCACCACAGCTTCCACCACGGGCCGCTGTCCCGCTGCAGCCCACGGGTCAGAAAGACACTGTTGGGGAAGTTGGCATCGAGCACGCGCCGCGCGTCGCGCGCCTGCTCCTCCATACCCAGCGCCTCGTACGACTTCATCAGCAGATACAGCGCTTCTTCCAGCGCTGGAACGTTGCGGTAGTCCTGTAGCGCGGTTTGCGCGCGGTTGATGGCGGCCAGGTAGGCACCCCGCCGGTAGTAGTAGCGCGCGACGTGCACCTCGTACTGCGCCAGTGCATTGACGATGTAGGTCATGCGCTGGCGCGCGTCGGGCGCGTAACGCGAGTCGGGGAAGCGTTCGACCAGCTCCTTGAACGCTTCGAACGAGTCCTTGGCGGCTTTTTGGTCGCGCTCGGACAAATCCTGCTGGGAGATGAAGCCAAACAGCCCCAAGCTGTCGTTGAAGTTCACCAGTCCCTTGAGGTAGAGGGCATAATCCAATGCGGGGCTGGCCGGGTGCACGCGCATGAAGCGATCCAGCGTGGCAATGGCCTGCGCCTGTTCGCCGTTTTTGTAGTGCGCGTAGGCTTTTTCCAGCTGCGCCTGTTGCGCCAGCGGCGTGCCGGCGGCCCGACCTTCGAGTTTTTCGAAGTATGCGATCGCTTTGTCGAAATTGCCCGCGTTGCGCTCGCCCATCGCCTCCGCGTAGAGCTTGTTGGGACTCCAGCCGGCGGTGACGTCTTTTTCGGGGCCGCTGGCGCAGCCAGCCAGCAGCAGGGCCCCGGCGGTGAGAGCGGCGACAGCGCAAGCGCGCGAGCCAACGGCGGATAATCGTTGCATAGACATTGGGAGCCCCTTTGGCGCGCTGCCAGGGCAGCAAACATGATGGAAAAAATTATAGAGGCCCCACCGCTGGGGACGCCGTCGGCGCACGAGTGGGACGAGCGCGACAGCGACCCCGAGGCGCAGGCCGAATGGCGGCAATGGACGGTGCAGGCGGACGGACACGGCCAGCGGCTGGACCGTTGGCTGGCGCAGCGGCTGCCAGAGGTCTCGCGCAGCCATGTGCAGCATTTGCTGGCGGAGGGGGCGGTGCAGGTGGACGCACGGCCGGTTGCCAAGGCGGCGCTGCGTCTGCGTGTGGGCCAGCAGGTTTGCATCGAGTTGCGCCCGACGGCGCAGGCGCGCGCCTTCGTGCCGCAGCCAATGGCGCTGCCCATCGTCTTCGAGGATGAGCATTTGCTGGTGCTGGACAAGCCCGCCGGCCTGGTGGTGCACCCGGCCGCCGGCCATTGGTCGGGCACCCTGCTCAACGGCTTGCTGGCGCATCATGCGGGCGCGGCCAGCTTGCCGCGGGCGGGTATCGTGCATCGGCTGGACAAAGATACCAGCGGTCTGATGGTGGTGGCGAAGACGGCGCGCGCCTTCGATGCCTTGGTGGCGATGATCGCTGCGCGGCGGGTGCGGCGGATTTACTTGGCTGTGGTGCGCGGGCCGTGGCGGCAGGTGGCCGACGCGGTCGTCGATGCACCGATCGGGCGCGATCCGCGCCAGCGGTTGCGCATGGCCGTGCACCCGGCAGGCGGCGCAGGCGCCAAGCCAGCGCGCACCGCGGTGCGTTGCCTGGCGCAGTCGTCGGCGGGCGGGGCCTGGGCGCTGTTGGGCTGCCGCCTGCACACCGGGCGCACCCACCAGATTCGCGTGCATCTGGCGTCGCTGGGGCACCCACTGGTGGGCGACGGCTTGTACGGTGGGCCGGCAGGCTTGGGGTTGCAGCGCCAAGCGCTTCATGCCACCCGCTTGGGCTTGCCGCACCCGGTTCACGGGCAGTGGCTGGCGTTCGATTGCCCCCCGCCACCGGACCTGGCCGCTGCATTGGCGGCGGCCGAGCTGCACTACAATCCCGCCCTCTTGTGGGCAGCTGCGCCCACTGGCGAGGACGACGACATCGACACCCGTGCATGAACACTGCCGAGGCGCGCCGTATCGTGGAAGCCGCTTTGCTGTGTGCCGGGCGGCCGCTGTCGCTGCGCGAGCTGGGTCAGTTGTTTGACGGTGCGCTCGCGCCGCAGACGCTCAAGCGCCTGCTGCTCGACCTGCAGGCGATGTGGGCCGAGCGTGGCTTGGAGCTGGTGTGCGTAGCCAGTGGCTGGCGGTTTCAAAGTCGGCCGCAGTTGCAGCCGTTTTTGGAGCGTCTCCATCCGGAGAAGCCGCCGCGCTACAGCCGCGCCGTCCTGGAGACGCTGGCCATCATCGCGTATCGACAGCCGGTCACCCGCGGCGACATGGAGGAGATTCGCGGCGTGACCATCAGCAGCCAGATTTTGAAGCAGCTGGAAGACCGCGGCTGGATCGAAGTGGTGGGGCATCGTGAGACGGTGGGGCGGCCGGCCCTGTATGCGACGACGCGCCAGTTTCTCGACGACTTGGGTCTGACTTCGCTGCAAGAGCTACCTTTGCTGCCCGACGCAGACCACCGCACCCCGATGCTGCCGGGCCTGGAGCCAGTGGTGTCGGATCCCGTGCCGGCGCCGCCGCAGGCGTCCGCTGCGCCGGCGGCGCTGCCCACCGGGCGCGTCGATGACCCGCCAACTACGCCGGCAGACGCCGGCCTTGCTTGAAAGTTCGATATGTCTGCACATGCCCCCTCTGCGCCGCGCCGCCGGGCCGCGGTCGCACCCAGCGCGGCTGCGACGCACGGTCGCGCATCCGCTGTGGCCTCTACCAGCGCTTCGGTGAAATTGCACAAGGTGTTGGCCCAGGCTGGACTGGGTTCGCGCACCGATATGGAACAGGCCATCGCCGCCGGGCGGGTGACGGTCAATGGGGAGGTGGCGCACGTTGGCCAGCGTGTGGCCCCCGGTGACGTGGTGCGCCTGGATGGCAAGCGGGTGGCATGGCAGGCCACGGCACGCCGCCTGCCGCGCGTGCTGGCCTATCACAAGCCCACGGGTGAGGTGGTCACGCTCGACGACCCGGAAAACCGCCCGACGGTGTTTCGCAACCTGCCGCGCCTGCGTAGCGGCAAGTGGATGGCGGTGGGCCGACTGGATATCAACACCGAAGGATTGCTGTTGTTCACCGACTCCGGCGAACTGGCCAACCGCTTGATGCATCCGCGCTTTGGTCTGGAGCGCGAGTACGCGGTGCGGGTCTTGGGTGCCCTGTCGGCGCCGGAGCGGCAACGCTTGCTCGACGGTGTTGAGCTGGAGGACGGTCCAGCCCGCTTTTCGACGCTGGAGGAGGCCGGCGGCGATGGCGCCAACCGCTGGTATCGGGTGACGATTGCCGAGGGACGCAACCGGGAAGTGCGGCGGCTGTTCGAAGCCGTGGGGCATGCGGTCAGCCGCCTCATTCGCGTGCGCTACGGGGCGGTGGTGTTGCCACGTGGTTTGCGCCGCGGGGCGTTCATCGAGTTGCCTGCCGCCGATGTGAAGGCGTTGCTGCAGGCCAGTGGTTTGGACAGCGCGGCGCCGCCAGCACCGCCGCCGCGCCGCCCGCGCACGCCGCGCGGCGCAGGCCCCCGGCCCAGCCGACCGCCGGCGCCGCGTCCCGCTCGGGCACCCATGGAAGCGCGCCCCTCTGAACGGCGCAGCGGGGGCGTCCTGCCGGGGGCGGGGGCAGCCGCCGGCAAGGCGGCCGGCGCGGGGCGCCCACCTCGCGGCGCAGGGGCGAGGCGCGCCGCTGCCCCATCGACCCCAGCGTCGGCGCGCTCTGCCCGCGGTGGCAATGCAGGCAGCGACCGCACACGCACGGGGCCGGCGCGCAACGCGCGCCGGTCGAGTGGGCGTCGTTCAGGGTAAAATAATAGGTTTGATTCCACTATTGCCCAACGATTGCAAACATCATGGCCATCGAACGCACCCTTTCCATCATCAAGCCCGACGCCGTTGCCAAAAATGTCATCGGCCAGATCTACAGCCGGTTCGAGGCGGCGGGCTTGAAGATCGTCGCCGCCAAAATGGTGCACCTGTCGCGCCGTGAGGCCGAACAGTTCTACGCCGTGCACAAGGAGCGCCCGTTCTTCAAGGACCTGGTGGATTTCATGGTCTCCGGTCCGGTGATGGTGCAGGTGCTCGAAGGCGAAAACGCCATCGCCAAAAACCGTGAGTTGATGGGGGCCACCGACCCGAAGAAGGCGGCGCCGGGCACCATCCGCGCCGACTTCGCCGACAGCATCGATGCCAACGCGGTGCATGGCTCCGACGCGCCCGAGACCGCCGCGGTCGAGGTGGCGTTCTTCTTCCCCGGCATGGCCATTTACTCGCGCTGATCATGTCATGACGGCCAATTTGCTCGATTTCGACCTCGAGGGGTTGGCCGCTTTTTGCGAGCGGCTCGGACACAAGCGCTTCCGCGCCGTCCAGCTGTTTCGCTGGATCCACCAAAAAGGCGTCGCGCGCTTCGAGGAGATGAGTGACCTCGCGCGCGACCTGCGCGAGCGTTTGCCCTCGGTGGCCCAGGTGCGCGCCTTGCCCGTGCTGGCCGAGCAGGCTTCGACCGACGGCACCGTCAAGTGGCTGTTCGACGTGGGCGACGGCAATGCGGTGGAGACCGTCTATATCCCCGAAGACGACCGCGGCACCCTGTGCGTATCCAGTCAGGCGGGTTGCGCGGTCGGCTGCCGCTTCTGTGCCACCGGGCACCAGGGGTTTAGTCGCAATCTCACCACCGGCGAGATCATCGCCCAGCTGTGGTACGCCGAGCACGCGCTGCGGCGGCGCTTCGGCACCCAGGAACGCGTCATCTCCAACGTGGTGATGATGGGCATGGGCGAGCCCTTGCAAAACTACGCGGCCTTGGTGGGCGCGCTGCGTGTCATGCTCGATGACCACGGCTATGGGTTGTCGCGCCGGCGCGTGACGGTATCCACCTCCGGCGTGGTGCCGATGATGGAGCGCTTGGCGCAGGACTGCCCGGTGGCATTGGCGGTTTCGTTGCACGCCCCCAACGATGCGCTGCGTGATCGCTTGGTGCCGTTGAATCGGAAATATCCGCTGCGCGAGTTGCTCGACGCCTGCCTGCGCTATTTGCCGTCGGCGCCGCGCGACTTCATCACCTTCGAGTACTGCATGCTCGACGGCATCAACGACACCCCAGCCCACGCCGACGAGCTCATCGACCTGTTGCGCGGACATGGCGGCAGTGGCGTGCCGTGCAAGGTCAATTTGATTCCATTCAATCCCTTTGCGGCGTCGGGGTTGCAGCGCTCGTCTCGCGCCGCCGTCAAGGCCTTTGCCGACCGGCTCAACGGCGCTGGCATCGTCACCACGATTCGCAAAACGCGCGGCGACGACATCGACGCCGCCTGCGGTCAGCTGGCAGGCGAGGTATGGGACCGCACCCGGGTGGCGCAGCGGCTGGCGCGCCGCAGCGACGACTGGCAAGTGGTGGCGCTGCGGCGTCGCGCGGAGCCGGCAACGACGACGGAGAGCACCCGATGAGGCCGCTGGGCTATACCTTGCGCCGGGCGTTGGGGCGGTGGGGCACTGTGGCGGCGCTTTCGTTGGTGGTGGCGGCCGTGCTGTCGGGCTGTGCAGGCACCGTCGGCGGCGCTGGTGCGACCGGGCGCGACTGGGTGACCGAGTCCGACGAGCCGCAGGCGCGCAAACGTGCCCGCACCCGACTCGAATTGGCCACGGGATATTTCGAGCAGGGCCAGCTCACCGTGGCGCTGGATGAAGTCAAGCAAGCCATCCAAATCGATCCGTCGTTTGCGGCAGCGTTCAATCTGCGCGGGCTCATCTACACGCAGCTGCGCGACTACGCGCTGGCCGAGGAGAGCTTTCGGCAGGCGCTGCGGCTCGATTCACGCGACGGTGATGTGTGGCACAACCTGGGCTGGATGTATTGCCAGGACGGGCGCTACCCGCCGTCCTTCGAGGCGTTTGCGCGCGCGCTGCAAACATCGGGCTATCGCTCGGCGGCGCGCACGTGGTTGGCCCAGGGGGTGTGTGAAGTTCGCGCCGGGCAGCCCGAGGCCGGCGAACGCAGCCTGACGCGGGCGTTCGAACTCGACCCCAGCAATCCGGTGACGCTGTACAACCTGGCGCTGCTGCTGCATCAGCGCGGTGACGCCGCGCGGGCGCGCTTGTACATCCGGCGTCTGAACAATTCCGAGTTCGCCAACGCCGAGTCGCTGTGGCTGGGCATCAAGATCGAAAACCGGCTGCAAAACTACGAGGCGGCCCAGCAGCTGGCCGAGCAGCTGCGGCGCCGCTTCCCGACGTCGCGCGAGGCCGATGCCTACGAGCGGGGAGCCTTCCATGAGTGATGCGCCGCAGACACCGACCGCACCCGCCACGGCAGGGACGTTGCTGCGCCAAGCGCGCGAAGCGGCGGGGCTGCACATCGCGACCTTGGCGGCCATGCTCAAGGTCCCGGTGCAGCGGATCGAGGCGCTGGAGCAAGACCGCTACGAGGCACTGCCCGATGTGACGTTCACCCGTGCGCTGGCGCTGAGCGTTTGCCGGACCTTGAAAATCGATGCCGGCCCCATCCTGGCGGCGCTGCCCGCTGTCGCGGCGCCGTCCTTGGGTCACGCCGTCGAGGCCATTGGGGCACCGATGCCGCGTGAAGAGGCCGGGGTGGGATGGCTCGGTGGGGATGCGCTGCGGCGGCGTTGGCCGCTGTGGGCGGCGTTGGCTCTGGTGGCGCTGGCCGCCGCACTGTGGGTGGTGTTGCCGCCAGCCCCAGCGCCGTCGGGAGGGTTGAACCCGACCCCGAGCGCGGCTGACGCCTCGGCCGCCTCCGGCTCGGCGTCCGATGCCGGTGCGGCCTCGTTGGCGGAGCAGGTCCGCGCGGAGCCGCAGAGGCTCGCCAGCGGCCCGTCATCGGCCGCGGGGGGCGATGCGGGGACGGCGGCGCCGCTGGCCGCGGTGGCGTCCGAGGCCGCCCCCGCCGGCGGCGCGGACGGCGGTACAGCTCCTCGCCGCGCGCAGCGGCTGCGTTTGCAGGCGCGCGAGCCCAGCTGGGTGCAGGTGATCGGAGCGTCGGGGCAGGTGCGGCTGCAGCGGACGCTCCAGCCGGGGGAAACGGTGTCTTTCGACGAGGACGAGGTGTTGGCGGTTACCGTCGGGCGCGCCGATGCCACCGAGGTTTGGGTGCACGGGCAGCCATTCGATTTGACTCCACGGGCGCGCAACAACGTCGCCCGCTTTGAAGTGCGCTGATCGCCATGAACCATCCAGCATTTCCTGCCGCTCGCAGCGACCACGGTGAGGCGCCACCGGTGAACTTGAGCGCACCGGCGCCGCGGCGCAGCCGGCAGGGCGTCGTCGCCTGGGGTGACCATCGGGTCACCGTCGGCGGCGATGCGCCGGTGCGTGTGCAATCGATGACCAACACCGACACCGCCGACGTGATCGCCACGGCGATCCAGGTCAAGGAGCTGGCCCAGGCGGGCTCCGAGCTGGTGCGCATCACCGTCAACAACGACGAGGCAGCGCGTGCGGTGCCCCACATCCGCGAGCAACTCGACCGCATGGGCATCGGCGTGCCGCTGATCGGTGACTTTCATTTCAACGGCCACCGCCTGTTGGCCGACCACCCGGCGATGGCGCAGGCATTGTCCAAATACCGCATCAATCCCGGCAACGTCGGGCGGGGGGACAAAAAAGACCGCCAGTTCGCGCAGATGATCGAGACGGCGCTGCGCTGGGGCCGGCCGGTGCGCATCGGCGTCAACTGGGGCAGTCTAGATCCGGAGCTGCTGGCGCGCCTGATGGACGACAACGCACGCCGCGCGCAGCCCTGGGAGGCTCGGCAAGTGATGGTCGAAGCGCTGGTCAGCTCGGCGCTGGAGTCGGCGCAGCAGGCCATTGCGCTGGGCATGCGGGCCGAAGATATCGTGCTGTCGTGCAAAGTCAGCCGGGTGCAGGATCTCATCACCGTGTACCAGGAGCTGGCGCGGCGCTGCGACCATCCCCTGCATCTGGGCTTGACCGAAGCCGGCATGGGGGTCAAGGGTACGGTGGCGTCCACCGCTGCGTTGGCCATTTTGCTGCAGCAGGGTATTGGCGACACCATCCGCGTCAGCTTGACGCCGCAGCCCGGCGAGCCGCGTACCCAAGAGGTGGTGGTGGCGCTGGAGATTTTGCAGGCCCTGGGCTTGCGACACTTCGTGCCCAGCGTCACCGCTTGCCCGGGGTGTGGGCGTACCACCAGCACCGTATTCCAAGAGTTGGCCAAACAGATCGACGACTATTTGCGCGCGGCGATGCCGCAATGGCGGCAACGCTACCCTGGCGTCGAAAACCTCAAAGTCGCCGTGATGGGCTGCATCGTCAATGGGCCGGGCGAGAGCAAACATGCCGATATCGGCATCAGCCTGCCGGGTACCGGCGAGGCGCCCGCCGCACCGGTCTATATCGACGGGCAAAAGGTCACGACGCTGCGCGGCGAGGGCATCGCCGAGGCGTTTCGCGCCATCGTCGAAGATTACGTGCAGCGCCGTTTTGGCGCGGCGTCACCGCCGTCCGGCTAGTCCCGTGGCCCTCGGCGGTTCGGCTCTGCGCCAGCACCAACCCGGGTGCACCACCGTTCGTGCGCGCGGCGAGGGTGGGGCAGGAGCCCATCGCCGGCACAGGCCGCGCCATCGGCGCGCCCGGTGGCACCTGCTGCTGCCCGGTCGCAGGGCGGCGGGGGGTGCGGCCGCACCATGGCTTGAGGCAGACGCGCCCCGGGGTCTGCGGTGGGCTGGCGCTGCGGTGCCGGCCGTTTGGGTCTCCCGTCTCCGTCACAATAACGTCCATGGCAGAAAAAATCGTCGCCGTCAAAGGCATGAATGACATCGTCGCGCCCGAATCGGCGCACTGGGAATGGCTGGAGGCCCAGGTGCGCGCGTTGTTTGCGCGCTACGGTTACCGCAACATCCGCACCCCCATCGTCGAGCCGTTGGCGCTGTTCGTGCGCGGGCTGGGGGAGGTCACCGACATCGTCGAAAAAGAGATGTACGCCTTCGAGGATCGGCTCAACGGCGAGCAGCTGGCGCTGCGGCCGGAGGGCACCGCTGGCGTGGTGCGCGCGGCGGTGGAGCACGCGCTGCTGTACGACGGACCGAAGCGCGTGTACTACATGGGGCCGATGTTTCGCCACGAGCGCCCGCAGCGTGGCCGCTACCGGCAGTTTCACCAGATCGGGGTGGAGGCGCTGGGCTTGGCCGGGCCCGAGGCGGATGCCGAGCTCATCACGATGGCGGCCGACCTGTGGCAGGCGCTGGGTGTGCAGGATGTCACACTCGAGATCAACACCCTGGGCCAGCCGGCCGAGCGGCAGGCGCATCGGCAAGCCCTCATCGCCTACTTCGAGCGGCACCGCGATCGGCTCGACGACGACGCCCAGCGTCGTCTCTACACCAACCCGCTGCGCATTCTCGATACCAAAAACCCCCAGATGCAGGCCTTGGTCGAGGCGGCGCCGAAGCTGATCGACCACCTGGGGGCAGCCTCGCGTGCGCACTTCGAGGCAGTGTGTGCGCTGCTGCAGGCGCAAGGCATTGCCTATCGCGTCAATCCGCGCTTGGTCCGTGGGCTGGACTACTACCACCACACGGTGTTCGAGTTCGTCACCACGTCGCTGGGCGCGCAGGGCACCGTGTGCGCCGGCGGCCGCTACGACGGCCTGATCGCCGAGCTGGGTGGCAAACCCGCCCCCGGCGTCGGCTGGGCCATGGGCGTGGAGCGGGTGCTGGAGTTGCTCAAGGCACAGCAGCGGCTGCCGCAGCCGCCGGCGCCCGACGCCTATGCCGTGGTGCCCGATGCGTCGGCCTGGCCCACGGTACTGCCGGTGCTGCGCGCGCTGCGCGCCGCGGGCGTGCAGGTGTGGATGCACGCCAGCACCACCGACGGACTGGGCAGCATGAAGTCGCAATTCAAAAAAGCCGACGCCAGTGGTGCGCGCTATGCCTTGATTTTCGGCGCCGACGAGCTGGCCGCTGGCGTGGTGGCCGTCAAGCCGCTGCGCGAGGGGCTGCCCGGGCCGATCACGGCGCAAACCACGCTGCCGCTGGCGCAGGTGGCACAGTGGGCCAGCCAGCTGCGGTGCGGTGCGGCCTCTACAATCCCGGTGCATTGACTGGAACGGGCAGCCCATGGCCTCGCATTACGATCTCGAAGAGCAGGAACAAATCGACCGCCTCAAGGCCTTCTGGGCCGCGTGGGGCAACGTCATCACCTGGGCCCTGGTGGCCGCTTTGGCCGCCTTTGCCGCGTACAACGGTTGGCAATATTGGGAGCGGCGCCAAGCGCTGCAGGCCACCGCGCTGCTCGATGAGCTGGAGCAGGCCGCCCGCGGCGCCGATGTCGAGCGTGTGCGTCGCGTCTGGAGCGATTTGCAGGCGCAGGCCCCGCGCACCGTGCAGGCCCAGCAAGGCGCGCTGTGGGCGGCGCGGGCGCTGGCCGACGCCGGCGCGGTGCAGGATGCCAAAGCGGCGGCGCAGTTTGCGGCGGAGCGCGGGCGCGATCCGACCCTGGCGGCGCTGGCGCGCCTGCGGCTGGCGGCGCTGGAGCTCGATGCCGGTCAGGCCGACGCCGCGCTGCGCTGGTTGCAGTTCGAGTGGCCGTCGGCGTTGCGGCCCTGGGCCGCCGATCGGCGCGGG
The DNA here is from genome assembly GCF_007556685.1 of Tepidimonas charontis. Taxonomy (GTDB): domain Bacteria; phylum Pseudomonadota; class Gammaproteobacteria; order Burkholderiales; family Burkholderiaceae_C; genus Tepidimonas; species Tepidimonas charontis. Next base: position 83,625 of record NZ_VJON01000001.1, on the reverse strand, counting down.
GACGTGCAGCAGGTGCGTGGCGAGCTCGATGCGGCGCGCGCGGCCTACCAAGAAGCGTGGCGCGGGTTGGCGGATGACAGCGGCTACCGCGCCATCGTCGAAGCCAAATTGAATGCGCTCGGGGTCGATCCCACGCAACCGGAGGCCAAGCCGTGAACTTGCTGGTGAAGTCGCGTTTGTCCGCGCCGCTTGGCGCCGTGTCGTCATCGCGTCGGCGCTACGCGCTGTGGCTGTCGGCCCTGGTCGTGGCGTTGGCGGGTTGCGCATCGGGCCCGAAGAAGCCGCAGCCGACTCCCTTGGAGCCGGTGGTGCCGCTGGTGGCGGCGCGTCTGGCGTGGCAGCAGTCCGTCGGTGTGGTCGATGCCTTGTTGGTGCCGGCGGTGCACGGCAACGCGCTGGCGCTGGCCAACGCGGCGGGCTCGGTCACCGTGTTCGATGGCGACGGCGGCCAGGTGCGCTGGCGCGCCGACGCTGGGGCGCCGTTTGCCGCCGGCGTCGGGTTCGACGGCCAGCGGGTGGCGCTGGTGACGCGCGACAACGAATTGGTGGTGTTGACGGCGCGCGGCGTGGCGTGGCGCCAGCGCTTGCCGGCGCGCGTCTACACGGCGCCGTTGGTGGCGGGGGGACGCGTGTTCGTTTTGGCTGGCGACCGCAGCCTCAGCGCCTTCGACGCCGACCACGGCGCGCCCCTGTGGAAACAGCCCAGCCGTGGCAGTGATCCCTTGGTGCTGCAACAGCCTGGGGCCCTGACGGCGGTGGGCAACACCTTGGTGGCGGGTATCGGTGGTCGGCTGGTCGGCATCGATCCCGACACCGGCCGGGTGCGCTGGGATGTCACCATCGGGCGCACGCGCGGTGCCACCGAAATCGAGCGCCTGGTGGACATCGTCGGTCGGCTGGGGCGCGACGGCGACGTGCTGTGTGCGCGCGCGTTTCAGGCGGCGGTGGGCTGTGCCGATGCCGCCGCTGGGCGCTTGCTGTGGACGCAGGCGGCCGACGGCGCCACCGGGGTGCAGGCCAGCGCCGAGCACGTCTATGCGGTGGAAGCCAACGGGCGGGTGCTGGCGCTGGCGCGCGCCGACGGGCGGCGCGTCTGGACCCAGGAGCGCTTGCTGCACCGCACGCTCAGCGCGCCCCTGGCCATCGGTCGCACGCTGGCCATCGGCGACGCGCAGGGCCATGTGCATCTGTTGGCGCGCGCCGACGGCAGCATCGTCAACCGCCTCAGCACCGATGGTTCGCCGATCGTCGATGGCCCGCTGCGTGTGGGCAATACGCTGGTGGCGGTCACGCGCAACGGCGGCGTGTTTGCTTGGCGTCCAGAATGAGCGGCTTTGCGCCTGTCATCGCGCTGGTGGGCCGGCCCAACGTCGGCAAATCGACGTTGTTCAATCGCATCACCAAAAGCCGTGATGCCATCGTCGCCGACTTGCCGGGCCTAACGCGCGACCGTCACTATGGCCAAGCACGGCTGGCGCGGCGTTCGTTCATCGTCATCGACACCGGTGGCTTCGAGCCCGAGGCCAGCGAAGGCATCGCGCGCGAAATGGCGCGCCAAACCCAGCAGGCGGTGGCCGAGGCCGATGTGGTGTTGTTCGTGGTCGACGCCCGTGCTGGCTTGAGCGCGCAGGACCACGACATCGCCGCCTACCTGCGGCGCTTGGGCAAGCCGTGCGTGCTGGTGGCCAACAAGGCCGAGGGGATGCGCGAAGGCGCGCAGCTGGCCGAGTTTTATGAGCTGGGGCTGGGCGAGGTGGTACCGGTGTCGGCGGCGCACGGGCAAGGCGTGCGTTCGATGTTGGAGCGCGCATTGGCGCCCATCGTCTGGCCCGCGGACGACGACGCTGACGAGACGCCCGAGCCGGCGGCACAGGACGTCATCCGGCTGGCGGTGGCCGGGCGCCCGAACGTCGGCAAATCGACCCTGATCAACGCCTGGCTGGGCGAGGAGCGCCTGGTGGCCTTCGACCTGCCGGGCACGACGCGCGACGCCATTCGGGTGCCATTCGAGCGCCAGGGCCGGCGCTTCGAGCTGATCGACACCGCTGGCCTGCGGCGCAAGGGCCGGGTGTTCCAGGCAGTGGAGAAGTTCTCCGTCGTCAAAACCCTGCAGGCCATCGAGAGCGCACACGTCGTGTTGCTGCTGCTCGACGCCACCCAGGGCGTGACGGAGCAGGATGCGCACATCGCCGGCTTCATCCTCGACAGTGGCCGCTCGGTGGTGCTGGCGGTCAACAAATGGGACGCGGTGGACGACTACCAGCGCGAGCTGGTACGGCGTTCGATCGAGGCGCGGCTGGGCTTTTTGCGCTTCGCGCCGCTGCATACCGTCTCGGCACGCCGCCGCCAAGGCATCGACGCCCTGTGGCCGTCGATCATTCGGGCGCATGCTTCGGCGATGGTCAAGATGCCCACGCCGACGCTCACCCGCTTGCTGCACGAGGCGGTGGCGTTTCAGGCGCCGCCCAAGAGCGGCGCGTTTCGCCCCAAGCTGCGCTATGCCCACCAGGGCGGACAGAATCCGCCGGTGATCGTCATCCACGGCAACTCCCTGGAGCACGTGGGCGATGCGTACCGGCGTTACCTGGAGGCGCGCTTTCGCAAGGCGTTCGATTTGGTCGGCACGCCCTTGCGCATCGAGCTGCGTACCCAGGACAATCCCTACCGCTGAGTGTACGCGCCGCCGGACGTCGGCAGCCGCGGGCGTGCTTTTGTGGTATGGTCGGCTCCCCCTCGTTTTTTGGAACACGGAAGATATCGTGAGCAACAACAAAGGCCAACTCCTGCAGGACCCGTTTCTGAACCAGCTGCGCCGTGAGCACATCCCGGTGTCGATCTACCTGGTCAATGGCATCAAGCTGCAGGGCCAGATCGAATCGTTCGATCAGTACGTCGTTTTGCTGCGCAACACGGTGACCCAGATGGTGTACAAGCACGCCATCTCCACCATCGTGCCGGGCCGTCCGGTGCACTTCACGGTGGGGCAGCCCACCGAAAACGCCTGAGCACGCCGCGTATGCAGGCGCCGACGCCGGCTGCGGCGTCAGCCGCCCCTGGCGTCATCCTGGTCGGTGTCGACATCGGCCAGCCCCATTTCGACCCGACGTTGGACGAGTTGGCGGCGTTGGCCGAGTCGGCCGGCTACCGGGTGTGCGACCGTGTGGTGTGCCGACGGCGCGCGCCCGACGCCGCCCTCTACGTCGGGCGTGGCAAGGCCGACGAAATCAAGGCCCTGGCAGCCGCCCATGGCGCCAGTGAAGTGCTGTTCGATCAGGCGCTCAGCCCGGCGCAGCAGCGCAACCTGGAGCGCTATCTGGAGCGCGCCGTCAATGACCGCGTCCTGCTGATCTTGGAGATCTTTGCCCGCCGTGCCCGCAGCCACGAAGGCAAGCTGCAGGTGGAACTGGCACGTCTGCAGTACCTCTCGACACGCCTGGTGCGACGCTGGACCCACCTGGAGCGCCAAAGCGGTGGCATCGGCCTGCGCGGCGGCCCTGGTGAGACGCAGATCGAACTGGACCGGCGCATGATCGCCCAGGCCATCCAGCGCACGCGCGAGCGGCTCGAGCGCGTCAAGCGTCAGCGCCAGACCCAGCGTCGCCAGCGCGAGCGCCGCGGCACCTTCAATGTCTCGCTGGTGGGCTACACCAACGCCGGCAAGTCCACGCTGTTCAATGCGCTGGTCAAGGCCAACGCGTATGCGGCCGACCAGCTCTTCGCCACCCTCGACACCACCACGCGCCAGCTCTACCTGGGCGAAGTGGGCCAACGGGTGTCGCTGTCGGACACGGTGGGCTTCATCCGTGACCTGCCGCACACCTTGGTGGAGGCCTTTGCCGCTACCCTGCAAGAGGCGCGTGACGCCGACTTGCTGCTGCACGTGGTCGATGCCGCCAACCCGCAGCATCCGGAGCACATCGGTGATGTGCAGCGCGTACTGCATGAAATCGGCGCGGCCGACGTGCCGCAGGTGCTGGTGTTCAACAAGATCGATGCGCTGCCGCCGCAACATCAGCCACAGCGGGAGTGTGACGTGACGGAACTCGAAGGGCATCCGGTGACTCGGGTGTTTGTCAGCGCCCGCACCTGCCAGGGGTTGGAGGCGCTGCGCGCGGCCATCGCCGATGCCGTGGCCGCACCGCGTGTGTCCGTGCCTCCGCAGCGTGACCCTCGACATTTGGGCACAATTGAGCCGCCCCAACACGAACTGTAACGACGCATCCATGAGTGACTATCCCCTGGGAGCCCGCGATCCCGCCGACGCCGCGTCCCGTCCGCAGCCGGCGCGCCGCCGTCGGTGGTGGCAGCGCTTGCCTGCGGTCTTCAATCTGAACGATCCCCGCTGGGGCCGCGGTGACGAGGAGGAGCCGCGTGAGCCGCGTGACGGCAGCGGTCGCCGCCCCGCCGGCGGCAGCCAGACGCCGCCCGATCTGGACGAGCTCTGGCGCGATTTCAACCGCAAGCTCAGCGGACTGTTTGGCGGTGGCCGCCGTCCGCCGGGCGGGCCGGGGTGGGACCGTGACGAGCGTGAAGCGCCGGCGCCGCGCGATCCCAAAGGAACCGGCGTCGGCGTGGGCTTGATCGCCGGTGTGGCGGTGCTGATTTGGCTGGGCACCGGCTTCTTCATCGTGCAGGAAGGCCAGCAGGCCGTCATCACCCAATTCGGGCGCTACCACAGCACCGTCGGCGCGGGTTTCAACTGGCGCCTGCCGTACCCCATCCAGCGCCACGAGACGGTATTCGTCACCCAGATCCGCTCGGTCGACATCGGGCGCGACGCCATCGTCCGCGCCACCGGCCTGCGTGAATCGGCCATGCTCACCGAAGACGAAAATATCGTCGAAATCAAATTTGCGGTGCAGTACCGCTTGAGCGACGCGCGGGCTTACCTCTTCAACAGCCGCGACCCCGACGCGGCGGTGGTCAAAGCCGCCGAGACGGCGGTGCGCGAGGTGGTGGGCAAAATGAAAATGGACGCCGCCTTGGCCGAGGAACGCGAGCAAATCGCGCCGCGCGTGCGCACGCTGATGCAAACCATTCTGGACCGCTATCAGGTCGGCATCGAAATCGTCGGCATCAATCTGCAAGCGGGCGGGGTGCGGCCACCCGAGCAGGTGCAGGCGGCGTTCGACGACGTGCTCAAAGCGGGTCAGGAGCGCGAGCGCGCCAAAAATGAGGCAGAAGCCTATGCCAACGACGTGGTGCCGCGCGCACGTGGCGCGGCGGCCCGCTTGATCGAGGAAGCCGAAGGCTACAAGGCGCGCGTGGTGGCGCAGGCACAAGGGGACGCCCAGCGTTTTGCCTTGGTGCAGGCGGAGTACGCCAAGGCGCCCCAGGTCACGCGCGAGCGCATGTACCTCGAAGCGATGCAGGAGATCTACAGCAACGTCACCAAGGTCATGATCGACGCGCGCCAGCAGTCCAACTTGTTGTACTTGCCCCTGGACAAGATCATGCAACAAGTCAGCGCCGCCGCCAACACCGGTGCATCGGGCGCAGCGGCAGCTGCTACCGGCAGTGCCGCCGCCGCTGGTGGCAGCGCGTCGAGCAGCAGCGCCCCCAGCGCGGCCGATGCACGCAGCCGCATGGACCTGCGCAGCCGTGAGCGCGAAGTGCGTTGACCGGAGGCCACGCCATGATCAATCGCATCGGATTTTTCGTCTCCTCCCTGCTGGTGCTGTTGGCCATCGCCAGCTCCACCGTCTTCGTCGTCGATCAGCGGCAGTACGGCGTCGTTTTCCAGTTTGGCCAGATCCGCAACGTCGTCACCGAGCCGGGGCTGAACTTCAAGCTGCCACCGCCGTTTCAAAACGTCTCGTACATCGACAAGCGGTTGCTGACACTGGAGAGCACCGACACCGAGCCGACGCTGACGGCGGAGAAGCAGCGCGTCGTCATCGACTGGTACGTGCGCTGGCGCATCTCCGATCCCTCGGCCTACATCCGCAACGTCGGGCTGGACGAGCGCGCCGGTGCCGCCCAGCTCAACCGCGTGGTGCGCAACGCCTTCCAGCAGGAAGTCAACAAACGAACGCTGCGCGAGTTGCTCTCCACCAAGCGCGAGGAGCTGATGGCGGCCGTACAGCGTGAGGTGCTGGCAGCCGTGCGTGGTGCCGAAAAACCGTGGGGGATGGATGTGGTGGACGTGCGCATCTCACGCATCGATTACGCCGAATCCATCACCCGCTCGGTGTACGACCGGATGGAGGCCGAGCGCAAGCGTGTGGCCAACGAACTGCGCTCGACCGGCTTCGCCGAAGGCGAGAAGATTCGCGCCGAGGCCGACCGCGAGCGCGAGGTGATCTTGGCGCAGGCGTTCCGGCAGGCGCAAAAGATCAAGGGTGAGGGCGATGCCGAAGCGGCGCGCATTTATGCACAGGCCTTCGGACGTGACCCCACTTTTGCGCAGTTTTACCGCAGCCTGGAGGCCTACCGCGCCAGCTTCAGCGGCAAGGGCGATCTGCTCGTCGTCGATCCGTCGTCGGAGTTTTTCCGCGCTTTCAAAGGCACGGTGGCGCCGGCCGCGCGCTGAGCGGCGTCGAAACCGGGCGGGGTAGAATTGGCCCTTTGCCCGTTTCAAACGTCCTACCCCCATGTCTGCCTGGCTGCTGCCGGATCACATCGCCGACGTGCTGCCCGCCGAAGCGCGGCATCTCGAGGACCTGCGCCGTTGCCTGCTCGAGACGGCGCGGCGCTATGGCTACGAGCTGGTGATGCCACCGCTCATCGAGCATTTGGATTCGCTGCTTACCGGCACCGGCGAAGCGCTGGAGCTGCAGACCTTCAAGCTCGTCGATCAACTCTCCGGGCGCACCCTTGGTTTGCGCGCCGACACCACGCCGCAGGTGGCGCGCATCGATGCGCATCTGCTCAACCGCGCCGGAGTCACGCGCCTGTGCTACTGCGCTCCGGTGGTGCACACGCGTGCCACCGCCACCAGCGGCAGCCGCGAACTGTTGCAGTTCGGCGCCGAGATCTATGGCCACGCGGGGCTCGAGGCCGATCTCGAGGTACTCGAGTTGGCGCTGGACGCGCTGCGCGCGGCCGGCGTACGGCGCCTCAGCGTCGATTTGGGCGACGTGCGCGTGGTCGATGCCGTGTTGCACGGCTGCGCCGTGGCGCCGCCGGTGCTGTCGCGGCTGCACGCGGCGCTGGCGGCCAAGGACGAGGCTACGCTGGCCGAACTGGCGGCGGGCCTGCCGCCGCTTGTGCGCGCGCGTCTGCTGGCCCTGCCGCGGCTGTACGGCGGCCCCGAGGTACTGGCGGCAGCCGCGGCGCAGCTGGGTGACGCTCCTGGGCTGGAGCAGGCCCTGGGCGATCTGCGCCGTTTGGCCAACCAGTTGACGCAGCGCGACCCGGATGTTGCCGTCACCTTCGATTTGGCCGATCTGCGCGGCTATGCCTACTACACGGGCGTGCGCTACGCGATTTTGAGCGCGGACAGCGGACAAGGCGAAGAAATTGCCCGCGGCGGCCGTTATGACGAGGTCGGAGCGGTCTTTGGACGACGCCGGCCGGCGGCGGGCTTCAGCCTCGATCTGCGGCAGTTGGTGCGCGGGCTGCCCGCGCCAGCGCTGCGGCCGGCCATCCGCGCACCGTGGCGGCACGACCCAGCCCTGCGCGCCGCCATCGCGCGGCTGCGCGCGCAGGGGGAGACCGTGGTGTGTGTCCTGCCCGGGCACGAACACGAGGTGGACGAATTCGCGTGCGACCGCGAGTTGATCGAACACCAAGGCGAGTGGGTGGTGGCGCCCCGCCCGCGTGCAGCCTGACGGCCAGCGTGGACGAAAGCGCCGGCGCCCCCCGACAACACAATCAACCGATGAACCGTTAGACGATGGACAAGGCCTTTCAGCCCCAGCCGGGGCGCAATGTGGTGGTGGTGGGCACCCAATGGGGTGACGAGGGCAAGGGCAAGCTGGTCGATTGGTTGACCGAAACCGCCCACGCCGTCGTGCGTTTCCAAGGCGGGCACAACGCGGGGCACACGCTCGTCATCGGCGGCGTCAAGACGGCGTTGCACCTGATTCCCAGCGGCATCATGCGGCCCCATGTCACCTGCTACATCGGCAACGGTGTGGTGTTGTCGGCGGCCAAGCTACTGGAGGAGATCGAGGGCTTGGAGCGCGCGGGCGTCGAAGTTCGCTCGCGCCTGCGCATCAGTGAGGCCTGCCCGCTCATCCTGCCTTTTCATGCGGCGGTGGACATAGCGCGCGAGGCGGCCAAGGAGAAAGTCGGCGCGGCCAAGATCGGCACCACCGGGCGTGGTATCGGCCCGGCCTACGAGGACAAGGTGGCGCGGCGCGCGCTGCGCGTGCAAGATTTGAAGTATCCGCAGCGCTTCGCCGAAAAGTTGCGCGAGCTGCTCGACCTGCACAACCACCTGCTGAGCACCTACCTCGGGTCGTCGGCCATCGACTTCGGCCCGGCGCTGCGGCCGTATCTGGACGCCAGCGGCCGTGTGCGCTTCGACGCCGTCTATGACGAAGCCATGCGCCACGCCGAGGCACTGGCACCGATGATGGCCGATGTGTCGCGCGAACTCAACCAAGCACACCGTGCCGGCGCCAACCTGCTGTTCGAGGGCGCGCAGGGCACGCTGCTCGACATCGATCACGGCACCTATCCCTTCGTGACGTCCAGCAATTGCGTGGCGGGCAATGCGGCCGCCGGCGCCGGCGTCGGGCCGGGCTTGTTGCACTACGTGCTGGGCATCACGAAAGCCTATTGCACGCGCGTCGGTGGCGGTCCATTTCCCACCGAGCTCGATTGGCAGACCGAGGGCACCCCGGGCTGGCACATGGCCACGGTGGGGGCGGAGAAAGGGACCACCACGGGGCGCGCGCGCCGCTGCGGTTGGTTCGATGCCGCGCTGCTCAAGCGCTCCGCGCAGGTCAACGGCCTGTCGGGTCTGTGCATCACCAAGCTCGACGTGCTCGACGGTCTGCCCGAGCTCAAGCTGTGTGTCGGCTACCGGCTCGACGGCCAGGAAATCGACCTGCTGCCGCTGGGCGCGGACGAGATCGCACGCTGCGAGCCCATTTATGAGACCCTGCCCGGCTGGAGCGAATCGAGCGCGGGCGTCACCCGCTACGAGGCCCTGCCCGCCAATGCGCGGCGTTATCTGGAGCGCATCGAGGCCGTCACGGGCGTGCCGGTGCATATCATTTCCACCAGCCCCGACCGCGATCACACCATCTTGCTGCACCACCCGTTTGCCGCGTAAACCCGTCGCATCGCCTGCCCGCGACCCGGGCAACGCCTCCTCAACCGTTTCGAAAGATCGGCTGCCATGCTTACCGAAGACGGCAAGCATCTGTACGTGTCGTACGACGAGTACCACAATCTGATCGAAAAACTCGCGATTCAGATTTATCAATCGGGGTGGGAATTCGACACCATCCTGTGCTTGGCGCGCGGCGGCATGCGGCCGGGTGACATCCTCAGCCGTATCTTCGACAAGCCGTTGGCCATCATGTCCACCAGCTCGTACCGGGCCGAGGGCGGCACGGTGCGCGGCCAGCTCGATATTGCGCGCTACATCACCACCCCCAAGGGTGAGATCGCCGGTCGGGTACTGTTGGTCGATGATCTGGCCGACTCCGGGCACACGCTCAAGGCGGTGGTGGAGCTGTTGCGCAGCAGCTATCCACCCATCAGCGAGCTGCGCAGCGCCGTCATTTGGACCAAAGCCCTGTCGATCTTCACGCCCGACTACTCGGTGGAGTACTTGCCGACCAATCCGTGGATTCACCAGCCCTTCGAGTGCTACGATAACCTTCGCCCAGCGCAATTGCTGGCCAAGTGGGGGCGGTGAGTGCGCGCGCAACGGCGCGGCACCGCTTTGCCCTCATGGCGCCGCGGCAACCCGGGCGGCTTTCCCAGCGCACCGCAGGCCGATGATGCTGCAACCTCCCTCCAACCCAGCCGGTTCGTCGCCCGGCCGTGATGGCCAGGCGCAGCGACCGTGCGTGCCGCTGCCGTCGAGCCCGGAGCAGACCGCAGCGGCGCCGGAGCGTGCCATGGCCACCCAACTGATCCATCATCCCTACCGGGCACCGGCCGCGTTCGACGCCGTGCCCGTCGGGGTGTACAAGGCCTCCACCGTGCTGTTCCCGAACGTGGCGGCGGTGCGGGCGCGGCGCTGGCAGGACAAGTCCGGCTACACCTACGGGTTGCACGGCACGCCCACCACGTTTACCTTGGAGGAGCGCATCGCCACCTTGGAGGGCGGCCGCCACTGCGTCCTGGCCCCCAGCGGTCTGGCGGCCATCGCCTTGGTCGATTTGGCCCTGTTGCGCGCCGGCGACGAAGTGCTGCTGCCCGACAACGCCTACGGACCGAACAAGGCCCTGGCGGCGCACGAGTTGGCGCACTGGGGCATCGGGTTCCGCATCTACGATCCGATGGATCCGGCCGATCTGGCCGCCGCCATCACGCCGCGCACGCGCCTGGTGTGGCTGGAAGCCGCTGGCTCGGTGACGCTGGAATTTCCCGATCTGCCGGCGCTGCTGGCGGTGGTACGGCAGGCCAATGCGGCGCGAGAGGTGCCGATCGTCACCGCGCTGGACGACACCTGGGGCGCAGGCATCGCGTTGCGACCGTTCGAGCTGGGGGTGGACATCGCCCTGCAGGCGCTGACCAAATACCCCAGCGGCGGGGCCGATGTGCTGATGGGAGCGGTGGTCACACGCGACGATGCGTTGCATCAAACGCTGTTGATGACGCACATGCGCCTGGGCTTGGGCGTGGGCGCCAACGACGCCGAAGCCGTGCTGCGTGGGCTGCCCAGCCTGCCGCTGCGTTACCAGGCTCAAGACGCCAGCGCGCGTGCCTTGGCCAGCTGGATGCAAGACCAACCGCGGGTGGCGCGGGTGTTCCATCCGGCGCTGCCCGACTCGCCCGGACACGCCGCCTGGCGGCGCGATGCGCGCGCGGCCGCCGCCCTGTTCAGCGTCGTGTTCGATGACGCGGTCAGCGCCGCGCAGGTCGATGCGTTCTGCGACGCCTTGCGCTGCTTCCGCCTCGGCTACAGTTGGGCCGGCCCGATGAGCCTGTGTATGCCCTACGAGATGCCGCCCTTGCGTCAGCGCCCGTGGCGGCACGCGCCGCATCTGGTGCGCTTTGCCGTCGGCCTGGAGGACATCGAAGACCTGCGCGCCGACTTGGCCCAGGCCATGCACGTCTTGGCCTGATCGAGGACGCTGCCGACCGCAGCCGCCCGCGGCTGGCTGCGGGGCCGCCGCCAACCGACCCGGTCGGGACGTCGCCGTGCCGCGCCACCACGCTAGCCGCGCGGCAGCAACGGCCGCAGGGCGGGCCAGACGTTGTCCAGCAGGCGCGGCTGCGCCTGCTCATTGGGGTGGATGCGGTCGTCCTGAAACAGGGCGGCGGCCTGGGGGCCGTCGGCTACGCCGGCGAGGAAAAACGGCACCAACGCCACGCCTTCTTCGCGCGCCAAATCGGTGTAGACGGCGCGAAATTCCGCGCGGAAGCGCTCGCCATAGTTGGGCGGCATGTCCATGCCCAGCAGCAGCACGCGAGCGCCGGCGGCACGGCTGGCGCGAATCATGGCGCGCAGATTGTCGCGGGTGGACGGCAGCGGCAGGCCGCGCAGGGCGTCGTTGCCCCCCAATTCCAGGATGACCACGGCCGGGCGGTGCCGTTGCAGCAGGGCGGGTAAGCGGGCACGTCCACCTGCGGTGGTGTCGCCGCTGATGCTGGCGTTGACGACTTGGACCGAGCGCCCTTGCGCTTGTAGGCGCTGCTGCAGCAGCGCCACCCAGCCGCGTCCGCGCGCAATGCCATACTCGGCGCTGAGCGAGTCGCCCACCACCAACACCACGGTTGGGGAACCGCTGGCGCCCCACGCCGCTCTACCCGGCCACCAGGCCCAGCCGGCGGCCGCCAGCGCAGCCAAGGCCGCGTCCCTGCGTTTCATTCGTCGATCGATCCTCATGACCCAACCCATCATCGCCGTGCGTCACCTGACCAAGACCGTGCAGGACGCCGGCGGGCCGCTGACCATTTTGCACGACGTCAGCTTTGACGTCTTCGCGGGGCAGACCTTGGCCATCGTCGGTGCTTCGGGCTCCGGTAAAAGCACCTTGCTGTCCCTGATCGCCGGGTTGGACACCCCCAGCACGGGCACGGTTCACTGGGATGGCACGGACATCTTTGCGCTGGACGAAGACGCCCGTGCCGCGCTGCGCGCGCGCCGGCTGGGTTTCGTATTCCAGAGCTTTCAATTGCTTGGCAATTTGACCGCGCTGGAAAATGTGATGCTGCCACTGGAGCTGGCGGGGCGGCGCGACGCACGCGCAGCGGCGCGCCGCATGCTCGAACGCGTCGGCCTGGGTGAGCGGCTGGGCCATTATCCGCGTGTGCTCTCCGGCGGCGAGCAGCAGCGCGTGGCCCTGGCGCGCGCCTTCGTCGTCGAGCCGGCGGTGCTGCTGGCCGACGAACCCACCGGCAGCCTGGACCACGCCACCGGCGAGCGCGTCATGGCCCTGATGTTCGATCTCAACCGCGAGCATGGCACCACCCTGCTGCTGGTCACGCACGATGCGGCCATCGCCCGCCGTTGCGAGCGCCGCATCGCTATCGAGGCCGGTCGGGCGCGCGAGCTGAGCGCGCCCGCCGCGGTCGCCGATGCCGGATGAGCAGCGGCGATAATCCCGCCCCATGGCCAGCGACACCAGTGTTTTGTTCGGTTTTCACGCCATTGGCGTGCGGCTCAAACTCGACCCCGGCTCGATCGTCGAGCTCTATGCCGATCCTGCTCGGCGCGACGCGCGTATGCGGCAATTTCTGCAGCGTGCGCAGGAAGCGGGGGTGCGCATCATCGAAGCCAATGGGGCGCGCTTGGCGCGTCTGGCCGGCGGGGTTCACCACCAAGGGGTGGTGGCGCGGGTGCGACCGCTGCAGCTGGCGCGCACGCTCGACGACGTCCTCGACCAGCTCGAGGCGCGCAGCGAGGCCGAGCGCCGCGCCGACCCGCCGTTGCTGCTGGTGCTCGATGGCGTCACCGACCCCCACAACCTGGGCGCGTGCTTGCGCGTGGCCGACGGGGCTGGGGCGCACGCGGTCATCGCGCCCAAAGACCAGGCGTGTGGGCTCAACGCCACCGTGGCCAAAGTGGCCAGCGGCGCGGCCGACAGTGTGCCGTATCTGATGGTGACCAATCTGGCACGCACGCTCGACGCCCTCAAAGCGCGCGGTGTCTGGGTCGTGGGCGCCAGCGACGACGCGCCGCGCACCGTGTACGAGGCGGACTGGCGTGGCCCAGTGGCGTTCGTGCTCGGTGCCGAGGGCCGAGGGTTGCGTCCCTTAGTGCGCCGCCACTGCGACGAGTTGGTGGCCATCCCGATGCGCGGCGCGGTCGAAAGCCTCAACGTATCGGTGGCCAGTGCGGTGTGTCTGTACGAAGCGGTGCGCCAGCGTCTGGCCGCGGCCGGTAGTTCAGGCTAATTGGCCAGTCAAAAATCCCCGCCGTGACCGGCTGGAGGCGGCAAGCTCTGAAGCCATCCGAGCACACGTTTTCCGGCTCATCGGACACCTCGGTCTGTGCGCCCAAGGAGTCCGCAGCGGGCATCGTATGGATGGTCGTCATCCTGTCCGGTACACCCCCTTGCGGTTGCCGACGCGCACAACGAGGATGCGCAACGCGCCGTCCTCGATGCTGGCAATGATGCGATAGTCGCCAACGCGGTTCTTCCAGAAGGCCCCCAGCGTGGATCCGTTGAGCGTATCACAAATGCTGCGCGGGTCGTCGAGTCCCGCGACCCGTTCGCGCAGAAAGGCGGTGATGCGCTTGGCAACGGTCCTGTCCAGCGCGGCCAAGTCCTTCTTGGCTTTCTCGTCGAACTCAATCCGCCAAGCCAAGATCGCGCTCCACTTCGTCTAGCGTGTAGGTGCGGCTGCGGCCCGCGCGAGCGTCGATCAAGCGCTGTTCTGCGAGGTACAAATCTTCGAGGTCGTCCAAGTGCTCGAGGATGGCTTCACGGGCATAGAACGTCTTGGTGCGCCCGGTGGCCCGCGCCAGCGCTTCAAGGCGCCTTTCCACTTCGGCGGGCAGTCGAATGGCGAGCATGTTCCGATTCCAATGACTGAAAACGCTATACGAGTATAGCGCGATCGCTGCGCCATGCGGAGACATTTCTGCACTGTTCTGCGCTGCCCCGCTTCATGGGCAATGAGTGTATCCCCCAAGGCGGGCGGATCCGGTGCGCCGTGCCTGCCCGCCGTCGTGCGCCATCCAGCTGCGGTTTGGCCCGCCGCCAAGCCCGTCGTGCCAGCGGCGGCGCGGGTAATCCCCGGTCTCGATCGCGGTGGCCGCGTTCTACAATGCCCCGTGGGGTGTCGCGGTGCAGCGGGTGTCTGGCACCGGCCCCCCATCAGACAGCCTACCTCGCAGGAGAGCGTTTCGTGCCGTCCACCCAGGCCCCTACCGCCGCCCCCGAAGGCAGCACCCCTACCGACAACGGGGGAGGCTCGGTTCGCGTCATCAAAAAATACCCCAACCGCCGCCTCTACGACACCGACTCGTCGTCCTATATCACCCTCAGCGACGTCAAGGAGCTGGTCATGCGCGGCGAGTCCTTCGTCGTGCGTGATGCCAAAAGCGGCGAGGATTTGACGCGCGCCATCTTGCTGCAAATCATTTTGGAGGAGGAGACGGCCGGTGTGCCCTTGTTCTCGGAAAAGATGCTGGCCAACCTGATCCGTTTCTACGGTCACGCCATGCAGGGTTTCATGGGCACCTACCTGGAGCGCAATCTGCAAATCTTCATGGACTTGCAGCAAAAAATGGCCGAGCAGGCCAAGGAGTTCACGCCCGAGCTGTGGCAGCAATGGCTGGCCAGCCAGCCGACGCTGATGATGCCGCAGTTCTTCGCGCAGTCGCAAAAGGCGCTGGCGCAGATGCAGGAGCAGATGTTGGCGGCCTTCGGCGTCAAGCGTCCACCGGGTTGAGCGGGTTTCGCACCGGACGGGTGCCGGGCGGCGGCTGGACGCGGGGCAGGGCGGCAGCAACCCTGCGACAATACGGGGTATGACCGACACCGTTGATGCCGCGACTGCGCCGGCTGCGACACGCTTGCCCACCATCGGCTTCGTCAGCCTGGGTTGCCCGAAGGCACTCACCGACGCTGAGCTGATCCTGACGCGCCTGAGCGCCGAAGGGTACCGCACCACCCGCCGCTACGAGGGGGCGGACCTGGTCATCGTCAACACCTGCGGGTTCATCGATGAGGCGGTCCAGGAAAGCCTGGATGCCATTGGTGAGGCGTTGGCCGCCAACGGCAAGGTCATCGTCACCGGCTGCTTGGGCGCCCGTACCGATGCGCACGGCGGCAACTGGGTGAAGGAAAGGCACCCAGCGGTCTTGGCCGTCACTGGCCCGCACGCCGCCGACGAGGTGCTCGATGCCGTACACGCGCACTTGCCCAAGCCGCACGATCCGTTCGTCGACCTGGTGCCGCCGCCGAGCAACGCCATCGAGGGCGTGGGTGTCAAGCTGACGCCGCGCCACTATGCGTATTTGAAGATCAGCGAAGGCTGCAACCACCGCTGCACGTTCTGCATCATCCCGTCGATGCGCGGCGACCTCGTCAGCCGGCCGATTGGCGAGGTGCTGACCGAGGCGCAGCGGCTTTTCGAGGGCGGTGTCAAGGAGCTGCTCGTCATCAGCCAGGATACCAGCGCCTACGGCGTGGACGTGCAGTATCGCACCGGCTTTTGGGGCGGGCGACCGATCCGCACCCGTCTGCTCGATCTGGTGCGTGAGCTCGGCACCTTGGCGCGCGCCCACGGGGCCTGGGTGCGCTTGCACTACGTCTACCCCTACCCGCACGTGGATGACATCGTCCCGCTGATGGCCGACGGGTTGGTGCTGCCGTATCTCGACGTGCCCTTCCAGCACAGCCATCCGGACGTCTTGCGGCGCATGAAGCGTCCCGCCAGCGGCGAGCGCAACCTGGAGCGCATCCGCCGCTGGCGCGAAATCTGCCCGGAGCTGGTCGTGCGCAGCACTTTCATCGCCGGCTTTCCCGGTGAGACGGAGGCCGAATTCGCGCATCTGCTGGACTTCGTGCGCGAGGCCCAGATCGACCGCGCTGGCTGTTTTGCGTATTCGCCCGTGGCGGGTGCTGCCGCCAATGCGCTGCCCGGCGCGCTGCCCGATGCGGTGCGCGAGCAGCGGCGTGCGCGTTTCATGGCGGTGGCCGAGGCGGTGGCGGTGCAGCGCCTGCAGCGCCGCGTGGGCGCCACCATGCAGGTGTTGGTGGACCAGGCGCACAGCCTTGGCAAAAAGGGCGGGGTGGGGCGCACCTACGCCGACGCCCCCGAGATCGACGGCACGGTGCGCCTGCTGCCGGCCGAAAAGGCGAGCAAAACCTATCGCGCGGGTGACTTCATCAAGGCACGTATCGTCGCTGCGGATGGACACGACCTGATCGCGCTGCCGGTGTGAGCGGGTGCCGCCGGCGGCCGTATGTGGCTCGGGGGTGGCAGGCCCGGCCAATAAAAAAAGGGTTTGGAATAAGCAGCATCTGCTGACTTGATGCGCTTGCGCCCGCTTGGCGCCTGCGCACGGCCACCCCTGCGAAACAGGGGGTTTGGCGGGGGCCGCGATCGATGTCCGACCAAACGTCAGAGACTGGTGCCCAGGAGAGGACTCGAACCTCCACGCCTCGCGGCGCTAGTACCTGAAACTAGTGCGTCTACCAATTCCGCCACCTGGGCGTCTCGACATGCTCGCATTATAGCGCCGAACCGGGCGCGTTTCGGTTGCCGTGCCGATCGGATGCGATCGGCGAGCACCGCTCGCAACAGCCACCCGTGTGGCGAACGTGCATTGGGGTGGGAAACGGGTATGATCGCGCTTGCGGCGCTGAAATCGGCGCCGGTGCGGTGGTCTCAAACGCCGGCCGCGATCGCAGTGTGATGATGCGCTGTCGCGTCAAACGCAGTGCCAAGCGCTGGTGCCCAGAAGAGGACTCGAACCTCCACGCCTCGCGGCGCTAGTACCTGAAACTAGTGCGTCTACCAATTCCGCCACCTGGGCGTCTCAGGAAGCGCACATTATATCGTCGAAAATGGCGGCATCCGGCCGCTCCAGACTCATCTCTACGTGAAGAAAGATTTATCCATTCCCTCTCCCAACGAAATCGAAGGCGTGGTCATGGGCCACCGCGACGGCCATGGCTTCGTGGTTCGCGACGACGGCCAACCCGATATCTACCTGCCACCCAACGAGATGCGAGCGGTCTTGCACCGCGATCGGGTGCGCGTGCGCGTCGTGCGCCACGACCGGCGGGGGCGCCCCGAGGGGCGCGTCACCGAAATCCTGCAGCGCAGCGACGCCCCCATCATCGGTCGCCTGCTGTTCGAGCACGGCGTCTGGCTGGTGGCCCCAGAAGACAAGCGCTACGGCCAGGATGTGCTCATCCCGAAGGGTGCCACCGGCGCTGCGCAATCGGGTCAGGTGGTGGTGGTGGAGTTGACCGAGCCGCCGGCCCTCTATGGCCAGCCGGTCGGGCGTGTCAAAGAGGTGCTCGGTGACATCGACGACCCCGGCATGGAAATCGAGATCGCGGTGCGCAAGTACGGCGTGCCGCATCAGTTCTCCGAGGCCGCGATGGCCGAGGCGCGTGCGCTGCCCGACAAAGTGCGTGCGGTCGATCGGCGCGGGCGTATCGATTTGACCGACGTGCCGCTGGTGACCATCGACGGCGAGGACGCGCGCGACTTCGACGATGCCGTGTACTGCGAACCGGCGCGCGTGGGACGCGGCAAGGGTTGGCGGTTGCTGGTAGCCATCGCCGACGTCAGCCACTATGTGCGCAATGGCTCGCCGCTGGACGTCGATGCCTACGACCGTGCCACCAGCGTCTACTTTCCGCGCCGCGTCATTCCGATGCTGCCGGAAAAGCTCTCCAATGGCCTGTGCTCGCTCAACCCGGGGGTGGACCGCTTGTGTATGGTGTGCGACATGCTCATCGATGCCAAGGGGCAGGTGCAGGCGTATCAGTTTTATCCGGCGGTGATGCACAGCCATCAGCGCTTCACCTATACCGAGGTGGCGGCCATTTTGCAGAATACGCGCGGGCCGCTGGCCCAGCGGCATGCGGCGCTGGTGCCCCATCTGCTCCACTTGCATGACGTCTATCGCGCCCTGTTGGCGGCCCGTGAAGCCCGTGGCGCCGTCGATTTGGAGACCGTCGAGACCCAGATCGTCTGTGATGAGGCCGGGCGCATCGAGCGCATCGAGCCGCGTACCCGTACCGAGGCGCACCGCTTGATCGAAGAGGCGATGCTGGCGGCCAATGTGTGCGCGGCCGAGTTCATCGCCGCGCACCACCATCCGGCGCTGTACCGCGTGCACGAGCGCCCCGCGCCGGACAAATTGGAGGTGCTGCGCGAGTATCTGAAAGCCGTTGGCGTGACCGCCACGCTGCCCGATATGCCCAGCCCGCGCGACTTTCAGGCCATCGCGAAGGCTACCGCCGAGCGGCCCGATGCGCCGCAGATCCACCAGATGTTGCTGCGCTCGATGCAACAGGCCATGTATTCGCCGCACAACGTCGGCCACTTTGGCCTGGCCTTCGACGCCTACACCCATTTCACCAGTCCTATCCGGCGCTACCCCGATTTGCTGGTGCACCGCGTCATCAAGGCACTGCTGAAAGACGAGCGCTACCATTTACCCATGCTGCCGACGCCAGGCGAAGCCCAGGCCAAATTGACCAAACGGCTGCAGGAGCGCGGTGCGTCCGACGCCATGCAGCGCACCCGCGGGCGCCCGACCAACGAGGTGTTGGGGTGGGAGGCCGCCGGGCTGCATTGCAGCGCCAACGAGCGCCGCGCCGATGAAGCCAGCCGTGACGTCGAGGCCTGGCTAAAGTGCAAATATATGCGTGAGCGCCTGGGCGAGGAGTTCACCGGCACCGTCACCGCCGTCACCAGCTTTGGTCTGTTCGTGACACTCGATGCGCTGTACGTCGAGGGTCTGGTGCACATCACCGAGCTCGGCGGCGAGTATTTCCGCTACGACGAGCGCCGCCAGGAGCTGCGCGGCGAGCGCACCGGGGCGCGCTTCACGTTGGGGTCGAAAGTGACGGTGCAGGTCAGCCGTGTGGACCTGGATGGGCGGCGGATCGACTTTCGCCTGGTGCGCGACGCCCAGATGGCGGTATCCGAGGGCCGGGCGGTGGTGGCCGGCGAGCCGGCCGAGTTCGACGAAGGCGACGACGGCCGTGGGCCGGTGCGGCGCGCCCGCCGCACCGAGCGCAGCACACGCGCTGCTGGCGACGGCGCCAGCGACAGCGGCAAGCGAGGAGGCAAGAAAGCGCGCGCTGCGGCGCCGGGACGTGCCGCGGTGCCTGCCACGGCCCGCAGCGGTGCCAAGCCGCGCGCCGCGTCCCCAACTGGGGCACAATCGGCGTCGGTGCTCGGTCCAAGCGCCCGTGGGCGCCGCGGCGGTCGGCCACGGCGTTGACGGCTGCCGGCACAGCCCAATTTCGTCCGCTCCCGTCGGCCATGCGTGTGTTGCTGTTTTTGCTCGATACGGTGTTTTTCATCCTGGTGGGTGCGGCCTTGCTGCGCGGGTGGCTCAACACCCGGCGCATGCGCATGAGCAACCAGCCAGGCCCGTTCGTCATCGCCATCACCGACTGGTTGGTGCAGCCCCTGCGGCGCTGGCTGCCGCGTCCGTGGGCGCAAGCCAATGCCGACTGGGCGAGTTGGCTGGCGGCGCTGCTGTTGTCACTGGCCTACGCGGGCTTGGTGCACCTGGCGTGGGGCGGGGCGTTGCCCGGGGTGCAAACCGTGGATTTTTGGTTGACGGTGCCGCTGCTGGCGCTACAGTGGCTGTTGCGCACCGCCTTGCAAGGGCTGATGGTTTTGCTGCTGGTGTATGCGGTGCTGAGTTGGGTGCAGCCGTACGCCCCGCTGCACGGCACACTGGGGCGGCTGCTGGAGCCGTTGCTCGCGCCGGTGCGCCGCGTGATTCCCACCGTGGGTGGCGTCGATTTGTCGGTGCTGCTGTGGCTGATCGCGCTGCAAGTAGCGCTGATGTTGCTGGCCTGATGTGGCACTGCCGCGCGGGTCGGTGACGCGCCAGCCGGGTGGCGCCGAACGGGCAGCGCCTGCGTGTTTGTCAGATCACACCGTCGAACAGCATCACGTCCACCTCTTGCCCGACGGCCACCGAGCCCTGCGTGTGTCCGAGGACGATCAGGGCGTTGGCTTCGACCATCGAGCGCAGCACGCCCGAGCCTTGGTTGCCGGTGGTGCGCACCCACGGAGTGCCGTCGGCATCACGGCTGACGATGCCGCGCTGGTACTCGGTGCGTCCCGGCTTTTTGCGCATCACTTCGGCACTGCGCGCGCGCATCAGCAGCGCCTCGGTGTGGCGCGCGCCCATCAGGCGCAGCAGGGCGGGGCGCACGAAGGCCACGAACGTTACCATCACCGCCACCGGGTTGCCCGGCAGTCCAAACAACAGCGTGGGGCGGTCGCGCCCAGGTACGTGCAGTCGCCCCACGGCCATCGGCCGCCCGGGCCGCATCGCGATGCGCCAGAACACCACCTCGCCCAAGCGGCGCATCATCGCCTTGGTGTGGTCGGCTTCGCCCATGCTGACGCCGCCGCTGGTGATCACCGCGTCGGCCAGTCTGGCCGCTTCTCGAAATGCCTGCTCCAGCGCCGCTGGATCATCGGGCACCACGCCCATGTCGATGACGTCGGCGCCGAGCCGCCGCAGCAGGCCGGTGACGGTGTAGCGGTTGCTGTCGAAGACGGCGCCGGGGCGCAGCGCCTGCCCAAGCGAGAGGATTTCATCGCCGGTGGAAAAATAGGCCACCCGTGGGCGTCGCACCACGGGGATTTCGGCGATTCCCAAACTGGCCAGCAGCCCCAGGGCAGCGGGTCCGAGGCGCTGCCCTGCCAACAAAGCGGGTTGGCCAGCCATCAGGTCCTCTCCGCACAAGCGCCGATGGTCCCCGGGCCGGACCACGCCGGGTGGTATGCGGATGAACTCGGTGGCACCGTTTGCCGTGGTCTGAGGAGCTGCACCCGCCGCGACGGACGCGGTGGCAGGCCCGGGGACGGGTTGCACGAATTCCACCGGCACGACGGTATCCAGCCCCTCGGGCATCACGGCGCCGGTCATGACGCGCACGCAGGCATCCGGCGGCACGGGCGTGCGCCAGCGGGCTTGCCCAGCCAAGCAGGTACCCAGCACCCGCAGCACGGTGTCGCCATCGGTTCGCAGGGCCTCGCCGTGGACCGCGTAGCCGTCCATCGCCGCATTGTCGTGGGGCGGCACGCTGATGGGCGAGATGACATCCTGCGCCAGCACGCGGTCCAGCGCCTGGGGCAGCGCCAGGGATTCGACCTCGGTGAGCGGCTCCACCAGCGCGTGTAAAAAGGCCCCGACGGTGGCGGCAGGCAGGGCCTGTGGATCGTAGCCTTGGAGTTCGGCGGCGATGGCGTCGAGCGTTTTCATCGGTATGACGGTTGGCATATCACGAAGCGCTGGGGCAGCGTTGGCGGCGCTGTTACGCACCCGCCCCGGCACCGAGGGGCAAGTCGCGCTGCAGGGTGTGCAACTCGGCCAGCGTGTTGATGTTGGCAAAAGCCCGTGGATCGTCCGCCGGTCCATCGAAGGGCACCACGACGGTGCGGTGGGTACGGGTCCAGGCGTCGATCTTGCGCCGGCCCGACTGCAAAAAGTCGAGCAAGCTGCCCAACAAGCCGACGTGCAGCAGGCAAAAGACCGGCTGGGGCCGCACGGCGCCGTCGGTCTCGGGTGCTGCCGCCATCGCAATGTCGGCGCGCTCGCGCATCAGCGCTTGACACAGCCGATCGGCCAAGTCCAGGGGAAAGCGCGGCGAGTCGCACGGCACGGTCAGCACATAGGGGGTTTCGCAGTGTGTCAGCGCCGCCGCCATACCCGCCAGAGGGCCGGCGAAATCACCGTGCAGGTCAGGCCACACCGGCACACCGAATGCCTCGTAGGCGCCCAGATTGCGGTTGGCGTTGATCAGACAGGCGCCGATCCAGCCGCCGCGCTGCTGCTGCAGACGCAGCAAGGCGTGCAGCGCCAGCGGCAGCCCCGCCAAGGTTTGCAGTCCTTTGTCGACGCCTCCCATGCGCTCGCCGCGTCCACCGGCCAACACCACACCGGTCACCGCCCCGGGGGTCGGCCATGGTTGCTCGGCGACGGCGTCCACGGCGGAGGCGACGGCGTCGGGTGCAGGGGAGGTCGGCGGTGGGGGGAAAAGCGCGTCGTCGGGGGCGCGGCGGTCGCGGTCGGCAGGGGTGGGCGTCATCGTTGCGTTTCGAGGATAGGGGCGTCAGCCCCCGATGTAGCTCATTTCGATGCGTCGGCGCTGCGCGCGCGCCTGCGCGGGCAGGCTGGCCCGCAGTTCCGAGTAACGGTCAGCGCGCTGCTGCCAAATGGCGCCGATGGCCGAAATCAAGGCGTCGTCGCTGGCGCCCGTGCGCAGCAGCGCGCGCAGGTCGTAGCCGCGATCGGCGAACAGACACAGATACACCTTGCCTTCGGTGGACAAGCGGGCACGGTTGCAGTCGCGGCAGAAGGCCTGTGTGACGCTGCTGATCAGGCCGATTTCACCCAGGTCGGGATCGTGGCGCCCATCCGGCCCGGCGTAGCCCCAGCGCTCGGCGGTCTCACCGGGGGCGCTGGGCTCCAGCGGTACCAGGGCGAATTCTTGCTGCAGCCGATGCAGCACCTCGGCGCTGGGCAATACCTCGTCCATGCGCCAGCCGTTGGTGGCGCCTACGTCCATATATTCGATGAAACGCAGTACGATGCCGGTGCCACGAAAATGGCGCGCCATCGGCAGGATCTGGTCGTCGTTGGTGCCACGCTTGACCACCATATTGACCTTGATCGGCCCCAGCCCCACGGCCTGCGCTTCGGCGATGCCCTCCAGCACCGCCGCCACGGGAAAATCGACATCGTTCATGCGCCGAAAGACCGCATCGTCCAAGCCATCCAGGCTGACCGTGACGCGCTGCAGACCCGCGTCGCGCAGGGCGCGCGCCTTGCGCTTGAGCAGGCTGCCGTTAGTGGTCAAGGTCAGGTCCAGCGGGGCGCCCTCGATCGTGCGCAGCGCGGCCAGCTGCTCCACCAGGATCTCCAGGTTTTTGCGCAGCAGTGGCTCCCCGCCCGTCAGGCGCAACTTACGTACGCCATGCGCGATGAAGCAGCGCGCCACGCGCGTGATTTCCTCGAACGTCAACAGCGCCGCATGCGGCAGATAGGGGTAGTCCTTGGTGAAGACGTCCTTGGGCATGCAGTAGCTGCAGCGGAAATTGCAGCGATCGGAGACGCTGATGCGCAGGTCACGCAGCGGGCGACCGAGACGGTCTATTAGGGTGCCGGTGGCCGTGATGGGCTCGGTCGGTTCGGGAGCAGTCAGCGTGGTCAGGCGCTGGTCAACCAAGGGAATGACGCGTTCGGCCATGGGTGATAGATTAGCATCGTCAAGCCGTGGTGCAGGTGAGGCTGCCATGGGCATACCACGGACGGGGTTGTTTGCGAGGACACAGGGGTATGCGCCGACGGGATTGGCTGACATGGCTCAGTGGGGCCGTGCTGGGGGGCACAGCCCCGCGCGTGGGGTGGACGCAGTCGGCGTCCAGCGCCGAGGCCGAAGCCAAAGCCGGGCCGTTGCCGGTGATTGGTCAGCCGTGGTCGGTGCCGCCGATGACGCGGCTCGAAGGCGTGGCGTTCGAGCCGGCGCAGGCCGACGGGCGCGTGCTGGTGTTGTACTGGTGGGCAAGCACCTGCCCGTTTTGTGCCGTCACCACGCCGCACATCGAGCGCCTGTGGCGCACCCACGGCGCGCGCGGTGACTGGCTGCTGCTGGGCTTATCGATCGACCGCACCGAGGAGGCGGCCCGGCGCTACTTGGCCCAGCGCGGCTATACCTTTCCCTCGGCCTGGGTGACGCCCCAGGTGCAGCGCGCCATGCCCAAGCCCAAGGGCCTGCCCATCACGCTGGTGCGCGGGCGTGATGGGCGTATCGCGATGGCCGAGCGCGGTCAGCTTTTTCCCGAGGATGTCGAGGCGATCGCTCGTTTTTTCTGAGTACACCACCGCTCACACCAGCAAGGGCACGATCAGCAGGGCCACGATATTGATGATTTTGATCAGCGGGTTGACCGCTGGGCCGGCGGTGTCCTTGTAGGGGTCGCCCACGGTGTCGCCGGTGACGGCGGCCTTGTGCGCATCCGAACCCTTGCCCCCGTGGTGGCCGTCTTCGATGTACTTTTTCGCATTGTCCCAGGCGCCGCCGCCGGTACACATGCTGATGGCGACGAACAGTCCGGTGACGATGGTGCCCATCAACAGCCCGCCCAGCGCCACCGGCCCCAGCACCAAGCCGACGAGGATCGGCACCACCACCGGCAGCAGACTCGGCAGCATCATTTCCTTGATGGCGGCGCTGGTCAGCATATCGACGGCGCGCCCGTATTCAGGCTTGGCGCTGCCGTCCATGATGCCTTTGATCTCGCGAAACTGCCGCCGCACTTCCTCCACTACGCTGCCGGCAGCGCGGCCCACGGCCTCCATCGCCAGTGCGCCGAACAGATAAGGGATCAGGCCGCCGATGAATAAGCCGACGATCACCATCGGATCCGACAGGTCGAAGCGCAGCGCCTGTCCGCTTGCCTCCAGTTTGTGCGTGTAGTCGGCAAACAACACCAAAGCGGCCAAGCCGGCCGAGCCGATCGCGTAGCCCTTGGTCACGGCCTTGGTGGTGTTGCCCACTGCATCCAGCGGGTCGGTCACGGCCCGCACGCTCGCCGGCAACTCGGCCATCTCGGCGATGCCGCCGGCGTTATCGGTGATGGGGCCGTAGGCGTCCAGTGCCACCACGATGCCGGCCATGCTCAGCATGGCCGTGGCGGCCACCGCCACCCCATACAGGCCAGCCAGCGCATACGAGGCGATGATGGCGGCGCAGACGGCCAGCACCGGCCAGGCGGTGGACTTCATGCTGACGCCGATGCCGGCGATGATGTTGGTGGCATGACCCGTGGTGGAGGCTTGCGCCACGTGGCGTACCGGGGCGTAGTCGGTGCCGGTGTAGTACTCGGTGATCCAGACCATCGCCGCCGTCAGCGCCAACCCGACCAACCCCGCTGCCCACAGACGCCACTGGGTGCCGCTGGCGGCAATGGCGTCGTCCGGAATCAGCCAGACGGTGACGCCATAAAACAGCAGCGCCGACAGCACGCCGGCAACGATCAGCCCCTTGTACAGCGCCGGCATGACGTTGCGCATGTCGGGCGTGGCCTTGACGAAAAAGCAGCCGACGATGGAGGCCAGGATCGACACCCCGCCCAGCGCCAGCGGATACAGGCTCGCCTGCACGGGCGCTGCCGTCACCAGCAGAGCGCCCAGCACGATGGTGGCGATCAGCGTCACGGCGTAGGTCTCGAACAGGTCGGCCGCCATGCCGGCGCAGTCCCCCACGTTGTCGCCGACGTTGTCGGCGATCACGGCCGGGTTGCGCGGGTCGTCCTCGGGGATACCGGCCTCGACTTTGCCCACCAGGTCGGCGCCCACGTCGGCGCCCTTGGTGAAGATGCCACCGCCCAAGCGCGCGAAGATGGAGATGAGCGAGGCGCCGAAGGCCAGCCCGATCAGCGGCTGCAACAGCGTGCTCAGCGGTCGCGCTGGATTGAGTTGCCCGTTGCCGACCAAAAACCAGTAAAACGCCGTCACACCGAGCAGGCCCAGCCCAACCACCAGCAGCCCCGTGATGGCGCCGCCACGAAAGGCCACTTCCAGGGCGGGTGCGATGCCGCGTGCGGCCGCCTGGGCGGTGCGCACGTTGGCCCGTACCGACACATTCATCCCGATGAAGCCGCAAGCGCCCGACAGCACCGCCCCGGCCACGAAGGCCACGGCGGTTGCGCCGTCGATGAAGACGCCGATCAACACCGCCAGCACCACACCCACCAGGGCGATCGTCTTGTACTGACGCGCCAGATAGGCAGCGGCTCCGGTTTGCACCGCTGCGGCGATTTCTTGCATGCGGGGGTTGCCGGGATCCTGGGCCAGGATCCAGCTGCGTGCCCACAACCCGTAGGCGACCGCAGCCAGCGCACAGACGAGCGCTAAGATCAGCGCGGATTGACCAACCATACCGATGTCTCCTCGAAACCGTTCGACTTGGAGGAAGCCAACGCAAGCGAGCCGCTGGCTTCCGCTGCGTTGCTTCCTCACCGCCGCAGCACGCTGCCGCCGAGATGATTGGC
Organism: Tepidimonas charontis; assembly: GCF_007556685.1. GTDB lineage: Bacteria > Pseudomonadota > Gammaproteobacteria > Burkholderiales > Burkholderiaceae_C > Tepidimonas > Tepidimonas charontis. The sequence continues at coordinate 57,324 of NZ_VJON01000001.1, read as the reverse complement.
CAACGCTATCACTGTAACGCAATCGGCACCCCGACGTCCACCCCGGCTGGCGCCGTCAGGGTGGCGTGCGGAAGGCGGCGTCCCCGCAGACGTCAGGATGGCGCCAGTAAAATCGGTCAGACTATTGTTTTTCCACTACCGCTTACGAAACGTCATGTCTTTGGATCAAGTGACCGCGGGCGACAAGGTGCCCGACGCCTTCAATGTCGTCATCGAAATCTCGATGCACGGTGAGCCGATCAAGTACGAAGTCGACAAGGCCTCCGGCGCGATCTTCGTCGACCGCTTCATGAACACCGCCATGCACTACCCGACCAACTACGGGTATGTGCCCCACACCATCGCCGGTGACGGCGACCCAGTGGACGTGCTGGTCATCACCCCGGTGCCGCTGCCGCCGGGCGTGGTGGTGCCCTGCCGCGCCTTGGGCATCCTGAAGATGGAAGACGAGGGCGGGGTCGATGGCAAGGTGCTGGCGGTGCCGACGGAGAAGGTGCTGCCGCTGTACGCGCGCTGGAAGACCTACGAAGACCTCAACCCCGTGCGCTTGAAGACCATCGAGCACTTCTTCGAGCACTACAAAGATCTGGACCCGGGCAAATGGGTCAAGGTGCTGGGGTGGGGGTCGCTGGAGGAGGCCCGCCAGGAAATCCTGTCGGGCGTGGCGGCCTACCGTGCCGCCGTCGGCGGTCAAGGCGCCTGACGAAACGGCGCATGCGCGCGCAGCGCCTGGCGATATTCGTCCGTCGCTGCGCGCTCCCGGTCGAGATAGTAGGCGATGGCGTCGGCAAACGCGGGGTGGGCCAGCCAGTGGCGACTGTGAACCGACACCGGCAGCAGTCCCCGCGCGACTTTGTGCTCGCCTTGGGCGCCGCCCTCGAAGCGGCCCACCCCATGCGCAATGCACCAGGCCAGGGGCTGGTAGTAGCAGGCCTCGAAGTGCAGGCAGTCCACGCGAGCCAAGGCACCCCAGTAGCGGCCATAGGCCGCGCTGGGTGATGGCCCATCGTCGCTGAGGGCCACCAGGCTGGCGGCGATGCGCCGCTCACCCATGCGGGCGATGAACAGCAGCCAATGCTCGGGCAGGGCGGCGCCGACCGCATGGAAAAACGCGCGGTTGAGGTAGGGCGGGTTGCCGTGCTCCCAGTAGGTTTGCGCGTAGCAGCGCACGAAAAAGTCCCAGTCCTCGGCGTTGATGTGCGCGCCGCGCCGTACCTCGAACGTCACGCCGGCGTCGGCGACTTTGCGGCGCTCCTGGCGGATCTTTTTGCGTTTGTCTTGGCTCAAGCTGGCCAGAAAATCGTCCCAGTCGGCAAACGCCGCGCCGTGCACCGGGTGCCGGTTGTGCCAATGGAATTGCACCGTTTCACGCGCCAGCAGTCCGGCGGCCTGCGCTGCCGCCTCATCGGCCGGGGTATCCAGCAGCACGTGCAGCGATGACAGCCCAAGGGCGCGGGCCTGATCGAGTAAGGCGCGCACCAGGGCGGCGCGGGCGGCGGCACCGTCGGCCAGCAGGCGCGGACCGGCCACTGGGGTGAACGGCACCGCCACCACCCCCTTGGGGTAGTAGCGCAGGCCATGCCGCTGGTGGGCGGCAGCCCAGGCCCAGTCGAACACGTATTCGCCGTACGAGTGCCGCTTGACGTACAGCGGCGCGGCCGCCGCCAAGCGGCCGCTGAAGCGTTGGCGCAGCGTCACCCAGTGCGGCGTCCAGCCCGTGGCCGCGTTGGTGCAGCCACTGGTGTGCAGCGCCGCCAGATAGGCGTGCCGCATGAACGGGCCGCAGGCTGCGCCGTCGGGCTGCGCGCGCAGCAGCGCATCCCATTCATCGGCCGCGATTTCACGCGGGTCGTGCACGACCTGGGTGACATAATCGGTGCTTTCGGAGGACGTCGGGGCATCCATGGCGATCAAGATCGGGGTGGCACAGTGCAATTTCGTGGTGGGTGACCTGGCTGGCAACGCCCGCCGCATCGTCGAGGCGGCGCAAGCCGCGCACGCCCAGGGGGTGCGCGTGTTGCTCACCCCCGAGCTGGCCATTTGCGGCTATGCAGCCGAAGATTTGTTGTTGCGGCCCGCGTTCGTCGCTGCCTGCGATGATGCCGTGCAAACGGTGGCGCTGCAGACCGCGGGGCTGAAGGGCCTGCACATCGTGGTGGGACAGCCGCTGCAGGCGCCCCCAGGCGCGGCATCCGGTGCTGGCATGGGTCGCAGCGTCGGACGCACGCCGTGCGTCAACGCCGCCAGCGTTTTGTGTGAGGGGCGCATCACCCACCGCTACGCGAAACGGGAGCTGCCCAACTACCAGGTGTTCGATGAGCGCCGGTACTTCGTGCCGGGCGAGCGCCCCTGTGTGTTCGAGGTGGTCGAGGGCGCCCACCGCTGGCGCATCGGGCTGCTGATCTGTGAGGACGCTTGGTATGCGCGGCCGGTGGCCGAGACGGCCACGGCCGGTGCAGACGTTTTGTGCGTCATCAACGCCTCGCCATTCCACATCGGTAAAGGCGATGAGCGCGAGCGCGCCATGCGCGAGCGCGTGCGGGAGACCGGGCTGCCACTGGTGTACGCCCATCTGGTGGGCGGACAGGACGAGATCGTCTTCGAGGGCCGCAGCTTCGCGCTGGATGCGCACGGTGCGCTGGCGGCGCGCGCCCCCAGTTTTGCCGAGGATCTGCTGGTCGTCGAGCTGGAGGACGGCGCAGGACACGGGGGGGTGCGCGGACCCGTGGCCGCGCAACCCAGCACCGAGGCCGACCTGTGGCACGCGCTGGTGCTGGGCACGCGCGATTACGTCGAAAAAAACGGTTTTCCGGGCGCCGTCATCGGGCTGTCGGGCGGTGTCGATTCGGCGCTGGTACTGGCCATCGCCGTCGATGCGCTGGGGCCACAGCGGGTGCGCGCGGTGATGATGCCGTCGCCCTACACCGCCGACATTTCCTGGCTGGACGCGCGCGAAATGGCGGCTCGTCTGGGCGTGCGCTACGACGAGATCCCGATCGGATCGATCTTCGAACATTACCAGGCGGACCTGCAACCCCTGTTCGCCGGGCGCGGGCCGGACACCACCGAAGAAAACCTGCAGGCACGCATCCGCGGCACCTTGCTGATGGCGCTGTCGAACAAGTTCGGCGACATCGTGCTGACCACTGGCAACAAAAGCGAGCTGGCCACCGGTTACTGCACCCTCTACGGCGACATGGCCGGAGGCTTTGCGGTGATCAAAGACGTGACCAAGACCTGGGTGTGGCGGCTGGCGCGCTGGCGCAATGCCCACGACCCGTTTGGCCACGGCGCCAACCCCATTCCGCAGCGCATCATCGAGCGTCCGCCCAGCGCCGAGCTGCGTCCTGGCCAGAAGGACCAGGATACCTTGCCGCCCTACGACGTGCTCGATGCGATCATCGAGCGCTACGTGGAAGAAGACCGCAGCCCGGCCGAGATCGTCGCCGAGGGTTTTCCTGCCGCGGCGGTCGAGCAGGTGGTGCGGCTGATCCGCATCAACGAGTACAAGCGCCGTCAGGCCCCAGTGGGTATCCGTGTCACGCACCGCAGCTTCGGCAAGGACTGGCGCTACCCGGTCACCAACCGCTGGCGTGGCTGAAGCCTTACCCGCCTGCTTCTCATGGGCGCCGCAGGCGGTGCTCGTGCGCTCGGGAATCGGGCGCACGGGAATCGGGCGCACGGGAATCGGGCGCACGGGAATCGGGCGCACGGGAATCGGGCGCACGGGAATCGGGCGTCCGCCATTCTTTGCCGGGGCACCGGGCGTGCGTCATCTGGGCTGGCGGCAGCGGCCCTGTGATAGATTCCAAGGCCAATTGTTCGCATCCGTCCCGCTTGGTTCGCAGCCCACCCGGTCGAGCCGGTTCTGCGCCCGTGGTCCGTTAGACGTCTGAGGAGTCGAGTCGCATGAAGCAAATCACTGCCATCATCAAGCCGTTCAAGCTGGAGGAGGTGCGCGAAGCGCTGGCCGAGCAGGGCGTGACGGGCTTGACGGTGACCGAGGTCAAGGGCTTCGGGCGGCAAAAAGGGCACACCGAGCTGTACCGTGGCGCCGAGTACGTGGTCGATTTTCTGCCGAAGGTGCGTATCGACGTGGTGGTGCGCGACGGCGACGTCGAGCGCTGCATCGAAGCCATCGTGCGCGCTGCGCGCACCGGCAAAATTGGCGACGGCAAGATTTTCGTCACCCCCGTGGAGCGCGTGGTGCGCATCCGCACCGGCGAGGAAGACGACGCAGCGGTCTGAGCCCCGCCGCGTCGGCGGCCGGCGCAGCGCCGCCGGGCAATTGCGGTGCCCAGCAGCCGCAGCAGGCGCATCGGTCGCACGGTTGGCGGGCGCGCGTGGGCGCGGCAGTGCCGTGTGACGCGGTCGTCAGATACCGCGCCAGTCGGCCGGCGCCTGAACGCCTGCGGCTTGCACCAACTGTGGCAGCAGGGTCTCGGGGTTGTCGCCCACCGTGATCAGATTCATTGGCGCGGCGCCGACGAAGCCAGCGCGCACCGTCTGCGCCAAAAACGTCAAGAGGGCGTCGTAGTAACCATCGACATTGAGCCAGCCGATGGGCTTGTCGTGGACGCCGAGCTGGCGCCAGCTCCAGACCTCGAACGCTTCCTCCAGGGTGCCGATGCCCCCGGGCAGCACCACGAAGGCGTCGGCGCGCTCGGCCATCATCTGTTTGCGCTGGTGCATGGTCTGCACGATGTGCAGCTCGGTGCAATCGCGCTTGGCGCACTCGCGCTCCACCAGCGTCTGTGGGATGATGCCCACCACCGTGCCGCCTGCCGCCAGCGTGGCGTCGGCCACGCGCCCCATCAGGCCGTACTGGCCGCCGCCGTAGACCAGGCGCCCGCCATGGCGGCCGATCCAAGCGCCGACGCGCTCGGCCATCGCCAGGTGGTGCGGATCGGCGCCTGAGCGTGAGCCACAAAAGACACACAACGAGAAGGAGGGTGCGCGATGGTTCGGCTTCGTCATGCGGGGAAGGGGAGAGTACACGGGAGTCGGCGGGCGCGCACCGTCACGACGATACCGCGCCCGGCGGCGCGTTGCCGGCTGGTCGGGTGTCGATGAGGCGTGTGCCGGCCCAGACGTCGTGCCAGAACTGCCGCTGTGGGTGAAAGCGCGCCAGCAGCGCCCACACGACCACCCAGCCGCCCCACAGAACCACCACTTCCAGCGCGGGCAGATCGAAGGCGGTGCGCAGGGCCAGCGGCGGCAAAAACCACACCCACGCCAGCAGATAACGCCAGAAGGCGCGCGCTTGCGTCAGCGGGCGCCCCAGCCGATCCACCACCCGAATGTGCCAGGTTTTCATGGCCAGGGTCTGGCCCTTGTGCCAGAACCAGGTGAAGTAAATGCCCAGTACCACGAACAAAAACGCCTGTTGGGCATGCCGGTTGTCCAGCGCGTGGCGGGTCTGGGTCAGCGCCGAAAACAAATAGCCGGCGATGAAGACGACGCCGAATAGCAGCATGCCCTCGTAGAGCCAGCAGGCCATGCGGCGCGGCAGGGAGGGCGTGCGCAACGCTGCTGCGGCGTCAGAAGACGCATCGGAAGACGTGGTGACAGTGGACATCCGCCGCACATTGTCGCACGCTTGCGTGCAGCGCCAACGCGGCGCCCAGCGGGGGCGGCGCGCAAAAAATCCGACGAATGAACGCGCACTCCTCGTGCTGCAGTGCGATAATCTATGCTGGTATTCACCATTGCCAGTCCGAAACGGGTCAAGGTCGCGGATCGACCGCCATGGCCTTGGCCTCAAGTCCCGACGCCGCCTCACGAGGGCGCGATCGAAGGGGCACCGGAGGTTTTTCGTCAGAGAAATACTGAAAGGTTACCGACCATGGAAATCAACAAGGCCGAACTGGCGTCCGCGTCCGCCGCGGCGGGGCAAGCGGGTGTCGAACTGATGGGCGCCGAGATTCTCGTGCGCTGCCTGCAAGCCGAGGGCGTGCAGTATGTCTGGGGCTACCCCGGTGGCGCGGTCCTCTATATCTACGACGCGCTGTACAAGCAAGACACCATCCAGCACGTCTTGGTGCGCCACGAGCAGGCTGCCGTGCACGCCGCCGACGGCTACGCGCGCGCCACGGGCGAGGTGGGGGTGGCGCTGGTCACCAGCGGCCCCGGGGTGACGAACGCCATCACCGGCATCGCCACCGCCTACATGGACTCCATCCCGATGGTGATCATCACCGGGCAGGTGCCAACGCCCGCCATCGGGCAGGACGCGTTCCAGGAGTGCGACACCGTCGGCATCACGCGCCCGATCGTCAAGCACAATTTTTTGGTCAAGGACGTGCGCGATTTGGCGCTGACGATCAAAAAAGCGTTTCACATCGCGCGCACAGGGCGTCCGGGGCCGGTGGTGGTCGACATCCCGAAGGATGTGTCGTTCAAGAAAACGCGCTTCACGGGCTACCCGCAGAGCGTGACCATGCGCTCGTACAACCCGGTGCGCAAGGGGCACGGCGGGCAGATTCGCAAAGCGTTGCAGCTGCTGCTCAGCGCCAAGCGCCCTTATATCTACACCGGCGGCGGCGTCATTTTGGGCGACGCCGTGGCCGAGCTGCGCCAGTTGGTCGATTTGCTCGACTACCCGGTGACCAACACGCTGATGGGGCTGGGGGCGTTTCCGGCCACCGACCGGCGCTTCCTGGGCATGCTGGGCATGCACGGCACATACGAGGCCAACAACGCCATGCAGCACTGCGACGTGCTGCTGGCAGTGGGGGCGCGCTTCGATGACCGCGTCATCGGCAACCCCAAGCACTTTGCCCAAAACGAGCGCAAGATCATCCACATCGACATCGACCCGTCGAGCATCTCCAAGCGGGTCAAGGTCGATGTGCCGATCGTCGGTGACGTCAAAGATGTGCTCACCGAGCTGATCGCGATGATTCGCGACAGCGACCAACGCCCCGACCGCGAGGCCCTGGCGGCATGGTGGCAGCGCATCGAGGGCTGGCGCGCGCGCGACTGCCTGAAGTACGACCGCGACAACACCGAGGTCATCAAGCCGCAGATGGTGGTCGAGACGCTGTGGCAGATGACGCGCAACGACGACGTCTACATCACGTCGGACGTCGGCCAGCACCAGATGTGGGCGGCGCAGTTTTACAAATTCGATCGGCCGCGGCGCTGGATCAACTCCGGCGGCTTGGGCACGATGGGTGTGGGCATTCCGTATGCGATGGGCATCAAGCTCGCGCGGCCGCAGGCGGAGGTGTTTTGCATCACCGGTGAAGGCTCGGTGCAGATGTGCATCCAGGAGCTGTCCACCTGCTTGCAGTACAACACGCCGATCAAGATCCTGTCGCTGAACAACCGCTACCTGGGCATGGTGCGGCAGTGGCAGGAAATCGAGTATTCGGGCCGCTACAGCCACTCGTACATGGACGCGCTGCCCAACTTCGTCAAGTTGGCCGAGGCCTACGGACACGTGGGCCTGCTGGTGGAACGTCCGCAAGACGTCGAGCCGGCGCTGCGCGAGGCCCGGCGTCTGAAGGACCGTACGGTGTTCATCGACTTTCGCACCGACCCGACCGAAAACGTCTGGCCGATGGTGCAGGCCGGCAAAGGCATCACCGAGATGCTGCTCGGCAGCGAGGACCTGTAAGCGTCTCTTTGCCCCGGGGCGGCGGCGCCGCCCCATCCCGTTGAAGAGGAATCTATCGCCCGCCAAGCCCGCCGCTTACCGGTGGCGGGGGAGGGCGGATCGGGCGCCCGGTGTGGGCGCCAGCGAAAAGAGGAATCGCATCCCATGAAACACATCATTGCCGTTTTGCTGGAAAACGAAGCCGGGGCGCTGTCGCGCGTGGTGGGGTTGTTTTCCGCGCGGGGCTACAACATCGAGTCGCTCACCGTGGCCCCGACCGAGGATCCGTCGCTGTCGCGTATGACGATCCAGACCACCGGGTCGGATGACGTCATCGAGCAAATCACCAAGCACCTCAACCGCCTGATCGAAGTGGTCAAGGTGGTGGACCTGACCGAGGGCGCCTACACCGAACGCGAGCTGATGCTGGTGAAGGTGCGCGCCGTCGGCAAGGAGCGCGAAGAGATGAAGCGCATGGCCGATATCTTCCGCGGCCGCATCATCGACGTCACCGACAAGAGCTACACCATCGAGCTCACCGGCGACCAAGCCAAGAACGATGCCTTTTTGCAGGCCATCGACCGCAGCGCGATTCTGGAGACCGTGCGCACCGGCGCCTGCGGCATTGGGCGTGGTGAACGCATCCTGCGCGTGTGACCAACGGCCTTTCCCCTCACTCAACCGGAGCAACCCATGAAAGTGTTCTACGACAAGGACTGCGACCTGAGCCTGATCAAGGGCAAGACGGTGGCCATCATCGGCTATGGCTCGCAAGGCCACGCGCATGCGCAAAACCTCCACGACAGCGGTGTGCGGGTCATCGTCGGCTTGCGCAAAGGCGGGGCATCTTGGGGTAAGGCCGAGAAAGCCGGCCTGACCGTGATGGAAGTCAACGACGCGGTCAAGGCCGCCGACGTGGTGATGATCCTGTTGCCCGACGAGCAAATCGCCGATGTTTACCGGCAAAACGTCGAGCCCCACATCAAGCCGGGTGCGTCGCTGGCTTTTGCGCACGGCTTCAACGTGCACTACAACCAGGTGGTGCCGCGCGACGATCTGGACGTCTGGATGGTGGCGCCGAAGGCGCCCGGCCACACCGTGCGCAGCACCTATCTGCAAGGGGGTGGGGTGCCGCATCTGGTGGCCGTGCATCAAGACCGCTCTGGCAGGGCGCGCGATCTGGCGCTGTCGTATGCGATGGCCAACGGTGGCGGCAAGGCCGGCATCATCGAGACCACGTTCAAGGAAGAGACCGAGACCGATCTGTTTGGCGAGCAGGCGGTGCTGTGCGGCGGCGCGGTGGAACTGATCAAGGCCGGCTTCGAAACCCTGGTGGAAGCCGGCTACGCCCCCGAGATGGCTTACTTCGAGTGCCTGCACGAGCTCAAGCTGATCGTCGATCTGATCTACGAGGGCGGCATCGCCAATATGAACTACTCGATCTCCAACAACGCGGAGTTCGGCGAATACGTCACCGGCCCCGAGGTGATCAATGAAGAATCGCGCCGCGCCATGAAGCGCGCCCTGGAGCGTATCCAAAACGGCGACTACGCCAAGATGTTCATCCAGGAGGGGCGCCTGAACTACCCCAGCATGACGGCACGCCGCCGCAATCTGGCGGCGCACCCAATCGAAGTGGTGGGCGCCCAGCTGCGTGCGATGATGCCCTGGATCGCCAAGAACAAGCTGGTGGACCAGACCCGCAACTGAGGCGGTGCGGCGCGCCGCAGCCGGCGCGCCGCCGCTGCTCGGAACGTGCCGCCTGCGGCCATGCGGCTGCCTCCCCGGCGGGTGCGCCGGCCGCGCGTGCGCCGACCCGGCGCCGCCGGCCCGCGTCGGTGTGGGCGTACACTATGCGCCCCGCGGCCCGTTGGGCGGGCGCGGTCACAGTCGGGTTGAGAGGGCATGAACGACGGTTTCGATACAGGCGACGCGCTGGAGCCGCGCCGTCGCGCCAAGGGCATTTATGTGTTGCCCAATCTGGTGACACTGGCGGCGCTGTTCGGCGGTTTTTACGCCATCGTCATGGCGATGAACGGTCGCTACGATTTGGCCACCACGGGGATCTTCGTGGCCATGGTGCTCGACAGTCTGGATGGCCGCATCGCGCGCCTGACGCACACCCAGAGCGCGTTTGGCGAGCAGATGGATTCGCTGTCGGACATGGTGTCCTTCGGCGCGGCACCGGCACTGGTGGCCTACGAATGGGCCTTGCGCGATTTGGGGCGCTGGGGCTGGATCGCGGCGTTCGTTTATTGCGCGTGTGCGGCGCTTCGCCTGGCCCGCTTCAATGTCAACACGCACGTGGTGGACAAACGCTATTTCCAAGGCTTGCCGTCACCGGCGGCGGCGGCGCTGGTGGCGGGGTTCATCTGGCTGGCTACCGACGCTGGCCACGACGGCGACGGGTTGCAGTGGCTGTTGTTCGGCCTGACGCTGTACGCCGGCCTGACGATGGTGACCAACGTGCCGTTCTACAGCTTCAAGGATCTGAGCCTGCGGCGCAGCGTGCCATTTGCCACGCTGGTGGCGATCGCCTTGGGCATCGCGGTCATCAATATTCACCCGCCGGTGGTGCTGTTCGCCCTGTTCGTGCTCTACGGTTTGTCCGGCTACGTGGTGTACGGCGTGCGCAAAGCCAAGGGGCGGCCGGTGAGCGTGGTGAGCACCTCGACCGATGAGCCCGACGAGCGCGGCTTGCACGATTGATGGCCGCTGTGCTGCCGGTGGCAATAGATGGTTTTGTACGGGCGTGATTGGCCGGCGCTATCGCGCCGGCGCTGCGAATGTGCTACATTGCACCCATGACGTGCCAGATCGCCTTGCTAGCGCTGCTACCCGCCTGCGGGCTGGTGGTGGTCTAGCGCGTCTCGTTCACTCACCCCAACGGCCCGCCGCCTGATCGCTGCGGGCCGTTGCTTTTAGGGCGCGCTGCGACGACCGGTACCGGGCGCCTCCGTGGAGCACAGCCATGACCGACAAATTGATCATTTTCGACACCACCTTGCGTGACGGCGAGCAGTCGCCCGGCGCGTCGATGACCAAAGAAGAGAAGCTGCGCATCGCACGTCAGCTCGAACGCCTGAAGGTGGACGTGATCGAGGCGGGCTTCGCCGCCAGCTCCAACGGCGACTTCGAGGCGGTCAAGGCGATCGCCGATGTCATCAAGGACTCCACCGTCTGTTCGCTGGCGCGTGCCAACGACCGCGACATCAGCCGGGCGGCCGAGGCGCTGCGTGGCGCGCAGCGCGCGCGTATCCACACCTTCATTGCCACCAGCCCGCTGCACATGGAGAAAAAGCTGCGCATGACGCCCGAGCAGGTGCTGGAGCAGGCGCGGCTGTCGGTGCGCTTCGCGCGCAATCTGTGCGCCGACGTCGAATTCAGTCCCGAGGATGGGTATCGCAGTGAGATCGACTTCCTGTGCCGGGTGCTGGAGGCGGTGATCGACGAGGGTGCCACCACGATCAACATTCCCGACACGGTCGGCTACGCGGTGCCCGAACTCTACGGCCACTTCATCAAAACCTTGCGCGAGCGCATTCCCAACAGCGACAAGGCGATCTGGAGCGTGCACTGCCACAACGATCTGGGCATGGCAGTGGCCAACTCGCTGGCCGGCGTCAAGATCGGCGGCGCGCGTCAAGTGGAATGCACGATCAACGGGCTGGGTGAGCGCGCCGGCAACTGCGCGCTGGAAGAAGTGGTGATGGCGGTGAAAACCCGGCGCGATTATTTTGGCCTGGAGGTTGGCATCGACACGACGCAGATCGTGCCCGCCAGCCGGTTGGTCAGCCAGACGACCGGCTTCGTGGTACAGCCCAACAAGGCGGTGGTGGGCGCCAACGCCTTCGCCCACGCCAGCGGCATTCACCAGGATGGCGTGCTCAAGGCACGCGACACGTATGAAATCATGCGCGCCGAGGATGTGGGCTGGAGTGCGAACAAAATCGTGCTCGGCAAGCTCTCGGGGCGCAACGCCTTCAAGCAGCGGCTGCAAGAGCTGGGCATCGTCATGGAGTCGGAAAGCGAACTCAACGCCGCCTTTGCCAAATTCAAGGAACTGGCCGATCGCAAGGCCGAGATCTTCGACGAGGACATCATCGCCTTGGTGGGCGATGAGAGCGTGACGGCGGAGAAGGAGCGCTATGGGCTGGTGGCGCTGGCGCAGCGCTCGGAGACCGGCGAGCGGCCGCACGCGCGCGTGGTCTTCACCATCGATGGCAAAGAGGTGGTGGGGGAGGCCGACGGCAACGGTCCGGTGGATGCCAGCATCAAGGCCATCGAATCGCACGTGCAAAGCGGCGCCGAGCTGCTGCTGTACTCGGTCAATGCGATCACCAGCGGCTCCACCGAGTCGCAGGGCGAAGTGACGGTGCGGCTGCAACACGGCGGGCGCGTGGTCAACGGGGTGGGCGCCGATCCCGACATCGTCGTGGCATCTGCCAAGGCCTATTTGGCGGCGTTGACCAAACTGCACAGCGCGGTGGAGCGCGTGGCCGCCCAAGGGTGAAGGCAGCGCGCCGCGCGGGCACCGGGTTGGCAGCCGTGCGCCACCGAATGGCACTTGACCGGCCACCAACGCGGTGGTCAACCCGTACGCAACATACGGGCGGTGTGCGCGGTGGTTCGTGTCTTGGCTGAAAAAATCTGCGTAAGCGGCTGTCAACCCGTGGTCTTTGTCGGTTGACTGCCGTATACTGCGGCACATGCCGACGAAATCGTGGTCGATCATGCGCCAGTGGCAATGCGCGTACACGCGGTTGCTTCGTGCCCTCGTGCTCGTCGTATCGGTAGCGGCCACGGCCACACCGGTTACGGCGCAGGTCGGCAAGGGCGATGTACCCGTGCTGTCGAGGGCGGGCATGACGCTGCAGGTCAAGCAGCGCGCGCACAAGCGCAAGGTGACCGAGGCACGGGCACAGCGCCGGCTGGCGGCCGAACGACAGGTGTCGCGGCGCCAGCAAAAGGCGCGCCCCGTGGCGGTTCAAAAAGGGGCGCGCATGGCCGCACCATCCGCACGCCAGACAGACCGCTCGCGGGTACCGGCGGTCGCGCAACCGGTGAAGGTGCAGGCTCGGCCTGGCAGCGGTGTTGCGGCATCCGATCGGTTTGCCGCCGCCATGCGGGCCCCGGCCGTACCCGCGGCCGAGCCGGCGGCGGGCACGGGGGCAGCGGCACTGGCGTGGCCCGGCGACGAAGCGACGGGTGTGCAGGGGCAGCGCTTGGATACGTTGTGGCCCGAGCCGCTGGCCTTGCATTCCAACGCCGCCTTGGTGGTGGACCGCGATACCAACGCCGTGCTGCTGGGCAAGAACGAGGCGGCCGTGTTGCCGATCGCGTCGCTGACCAAGCTGATGACGGGCTTGGTGATCGCAGACGCTGGGTTGCCCCTGGAGGAGGTGTTGACCATTACCGACGCCGATGTCGATCGGCTCAAGGGTTCCGGGTCACGCCTGGCGGTGGGCACGCGTCTGACGCGCGGCGAAGCGCTGCACCTGGCCCTGATGGCCAGTGAGAACCGCGCTGCCCACGCGCTGGGTCGCACCTATCCCGGAGGGCTACCGGCGTTCGTCGCGGCCATGAATCGTAAGGCCGCCGAACTGGGCATGACGCAGACACGCTTCGTTGAGCCCACCGGGCTGTCGAGCGACAACCGCTCCAGTCCGCGTGATTTGGCGCGGCTGGCGGCAGCGGCGGCCGAGCGCCCCCTGCTGCGGCAACTCAGCACCTCACCCGAGTATGAGTTGCAGGCGGGCAAGCGCGTGGTGCACTTTCGCAACAGCAACCGGCTGGTGCGCGAGAGTGAATGGAACATCCTGTTGCAGAAGACCGGCTATATCCGTGAGGCCGGGCGCTGCGTGGTCATGCAGGTGCGGCTGGCGGGGCGCGATCTGATCATGGTGCTGATGGACGCGGCCAACTCCACCGCCCGCTGGGCGGACGCCGAGCGACTGCTGCGCTGGCTCGACCGGACGCTGGTCACGGGTGAGGCAGCGACTCAGCCGCGCGTTGCCTTGTAGCCCAGCGCGGCGCTGATCTGGGCGGCAGTGGCCTGCAACTTGGGCAGCCAGCCCTCGTCGATGCGATTGGCCGGGGCCGATATCGACAAACCCGCCACCAAGCGGCCCTGGTCGTCGTAGATGCCGGCGGCCATACAGCGCACGCCGGGTTCGAGTTCCTCGTTGTCGCGTGCCACGCCCAGGCGTCGACACTGCGCCAGCTCACGCTCCAGCACGCTCAGTTGGGTGATGCTGTTGGGCGTGTTGCCCGCCAGTCCGGTGCGCGTGGCGTAGGCGCGCAGCCGCTGCGGGTCTTCCTGCGCCAAAAACAGCTTGCCCACCGAGGTCAGGTGCAGCGGCGCGCGCCCGCCGATGGCACGGACCACCTGCATACCCGAGCGTTCGCTGTAGGCGCGCTCGATGTAGATGATTTCGTCGCCCTGCCGCACGCTCAGGTTGACCGGTTGCTGGATTTGGCGGTGCAGCTCCCGCATGGGGCCGATGGCGACCTCGCGCACATCCAGGCGCGCTTTGACCAGATTGCCCAGCTCCAGCAACCGCAGGCCCAGGCGATAGGTGCCGGGCTGGGGCCGCTCGACGAAGCGACCGAGCACCAAATCGTTGAGGATGCGGTGTGCCGTGGAGGCGTGCAGGCCGGTTTCCTCGGCCAGCGTTTTGAGCGATACGGGTTCGTCGTGCCGCGCCAGCGCGTCGAGCAACTGAAATATGCGCTCGATGACCTGCACGCTGGGTTGATTCGATTGGGTGGGGTCGCGGGGAGGCATGCGGCGCACAAGCGGGGCGAGGAACGACAGGGTAGGCGATGTGCAGCGACAAAGCCGCGGTTGCAAATTTTACGAGGTGAAAAGAGCGCCGTGCTGTCATGGGACCACGTGGCGCTAAGGTCCGGCGTGCTGGGGGAATTACCCTTGGCCGATGGGCGTGTGCGCCCCCGCATCGCGGCGGCGCCAGGCGCCATCGACGAAGAGCTCGTGCGGTTGGAAGTGCGCCTTGTAAGCCATTTTCTCGCTTTCGGCGATCCAGTAGCCCAGATAGACGTGCGGCAGCTGCATGCGGCGGGCCTGCTCGATTTGCCACAGCACGCCGTAGGTGCCAAGCGAACCAGGCCAATCCGGGTCGTAGAAGGTATAGACGGCCGATAAACCATCGTCGAGCAAATCGATCAGCGCCACCATGACGAGCTGCTCGTCCTGGCCTTCGCCGGCCGCCGGTGCAACGAACTCCACCAGCCGCGAATTGACGTGGCTTTGCAGCAAAAACTGGGCGTACTGTTCGGTGTCGTCGTGGTCCATGCCGCCGCCCGGATGCCGGTTGCGCTGATAGCGCAGATACAGCGCGTAGTGTTGCGGCGAAAACCCCAGCCGCATCACGCGCGCTTGCAGGCCCGCGTGGCGGCGCCAGGCGCGGCGCTGGCTGCGGTTGGGGGTGAATTCGGCCGCCAGCACCCGCAGCGGCACGCAGGCCTGGCAGCCATCGCAGTGCGGGCGGTAGGTGAACAGACCGCTGCGCCGAAAACCCGCCGCCACCAGCTGCGAGTAGGTTTCGCTCTGGATCAGATGGCTGGGGGTGGCCACTTGTGAGCGTGCCACGCGCCCCGGTAGATAGCTACACGGGTAGGGCGCCGTGGCATAAAACTGCACGGCGGTCAGGGGCAGCTCTTGCAGTCGGGTCACGTCGGGTCAGGGGCAGGGCTAGGAGCAGGAGCGGCTGTCGCCGACCACAATCGATCCCAGTATACGGAATCCCAGCGCCAGCTGAGGGGCGCGGCGGCGATGGCCTGGCGCACCGCCTGCACGAAGGCCGCGCGGGGTTCCTCGGCGGCCCCGAGCGAAGCCAAGTGGCGCGTGTTTTGCTGGCAGTCGATCAGCGGCACCTCCCAGGCGCGACAGGCGGCCACCAGCGCTGCCAAGGCGATCTTGGACGCATCGCGGCGCCGGGTGAACATCGACTCGCCAAAGACGGCGTGCCCCAGGGCGACGCAGTACAAACCGCCCGCCAGTTCGCCGTCCCACCACGCTTCGACGCTGTGCGCGTAGCCGGCGCGGTGCAGCGCCCGGTAGGCAGCGACCATCTCCGGCACGATCCAGGTGCCGTCTTGTCCCGGCCGCGGTGTGTCGGCGCAGGCCTGGATGACGGCGTCGAAGGCGCTGTCGAAGCGAATCTCCAGCCGCCCGTTGCGAAGGGCGCTGCGGATGGTTTTGCGCAGCGACGGGTGCAGGCGAAAACGTTGTGGACGCAGCACCATGCGCGGGTCGGGGCTCCACCACAGAATGGGTTGGTCGCGGCCAAACCACGGAAAGATCCCCTCGGCGTAGGCGCGCAACAGGGTAGGCACGTCCAAGGCGCCGCCAGCCGCGAGTAAGCCCGGGATCGGATCACGCGGGCCCCAGGCACTGTCCACCGGCGGAAAGGGGGCGCCAGGCTCCAGCCACGGCAGTGTGGCGGTGCCCGTCATCGGCCGTCACTCCGTGGACGCCGCGGGCGCTGGGCCGCCGGACGACGGCTGGAACGCGCGTGGTCACACCAGGCCGCCACGCTGCACTGCCCACAAAGGGGCGCGCGCGCTTTGCATACGTAGCGTCCGTGCAAGATCAGCCAGTGATGGGCGTCTTCCAGATAGCGCGGCGGCACGCGCCGCAGCAAGGCCTGCTCCACCTGCAGCGGCGTCTGGCCAGGGGCCAGCCCGGTGCGGTTGGCGACGCGAAAAATATGGGTGTCCACCGCCATCGTCGGCTCACCAAAGGCGACATTGAGCACCACATTGGCGGTTTTGCGTCCGACGCCGGGCAGCGCCTCAAGGGCGTCACGGTTGCGCGGCACCGCGCCGCCGTGGCGCTCCAGCAGCAAACGGCAGGTAGCCAGCAGGTGGCGCGCCTTGCTGCGGTACAGGCCAATGGTGCGAATGTGCGCCTGCAGCCCCTCCAGCCCGAGCGCAAGGATGGCCTCGGGCGTGTTGGCCACGGCAAACAGCCCGCGTGTGGCGCGGTTGACGCCGACATCGGTGGCCTGGGCGCTGAGCAGCACCGCCACGAGCAGTTCGAACACACTCGTATACTCCAGTTCGGTCTGCGGATGGGGGCGTTCGGCTTGCAGTGTGGCGAAAAACGCCTCGATATCGCGGGGAGTCATCGTGCAACAGGGAAAGGGTCCGTCTCCGGGCCGTTTGCCCATTCATTGGATTCAAGGATCTGTGATGTCGGATTTTGCCGCGAGCGCGCCGGTTCGATTGGCCGAGCGGCTCAACAACGTCGAGACGTCGGCCATTCGGGAACTGTTCAAGCTGCTGGGCAAGCCCGGCATCATCAGCTTTGCCGGCGGGTTCCCGGACGCGGCGCTGTTCGACGTGGAGGGGATCCGCGAAGCGGCGCTGGCGGCGCTGGCGTCCAACCCCGGTGCAGCGTTGCAATACGGGGCCACCGAGGGCTTCGATCCGCTGCGCGAGCAGCTCTCGGCGTTCATGGCGTCCAAGGGAGCCGTGGATGTGGCGCCCACCGACCTGATCGTGACCACCGGCAGCCAGCAGGCGCTGGACCTGCTGGGCAAGACGCTGATCTCCCCCGGTGACAAGGTGATCGTCGAGGGGCCGACCTTCCTCGCCACCATCCAGTGCTTCAAGCTGTATGGGGCGGAGTTGATCACGGTGCCGGTGGACGGGCAGGGCGCCGATGTCGAGGTGCTGCAGCGCCTCATCGAGCAGCATCGGCCCAAATTCGTCTATCTCATCCCGACCTTTGGCAACCCGAGCGGTGCGACGATGTCGCTGCAGCGACGCCGGCGCGTGCTAGAGCTGGCGGTGCAAACGGCAACGCTGGTGGTGGAGGATGATCCTTATGGCGATCTGTATTTCGACGCGCCGCCACCGCCGAGCCTGCTGGCCTTGAGCGCCCAGGTGCCCGGCAGCCGCGCCCGTTTGGTGCATTGCGGCAGCTTGAGCAAGGTGCTCTCGCCGGGGCTGCGCGTGGGCTGGCTGGTGGCGCCACCGGCGTTGCTGGCCAAGGCAACGATGTGCAAGCAGTTCAGCGACGCCCACACCAGCACCTTCGCGCAGGCCACGGCCGCCCACTATCTGGCGGCCGGCCGCATGCCGGCGACGCTGGCGCGCGTGCGCGGCATCTATGCCCGCCGTGCCGATGCCATGGTGCAGGCCCTGCAGGCGGAGTTGGGCGAAGCGGTGGCGTTCGAGCCACCGCGCGGTGGCTTGTTCGTCTGGGTGCGCTTGACCGGGGCGGGCGGTACGTGCACCGACGGCGCCGAGCTGGCCCAGCGCGCCATCGAGCAGGGCGTGGCGTTCGTGCCGGGGGCGCCGTTCTTCGCCCGCGACCCCGACCGCGCCACGCTGCGCCTGAGCTTTGCCACCGTGGACGAGGCGCGCATTCGCGAGGGCGTGCGGCGGTTGGCGGCGGCGCTGCGAATCTGTAGTATATAGTTAGTATCATCGGCACCACGGTCCCCTTCGTGACAGGACGATGACGATATGTCCACACTGCTTGGTCAACTGGGGCGTCACCCCCGCATGGCGGCCATCGTCGCTGCCACCTTCGTCGTCTTGTTGGCCTTGCAGGCGGCGCTGGTGTATGTGGGCATGGCGCGCATGCAGGCGGTGGGGGCGGCGCTGGACGAGGTGACGGATGTCACGGTGGCGGCGGAGCGCCACTCCCGCGAGATGGCCGCGGCCGTGCAACAGCGCATCCTGCTGATGCTGCGCATGCTGGCGCAGCCCGACCCGCTGGACCGCAGCGAGGACGCGCAGGCATTCGAGCAGCAGGGCTTGGCCTTTGGCCGCGCGCGCGACGCGTGGCTGGCATTACCCAAGCCGCCCGAGATTCGCGCGCGTTTCGAGCGCATCCAGGCCGACGCGGTGGCGCTGAGTCGCTCGCAGCGCGCCATCGTGGAAGCCCTGATCGGTGGCCAGGACGACCAGGCGCGCGCATTGTTCGAGTCCGATCGCGTGATCGAACGCCAGCGCGAACTCGTGCGCGCCCTGGAGTCGCTGGCGGAGCAGCACCACGGCATGACGGAGGCGGCGCGCGCCGAAGCGCAAGCCACGCAGCGGTCCACGCAGACCCTGATGATTTGGCTGGGCCTGGGTTTGTTCGCGTTGGGCGCGGCCATCGGCACTCTGGTCACTTGGGTGATTCACCGCAGCGAGGGGCTGCTGCACGCCGAGCGCCAGCGCATGGAGGATTCGGCGCACACCGATGCACTCACCGGTCTGCTGAACCGGCGCGGCTTCGAGCGTGAGGTGCAGCGCTGGCGCGCGCAAGGCCGACCTGGGCAGCGCCACTCGGTGTTACTCATCGATCTCGATCACTTCAAGCCCATCAACGACACGGCGGGGCACGATGCAGGCGACGCCGCCTTGCGGCGGGTGGCCTTGTTGTTGCGCGAGCAGACCCGGCCCGTGGATGCGGTGGCGCGCCTAGGTGGAGATGAGTTCGCGGTGCTGTTGCGCGAGCTCGACCAGGCTGCTGCGCTCGAGGTGGGGCAGCGTATCGTGAGTGCGCTGGGCGGATTCGTTTTCGATTGGAAGGGGCGGCACTTTCCCATCGGGGCCAGCATTGGCGCTGTCGCTTTCGATGCGGATGTTTCGAGCGAGGAGTGGCCGCACGTGCTCAAGCGCGCCGACGAGGCCTGTTACGCCGCAAAACAGGCGGGGCGTGGTCGGGCGGTGGCGGCCACGGAGAGCGGTGCGTCGGCAACGGTAGCGGCGACCTGAAACGCCGCGCCGGTGTGGCGGGCGTGCAAGCGCCACCCTGCGTCCATGCCCCCCCGCGCCTGCGCACACACGCCGCCGCTGCGGTAACCGGTGCGCCCGGGCTGCGGCGAGCCGCGGCTATCCAGGGTCGTGCTGCACCGGGTACGCAGCTGCAGTCTCGCGTCGATTTTGGGGTGAGCTCAGCGGCGCTGCAGGCGTGTCAGCGCTTGGCCAACCACAGCCGCCACCGCATACCCCAGGCGGTCGTGTAGCCCACGGTGACGTGCTCCAGCGCCCCGTCGGGCATCAGCACGCCAAAGACGGGCACCGAACGCCAGCCGTGTCGCTGTGCCAAGCGTCCGTCCGGATCCAAGATCACCACCCACCGCTGCCCGTGCCCTTGCAGGTGCCGCTGCAGCGCATCCGCCTCCCCGCTGCGGGTGGCCACGGTCAGCAGCGTTTGCTCGCGCGCCACGCCATCGACGGCATCGGACATCGCGGCGCAGATCGGGCACCAGGTGGCCCACACATACAGCCCCACGGGGGCATCGGTGACGCCGAGCGCCCGGCGCAGATCGCGCAGCGTGCCGTGCCCCAGCGTGCCGTCCGCCAGCACCCAGCGCAGCGCCCCATTCTCCTGCCAATGGGAGGGGCTGTCACGCAGCATCCAGGCCTGCACCACCCAGAAAACGGCGGCAGCGATGACCAGGGTGGACAGGATGTCGAACAACCGGGACAGTGGGCGGCGCATGCTACATTGTCGCCGGCGGCCGCGGCGTTGGCGTACCGCAAAGCCTGGTTGAATTCGCCGGGTCAGTCACGGCAGCCCCCGTACCGATTCCAGCGTCTATCGAGGAGCACCATGTCCACCCCCACCAAATATCTGCTCGACGAATCCCAAATGCCGACGTTTTGGTACAACATCGTCGCCGACCTGCCCAAGGCCCCGCCGCCCGTGCTGCACCCTGGGACGCTGCAGCCGGTGGGACCGGATGATCTGGCGCCGCTCTTCCCGCTGGAGCTGATTCGGCAAGAGGTCAGCACCGAGCGTGAGATCGAGATCCCGGAGCCGGTGCGTGAGATTTATCGCTTGTGGCGGCCCTCGCCGCTGTATCGCGCGCACCGGCTGGAAAAGGCGCTGGGCACGCCGGCCAAGATCTTCTACAAGTACGAGGGGGTGAGCCCCGCGGGCAGTCACAAGCCCAACACCGCCGTGCCGCAGGCGTTTTACAACGCGCAGGCGGGCACCAAGCGGCTGACCACCGAGACGGGCGCAGGACAGTGGGGCACGTCGCTGTCGTTTGCGGGGCAACTCTTTGGGCTGGAGGTGCTGGTGTTTCAGGTGCGCGTGAGCTACGACCAAAAGCCGTATCGCCGCGCCGTCATGGAGACCTACGGCGCGCGCTGCCTGCCGTCGCCGTCCACCGAAACCGAATACGGCCGCCGCGTGCTGGCGCAGCGCCCCGACCACCCGGGCAGCCTGGGCGTCGCCATTTCCGAGGCGGTGGAGCTGGCCGCTCAGCGTGAGGACACCAAATACGCGCTGGGCTCGGTGCTCAACCACGTGCTGCTGCATCAGACCGTCATCGGTCTGGAGGCGATGGAGCAGTTGCAGATGGCCGATGCCTGGCCCGACGTCATCGTCGGCGCCACCGGCGGTGGCAGCAATTTCGCGGGTATCGCGTTTCCGTTCATCGGTCATGGTCTGCGCGGAGGGGCCAAGCCGCGCATCGTCGCGGTGGAGCCGGCGGCGTGCCCGTCGCTGACGCGGGGCAAATACGCCTACGACTTTGGCGACACGGCGCACCTGACCCCGCTGACCAAGATGCACACCCTGGGCTCCACGTTCACGCCACCGCCCTTCCACGCCGGTGGCCTGCGCTATCACGGCATGGCGCCGCTGGTGTCGCACCTGAAGGAGCTGGGTCTGATCGAAGCCACCGCATACACCCAGACCCAGTGCTTCGAAGCCGGGGTGCTGTTTGCGCGCTGCGAGGGCATCGTCCCCGCGCCGGAGGCCAATCACGCCGTCAAGGGGGCGATCGAGGAGGCGCTGCGCTGCAAGCGCGAGGGCAAGAGCGAAACCATCCTGTTCAACCTG
Source organism: Tepidimonas charontis (assembly GCF_007556685.1). Lineage (GTDB taxonomy): Bacteria > Pseudomonadota > Gammaproteobacteria > Burkholderiales > Burkholderiaceae_C > Tepidimonas > Tepidimonas charontis. The sequence goes on along the minus strand of NZ_VJON01000001.1, from coordinate 35,905 downwards.
TGTGGCCACGGCCACTTCGACATGGCGGCGTACCAAAAGTACTTCGCGGGCGAGCTCAAGGACGAGACCTACGACGAGCGCGAGCTGGCGATGGCCTTGGCGGGGTTGCCCAGCGTACCCGAGCCGGCCTGATACGGCTGGCGGGCGCTCACGGCTGCACGACTTCGAGCAGCCGATCCAGCCCGCCGATGTCGATGGCGATCTTGGCCTGCAGCCGTACCTTCGGTTTGGCGCGATAGGCCACCGACAGACCGGCGGCGGCCATCATCTCCAGATCGTTGGCGCCGTCGCCCATGGCGATGGCCTGCTCGGGCGCGCAACCGATCAGGTCGCACGCCTGCAGCAGCGTGCGGCGCTTTTCGGCGCCATCGCAGATGTCGCCCCAGTGCTGCGGCAGCAGCCGACCGGTCAGACGGCCATCGACGATTTCGAGCCGGTTGCTGCGCGCAAAGTCCAGTGCCAAGCGCTCACGCAGTCGGTCGGTGAAAAAGGTAAACCCCCCACTGACCAGTAATACCTTGAGTCCTGCGCCTTTGCAGGCCAGCACCAGTTCGGCCGCACCGGGGTGCAGTTTCAGACGGTTTCGATAGACGTGCTCCAGGTGCTCGACGGTCACACCCTCGAGCAGGGCCACGCGGCGGCGCAGGCTCTCCTTGTAATCGGTGATTTCGCCGCGCATGGCCGCTTCGGTGATGGCCGCCACCTCGGCCTTGCGACCAGCGGCGTCGGCGATTTCGTCCACGCACTCGATGTTGATCAGCGTCGAGTCCATGTCGAAGGCGATCAGCTTGAAGTCGCGCAGCCGCAGCGGCGGTGTGAAGCCTTGGATGCTCAGGCCAGGGGCGATTTCGGTCAGTGCGTGCATGGTGGCTCGGCAAAAAAAGCGCATCAGAGGGGGCGCGGCGCGGGTGCGCCGCCGCGGCGTCCTTCAAAAGGCGACGTAGCGGCCGGGACGGTGGTTGATGGCCAGGGTGATATTCATCAGCGCCGCGGCCAACACCGACAGTGCCAGGCGCTGCGCATCCAACAGCGGCCACGCCGCCAGCAAAATGCTGCCGTCGATGAGCAATTGAACCACGCCCGCGCGCCAGCCAAAGCGCTCTTGCAGCCACAGCACCAGGGTGTTGAAGCCGCCCAGGCTGGCGCGGTGGCGAAACAAGATGATGAAGCCCACGCCGACCAAGAGGCCACCGGCCGAGGCGGCAAACACCGGGTGCACGTGTTGCAGGCCGATCCAGTGCGGCATGGCTTCGGTGAAGGCCGCCAACAGCCCGACGGCCAGGACGGTTTTGAGCGTGAAGGCGCGCCCCATGCGTACCCAGCCCAGCACGTAGAAGGGCAGATTGATGGCAAACACCAGCGCGCCAAACGGCCAGCCACTGGCGTAGTGGACCAAAAACGCGAGCCCGACGGTGCCACCGGTGACCAGACCGGCATGTCGAAACAGCACCAGACCCAGGGCGACGATCAAGGTACCGGTCAGCAACGCTTGGGCGTCGTCCAGCCAGGTGTGGCGGACCACGGGGAAGGCGGGTTGCAGCGATGGGGGGGTGGCGTTCATGCGGGCGTCAGGGTGGTGGGCTGACCGAGCGCGCGCAGGATATCGCGCACCAGTTGCGCGCGGTCGCGCGGCTCGGCCAGCGCACGCTCGATTTTCAAGCGGTCGTTGCCAGCGAGCTTGACGTGGCGGTTTTTCTGGATCAGTTCGATGATGCGCAGCGGCTCGATCGGCGGGTTGGGCCGGAAAGTGATGAGGATGTGGCTCGGCGTGGCGTCGATCTTGGCCACACCGTAGCGCTCGGCCAGCACGCGCAGCCGGTGCACCTCGATGAGCGTTTGGGCCGCCGGCGGCAACTTGCCGAAGCGGTCGGCGATGTCCTCCACCAGCGCGTCGAGCTGCTCGGCGCTGCGCGCGCTGGCCAGTTTTTTATAAAAACTCAGGCGCAGATGCACGTCGCCGCAGTATTCCTGTGGCAGCAGGGCAGGGGCGTGCAGGTTGATTTCGGTGGTGACGTGCAGCGGCCGCAGCAAATCGGGCTCCTTGCCGTCGCGCAGGCTGCGTACCGCCTCGGCCAGCATCTCGTTGTAGAGCTGAAAACCGATTTCGGTGATGTTGCCGCTCTGGGCTTCGCCCAGCACCTCGCCGGCGCCACGGATTTCCAGGTCGTGCATCGCCAGATAAAAGCCGCTGCCCAGCTCTTCCATCTGCTGGATGGCTTCCAAGCGCTGGGCGGCCTGCTTGCTCAGGCCTTCGATGTCGGGCACCAGCAGGTAGGCGTAGGCCTGGTGGTGACTGCGCCCCACGCGCCCCCGCAGCTGGTGCAGCTGCGCCAGGCCGAATTTGTCCGCCCGGCTGATGATGATGGTGTTGGCCGTGGGCACGTCGATGCCGGTTTCGATGATGGTGGAGCACAGCAGCAGGTTGAAGCGCTGCGCCACGAAGTCGCGCATGACGCGCTCGAGTTCGCGCTCGGGCATCTGTCCATGCGCGATGGCGATGCGCGCCTCGGGCAGCAGCTGCTCCAGTTTGGCGCGGCGGTTGTCGATCGTCTCGACCTCGTTGTGCAGAAAGTACACCTGACCGCCGCGCTTGAGCTCGCGCAGTACGGCTTCACGGATGACGCCGTGGTTTTCTTCGCGCACGAAGGTCTTGATGGCCAGCCGCCGCTGCGGCGCCGTGGCGATCACCGACAGATCGCGCAGCCCCTCCAGCGCCATGCCCAGGGTGCGCGGAATGGGGGTGGCGGTGAGGGTGAGCACGTCCACCTCGGCGCGCAGGGCCTTGATGGCTTCCTTGTGGCGCACGCCGAAGCGGTGCTCCTCGTCGATGATGAGTAGACCGAGGTTTTTGAACTGGGTCTTCTCGCTCAGCAGCTTGTGGGTGCCCACGACGATGTCGATGCTGCCGTCGGCCAGCCCCTGCACGGCAGCGGCGATTTCTTTGGCGGTGCGAAAACGGCTCATCTCGGCGATGCGCACCGGCCACTTGGCAAAACGTTCCACCAGCGTTTGGTAATGCTGCTCGGCCAGCAGCGTGGTGGGTGCCAGCAGCGCCACCTGGTAGCCGCTCATCACCGCGACGAACGCGGCGCGCAGCGCCACCTCGGTCTTGCCGAAGCCCACATCGCCGCACACCAGCCGATCCATCGGGCGCGGGCTGATCAGATCTTGGATCACGGCGTGGATGGCAGCGCGCTGGTCGGGTGTCTCTTCGAACCCGAAGTCGTTGGCAAAGGCTTCGTAGGCCTTGGCGTCGAAGCGCATGGCATGCCCGTGGCGGGCGGCGCGGCGCGCGTACACCGCCAGCAGCTCGGCGGCGGTGTCGCGCACCTGCTCGGCGGCCTTGCGGCGTGCTTTTTCCCATTGGCCGCTGCCCAGCCGGTGCAGCGGTGCCTCGTCTGCGCTGACGCCGGTGTAGCGACTGATCAGGTGCAGCTGCGACACCGGTACGTAAAGGGTAGCGCCTTGGGCGTATTCCAGGTACAAAAATTCTTGCAAGACGGGGCTGCCGTCCGGGTTTTTTTCGCCCAGATCGAGGTTGACCAAGCCACGGTAGCGGCCAATGCCATGCTGGGCATGCACCACCGGGTCACCGGGCTGCAGTTCGCTCAGATCTTTGATGAGCGCCTCGACGTCGCTGGCCTGTTCTTGCTTGCGCCGCCGCCGCACCGTGGGGCCGGCGGCAAACAGCTCGGTTTCGGTGACCAGTTCGACGCCCGCCTTGACCCAGGCAAAGCCCGCTGCCAGCGGTGCTACCGTCAATCCGATGCGTGCATCGCTGGCGGCAAAGGCGGCCCAGTCGTCGAAGCTGGGCGGCTCAATGCCGCTGGCGCGCAGAACGTCGAGCAGGTGCTCGCGTCGTCCGTCACTGTCGGCCAGGATCAGCACACGCGCCGACGTGCGCGCCAGGTGGCTACGCAGGCGCTGAAGCGGTTCGTCGGCACCCCGCTGCACCGTCAGGTCGGGTAGGGCCGCGAATACGCCACGCCACGCCACCCACGCCTCGGCGCTGCCACCGCAAGACCGTAACGCCCACTGGGCGTGCCGATTGGCCAGCCGGTAAAACCCTTCGGCGTCCATGAACAGTGCCTGCGGGGGCAGCACTGGGCGTTCGGGGTCGCCCTGCGCCAGCCGGTGGCGCTCGCGCGTGTCTTGCCAAAAGCGCTGGATCGCCTCGTCCACGTCACCGTGCAGCACCACGGTGGCGTCGGCACCCAGGTAGTCGAACACCGTGGCCGTTTGCTCGAAAAACAGCGGCAGGTAATACTCGATGCCGGCCGGCACGACGCCCGCGCCGACGTCCTTGTACAAGCGGCTGCGCGTCGGGTCGCCATCGAGCAGCTCGCGCCAGCGCGCCCGAAAGCGCGCCCGTGCGGCATCGTCCAGCGGAAATTCGCGCCCGGGCAGCAGGCGCACCGCGGACACCGGGTACAGGCTGCGCTGGGTGTCGGGGTCGAAGGTGCGGATGGAATCGATTTCGTCGTCCAACAGATCCACCCGATAGGGCACCGGCGAGCCCATGGGGAAGAGGTCGATCAGCCCGCCGCGCACCGCATATTCCCCCGGGCTGACCACCTGGGTGACATGCTGGTAGCCGGCCAGCGCCAGCTGGGCGCGCAGCCGATCGGCATCGAGCCGCTGACCGGTCTGAAACGAAAAGGTATAGGCGGCCAGAAAGGACGGCGGCGCCAGTCGATACAACGCAGTGCTGGCCGGCACCAGAATCACGTCGGCGCCGTCGTCGGCGCCGCGCTGCTGGATACGCCACAAGGTCGCCAGCCGCTCGGAAATCAAGTCCTGGTGCGGGGAGAAGGTGTCGTAGGGCAGGGTCTCCCAGTCCGGCAACAGCGCACAGCGCAGGTCGGGAGCAAAAAACGGCAGCTCATTGAGCAGGCGCTGCGCATCGGCGGCGTCGGCAGTGACGATCGCGGTGGGGCGGCCGGCGGCCTTTTCGCGCGCAGCCAAAGTGGCCAGCAGCAGCGCGTCGGCGCTGGCGGGCGGACAGGTGGAAGCAAAACGCTTGCCGGGGATCAGACGGGGCAGTTCCATGAGAAGGCGAGATTCTAGAATCCAGCGCCATGAAGGCCGCTTCTGTCACCCCCAATGACCGCACTGCCGCCGGACATGATGGTGTCGGCGATGGACAGGGTCAAACCTGGCCCACCGATGAGGCCGCACCCCCTCGATACTACGCGTTGGTACCCGCTGCCGGCACCGGCAGCCGGGCCGGGCTGGCGGTCCCCAAGCAGTACCACACGCTGGCCGGGCGGCGCGTCATCGACCACACATTGGCGGCGCTGGCAGCCGTACCCGAATTGGCCGGGGTGGCGGTGGTACTGGCCCCAAACGACACCACGGCGGTGGGCGATGGGGGGCGTATTCGGTCCTGGCGCGTGGGCGGCGCCACGCGGGCCGAAAGCGTGCTCAACGGTTTGACGGCACTGGTCGGCGCGGGCGCGCGCGCGCAGGACTGGGTGCTGGTGCACGACGCCGCGCGCTGCCTGCTGCACAGCGCCGACGTGCAGGCGCTCATCGACGCCTGCCGCGACGACCCGGTCGGAGGATTGCTGGCGGTGCCTCTGGCCGACACGCTCAAGCAGGTGGATGCCGAGGCGCGCGTGCTGACCACCGTGCCGCGCGCGGACAAATGGCTGGCGCAGACCCCGCAGATGTTTCGCTTAGGGGTGCTGCAGCAAGCGCTGCAGGCCCACCATGCCAACGGATTTGCCGGCATCACCGACGAAGCCAGTGCGGTGGAGGCGCTGGGTCTGCGGCCGCGCGTGGTGCGCGGGCGGGCACGCAACCTCAAACTCACGTTCGCAGAGGATTTCGCCATGGCCGAGACCTGGTTGAGCCAGCAGACTGCACCACCGTGGCGCATCGGCGAGGGCTGGGACATCCACGCCCTGGTGCCGGGACGCCGGTTGGTGCTAGGCGGGGTGGAGATTGCCCACGACAAGGGGTTACTCGGCCACTCGGACGCCGACGCCTTGTTGCATGCCATCACCGACGCCGTGCTGGGAGCGGCAGGGCTGGGTGATATCGGCGCCTGGTTTCCGGACGACGATCCGCGCCATGCAGGGGCCGATTCGCGTACCTTGTTGCAGGCGGCGGTGCAGGCGGCGCGCACGCACGGATGGCAGCCGGTGAACGTGGATGCGACCGTCATCGCCCAGGCGCCCCGCCTGGCGCCGCACCGCGCCGCGATGCAGGCCAGCGTGGCGCAGTGCCTGGGGCTGCCGGCGTCGGCCGTCAACCTCAAGGCCAAAACGGCTGAGCGCTTGGGGCCGGTGGGGCAAGGGTTGGCGATCGAGGCGCGCGCGGTGGTGTTGCTGCACGCCAGCCCGCGCTGAGCGACAGGCGCGCTCGTCGGTGGGGGAGGCGGTGCGCACCAGCCGCGAGGTGGCGCGGGGTCTACGTACCCAGCGCCCGGCGCGGTGATGTTGGGGGCCGGTATCAGGTGGGCGCGGTGTGGTCGGGGAGCGCGGCCGAGCGAGTGCCCGTGCGCGGATGCGTGCCGCCTCGAGGACACATCGCGGGTAACTGCAACGTGACGACCAGGCCGCCCTCGGGCGCGTTGTCGATCTGACAGCGGCCGCCCCAGCGTTCGATGGTACGGCGCACGATCGCCAGTCCCAGGCCGCTGCCTGGCTGGGTGCGGGCGGGTTCGGCGCGGAAGAAGGGTTCGCTCAGGTGCGGCAGGGCCTCGGGGGCCGCCCCGGGGCCGTGGTCGCGTATGCGCAGCTCTACCATCTGGTGCGTGCGCTTGGCTTGTACCGACAGACGCACCTGCCCATCGGCGCTGCGGCCGTAACGCAGCGCGTTTTCCACGATGTTGCTCAGCACCCGATCCAGGGCGGTCGGGTCGGCACAAACGGTGGCCTCGTCGTCAATTTGCACGTCGAGCCGCACATCGTCGCGTCCGACGTATGGCTGCAGCGCGCGCTGGACCGCTGCCGCCAGTGGCAGCAGCGTGCGCATGCCGTTGCCATCGCGCGCGTAATGCAAAAACTGGTCGATGATCGCATCCATCTGTTCGATGTCGAGCGCCATGCGCTCGCGCATGGCCGCATCGGGCACACCGAGTTCGATCTCCAGTCGCAGCCGCGCCAGTGGGGTGCGCAAGTCGTGCGAGATACCGGCCAGCATCAGACGCCGGTCCGCTTCGCTGCGCGCCAGGGCCTCGGCCATGCGGTTGAAGGCGTGGTTGACGGCGGCGATTTCCCGCGTCGATACCGCTTCGCTGAGGTGAGCCGCCTCGAAGTCGGCCGCACCGATGCGCCGCGCCGCCTGGGCCAGCCGCTGCAGCGGCTGGTTGATGACACGCGTGATCAGCACCGCGCCCAGCAGCGACAAGCCCAGCGCCAGCACCAGCCACACCAGCCAGGTGCTGCCGCGCACGGTCTCGATGCGCGACTGATCGGCCAGCAGCCAGTAGCTGTCGCCTTCGATTGCAAAGCCGATCCACAGCCCCTCGAATCCGTTGACCTCACGCGCCACCACGGTATCGGGGCCGAGCCGCTCGGTCAGCGCCGCCGCGATGCGCGCGCCGGTGCTGTGTGGCTCGAAGGGTTGATGGACGTCGCTGCGCTCGCGCACGGCGATGCGCACATTTTCCTCGTCGGCCAGCGTCTTGACCAGTGCGATGCGCGCGATCGGGTCGGTATGGATGAGGGCGGCGCGTGTCAGATTCACCAGCGACGCCAGCGCCTGCGCGCTTTGCAGCGCGCGCGGCTCCTCCTCCAAGGTGCGGAAGGTCTGCAGCCATGCCAGCACGCTCAACAGCAGCAGCGCGGCCAGCAGCAAAAAATTGCGCCAAAACAGGGTCATGGCGACCGTTGCTTCACGCGTCGGGCACGAACATATAGCCCACCCCCCACACGGTTTGGATGTAGCGCGGGTTGGCCGGATCGGGCTCGATCAGTTTGCGCAGGCGCGACACCTGCACGTCCAGGCTGCGATCGAAGGGTTCGAACTCGCGTCCGCGCGCCAGTACCGCGAGCCGCTCCCGCGACAGGGGTTGGCGTGGATGTCGCACCAGCGCCTTGAGCATTGCGAACTCGCCAGTGGTCAAGGGCAGCTCGGTGTCGTCGCGCAATAGGCGGCGCCGACCGATGTCGAAGGTGTATGGACCGAAGCGTACCACGGTGCCATCGGCGGCGGCCGCCCCCGGTGGCTCCGGCGGTGGACGCCGGCGCAGCACCGCGTGCATGCGTGCCAGCAGTTCGCGCGGGTTGAAGGGCTTGGGCAGATAGTCGTCGGCCCCGACCTCGAGGCCGACGATGCGGTCCACATCCTCACCCTTGGCGGTGAGCATGATGATGGGGGTTTGATCGCCGCCGGCGCGCAGCCGTCGGCAGATCGACAGACCGTCCTCGCCGGGCAGCATCCAGTCCAGCACGATCAAGTCGATCGGGTCGCGCAACCGCAGCCGTTCCAGCCGGTTGGCGTCCTCTGCCAGCAGGACGTCGAAACCCTCTTGTGTCAGATAGCGTTGCAGCAATTCGCGGATGCGCTGGTCATCGTCGACGATGACCACGCGCGGGGGACGACGGGTGTTCATGGCGCCATTGTCGCGGCAAAGCGGCGGCTCGGCTATGCTCGTGCGGCGCGCGTGGCGGGGCGCCGCGTGGCTTTGGGAGAGACCGATATGGAACCAACACGTCGTCGAGGACATTGGAGTCGTGCGCTGCTGTGGGCAAGCCTGGGGCTGACGGCAACCCAGGGGTGGGCGCAGGGGGCGGCTGCGCTGCCGGCAGCGCAGCCGAAACACACCGTGCACCTGAGTGCGCGCGCTCAACAGCGTGTGCCGCACGACTGGCTGGCCATGACGGTGGCGGTGCGCCATCAGGCGCCTGACGCGGCGCAAGTGCAGGCGCATCTGCGGCGCACGCTGGAGCAGGCATTGGCGCATGTGCGCCCCCTGCAGCAACCCGGTCAATTGGAGGTGGCCAGCGGCGGTGTGCAGGTGCAGCCACGCTACGGGCGCGATGGCCAAATCACGGGTTGGGAAGGCCGTGCCGAAGTGCTGCTGCAGGGGCGCGACCTGGAGCGCGTGGCGACGGTGGCCTCGGCGTTGCCTGGCATGTCCATCGCGGCGCTGCAGTTGTCGCTCAGCCGTGACGCCACCCTGCTGGCCGAAGCCGCCCTGCGTGCGCAGGCCATCGAGGCGTTTCGCCAGCAGGCGCAGGACGTCGCGCGCGCCTTTGGCTACGCCGGCTATGAGCTGGGGGAAGTGCACATCGGTGTGGCCAACGCCGGCGGCGATGTGCCACGGCCGGTTATGCGCACACTCAGCATGGCCAGCGCGGAGTCCGCGCCGTCGTTGCCGGTCGAGCCGGGGCATGCGTGGCTGGAAGTGACGGTGTCCGGCTCGGTCCATTTGACGCCAGCACGCTAGACGCCCAGCATCGATCGGCGGCCGACAGGCCGCGGCGCGCCAGCCGAGGCTGGCCGTCGTGCGGCGCGCGGGCGGCGCCGGGTCGGCTGTTTATTGGGCGGCCCAGCCGCCGTCCATATTCCAGGCCACGCCGCGCACATTGTTGGCGGCAGGCGAGCAGAAAAACACCGCCAGCTCGCCCAGCTCTTCGGGGGTGGTGAATTGCATCGAGGGTTCTTTTTCGCCCAGCAGCAACCGCGTGGCCTCCTCGTTGCTGATGCCCAGGGCGGCGGCCTTGGCGTCGACCTGCTTTTGCACCAGCGGGGTCAAGACCCAGCCGGGGCAGATGGCGTTGCAGGTCACGCCGGTGGTGGCGGTCTCCAGCGCCACGACCTTGGTCAGCCCCACCAGGCCGTGCTTGGCCGCTACGTACGCGGATTTTTGCGCCGATGCCACCAAGCCATGCACCGAGGCCACATTGATGATGCGCCCCCAATTGGCGGCTTTCATCGCTGGCAGCGCCAGCCGCGTGGTGTGAAAGGCGCTGGAGAGATTGATGGCGATGATGGCGTCCCAACGTTCGGGCGGGAAATCCTCGATCGGCGCCACGTGCTGTATGCCGGCGTTGTTGACCAGAATGTCGACGCGCCCGAAGCGCTGCTCGGCAGCGTGCATCATGTCCTCGATGTCGGCGGGGCGGCTCATATCGGCGCCGTGGTAGAACACTGGCACGCCCAGTGCTTCGATTTGCTGGCGTGCGCCTTCGACGTCGCCAAAGCCATTGAGCACGATATTGGCGCCTTGGCGCGCCAGCGCTTTCGCAATCCCCAGCCCGATGCCGCTGGTCGAGCCCGTGACGAGAGCTGTTTTATTTTTCAGCATGAGGTGCGCTCCATTTCCGATAGCATCAAGGTCATTTGCGCGGGCCACCGCGCCGATCCGGCACCATTCTGTCACACACACTGCCCGATGGAACCCATCCTGCATCACCTGGCTGTCCCTGGCCCCCGGGCCACCCACGGCGCGCCGCGCCGTATCGCTTGGTGGGAGTGGAACGCCACCGGCCACCCGCAGCCCGACCACATCGTCGTCTGCGTGCACGGTCTGACGCGCCAGGCGCGCGACTTCGACGTGCTCGCGCAAGCGCTGGCGCCGCACGCCGCCGTGGTGTGCGTGGACGTGGCCGGGCGCGGCCACAGCGACTGGCTGGCCGATCCCATGGCCTACCAAATCCCCACCTATGCGGCCGATGCCGCGGTGTTGCTGGGACATCTGCGGCAACGCCATGCGCAGGCCACCGGCACCGCCGAGCCCTATGCCTTGCGCATCGACTGGGTGGGCACGAGTATGGGTGGCTTGATCGGTATGGCCCTGGCCGCGCAACCGGCCATGGGGTTGCGGCGGCTGGTGCTCAATGACGTCGGGCCGGTGATCGAGCCGGCATCGTTGGAGCGTATCGCCCAGTACGTGGGGCAGCAGCCGGTATGGCCGACCGAAGAAGCGGCGGCCGCTGCGCTGTGGGAGATTTCACGCTCGTTTGGCCCGCACACGCGCGAACAATGGCTGGCGCTGACGCGCCCGATGCTGCGCCCGGTCGAAGGCGGCTGGACGCTGCACTACGACCCCGCCATCGCCGTGCCCTTCCGCGCCATGCTGCAGGCGGTGCAAGCAGCGCGCTCGGCTGATCCAGCGGGCAGCGAGCAGGCCGAACGCGCCGCGCAGCAGGCCAATGCGGCGGCCTTGTGGGCGTTGTACGACGCCATCACCTGCCCCACGCTGCTGCTGCGCGGAGCCGAATCCGACCTGCTGTCGCGCGAGACCGCGCTGGCCATGACGCAGCGGGGGCCACGTGCACGCCTGGTGGAGTTCCCCGGCGTCGGGCACGCCCCGACCTTGGTGCAGCCGGAACAAGTACAGGTGGTGCTCGACTTTTTGCTTGCCCCGTGATCACCCGCGCAGCCCCTGATCCCGCCGCGACGGCCGCCAGCAGCGCCATCGCAGCAGCCCTGGCCGACCCCGGTGCCGATGCGCGTGCACTGCAGCGCGCACGCGCCTTTGCCGAGCCGCTGCTCAGCGGTGAGACGCTGGAGACCGGCGAGCCGGTGCTGGCCCACGCCGACGGCGTCGTCGAGATCTTGCGCACTATTGGGGCGACCGCCGATCTGCAAGCCTGCGTATACCTGGTGTATGCCAGCCCGTTTCTGGCCCGCCCGCGCGAGGTCATCGCCAAGGCTTTCGGCGACTCGTATGCCGACGTGGCGGTCGAGACCAACAAACTGGTGCAACTGCAGCGCCAAGCCCGCCAGCGCGCCCAAGCCGCCAGTGCCGCGGCGCGCGGCGGTGAAGCCCACCCCCTGGCTGCCGCCCAGACCGAAAACGTGCGCAAGATGCTGCTGGCGTTCTCGCGCGACCTGCGCGTGGTGTTGCTGCGGCTGGCCTCGCGGCTGCAGACACTGCGCTACTTTGCCGCCAGCAAACGCGTGCCTGATGCGGCGCTGGCGGCCGAATCGCTGCAGGTGTTTGCGCCGCTGGCCAACCGGCTTGGCATCTGGCAGCTGAAGTGGGAGCTGGAGGACCTGGCCTTTCGCTTCCTCGAGCCCGACACCTACAAGCACATCGCGCGGCTGCTCGATGAAAAGCGCATCGAGCGTGAGGCCGTGGTGGAGCACATGCGCCAACGCCTGGAGCGCGAGCTGCGCGCGCTGGGCCTGTCGGTGCAGGTGCAGGGGCGGCCCAAGCACATCTACAGCATCGTCAAAAAGATGCGCGGCAAGTCGCTCGACTTCGAGCAGGTGCACGATTTGCGCGCGCTGCGCGTCATCGTCGAGACGGTGGAGGCGTGCTACCGGGTGCTGGCGTGGGTGCACGATCATTTCACCCCCGTGCCAGACGAGTTCGACGACTACATCGCCCGTCCCAAACCCAACGGCTACCAGTCGTTGCACACGGTGGTGCGTGACGAGCATGGACGGGCGTTCGAAATCCAGATTCGCACCCGCGCGATGCACGAGCATGCCGAGCACGGCGTGGCCGCGCACTGGGCATACAAAGAGGCCGGCACCAAAGGGTACGCCGGTGTGTCCGCCGCCTCGTCGTACGACGCCAAAATCGCCGTCCTGCGTCAACTGCTGGCGTGGCAGCGCGACTTGAGCGGCCTGTCGCACGGCCTGTTCGATGACAGCATCTATGTGCTGACGCCGCAGGCGGCCATCGTCGAACTGCCCAAGGGCGCCACGCCGGTGGACTTCGCCTACGCGGTGCACACCGACCTGGGCCACCGCTGCCGCGGCGCCCGCGTCGACGGGCAGATGGTCCCCTTGAACACGCCACTGGCCACCGGCCAAACGGTGGAGATCATCGCCGCCAAGGAGGGCGGGCCGTCGCGCGACTGGCTCAATCCCGAAGCGGGCTACTTGGTCAGCCACCGCGCCAAGAGCAAGGTACGCGCCTGGTTCAATGCACAGGCGGCTGCCGACAACATCGCGCGCGGCCGCGAGCAGGTGGAGCGGCTGCTGCAGCGCGAGGGCAAAACGGCGCTCAAGCTGGAGGAACTGGCGCTGGAGCTGGGTTTTGATACACCCGATGCGCTGTTCGAAGCGGTGGGCAAAGAAGCGTTGACGCTGCGCGCCATCGAGCAGCACCTGCGTCCGGCCGAACCCGCGCCGACTGACGCGGAACTGGTGGTGAAAAAGCACCGCGCGGTGACCTCGGCGCGCTCGGGCGACGTGCTGGTACAGGGCGTAGGGTCGTTGATGACGACGCTGGCGCGCTGCTGCAAGCCAGCGCCTCCGGACGACATCCGCGGGTTCGTGACACGCGGCAAAGGCGTCAGCGTCCACCGCGCCGACTGCCCCGACTTTCAGGCCCTGGCGCAACGCCAGCCCGACCGCGTCATCGACGTCGAATGGGCCGCGCGCGGGGATGCGGCGCAGCCGGTCGTGTACGCGGTGGACGTGGGCGTGCAGGCGCAGGACCGCCAGGGGCTGCTGCGCGACATCTCAGAGGCCTTCGCACGCGAAAAGATCAACGTCATCGGCGTGCAAACGCAAACCGTCAAAGGCGTGGCGTGGATGACCTTCACGGTCGAAGTATCGGACGCCACGCGCGTCAGCCGCGTGATGGCGGTGTTGGGTGATGTGCCGGGCGTGCAACGCGTCTGGCGGCGCTGAAAAATCGGCTACAATAGAGTTTTCGACAACGGCATAGGCGCGTAGCTCAGCTGGTTAGAGCACCACCTTGACATGGTGGGGGTCGTTGGTTCGAGTCCAATCGCGCCTACCAAACCGCAGTCGGCGTACAAAGCCTGGAAACGTCTCTCCAGGCTTTTTTGTTTGCCCGAGTCGGCACCATGGTCACGGCCAGCAACGGTCGATACCCCATGCAGGGAGGTGCGCCAGGCGGTGTGTGTGGCCGATCGGTCTGTGGTCAAAGGTGGATCAATCGATCCGTTTGGGGATCAGCTGTCAAGCGTCGCTGGCGTGGTAAGGTCCGCACACCACGTTCGGTGTGCCACCATACTCGCCTTTTTTTGCTTGATCTGCTCGCGCTCGTGGTTGGCGGCGTAGCCGGCGCCGTTCCCGCCTTCTGGCGGGAGGCGTGTTGAGAATTTGCCGGCGGGTGTGACTTGCCGCGGCTGGCCGAGCTGCTGCCACAATCACGTCCAATGAGTACCGCCGACGACACGCTGACCCCCCCGACCCTGCCCATGCTCGACGACGATCCGCAGCTCAACCAGCTGCGCTTGCCGCCGCATTCGCTGGAGGCCGAATCCAGTGTGCTTGGTGGCCTGCTGCTGGACAACGCCGCCTGGGACCGGGTGGCCGATCTGGTCACGGCCAGTGACTTTTATCGGCCCGAGCATCAACGTATCTTCGAAGCGATCGATGCCCTGATCAATGGTGGCAAACCCGCCGACGTGATCACGGTCAACGAGCACCTGGCCAGCCTGGGCCGGGCCGAAGAGGTGGGCGGCCTGAGCTACCTCAACCAACTCGCACAGTTCGTGCCCAGTGCAGCCAACATCCGCCGCTACGCCGAAATCGTGCGCGAGCGCGCCATTCTGCGCAAGCTCATCGCGGCGGCCGACGACATCGCCGCCCAAGCCTTTGCGCCACGTGGCAAGCCGGTGGCCACCATTCTGGACGAGGCGGAACAAAAAATCCTGTCCATCGGCGAAGAAGGCAGCCGCATGAAGCAGGGCTTTCAGTCGATGGACAAGCTCGTGGTGGCGTTGCTGGACCGCGTGCAAGAGATGGCCGACAACCCCAATGACATCACCGGGGTGCCCACCGGCTTCATCGACTTGGATCGCCTGACGGCAGGGCTGCAACCCGGTGACCTCATCATCATCGCCGCCCGCCCCAGCATGGGCAAGACGAGCTTTGCCATCAACATCGCCGAGCACGTCGCGCTCAACGAGGGCCTGCCGGTAGCGGTGTTTTCGATGGAGATGGGCGCGGCGCAGCTGGCGGTGCGGGTGGTGGGCTCGATCGGCCGCATCAACCAGGGGCATTTGCGCACCGGCAAGCTCACACCCGACGAATGGCCGCGGCTGACCGAAGCGATCGAGCGGCTGCGCCACGTTTCGCTCTTCATCGACGAGACGCCGGGGCTCACCCCGGCGGAACTGCGCGCCAGCGCGCGGCGACTGGCGCGCCAATGCGGCAAACTGGGGCTGATCGTGGTGGACTACCTGCAGCTGATGAGCGGCAGCAACAGTGACGGAGAAAACCGCGCTACCGAACTGGGGGAGATCTCGCGCGGCCTGAAGATGCTGGCCAAGGAATTGCAGTGCCCGGTGATTGCTCTGTCGCAGCTCAACCGTGGCGTGGAGCAACGCACCGACAAGCGGCCGATGATGTCGGACTTGCGCGAGTCAGGCGCCATCGAGCAGGACGCCGACATCATCATGTTCATCTACCGCGACGAGTACTACACCAAAGATCAGTGCAAGGAGCCCGGGGTGGCGGAAATCATCATCGGCAAGCAGCGCAACGGGCCCACCGGCACGGTCAAGCTCGCGTTCCTCAATGCGCTGACGCGCTTCGAAAATTTGGCCGGCTACGGGGATGGGTACGGGCCATGAAAGCCAGTCTGATGCGCATCTTCGTCGGCGCGTTGGTGGTGGCGGCCTTGGCCGAGGCCTCGCGCCAACTGGCGTTTGCCGATGGAAGCTTTTCGCTGTTGTGGCCGGTGGCGGGGGTGGGGCCCGTGCTGCTGTTGCGTTGGCGTGTCGCGGGCTTGGCGGCGCTGGTGCTGGGCATGGCGCTGTGGGCGGTGTGGCGCTATGGCCACGTATGGATGTGGGTGCCTGTGATCACGCTTGCAGGCGTCGTGGGGCCGATAGCGGTGGCCGGGTGGGTGCGGACGAGCTGGAACGCCGAGCCGCAGCCTTTTCATCAGCTGAGCTTGGTGTTGCGCTGGCTGTGGGCGCAATTGTTGGTGGCGGCACCGCTGGCGGCCAGCGTCGGTACGCTGGCGGTCATGGGGACGGCGGCCGGTGGAGACGAAGGCGCGGTTGCCTGGGTGCTGACCTGGGTGGCCTATTGGGCTATCGAGAGCATCGGCGCGTTGCTGCTGACGCCGCTGTTGTGGGGGCTAAGCGCGCCGGCCGCCCGTCCGAGCGGGACGGCACAACAGCACCGCTGCGCCGGACTGTGGGCGGGCCTGCGGTGTGAGGTCCCCGCGGTGGCGGTGGTGCTGGCCTTGGCCAGCGCCATTGCTGCCGGATATGGCGTATTGGAAGCCACCCAAGCACGAGGTTTCGCTTATCTGTTGCTGCCCGCTCTGTTGGTGGTGGCTTACCGAAGCCCGCCCGAGGTCTTACACGCACTGCTGGCGCTGACGGGGGTGGTACTGACCGGCGCAAGCGCCTACGCCATGCGGGGGCAGGAGGGCGTACCCGCCCCCGAACTGATCGCCGAAAGCATTTTGTTGGTGTTGTTTTTGCTGGTATCGGCCGCGGTGCTGCTGGTACTGGCCGCCGTGCAACAGGAGCGCCGCCAAGCGTTGGCGCGGTTGCGCCAGTGGGCGTTCGAGGATTCGCTTACCGGATTGGCCAATGAAGCCGGCCTGCAGCGCATCTGGGCCGAGCGCACCGATGCCGTCCCGGCGGCCGCACTGTTGGTGCGGTTGACCAACGCGCGCGCCATCGAATACCTCGACGGGCCCCGCGTGTTGCAGGCATGGGAGCGTACGGTTGCCAATGCGCTGCAGGGCTGGGCCCCGACGTTGATATGGGCTCGCATGGCTACCGGGCGCTTCGTCGGAACGGCAGCCCGTGTATCCGATGTCGCGCTGCCTTTGCAGGGCTGGTTGGAGCGCCTGCAGACTTTGAGCTTGCGCGACGTGGACGCCGCACTGCATGCGAGCGTGCGACCGGCGTGGCGCGTCGGTATGGTGGAGACCGCCGTCGCGCAGGAGGTGACGGCGTCGGTGCCAGCTGCTACCAGCGACCGGCCGAGTCTGAGTGATTTGCTGCTGCGCTTGCGCGAGCTAGACCTTGAACCGGGTGACGATGCGCAGCCCCGGCGGGTCGTCTTGATGGGAGGCGACAGACACCGGTTGCGCGACCGCACGGCGGAAGTCGAACACGTGCGCAGTCTGATCGAGCGCGGCCGTCTGCTGTTAATGTTGCAGCCCATCGTCAGCGTACAACAGCCAGCGAAAGCCGCCGGGGAAGTGCTGGCGCGCTTGGTGGACGAGGACGGCACCGTGTTGTCACCCGCACAATTCATCCCGGCTGCCATGCGGGCCGGCTTGATGCCGAACCTCGATCGAGCGGTGATGGAGCACGCCTGCGCCTTGTTTGCGCGTTTTCGCCACGTACTGCCCCGCATCGACTACTGCAGCCTGAACCTGTCGGGGGCCAAGTTGGCCCGCCCGGACTTGGCGCAACGCATCACTCGATTGTTCGCTGACCACCAGCTGCCCCCCGAGCGCTTCACCTTCGAAATCACCGAAAGCCAGGCGATCGCGCAGTTGCGCGATGCCGAGGCGACCTTGACGGCCCTGCGCCAGCAAGGCTTTCGGGTCGCGATCGATGACTTTGGCACCGGGCACGCGACCTTCGACTATTTGAAGCGCTTTGCCATCGACATCCTGAAGATCGACGGTGCATTCATTCGCAACGTCGCCAACGATGCCATGGATCGCGTCATTGTCCGCTCGGTGGTGGAGGTAGCGCGCTTGCGCAAGGTCAAGACGGTGGCGGAATTCATCGAGGACGCCACGGTGTGGGAAACGGTGCGGGCACTGGGCGTGGACGCCGGCCAGGGCTACCACCTGGGGCGCCCCGAACCGCTGGAGGGGTGGTTGCAACGGTTGGAAACGGAGCCAGAGCCCACCGTGGCAAACGGTCCGGGTTGAAAGAGGGCGACGTCAAAGAGGGTCGATCCCCGCGTGGGCTTCGTGCAGCCAAAGGCCAGTCCGCATCGCTGCCCTGGACTCACGCTTCATGCCACTTTTGTCTGATCCTGGCGGCCCGGTGTTGGTCGAAACGTCGGTCTGGGTGGAGCAATTTCGCTCGCGCAGCGACACCTCAGAGGCGTCCACTCGAACCCAACGGCCCCCTCGATTCTCGTCGGAGGCTTGACAGGCCCACCGATTGTGGGCTGTAGGGTGATTTGTGATTTATTTGGCTCCCCGACCTGGGCTCGAACCAGGGACCTACGGATTAACAGTCCGGCGCTCTACCGACTGAGCTATCGGGGATCGATCCCGCCATTATAGCGGAGCGCCCGTGAGGCGCCGGCTTCCGTTCGGGCACGGAATCGGTGTCGGGCGTCACGGGGTGGCGGTGTCGGTGCGCAGGCGTTGCCAGGCTTGCATCAGCGCGCGCGCCGCCGCTTCGGGGTCGGCGGCGGCCGTGAGCGCGCGCACCACGGCAAACGAGCCGACCCCGCTGGCTGCCACAGCCGGCAGCTCGGCCAGGCCAATGCCGCCGATGGCGACCGTCGGCAGAGCGCGCGCCAAGCGGGCGTAATGCGCCAGCCGCGCCGGTCCTTGGGGTGCCGTCGGCATGGCCTTGAGCGTGGTCGGAAAAACCGCCCCCAGCGCAAGGTAGCTGGGGCCGAACGACCAGGCACGCTGCATTTCGGCGTAGCCGTGGGTGCTGATGCCCAGGCGCAGTCCACTGGCACGCAGTTGCTGCACATCGGCCGGAGTCAGGGCGTCGAGGTCTTCCTGCCCCAGATGCACGCCGTAGGCGCCTGCGGCGATGGCTTCGCGCCAATGGTCGTTAATGAACAACCGCGCGGGCGTGCCGCGCACGGCGGCGACGGCGGCGCGCACTTCCTGCGCAATGCGGTCGCGGTCGGTGTGTTTGAAGCGCAATTGCAGCGTGGGCACGCCGGCGCGTGCCATGCGGCCGATCCAGTCGGCATCGGGCAACACGGCGTAAAGCCCCAGGTGCGCAGGGCAGGGTGCAAAAGAGGCGCTCGGGATCGATAAATCGAAGTCCGCCGGGTCATCGGGCCAGTCGTGGGGATCGAATGGGAGCGCCCGGCAGCGGCGCTCCCATGCCGCCGCCAAACACTGGGCGTCGGCGTCGATGAAGCCCAAGCGCCGCGCCGCGGCGTAAGCGGCGGCACGCACACTGGCATCGACGGGCTGGGCGTCGGGATCGGCGTCGCGGGCAATGGCGAGCGCCGCGTGTAGGCGGGCGATGGCCTGGGCGGCGTCAGCGGCAGCGGACAGCGTGGGAAAGCAGGGAGTGGCCATCACCAATCGGGGAATCGTGGGGGGATTAGCTCTGGTGCCAGAAGGGCGTGCCCAGCACCGGCGTGCTCGGCTGGGCGGCAGCCTGCGGCGCGATGGCCCCGGCCCGGTAGGCGGCGCGCCCGGCGGCGACGGCGTCGGCAAACGCTCCCGCCATGGCCACCGGGTCTTGCGCCAGGGCCACGGCGGTGTTGAGCAGCACGGCGTCGAACCCCCACTCCATCACTTGACAGGCGTGTGAGGGCAAACCCAGACCGGCGTCCACGATCAGCGGTACCTCCAGCCGCTCGCGCAGCGTGCGCAGCGCATGCGGGTTGACCGGCCCCAAGCCAGTGCCGATGGGTGCGGCCCAGGGCATGACGGCCTGGCAGCCGACGTCCAGCAGCCGCTGGCACACCACCAGGTCGTCGGTGCAGTACGGCAGGACCTTGAAGCCGCGCTTGATCAGCAAGTCGGCGGCCACCGGCAGTTGCAGGGTGTCGGGCTGCAGGGTGTAGTCGTCGCCGATCAATTCCAGCTTGATCCAGTCGGTGCCAAAGACTTCGCGGGCCATCTCGGCCGTGGTGATGGCCTCTTGTACGCTGTGGCAGCCGGCGGTGTTGGGCAGCACCGGCACGCCCAGGCGCTGCAACAAGGCCCAGAAACCGTGGCTGGCATCGGCCCCCAGTGCGCCGTGGCGCCGCAGCGATGCCGTGAGCATGCACGGCTGCGCTCGTTGGACGGCGCGCTCCAGCACCGCGGGTGACGGATAGCGCGCGGTGCCCAGCATCAGGCGGCTGGCAAAGGTCTGGTCATACAGCCGCAGGGGGTCGGCGTCGGCAAGCGTGGAGGCAGCAGCGGTGGTCATGGTCGATCAGCCCCCGACGACGGGGGTGATGATTTCGAGGCGATCGCCGTCGTGCAGCGGAGTTTGGGCGTATTGTGCCCGCGGCACGAACTGCAGGTTCAGCGCCACGGCAAAGGGTGCGTTGGCACCGGCGTCCGGGCGCAGGGCGGCGACGGCATCGGCCACGGTGGCGCCGTCGGCCAGTTGGTGTGGCTGGGCGTTGATGAACACCTGCATGGCGGGTCAGAAGCGGGCAAGGGTGATGCGGGAGCGCATCAGGATAGGGCCGTGGCAAGACGGTGTTTCGTGTCGTACGGCACGAAGCGCAGTCCCAGCTGGGTGGCCAAGGTGGTGGCGCCCGAGCTCAGGTACTCCAGCACGGCGTCGTGCACCGCCGGCGCGATGAGGAAGCCGTGCCGGTACAGACCGTTGATGTGCAACACGCGCGGGGCCGACTCGCGCACTGTGGGCAGGTTATCGGGCAGCGTCGGGCGGCACTCGGTGTTGAGTTCGAGGATGCGCGCCTCGGCAAAGCCGGGATGCACCGCATAGGCGGCGCTGAGCAGCTCCAGGGTCGAGCGCACGCTTGCCGGGGAGCGGTCGTCGGATTCGATTTCGGTGGCGCCGATGACGAACAGGTGGTTCGGTTTGGGTGCGATGTAGATGGGGTAGCGCGGGTGCAGCAGCCGGGTGGGGCGCTGCAGGGTCACGTCGGGCGCATACAAGCGCACGACTTCGCCGCGCACGCCGCGCAGGGGGCCGGCGCCCGGGTTCGTATCGGCTGGCCAGTCGGCGCGTGCCCCCAGCCCGCGGCAGTCCAGTACCCAGCCATCGGGGTGTGCACGCTGCCAGCGCAGGGCCTCATCCAGCGTGGCGTTCGTACCCCATTGCACCGTCACATCCAGGGTGTGCAGGGTCGTCAAGAGGGCATCGAGCAGCGCCCGGTTGTCGAGTTGACCCTCTTCGGGTAGGTACAGCGCATGGGCAAAACGCCCGGCTACCGCCGGCTCCAACGTGGCCAGGCCGGCAGCGTCCACTGCCTGTGGTGCGGGCAGCTCGGGCAGGCGCGTGACGGTGGTGCGCAGTAGCGCCTCGAAGCGCTGCGCTTCGCGCGCGTCTTGACGGTGCCACAGGATCAGGGTGCCATTCTGCTGAAAGAAAACCGGCGCGGCCAGCTCGGCACACAGGGTACGCCAGCGCGGCAGTGCATAGCGGCCCATGGCCACGACATTGGGCTCGGTGACGGCGGATTCGGCCAGCGGAGCCAGCATGGCGGCGGCCACGCGTGCGGCGCCACCGGCCTGTTGCGCGTCGGCGGCGGCATCGAGCACACGCACCGAGTGGCCGCGACGCGCCAGCGAAAAGGCCAGCAGCCGACCCATCAGGCCAGCGCCCAAAATGAGCACGGGTTCGCGATCGGACATGGTGGTGTGATCGTACCTGACAGACACCGCGTCTGCCGCCTCTGGGGCCACACAACCGCGCGGTACCGACGGATAATCTGATCCATGTCAACGCTCAACGACCTCGCTCATCCGCCGCTGCGCCGCTATGCCCGGGTGTTGTCCATTGCGGGCAGCGACTCGGGTGGTGGTGCCGGCATCCAGGCCGACCTGAAAACCGTGGCCGCCTTGGGCTGTTACGGTATGACGGCGATCACGGCGCTGACGGCCCAGAATACGCTGGGCGTGCGCGCCATCCACCCCGTGCCGGCCGCGTTTTTGAAGGAGCAAATCGCCACCGTGGCCGAGGATATCGGGGTGGATGCGGTCAAGATCGGCATGCTGCATGCGCCCGATATCGTCGAGGCGGTGGCCTGGGCGATCGACACCTACCGCTTGCCCAATGTGGTGCTGGACCCGGTGATGGTGGCCACCAGTGGCGACACGCTGATCGAGCCGCCGACGGTGCAGCGCCTGGTGGCGGAGCTGTTTCCACGCGCCACGCTGGTCACGCCCAATCTGGATGAGGCGGCCCTGTTGCTGGGGCGGCCGCTGAGCGCCGAAGACGAGCTGGAAGCCGCCGCCGCCGATTTGTTGCAAATGGGGGCGCCGGCCGTGCTGCTCAAAGGCGGGCATTTGGTGGGGGATCGCATCACCGACCTGCTGGCCGTGCGTGGCGAGCCAGCCGCATTCTGGATCCGCTTGACGGGGGAGCGCATCCGCAGCGACAACGTGCATGGAACGGGTTGCACGCTGTCGTCAGCCATTGCCGCCTATCTGGCCTTGGGACAGACGCTGGAGGAGGCGGTGCAGTCGGCGCACGCTTGGGTGCGCGGCGCGCTGGCGGCGGGTGCGCATGTGCGCACCGGCCAAGGCAGCGGGCCGCTGAACCACGGCTACGCGCCGGTGCCCATGCACGTCTTGGACGCCTCATCCCCGGGCTCCTAGTCCTTGGGGGCGGCCCGGCGCGGGGGAGGGTCTGAAGCCCGGCCCTGGGGGCGGGTGTCGATCGCTTCAGCGCGCCACGCCAAGCAGGCGCTGCAGCCGCGTGCTGGTGGTGGTGTACTCGAGCACGATGCGCTCGTTCGGGCGCAGCCACTGCGCCACCGCGAAGGCGGCCAGCGTGGCCTCGTGAAAGCCGCAGACGATGAGCTTGCGTTTGCCCGGGTAGGTATTGACGTCGCCGACGGCAAAGATGCCGGGTTCCGAGGTCGCAAAGCGCTCGGTGTCGACGGGCAGATGCTTGCGCTGCAGGGCCAGACCCCACTCGGCGATGGGGCCGAGCTGCGGGCTCAGACCCAGTCGGGGCAGCAGCAGATCCAGCGGGACGGCTCGGCGCTGATCATCGGCGGTGGCGATTTCCAGCGCCTGCAAGCGTCCATCGTCACCTGCAATGGCGCCGATGGGCTGACCCAGGGCCAAGCGAATCCACCCAGCGCCGATGGCCGATTGCAATCGCTCATCCAGCGCGGCGTCGATGTCGAAGCGGTCGGTGCGGTGCACCAGGGTGACGTGAGCGGCTCCGCCTTCGGCGATTTGCAGCGCACACTCGGCAGCGCTGGCCGTGCCGCCCAGCACCACGACGTTGTGGCCCGCCCATACCTCCGGACTGACCTCGTCGTAGCGGACCTGGTCGCCTTCCCACGGCGACAAATCGACCAGCGGCACCTTGCGGGGGAGAAAGGCGCCCGCGCCTGCGGCGATCACGATGGCGTCGCATTCGAACACCAGCCCGGCGCTGGTCTGCAGCCGAAACCGGGGATCGCCGGGTGGAGCGGCGCCACCGTTGGCCGTATCGGCGCGCCGCTGTAGCTGCGTCACCACCTGCCCCAGATGCAGCGGCACCTGCAGCGGTTGCAACTGGCGCAGCAGCCGCTCGGTGAGGGAGGCGCCATCACAGGCCACGATGCCGGGCAAATCGTAGATCGGCTTGGTGGGGTAGAGTGCGGTGCACTGTCCACCAGCGTACGGCAGCGCATCGACGACGTGCACGCGCACTTCCTGCAGGCCGAGCTGGAATGCTTGATACAGCCCCACCGGCCCAGCGCCGATCACGATGGCATCGGTTCGAATGGCGTTCATTGCCCAGCCCGAGTAGAGGCGCCGACGCCCGGCAGACGGCAGCACGTGTGGGGGCCGTTTCAGCGCTTGAGCAGCGCCAGCTTGCCGGTCTTGTCCTTGTACAGGTCGGCGTCGGGCAGCGGCGCCTTACGCTTGGTGATGCTTTTCCAGGTTGGCAGCTTGGCCAGCTCGGCGTTGAGCGCGATCATGTGCTGCTGGTCGCGCGGTACGTCTTCTTCGGCGTAGATGGCGCCGACCGGACACTCCGGGATGCAGACGGCGCAGTCGATACACTCATCCGGGTCGATGGCCAAAAAATTCGGCCCCTCCCGAAAACAATCGACGGGACAGACATCGACGCAGTCGGTGTACTTGCAGGCGATGCAGGCTTCGGTTACGACGTGTGTCATGGCGCAAGGGTCAAAGGTGACGCCGGACGGCGCCGCGCGGCGCGCAGTTGCCGCCGAAAAGAGTTTGAATTGTAGGTCCA
The DNA here is from genome assembly GCF_007556685.1 of Tepidimonas charontis. Classification (GTDB taxonomy): domain Bacteria; phylum Pseudomonadota; class Gammaproteobacteria; order Burkholderiales; family Burkholderiaceae_C; genus Tepidimonas; species Tepidimonas charontis. The sequence goes on along the minus strand of NZ_VJON01000001.1, from coordinate 11,990 downwards.
TGTGCAGGCGGCGCCCTTGATGTGCGTCACCTCATTCGTGCCTGTCATGTGGTTATCGTTGATACATCATCGACTCGGGCCATCACTGTCATGCCTTCTCGCTCCACTGTCACACCTGCCGCAGTTGCTGGCGCGCCAACGCAGTCGGATCGGTCGTCGCGCGCCGCTTCCACTGTACGGGGCGCTCGATCGGCGGCGCTGGCGGCTACTGCCGCGGCATCGTCGGCCTCGCCACCCTCTGCGCCGTCGGGGGGGGCGGCGGCACGAGCACCGCAGCCACGGGCGCCGCAATCCCGGCGGCGAGCGGATCCGCACGATGCACTGGACCAGCAGGCCACGGTGTTGATGGCACGGCTGTGGAGCGGGGTGTCGCCCCTGTCGCTGGCGCTTGCCGGCACCGACTGGTGGCTGCACCTGAGCAGCTCGCCCGGCACGCAATGGCGTCTGGCGCGCCAAGCCGCCCAGCATGCCCAGGCCTGGTGGGCGGATGCGCTGCGCGCCTGGGCGCAGACGGCCGCGCTGGCGGCACAGGGGCCGTTGGCGGCGGCAGGCACCTTGCGCGACGCGCCGCCGTCACCCGAACCCGCGGCCACTGCCGAAATGACGGCACTGGCGCAGGCACTGCAAGGCGATCCGCGCTATACCCATCCGTCCTGGCAGTGGTGGCCATGGCGGGCGTTGGCCGGCGCCGCCAAGGCGGTCGAGCTGTGGTGGCAGCAGGCCGCCTCGTTGCGTGGCATGCAGTCCCACAGCCGAGAGCAAATGCGCTTTTATGGCCAGCAGTGGCTGGATATGTGGTCGCCCAGCAATGTGCTGTGGAGCAATCCGCAGGCGCTGCAGCGCGCCGTCGAAACCGGGGGGCAGTCACTATGGAAGGGGTGGGGCCAGGTCATCGAGGATGTACGTTGGCGCCTTGGCCTGCAGCCGCCGCCGCGTTTCGACCCCGAGCTCGTGCCGGGGCGCAAGCTGGCTACCACGCCGGGGCAGGTGGTGATGCGCAACGCGCTCATCGAGCTGTTGCAATATGCACCGACCACCCCGACGGTGCAGCGCGAGCCGGTGTTGATCATCCCCTCGTGCATCATGAAGTACTACATCCTGGACCTGTCGCCGCACAACTCGCTGGTGCGCTGGTTGGTCGGGCAAGGGTACACGGTGTATATCGTGTCGTGGAAAAACCCGGACGAAGGCGACGCGCTGCTGGGGATGGACGACTATGTGCGCGACGGTGTACTGGCCGCCTTGGAATACGTGCACTGCGCCACCCAAGTCCCGGTGCATCTGATGGGCTACTGCCTTGGCGGGACATTTGCGGCCATTGCCGCGGCGGCGCTGGGCGGAGGAGATGCACGCCTGGGCTGCCAGATCGTAGCCACCGACAACCCCGGGGTGAAGGGGTTGTTGGCCAGTTTGACGCTGCTGGCGGCTGAGACGGACTTCAAGGAGCCGGGCGAGCTGGGCATTTTGATCGACGAAGAGCAGGTGCGACTGCTGGAAGACATGATGGCGGCGCGCGGATTTTTGACCGGGCAGCAGATGGCCGGCTCGTTTCAATTCTTGCATTCGCGCGAGCTGGTCTGGTCGAGCCAGACGCGGCGCTGGTTGCTGGGTGAAGACGAGGTCGGCAATGATCTGATGGCGTGGAACGCCGACGTGACGCGCCTGCCGGCGGTGATGCACAGCCAGTACTTGCGCCAGTGCTACCTCAACAACGATTTGGCCGAGGGGCGTTTCCGTTTCGAGGGCCAGCCCATCGCGTTGCGCGACATCCGCGTGCCGGTGTTTGCCGTCGGCACCGTGAAGGACCATGTGGCACCCTGGCGCTCGGTCTACAAGATTCATCAGCTGGTGTCGGCCGAAGTGACTTTTGCGTTGACCAACGGCGGCCACAACGCCGGCATCGTTTCGGAGCCGGGGCACGCCGGCCGCTACCACCATTTGCTGACCACCGGTATGCACGAAGCGTGGCGCACGCCCGACGAGTGGCTGGCGGTGGCGCCGCGGCTGGAGGGCAGTTGGTGGCCGTCATGGCAGGCGTGGTTGCGCGCCCACTCCAGCGGCGAGGTGCCGGCGCGCACGCCGCCGGTCCACCCCGCGCTGGGGGCGGCGCCGGGGCGTTATGTGCAGGTGCGCTACGGAGACTGATGGAGAGGCGTCGTCGCTGGCGCGTGCAGCCAGCGGCTGGCCTGCAGCGCCCGCGCCAAGCTGCGCTCCAGCGGCCACGGCTCGCCGTGCAGGTCGGCGGCCAGTACCTCCCCGCACAGCACCGCCAGCGTCAACCCACGTGCGCCCAAACCGCTGAGCACATGCAACCCCGGCCAGCGCGTCGCATCCGCGGGACCGACCACCGGCATCCGGTCGGGGACGGTACAGCGCACCGCAGCCCAGCGCTGGGCATGGGGCCAGGCAGCGCGCAGCGCCTCGGCGGTGGCGGGCAACAACCGGTGCAATTTATCCCAGTTGGCCGCATGTTCAGCGACATTGGGCGTGCGGTCGTTGACGCCGCGCACGAAGGTCGAACCCATACACCACAGGGGCGCCCCGTCATCGCCAGGAACACCGCTGATCAGGCTGCCATGGCCATTGACGGGAAACGGCGGCAGTGCCGCGCGCGTCTGCGCGTCCAGGTTCGCCAGCGCGGCCCACGCCACTTGCCCGCGCAGGGCGTGCAGCGGCAGGGTCGCCGCTCCGGTGCTGGCCAGCACCGCGTGCGTATCAAACCCCGCGCACAGCACCAGCACGGGCGCGCGGGCCCAGCACCGCCTGCCACGCCCCAGCGCCTCCCAGGCGCCATCGCTGGGGTCGCGCCGCAGCGCCTCCACGCGCGCGCCGGTGTGCACCGTGATGCGAGGATGGGACAGCTGCGCCGCGACCAGCCGCGCCGGGCGCAGCCACGCCGCACAGGCATGCCACAGCGCGGGGGTGTCGGGTGGTAGGCCGGCATCGCGCAGTCGGGCGGCGTCGGCTGTGGTGCTCCAGGCGCGCCCGTGTTGCTGCCAAGCGTCGGTGGCCGGCAAGGCGCGCTTGCCATCCACCCGGTGCTCCAACGCCCCGCTGGGGGCCCAATCGGTGCCGACCTCCAGCAGTGCGGCAGCGCGCTGCAGGGTGGCGGCAACGCCCGCGCGCGTCAAGCGCGACAGCGGCGCGTCGTCGGGCGAGACATGCGGCGCCACCAGGCCGACGGGCAAGCCCGAGGCCCCTGCAGCGACGTGGTCGGCGGCATCGAGCACCGTCACGTGCCAGCCGCGCTGCGCCAGACTCCAGGCACTGGCAGCCCCCGCCAACCCAGCCCCCACGACAATGGCTTGGCGCGGCGCTTCATCGGGCCAGGATGGCGTGCGCAGCGCCGAGCGCGGCTTCCAGCGCGGGGCGTATGTGGCCCGTAGGCAATGGCGCTTGGGCGGCAGGCCAGGGGCCTTGCGTACCTCGAAGCCCAGAGTCGTCAAGGTGTCGCGCACGCTGCGTGCCACCGTCCAGGTGGCCGCACGGGTGCCCGGTCGGCACAGGCGCGCGACCGCACGCAAAACCTCGGGTGCCCACATGGCCGGGTTGGCGGCGGGGTCGAAGCCGTCCAAAAAGACGCTATCGACGGCGACGTCCAGCGTGGGCAGGGTGTGTGCGGCCTCGCCGATGAGCAGCGTCAGATACAGGGTGCGTGGTTGGCCGACGCTATCTGCGCCATGCCAGATCCAGCGATGCACGCCAGGCAGCAAGCCGTGCCAACGCGCCGCCAGCCATTGCGCCAGCGGCTGCAGCGCTGCAAAAGGCGCTGCGCTGCGGCGCACATCGTCGGCATACGCGGGATAGGCCTCGGTGGCGGTGTAAAACAGCGTGGGCGGCGCAGCGGGCTGCGTCAGCCAGGCGTGCCAGGTGGCCAGCGCGTTCAAGCCCAGGCCGAAGCCGTTCTCCAGCACATGCCAGCGCGCCTGGCCCGCCCACGCCGTGCTGCCGCCGTCAGCCCACAGACCGCAGCCGGCCAAGAACACGTAGCGCGCCTGCGCCAGACCGCCCTGACCGTCGGCGCCGCGGCTGCGGTAGATGTCACGGAAACGAGCGCTGCGTGGCGTGCCATCGGGCAGCCACTCGACCTCTGCCTGCACGGCGCGCCATCAGTCGGCTTTGGGCGGCACGTAGCCGGCGGCCACGTCCGCCCCTTCACCGAAGAAGTGTTTTTCCATTTGCCGCGCCAAGTATTGGCGGGCGCGTGCATCGGCCAGATTGAGTCGGTTTTCGTTGACCAGCATGGTCTGGTGGCGCAGCCAGTCTTGCCAGGCTTGCTTGCTGACGTTTTCGTAGATGCGCTTGCCCAGTTCGCCCGGGTAGGGCGGAAAATCCAGGCCCTCGGCCTCGACGCCGAGTTTGATGCAGCGAACCATGCGTGCCATGTGTCGACGCTCCGTGTTCGAGTCCTTCATGCCTTGCTGGAATGTCAGCCTACGCTTTATGGCATGAAAGGTTTGTTAGGATTGAGTGCTCAGCGCACACCGTGCGCCATCCGGCGGGCGTGCGCTGCAGCAGACTCAACTGTAACGCGTTCCCCGCTTCCCCAAAGCCGACAGGGCGTTGCGTCAAGTCAAGGCGCGGACAGGGCGACCGCGCTACGCTTGGGGCCTTCGTTTCGTACCCATCTCCATTATCATGGCAGCATTCGATGAAGAGCGCGTCTTGAGCGTGCACCACTGGACCGACCGGCTCTTTAGCTTCACCACCACGCGCAACCCCGGTCTGCGCTTCCTCAACGGCCAGTTTACGATGATCGGCTTGCGGCTGGAAAGCGGCAAGCCCTTGCTGCGCGCTTACAGTATCGTCAGCGCCAATTACGAGGAGCATCTGGAGTTCCTCAGCATCAAGGTGCCGGATGGGCCACTGACCAGCCGGCTGCAGCACATCCAGCCCGGCGATGCCGTCATCGTCGGCCATAAGCCGACCGGAACCTTGGTCATCGACTATCTGTTGCCAGCGGCGAACCTGTACCTGTTTGCCACCGGCACCGGTCTGGCTCCGTTCATGAGCATCGTGCGGGACCCCGCCACGTACGAGCGGTTTCAACAGGTGGTTCTGGTGCACGGGGTGCGGCAAGTGGCCGAGCTGGCCTACCGCGACTATTTGACGCGCGAGCTGCCCGAGCACGAATTTCTCGGCGACTATGTACGTACGCAATTGATTTACTATCCGACCGTGACGCGCGAGCCGTTCGAACGCCAAGGTCGCATCCCGCAATTGGTGGAAAGCGGACAGATGGCGCGTGAGCTGGGCCTGCCGGACCTCAACCCACAGACCGACCGGGTGATGATTTGCGGCAGTCCCGCGATGCTGCGCGACCTCAAAGCCATGTGCGAGCGTCGTGGTTTCGTCGAAGGCAACACCAGCACCCCGGGGCAGTTCGTCATCGAAAGGGCATTTGCCGATGCCAACTGAAAGTGGGCGCCGTGGCGGCCGCCCGCGCGTCGTCGTGGATGGGCTGGGCGCGGTCGTGGCGTGGATGGGGCGGCCGCGCCGCGTCGCTGCGGTGGTGGCGGCATGGTGTGCGGCGCTCTTGGCCGCCGGGCTGTATTTGCAACACGTCGTCGGTTTGGAGCCATGCCCGATGTGCATCGTGCAGCGCTATGCCTTGCTGTTGACGCTGGCCACGGCCGTGCTGGCGGTGTGGGTGCGTGTGGCGCTGGTGCGGACGCTGTTGGGCGTGGGGGCGCTGTGGGCTGTGTTCGGGGCGGTGGTGGCGGCGCGGCAATCGTGGCTGCAGTGGTTTCCGCCGGAAGTCGCGGCCTGCGGGCGCGACTTCTACGGCATGATCGAGGCCTTTCCGCTTCGGCGCGCCATCCCGATGATTTTTCGAGGCAGCGGTGACTGTACCGCCATCGACTGGACATTTCTGGGTTTGAGCATCGCCAACTGGTCGTTTTTGCATTTCGCGGCGTTGACGGTTGTCTTGGGTAGCACCGCCTGGTTGGCGGGACGGCGTTAGGTATGGAGCGCGTCGACGCTGTCGTGGTGGGGGCCGGTGTCATCGGCCTGGCGGTGGCGCGCGCGTTGGCACAGGCCGGGTGGCAGACGGTGGTGCTGGAGCGTGAGCGCGCCATCGGCACCGGCATCAGCAGCCGCAACAGCGAAGTTATCCACGCCGGCCTGTACTACGCACCCGGTTCGCGCTAGGCACGTTGGTGCGTCCGTGGGCGCGCCCTGCTGTACGAATTGGCCCAGCGCTGTGGCGTGGCGCACCGCCGCTGCGGCAAGCTGGTGGTGGCCACGGCCACCGACGAGGAGGCCGCTCTCGCGGCGATAGCCCAGCGCGCAGCAGCCAACGGCGTGCCACTGCAGTGGCTCAGCGCCGCAGAGGTGGGCCGCCGTGCCCCGGCGTTGCGCGCCTCGGCGGCCTTGTGGTCGCCCGAGACGGGCATCATCGACAGCCATGGGCTGATGCGAGCGTTCCCAGCTTGTCGCGTTTCATGGGCCTGGCGTTGTCCGCCATCACCTTTGAAGCCCGTGCAGGCCGCTTTCTGCATGGGGATGGACGGTGACGGTGGCGTGAAGTACTGCCGCGGCAGCGAGCATGTGCCGACGCCGTCGTGCACGTTGGTTTCTGGGGTATGCTGTGTCCGGGGCCTTTATGCGGTCCACCCGCTCCGCCCGGCGGCCGATGCGGGTGTTGCATGGCACTCGGTTAGCCAGATCACGCCAAGCGTCCATGTTCGATACGCCGTTTGCCGAATTCGCTGCGTTGTTGCTGGTGGCGGCGTTGGTGGGCGCCGTTTTCGTGCGGCTGCGCCAGCCGGTGCTGATGGCCTACATCGTCATCGGCATCGCCTTGGGTCCAGCGGGGTTGGGCTGGGTCAAAGCGCACGACCAAGTGGCGCTGTTGGCGCAAATCGGGGTGACGGTGCTGCTGTTCATCGTCGGCCTCAAGCTCGACTTGCAACATGTGCGCCACATCGGCCCAGTGGCCTTGGCCACCGGCCTGGGGCAACTGGCGTTCACCATCGTATTGGGATTCGGGCTCATGTTGCTGCTGGGCAAGGATGTGATGACGGCGCTGTACGTGGCCGTGGCGCTGACGTTTTCCAGCACCATCATCATCGTCAAGCTGCTCACCGACAAGCGCGAGCTCGATTCGCTGCACGGACGCATCGCCGTCGGCTTTCTGATCGTGCAAGACTTGGCGGTGGTGCTGGCGATGATGGCGATGAGCGCCTTGCGCACCCCGGCGGACGGCGGTGCAACCGCGGCGTGGACGGATGTGGCCGTGTCGCTGGCCACGCGGCTGTCGTTGGCGGTGGGGTTGATTGCCCTGGTGATGCGGTGGGTGCTGCCGCGGCTGGTGGCGGCAATGGCGCGCTCGCAAGAGCTTTTGCTGGTGTTTGCGCTGGCGTGGGGTACGGGGCTGGCGGCGTTGGGTGCGTGGGCGGGGTTTTCGATGGAAGCGGGCGCGTTCGTCGCCGGTTTCACCTTGGCCTCCACCCACTACCGAGACGCCATCAGTGCGCGCTTGGGCGGCATTCGTGATTTTTTGTTGCTGTTTTTTTTCATTCACCTGGGGGTCGAGCTGGATCTGACCACCTTGGGCCAGGAGTTGAGCAGTGCCTTGGTGCTGTCGGTCTTCGCGTATTGATTGGCAACCCGCTCATCGTCATGGCCATCATGGGCTATATGGGCTATCGCAAGCGCACCGGCTTTCTGGCGGGGTTGACGGTGGCGCAGATCAGCGAGTTCTCCATCGTTTTCGTGGCCATGGGCATCACGCTCGGGCACGTGGACGTGCAGGCGCTGGGGTTGACGACCTTGGTCGGGTTGATCACGATTACCTTATCGACGTACATGATTCTGTACTCGCAGCCGCTGTATGAACGACTGGCGCCGTGGTTGGATGTGTTCGAGCGCCGGCGACCCTTTCGCGAGCTGGCCGTGGATCGGCATCCGCCGCGCCAGGGCGAAGCCGACGTGTTGATCTTTGGCCTGGGACGCTATGGCAGTCGGCTGTTGCGGGAGCTGCGGGCGGCGGGTGTTGCCGCCACCGGCATCGACCACGATCCCGAGGCGGTGCGTGACCTCAAGCGCGAAGGGCTGCCGGTGCACTACGGCGACGCGGAAAATCTCGACTTTCTCGAATCGCTGCCACTGGTCGATGTGCGCTGGGTGGTGGTGACCTTACCGTTGGTGGAGTCCACCCGTGCCTTGGTGCACGGCTTGCGTGCGGCCGGCTACACGGGCGCCGTGGCCGTGACCGCCCGCGATGAGGCCGCGCTGCGCCAACTCGCTACCCTGCCGGTGCAGCGCGTTTTTCTACCGTTTCGCGATGCTGCCGTGCATGCGGCACAGACCCTGGCGGCCGCGCTGGTTGCAGCGCCGGCTTCACCTCCGGAATGATAGGTGGCCGGGTAGCGCCAGACGGGTAGAGACCGTGCAGAACAACGATGCGCCTGCGGGGCTGGAGTGGTGATGATGCTGTTGGACCGACCGATCGACTTGGCTGCGGATGCGACGCTGAAAGGCGCCATCGTCGTGGCCAGCGATTTTTCACCCGGGGCCGAGCGCGCCCAAGAGCGCGCGTTGCGCCTGGCGCGCGCCAGCGATGCGCCGCTGGCGCTGGTGCATGTCTTGCCGCAGGACTGGCTTGCGTCCTTGCAGGAATGGCTGAGCGCCACCCGCGGTGTCGAGACGGTGGCCGGCACGGTGCGCGCCACCCTTGCAGGATGCGCGCAACGGCTGAGCCAGCCACTGGGGCGACCGGTGCGCGCCGTGCTGCTGTCGGGGCACCCCGTACAGGCGCTGGCAGAGGTGGCGGCGGCTTGTGAGGCGCGTTTGGTGGTGGTGGGCGCACTGGGGCAAGACAGCGCGGGGGCGAGCGCGCGACGGCTGCTGCTGGGCACGACGGCCGAACGCTTGTTGCGCAAAACCCAGCAACCCTTGTTGGTGGTGCGTGGCGAACCCACCCAGCCCTATGAACGCGTGCTGCTGCCGGTGGATTTTTCGCCGTGGTCCGCACCGACGTTGGCCGTGGCCGATGCTCTGGCACCGGTAGCCCATATCCACCTGTTGCATGCCTACCGCGTGCCGTTCGAAGAAAAACTGCGCTTTGCTGGCGTACCCGACGAAACCATTGCTATGTACCGGCAGCAGGCGCGTTCGCGTGCGCACGCGCGCTTGCGTGCCTTGGCGCAGGCCCAGGGCTGGACGTCGGCGCGCTATACGCTGCTGCTGCGGGAAGCCGATGCCGCGCCCTCGATCGTGGAGACGGCGCAGACCCATCGGTGCGATTTGATCGTGATCGGCAAGCACGGCACCAGCGCTGCGGAGGATCTGTTGCTGGGCAGCGTCACCAAGCACGTGGTGGCCGAAGCGCCCTGCGATGTTCTGGTGTCGCCCGCCAGCGCGCACGGCCCAAGCGGCTGACCGCACAGCCGGTGTGCGTCCGGCGCGGGTTGCCGTCATGCGGCGCGGCGGCCGCGTGCGTCGCGCAGCGCCAGGGCCACTTCGTGCACCAGCGCCGGGCCGCGGTAGATGAGCCCGGTGTAGAGCTGTACCGCGTCGGCGCCGGCGTCCAGCTTGGCGCAGGCGCTGGCGGCATCCATGATGCCACCGACGCCGATGATGGGGAAGCGGGGCCCCAAGCGCGCCCGCAGCGCCGCAATGACGCGGTTGCTGGCGGCCTGCAGCGGTTGCCCCGACAGACCACCCGCCTCGTCCGCGTGAGGCAGACCCGCTACCGCATCGCGTGCCAGCGTCGTGTTGGTGGCGATGACGCCGTCCATGCCGTGGCGCTGCAGGGTCGCGGCGATGACGGCGATCTGATCGTCGTCCAAGTCTGGCGCGATTTTGATGAAGATCGGGCGCCGCACGCCGTGCCGATCGGCCAGCGCCTGGCGGCGTTCGGCCAGCGCAGCCAGCAGCGCATCCAAGGCCGCATCGCTTTGCAATTGGCGCAAATGTTGCGTATTGGGGCTGGAGATATTGACCGTGATGTAGTCCGCCCACGGATAGACCCCCTCCAGGCCGAGCAGATAATCGTCGGTGGCGCGCTCGATGGGCGTGCTGGCGTTTTTGCCGATGTTGAGGCCCAGCACCAAGTCGCCGCCCCCTGGCTGCTGCCGCACGCGCGCGCGACGCACATGGGCCACGAAGGCGTCGAGTCCATCGTTGTTGAAGCCGAAGCGGTTGATCAGCGCTCGTGCCTGCGGCAGCCGAAACAGACGAGGCCGCGGGTTGCCGGGCTGGGGGCGCGGTGTGACGGTGCCGACCTCGACGAAACCGAAGCCCAGCGCCGCCCAGGCGTCGATGCAGCGCGCATTTTTGTCCAGGCCCGCGGCCAGGCCCACCCGGTTCGGAAAGTGCAGACCGGCCAGGGTGACAGGGTCGTCGATGCGTGGTTGACGCAGCACACACGCCAGCGGCGTGTGCTGTAGCCGCTCCAAGGTGGACAAGGTCAGATCGTGGGCGCGCTCGGGGTCGAGCCGAAACAGCGCACTGCGCAAGGGGGCATAGGGCAGCCAAGTCATAGATAATCGGGGTGACGTCGCCTCACGTCCGCCGCTGTGGTGTTGCGGCGTAGCGCGGGGGCGGGCGCCGGTCGTGCCGGGGTGACGTGGAAGGATGCGCGGCTCACGCCAACGCCGCTGTGGACCGCAGGGCCGATTGTCGCATCCCCTGGGCGATCGTTGTCCGGGTTTTGGCACAGGATGTTTCGATGCATACCGACTCGGCCGCTTCGGCCATGACACAAGACGAACTCAAGGCCCTGGTGGGGCGTGCTGCGCTGGCCTATGTCGAGCCGGGGCAGGTGATCGGGGTCGGTACTGGCTCGACCGTCAACCGCTTCATCGACGCTTTGGCGGCCTCCAAGATCGCCATCGCCGGCGCGGTATCCAGCTCCGAGGCGTCCACGCTGCGGCTGCAGGCGCATGGCATTCCGGTGTTCGACGCCAATGAAGTGCCCGAGCTGTCGGTCTACATCGACGGCGCCGACGAAATCGAGCCCGGCGGTTGCATGATCAAAGGTGGCGGCGCCGCGCTGACACGGGAAAAAATCGTCGCCGCCCAGGCGCGCCGCTTCATCTGTATCGCCGATGAGTCGAAGTGGGTGGCGCGCCTGGGGCGCTTCCCGCTGCCGGTGGAGGTCATTCCGATGGCCACGCAGCGGCTGATCCGCCAGTTTGCGGCCCTGGGTGGCAGTGCCCGTGTGCGCCTGCGCGACGGCGTGCCGTTGGTCACCGACAATGGCCAGCACATTCTGGACGTGACGGGGCTGACGATCGACGATCCGCTGGCGTTCGAGTCGATGGTCAACAACTGGCCCGGCGTGGTGACAGTGGGGGTATTTGCCCACCAGCGCGCGCACCTGTGCTTGCTGGGTACGCCACAGGGCGTGCGCACCATCGCATTCGACGCCGCTTGAGGCCCGTGGCAACGGCGGCGATCGTCGATGGCGCTTTGCGTGCCACCGCGCCCAGCCGTCACCGCACCACGCTGCCGCAACGCCACGCCGCCGCACGGCGCGGCAGCCGCAGCGCCCAACCGCTGCCGCAGCGCCACGCTGCAGCCGCAGCCGCAGCGACCGGACGCCGATGGTGTGCCGGGCACGTATCCGAAGCCGCTCAGGAGTAGGCATAGAACAAAGCATGAAAGATTGTCGATGTTTTCAGGCTGTCCCACATAACGTTTCACATACCGTGCGCTACGGGCACTCGGCAACAGCGCCACCCGCGCACGCGGGTGATGCCCGCGGCGGCAGCAACACCAGCGCACCAATGCCATCGCCACCATGCCCGCGTCCATCTCGGCTTGGCCGACATCCATCCAGTGCGCGCCGCCCACCGCAGTAGTGGCGATGACACAGTAGGGACGATGCCATAATCGCCGCGTGCAACGCTTGAAGCTCCCCATCGGCATCCAGACCTTCGCCAAGATCCGCGAAGACAACGCCTACTACTACGTCGACAAAACCGCGTTTGCGCTGCGCCTGATCGAGTCGGGCTCGCACTACTTCCTCTCGCGCCCGC